>NZ_JBICUT010000011.1:150199-249026 GCF_043198445.1 Spirillospora sp. NPDC048823 | reverse complement strand
ACAGTGGCCTGACCCGCCCCGACCCGGTCACCGTTCCCGACGACCATCACAGTCACCGCGCCCGCCGGCGCATCCCACCCCCGATCCGCACCCCCGGACAGGCCACGGACCTGCGCGTGGCAGACCCCGCACGCCCCGAAATGCCGCTCTGCCAAGCAGACCGGCTCTCATGACGAGATCGGAACCAACATGGATCACCGGAAATCACGCCGTGGATCCAGGCTGAGCACCTTGACGGACAGCCAACGCCTTCTCTGCGGGATGCTTCTCATTATTTCATCGCGGGACGCGAAACAGGCTATCTTAGGGTGGATCTTCCCGAACGTTTCCTTGAGCCTTGAGAGCCTGATTCCATTTGGAGGAAACAACATGGCAGTGACCTACGAGCAGGCACGCGAGATCGTCCGTAAGCATTTCGAGCCGGGATGGACCCATGGCACATTCTGCCTGGATGACCGCATGATCGTCGAAAACGACGAGTTCTATGTTTTCAACATTGGAGCACGCGAATTCATCCTGGACGGTGACGATTCGTACGCGATTTTGGGTGGGGTGTCCATCGTGTTCAAGGAAGACTGCAAGGTGGCATCGCGACCATCCTCTGTGATCGCCGTAGACCCCTCCATCCGGAGGAGGCCGAATCCGAACCCGACACTGAAACCGTGACCGCCGCGGAGGCGGGCGGTGGCGCGCATCTCGACCATGCGGCCGCGTCGCCCGTAGATGACGTACCTGACCTGAACAACGGCGGTCGAGCGGGACGGTGTGATCGCTGTGGAAGTCGGCCGGGTCATCGCATGCGCCGGATCCGCGCGTGTGTCTGGCCGCGGCACTGCGGCCTGGCACCGTGAACGAAGGTCCGCGAGCGAGGGGATATCGGCCAGGCGGGCTGGAGTGGTTCAAGGACGCTGGCGCCCTGGAGGGCGGCCGCCATGTACCCGGGCCAACGTGGGCGGAGCCATCGGTCAGGTGTCGCAGTCGCAGGCCAGGGGGCGCCGATACGCAGTTGGTCGTCAAGCTCGACTTTTCCCGGTTGGGCGCAGCATCCCCGGTCAGGGGAAAGGTTGCCACTGGTCGGCCGCACGCCGCCGGAACCGCCGCGGTGCATAAGATCCGACAATTGGGACATCTTCGTTTTCCTTGAATTGCGAGTTGTCAAACCGCTGCTCGTGCTGAATCAAGGGTCTCGATGAGACGAAGTCATGGTGTGACGGCCTCAGCGCGGACGAAGTCGTATGAACAGCGCCGCGTTCCTTGGGTGTGTACGTGCAAAGTTCGGACGTGCGCGATTTCATGGGGGCCGGTGTGGTCTTGGCGTCAGCCCCGCGCGTCAAGGCACACCCCGGCGAGCCGTCCGCACCCCACTGCCCTGATGGACGGTCCGCCTCCCCCGAGGAAAGGGACGCGGGCGTGGGCGTTGAAGATACCACCAAGACCGACACACGCACGGAGACGTCCGACAAGCCCACCTCGCAGGAGCGCCCCTCCGCCCCACCGCCCGACAACCCCGGCTCCCCCGGCCAGCCGTCCCGCCTGGAAAGCCTCCGCCGCGCCCGCGAGCAGCAAGAAGCCAGAGCGCAGCAGGCCCAGGAAAAGGACACCGGCAGCTCACCGCGCGAACAACGCGACGACGAAACCACCTCGGAACAGCCCGGCCGCGCCGCCGAGAATGCAGAGGCATCCGGTAGGCCCGGAGCCAAGGACAAGCAGCAGCGCCAGGACGAAGACCAGCGCGAGGACGACCCACGCATCCAAGACCAGGGCACCAGCGGCAGCCGCGAGACCGACACCGCTACACCCGGCGACCGCAACCGCGACCGGCCCCAAGCCCAACCCACCGAACCCCGAGCCGACACCCGCACCGACACCGCCGACAGGCCCGCCTCGCTTGAAGGACAGTGGACGCCGCCCCCTGACAGCCCCGGCTCCCCCGGCCAGCCATCCCGCCTGGAAAGCCTCGCCCGCGCACGCGAACAACAACAGGCCGCCGCCGCACAGTGGAATGGGCGCAGCGACACCGGCAGCCGTCCCACTGAGCAGCGCGTCAACGAGTCCGCCACACCGCAGCGCGAGAACGACGATGGGAAAGCGGAGCCGGCAGGCAACGCCGAAGGCGGCGGAGAGGGCCAGGACGCGGACGCACCGACAGACGATGCCAAGACCGAGGACGGACCCAAGCCCGACATCTCCGAGGCGCCACCCGTCCCTGACCACGCCCCCCAGCCGACGATTGAAACCACCGGCCAGCCCGCCGGCCCACAAGAAGCCCGTTCAGGCACAACGGGCGAGTTGGATCCCCAAAAGCGCACCACTGACCCACCGCGAACCGCTGAACAGGGCGCACAGATCACAGACGGGCTCGACAACGACGCTGCTCAACCCGGTCCCGAGCCAGCCGAGCAGCCCACCCCTCTCGCCGACGGCACCGACCAGGAGCGCGACGCAAGAGAACCTGGCCGCGGCGAGGAACGACGACCGGATCTGCATGATGAGCAGCCCGACACCCGCGACGGCGACATTCGAGACGGCGAACCAGGCAACCACCGGATCACCGACAACTTCCTGCCCTCACCGGAACCAACGGGAGAAGCCTACGGCGACAGCCCTGAAAGCACCGACCAGGCCACCGGCAGAACTGACGAAGAAACAGGGAGGGACGATGCCCGTGAGGGCGTAAGCGAGATCGCCTCTCAACGCGCTACCGGACGAGAACTCGCCGAAGCTGCCGAGAAGAAGATAAATATCGAAATCAACGAGACTTTGAATTTAGTAAACCCTAAATTCCAGCCAACCAAGTCCGCCTATTCCGAAAACTGTACCGGTGTCGTGCAGGCGAACGAGTTGCGGCGGCGAGGTTCCGAGGTGGAAGCCGGCCCATTGGAACGACCTCTACGAAAAGACGAAGGCGGTCCAGGAGGTCGACCTTTGCGCGATATCGAACAGGTCTGGGGTGGTAAGTTCACTCCTGGCACGAAGGACCAGATTGAGGATGCACTCAAAGAGCCAGGATCGCGCGGCATTGTGTACATTGCGTGGAACCACGGTGGCGCACATGTGTTCAACGCAGAGAACGTTGGGGGAAAAGTTCGTTTCGTCGACGGTCAACCGACACCTTCGGTGACCGATGCCGCTAACTATTTCACCTTGGGCCGGAACACGCACTATCTTAGGGTCGACAACCGTCCGACGCCGACCGACAGGGCGATTGAACGTTTCCTAGAGCCCTGATCAACCATATTTCCTTGGAGGAGACATGCCAGTAACTTACGAACAAGCCCGGGAGATCGTACGGCAGCACTTCGAGCCCGGATGGACAAATGGCACCTTCTGCCTGGACGATCGCATGATCGTAGAGAACGATGAGTTCTACGTTTTCAATATAGACGCTCGTGAATTCATCGTGGACGGCGATGTTTCATTCGCGACTGCGGGAGGGGTATCGATCGTCTTCAAGGAAGACGGCCGGGTAGAGTCCCGGCCGTCCGTCATGATTGCCACGGACCCGTCCATCCAGAGCAGGACTAATCCGAGCCCGACGCTGAAGTGACCTTGGCCTGTTCACATTTATGCCGACGCCCTGCCGTTCGAGGCCGCCGAGGTCCTTAAGGACGTCCACGCTCGGCCGCTCTGGTCGCTGCGTGATCAGCGAATGCCTAAATCCCCTGGCCGAGATTTACCTCACTTGACCGAGGAGGCACAACGGGCATGCACTTGACCTAGAACCGGGTCACCAATACTGACTTCTTGACACCGAGTCGCACTGCAACCCAGGCCCGGAGCAGCGTTACACCCTTGCGATAGTTCTCAACCTTCACCTCCGGCCCCACGATATCCCGATTTGCATGCTTGACCGAGTTGTAGGTGTCGGCAAAGTTTTGCACGAAGGTTGCGTGGTCGAAGTCGAGCGCGCCGGCAACCTCAAGAAGAAGATGATCGATGCGTTCCTTGACACTTTTCCTGTTTGCGTCTCTTTCTATCATTCCAGAGTCGATGAGCGCCTGATAGCCGATTGCTTCAATCGCTATTCCCAGCTGCGCAACATGGGCGTCGATTGTAGCCCCCTCAAGGTCCAGCAGTTGCACGAGAGGGTTGATGCCGCGACTGTACTTGTCGGCGAGATTCATCCAGCGCCCTGGCCCCCCGCATCGCCGTCGCGCACATCCCCGACCCGGCCCACCTGGCCGATTGATCTGAACCTCCCGGCTGCGGTGAGTTTGGCGCGGCGCCTCTCCTCGCGATCGGCCGTTGGCGCCTACCGGTCGTAACGACCAGCCTCCACCTCGGCGACGAAGGTGGTCCACGCCTCACGGGTGACAGCCAGGTGGCCTACCTCTGGGGCCTTGCTGTCCCTCACGCCAATGCCCGATCGAATGTCGGCGACCTCGACGCAGTTGCCGTTGCCGCCGCTCCGACTGCTCTTTCTCCACCTGGGCAACGCTGTGCCGTGCGCCATGCTCATCATGCTCCTTGCCTGGTTACAGAGCTTCCGCAGCCGCGGCGACCAGCGAGGCGGACGCCTTGGGGCTGAGCGCTCCGGCGCGAAGATGCGTACTTGCCACGTTATATCGGGCGACGTCCGCTTCCTCCTCCAGAAAAATATCCCCCGCGTGACTCTCGATGTACACGATGTCCGGACCGACCGCCTCACCGAAGTGCATGACGACAAAGGAACCGGTCATACCTGGATGGCCGCCCGCGTCGAAAGGGATCACTTGGAGATGCACGTTGGGAAGTTCAGTGATCTCCAGCAGGTGATTGAGCTGCTCTCGCATAACCTCACGTCCGCCCACGACACGACGGATCGCCGCCTCGTCCACGATCGCCCACAGCTTCAGCGGCTGCTCTTTGGTGAGCGCTGCCTGCCTCCGCATTCTCGTCTCGACACGGCTCTCGACGTCCTCTCGGGAGGACTCCGGAAGAGTGCTGGTGACCGCCGCTCGTGCGTAGCGTTCGGTTTGGAGGAGGCCAGGGATGAACAGGCACTCGTAGTTCAGCACCTCGCGGGCTTCGGACTCGAACTCGATGTAGGAGGCGTAGCGTTCTGGGAGGTCTGAGGCGATGGTGTGCAGCCAGCCGCGCGTCGCCGCCTGCTTGAGCAGGGTCCTCAGTTCGGAGCGCTTCGGCTCGGTCACCCGGTACGCGTCCAAGAGGCTCGTCAAGGTCCGTGCTTGGGGGCGGACGCGGGCGGTCTCGATCCGGTAGAGCGTGGCCACGTTGATGCCGGTCTGCTCGTTCACCTGCTCGCGGGTGAGTTCGGCGATCTTGCGTAGCTGGCGAAGCTCGGCCGCGAGGCGTCGAAGACGCACCGTCGGTGCCACTTCAACTCCCTTCCGTTGACGGCTTCGGGCGCAGCCGGTGCCTCTCAGCCACCCGGACGCGGCCCCGGGGCGGTGCTTGCACCACCGGCCCGGGGCCTTGACCCGACTGCAAAGGAGTCGGACCTATGTCGAACCTACCCAAGTGCTCGCCTCATGGTGGGCACCAGGAGTGGATGCCGGTGGCGCCGACGACGGCTCAGCGGCTGGAGTTGCTGGTCAGGCTGATGATGAGCCTGCGGAGCCTCAGGCGGGGGTCCGTGTTGTATCTGGACGGGCGGGCGGAGCCGGTTCTGGCGGTGCCGGTTCTGTCGCGGCGGCGGTCGTTGGCGGTGCTCGTCGTCCAGGACGGTGGCGGGTGGTCCTACCTGTGGGACGCCGTTCACCGGACACCGGCCGGGGCGGAGCGGGTCGCGGCCGAGCTGATCGCCGGGGTGGCGCGGTGATCGTCTGGGAAGCGGGACGCACCGAGCGCATGTGCTCGCCCGGTGTCCTCGACGTCCGGGAGGTTCGCGCGCGGGTCCGGAAGGCGCTGTGCGGATGCGCGGGCGGCTTCGACCTCGACGACGTGGACCTGATGGTCTGCGAGATCGCCACCAACGCCGTCCGGCACAGCGCCAGCGGCAGGCCCGGCGGCGGGGTGTGCGTCACCGTGCTGGTGGCGGCGGAACGACTCCGGGTGGAGATTCAGGACGACGGCGGCGCACGGGGCCGTCCGATGATCCCCGCGCAGGGCTCAGCCTGGGACGAATCCGGGCGCGGGCTCTTCCTGGTGCAGGAGTTGGCCGGACGCTGGGGCACCCTGTGCGGCGAGGACGGACGCCACACCGTGTGGTTCGAGGTCGTCCGATGACCGCTTTGCGTGCTCTGCGCGCTGCATGGGCGGCTCGACGGCATCGCGGGGCGGGCCGTCCAGCGGAGCATCCGGAGGCGGTGTTCCTCTTCGCCGCCGTCGGACCGGAGGCGCGCAGGGCGTTCGAGATGTTCCCCCGGCGAGGCGCGGGCGTGGCGGACGCTCGCGAAGATGGAGGCGGCGCGGTCGCGGGTCTGGCGGCGGCGCGGCCGGATATGGGACGCGGGCCTGTGCGCCGGGCGGGCCGAGGCGTACCGGGCGGCGGCCGTACAGCTCGAAGACGTGCTGATCGAGTCGCTCGGCCTGTGGGACGAGTACGAGCGCCAGGTCGGCTAGGGCGTCCGGAGTTCGTAGGTGCCGTTGTGGTGCTCGTAGAGGGCGTCTGTGGTGTTGCGGGCTTCGGCGCGTAGGGAGCGCTTAAGCACCTTGTTGGTGGGGGTGCGGGGCAACTCCTTCACTACGCGGATGTAGCGGGGCGTCCACTTGGTGCCCAGGTCTGGTTGGGCGGCCAGGAACGCGGTGAAGGACGCCGGGTCGAAGGCTTGGTCTGGGGCCAGGATCACGGCTGCCATTACCTGATCGCCTACGTGGTCGTCCGGGACGGCGTAGACCGCCACGTCCGAGAAGGGTTCGTAGCGGGCGAGGAGCCGTTCTACGGGGGCCGCGGCGATGTTCTCGCCGTCCACTCTCAGCCAGTCGTCGTCGCGGCCTGCGAAGTACCAGTAGCCGTCTGCGTCGCGGTAGGCGAGGTCGCCCGACCACGTCCAGCCGTTGCGGACGCGTTTCGCCGTGGCCTCGGGGTTGTTGTAGTAGCCCTCGAACTTGGCGGCGCCCATGGTGTCGACTATTTCGCCGATCGCTTCTTCCGCGTTGAGAAGTGCGCCGTGTTCGTCGAACTTGGCGGGTGGGCATTCGCGGAGGGTGGCCGGGTCGATGACCAGGGTGCCGGGTTCGGCGACGCCCAGGGAGCCCGGGGGTGTGCCCGGGACGCGGTTGAGGCGGATCTCGCCCTCGCTGGAGCCGTAGGAGTCGATGACGGTGCAGCCGAAACGGCGGGCGAACTCGTGGATGTCACGTTCGGCGGCCTCGTTGCCGAACGCGATGCGGAGCGGGTTGTCGGCGTCGTCCGGTTTCTCCGGGGTGGCCAGGATGTAGCTCAGCGGCTTGCCGACGTAGTTGAAGAACGTCACGCCGTGGCGGCGGACGTCCGGGAGGAAGCCGGAGGCGGAGAACCTGCCGCGCAGGACGATGCGGCCGCCCGTCGCGACGGCTGGGGCGATCCCGGCCATCAGGGCGTTCGAGTGGAACATCGGCATGACGACGTAGAACACGTCGTCGCAGGTCAGGGCGCGGCGGTCGCGTTGCTGGACGGCGATCCGGCCGAGCCTGCCCTGGGTGCAGATCACCGCCTTGGGGGCCGATGTCGTCCCCGAGGTGAAGACCAGAGAGAAGATCGTCCGGGGGCTGACCTGGGTAACGTCCGCCGGCCGGGTCGTTGCCAGGTGGTCGGTGTAGGCGGCGGTGTCGACCGTCAGCGCCGGGACGTCCACCAGGCCGTCGAGCTGCGATGCGCGGGACGCCTCGGTGACCAGGAGCGCGCAGTCGGTGTGGGTGATGTCGCGGGCCAGTTCGGCGCCGCGCCGGGTCGGGTTCAACTCGACGACCGGGACGCCGGTCAGCGCCGAGCCCAGCAGCCAGAACAGATGCTCGGGGCCGTTCTCCAGGAACAGGCCGACGTGGCCGTCCGCGGCGCGGGCCAGGGTCGCGCGGCGGCGGGCCTCGGTGACGACCTCGCGCCACGTCCAGGACGCGTCCTCGAAGTTCAGGGCCGTCCGGTCGTCGTCCGCGCGGGCCGCGACGAGTTCGGCGAACGTGACCTCGCGGGCGGGACGGTCGTCGTGCAGCGCGGGCATGGCACTCCCTAGGCGCGGTGGGGCCGGTTCATCCAGCCCTGGTCGAACCCGCAGGCCTCGGCGTGCTGGACGTACGCGCCGATCCACGCGGGATCGGCGGTGACGCCCGCCGCCACGGGGAGCAGGACGGCGTACTTCATGCAGAGCCCTTCTTGAGTGCGGCGGCGGCGCGTCCGGCGCGGCGGCCGAAGAACGTGCCGTCGCCGAGGGACGTCCCGCTGATGTAGCCCTCGCCGTGCATGCCGGCGGCGGCACGGCCGGCCGCGTACAGGCCGGGCACCGGGACACCCGAGTTGTTCAGGACCTCGCCGTCGGCGGTCGTGTGCAGCCCGCCGAGGGTGAACCCGCCCGCGCCGGTGCCCTTGCCGGTGCCGCCGGAGCCGAAGAACCCCGCGCCGGGGTCGATCGCCGCGAACGGGGACTTCAGCGGACGCAGCCACTTCGGGTCCTTGTGGAAGTAGGGGTCCTCGCCCTTCTCGGCGTGCCGGTTGTACGTCTCGACCGTGTTCTCCAGGGACCCGGCGGGCATGCCCAGCGACTCCTCCAGTTCGGCCAGCGTCTCGGTGGCGTACTTGGGGAGCACCCCCCACCGGTCGGCCTCGGGGACGGACTCGTACCCCTCCTCGTCGATGATCGTCCAGTAGGGGCCGGGCTGGTTCCGGATGGCGTGGACGCTGAAGTGGCCCGGGTAGACGTCCTCGTTGATGAAGCGGCGGCCCAGCCCGTCCACCAGCATCCCGCGGCACACCATCGCCGGCAGCGCGGTGAGCGCGATCTCGACCACGCCCATCCGGCGGGTGGCGGCGCCGATCGCGCTCGCCATCCGGATGCCGGAGCCGTCGTCGAGGCCGTCGCTGACCTTGTCGTGGCCGAGCAGCACCGGCGCGTGGTCGGCCAGCATCTCCTCGTTGTCGACGAACCCGCCGGTCGTGAGGACCACCGCCGTGCGGGCGCGGTAGGTGACCTGCCCGCCGTACTTGCGCGCCACCACGCCGGCGACGCGGCCGTCCTCGTCCAGGACGAGGTTCGCGGCGACGGTGTCGACGTGCGCGGCGGCTCCGGCCCCGGTCGCGGCGGCGGTCAGCTTGTCCATCAGGACCTTGCCGCCGAACCCGCTCGCCGCCGGACGGTGCCCGCGCGGGACGGGACGGGCCACGGTGTTGTACGGCCAGGAGTTCTCGCCCAGCCACATCAGCCCGTCCTCGGAGAACGGCATCCACACGGGCGCCGGGTAGAGGCTGGGGTTGAACGTGACGCCGCACTCGCGGAACCACTCGAAGTGCTCGACGCTTCCGTCGCAGTACAGCCGGAGCTTCCCGGTGTCGGCGTTGGGGCCGAGCGCCGCCTCCAGGTAGGCGTACATGTTGTCGGGGTCGTCGTCGAACCCGCACGCCTTCTGCACCTCGGTACCGCCGCCGAGGTACAGCTCACCGCCGGACTGCGCGGACGAGCCGCCGGGGCCGCTCGCCCGCTCCAGCACCAGGACGTCCGCCCCGGCGCGGGCGGCCTCGTACGCCGCCGCCGCGCCCGCGCAGCCGAAGCCGACGACGAGCACATCGCATTCGTGGTCGAACTCGCCGATGTCGCGCAGCGCGACCGGTTCGACCGGAGAACGTTGAGGCAAGGGATCACTTCCCGGGAGGGGTGAACGCGGCCAGCGGCTCGGAGCCCGACCAGTCGTGGCCCCAGTAGCTGTCCTTGGTGATCTCCTCGGCGGTGTAGTACGTCTCGTCCACGAGCAGGCCCTCGCAGCCGTACTCGACGTCCCAGCCGCCGGGCGCCCGGACGTAGAACGACACCATCTTGTCGTTGGTGTGCCGGCCGAGCGTCGAGGAGATCGAGAAGCCCTTCTCCTTGACGGTGTCCAGAGCGATGCCGACGGCGTCGAGGGAGTCGACCTCCACCATCAGGTGGACGAGGCCCGGGTCGCCGTCGTGCGGGGCCGGGCAGATCGCGAGACTGTGGTGGCGCTGATTGACGCCCATGAAACGGATCCGCACCGCGCCGCCGCCGACCTTCATCGCGCCGCGCGGCAGGAACCCGAGGACCTCGTTGTAGAACGTGACGGTCTCGGCGAAGTTCGGGGTGGGCAGCACCACGTGCCCCATGCCCATCGCGCCGGTCACGAACTTCTGCGCGAAACCGGTGCGGACGGGGCCGTGGTCGAGCACCGGGCCGAAGAACACCTCGACGGGGGTGCCGCCGGGGTCGGTGAACGCGATGACCTCCTCGGCGTCGCGCTCCGCGGCCTCCTTGCGCGTCAGCGCCGTCACGGCCGTCCCGGACTTCTCGACGGCCTCGCGGACGGCGGCCAGCGCGAACTGGTCGCGGACCTCCCAGCCCACGGCCAGCACCCGGTCGGAGTCGCCGGGCAGCACCTGCAGCCGCGACCGGCGCTCGTCCATGCGCAGGTAGAGGCCGTCCGGGTCGGGGCCGCCGCCCTCGGCGAACCCGAGCCCGTCGAGGGCGAACTCGCGCCAGCGGTCGATGTGCCGGGTCTGGACCTTCAGATATCCCAGCCCTCGGATCTGCGTCACTGTCGTAATCCCTTCGTATGCCGTCGAGCCGAGCTCGTCCTTCAGATCATGGAGCGCATCGGGCCCTGGGGGGGTTCGATGTCCAGGTCCGTCAGGGCGGAGACGTGGTAGACGGAGCCGGGGACGTGGATCGCGTGGGCCAGTCCGACGTGCGCGTCCCGCCAGAACCGCTGGATCGGGTTGTCGGTCCGCATCGCGTTCCCGCCGGACCGGACGACGATCTCGTTCATCGCCTGCACCGCCCGCCATGCCGCGCGGACCTGGGTGCGGCGGCCGGCGGCGCGCTCGGCGAACGTCGGGACCTGCCCGGCGGCGACCATGTCGTACATGCGGGAGCAGTTGTCCAGCAGCGCCGTGCGGGACGCCTTGATCTCCTCGGCCGCCTCGCTGATCGCGTACAGCACGTACGGGTCGTCCTTGATCTTCGTGCCGGTGATCTGGACGCGGTTGCGCTGGTAGGCCAGGTGGTGGTGCAGGGCGCCCTCGGCGATGCCGATCACCGCGGAGGTGATCCCGAGCGGGAACACGCAGGAGAACGGCATCAGGTAGGACGGGTTGGTCAGGCCGGCCTCGCGGGGCGCGGACCCGTCCACGACCTTCGAGTACTCCAGCGTCCGGTAGGCGGGGACGAACGCGTCCTTGACGATGATGTCCTTGCTGCCGGTGCCCTTCAGCCCGGCGACGTCCCAGGAGTCCTCGACGATCTGGTAGTCGGAGCGGGGCAGGATGAGGTGCAGCGACCGCGGCGGCAGCGCCATCTTGCCCTCCTCGTCGCCGAGCATCCCGCCGAGGAAGATCCAGTCGCAGTGGTCGGTGCCGGAGGAGAACTGCCAGCGGCCGTTGAAGACGTAGCCGCCGTCCACGGGGCGGGCGATGCCCATGGGCGCGTACGGGGACGCGATCCAGGTGTCGGGGTCCTCGCCCCAGATCTCCTCGCGGACCTTCGGGTCGGCGTAGGCCATCTCCCACGGGTGGACGCCGACGATGCCGGCGATCCAGCCGGTGGAGCCGTCGAGCGCGGCGATGCCCATCACCGTCTCGGCGAACTCCCGGGGGTGCACCTCCAGGCCGCCGTGCGCCTCCGGCTGCAGCAGCCGGATCACCCCGGCGTCGCGCAGTATCGTCGCGGCCTTGTCGTCGAGCCTGCCGAGGGCTTCGTTGGCGGGGCCGAGTTCGCGGATCTGGTCCGCCCGTTCCATGATCGTGTCAAGCACGCGGTTCGCCATCGCCTGTCTCCCGTGATGTCGTCAGCCGTCGTATGTGATCTTCAGCCGGTCGGTGACCGGCCTCGCCTGACAGGCGAGGATGAGTCCGTCGGCGAGATCCTGCTCGTCGAGGACCGTGTTGGCGTCCAGGGTGACCTCGCCCTCCAAGGCAATGCAGGCGCAGGCCGAGCAGTTGCCCTCCCGGCAGGAGAACGGGGCGTCGACGCCGGCGCGCAGCAGCGCGTCGAGAAGGCGTTCGGACTTCGGCCAGGGCACCGTCTGCGTCTCGCCGTCCATCTCGACCTCGATCTCGCCCGCCTCCCCGCCGTCGGCGATCTCCTCGGGCGCGTCGGGCTCCTCGAACGGGTCGCCGTCGAGTGAGAAGAAGCGCTCGACGTGGACCCGCATGCCGAGGCCGGTGAACGTGTCCGTGACGAGGTCCATGAAGACCTCCGGTCCGCACACGTACGCCTGCCGCCCGGCGTAGGGGGCGGCCAGGGACCGGAGGGCGGCGGGCGTCGGCAGGCCCTGCACCGACTCCAGCATGTGGACGACCGTGAGCCGGCCGGGGTGCCGTTCGGTGAGCTCCCGCAGCTCCTCCGCGAAGATCACCGATCGTTCGTCCCGGTTGGCGTACAGGAGGGTGACCGCCGCGTCCCCGCCCGCCAGGCACGACTTGAGGATCGACATGACCGGGGTGATGCCGCTGCCGCCGGCGACGAGCAGCAGGTCGTCGTCCAGCGAGGACGGCGTGAACGTGCCGGCGGGCCGCAGCACCTCCAGGACGTCGCCGGCCGTGACGTTGTCGCAGATCCAGTTGGACCCGAGACCGCCGCCGACCCGCTTGACCGTCACCTTCAGCCGGTCGTCGGTGACCGGCGAGCTGCACAGCGAGTAGCAGCGCGCCGCCCAGCCGTCCCCGGACGGGACCCGGACGGTGAGGAACTGCCCGGGCCGGTAGCCGAACCGGTCCCGGTCGCCGTCACCGGGTTCCAGGACGAGCGAGTGGGCGTCGGCCGTCTCGTGGACGACCTCCACCACCCGCACCTTGAGCCCCGTCATGACCGTCCCGCGGCCTTCCCGCCGGCGTTTCCGTCCGCGCTCGCGTCCGCGTCGGCGCTCGTTTCCGCGCTCGCGTCCGGGGCCGCCGCGGCGTGGCGGGCCGCGATGTAGCCGAACACCATGGACGGGCCGATCGTGGCGCCCGGCCCCGCGTACTCGTTGCCCATCACCGACGCCGACGAGTTGCCCGTCACGTACAGGCCCTCGATGACGGAGCCGTCCTCGCGCAGGACGCGGGCGTGCTCGTCGGACACGAGACCGCCCTTGGTGCCGAGGTCGCCGACCTCCAGCCGGAACGCGTAGTACGGCGCCGTGTCCAGCACGTCCATGTTCGGGTTCTTCAGGTTCGGGTCGCCGTAGTAGCGGTCGTAGGCGGAGTCGCCGCGGCCGAACTCGGGGTCCTTGCCGTCGCGGGCGTACCCGTTGAACGTCTCGACCGTCCCGGTGAGCGCGTCCGCCGGGACGCCGATCTTGCCGGCCAGTCCGGCGAGCGTGTCAGCCTTGAACACGATGCCCGCCTCGTAGAACCCCTTCGGGATCGGGGCGCCCGGCAGGATCTGCGCGAACGGATACCGGGCGCGGGCCTTGGCGTCCATCACGAACCACGCCGGGACGTGGCCGCCTTCGAGCTGGTCGTGGACGAAGTTGACGTACGGGGCCGCCTCGTTGGTGAACCGCGTCCCGTCCCCGGACACGATGACCTGCCGCGGGATGGCGCGCTCGGACACCAGCGGGATCGTCGCGCCGGCCGGGTGCCGGACGGCGGGCATCCACCAGGCGTCGTCCATCAGGTCGAGCGCCGCGCCGAGGCCCTCGCCGGCGCGGATGCCGTCGCCGGTGTTCTCGCGGGCGCCCATCGCGAAGTCCGCCTGCCCGCCCTCCGGCAGGTGCTTGTCGCGCATCTCCTGGTTGTGGTCGAAGCCGCCCGTCGCCAGGAGGACGCCCTTGCGGGCGCGGATCCGCATCGTCGTGCCGTCCCGCTGCGCGGCGACGATCCCGATGACGCGGCCGTCCTCGCCGGTGACGAGTTCGGTCATCGCGGTCTTCAGCCAGAGCGGGACTTCGGCGTCCTTCAGGGCCATCCGCAGCCGGGCGGCGAGCGCCCGCCCGCCCGTCGACATGTGGCGGCGGCGGATCACGTTGGACGACACGCGCCACGCCGCGACCAGCGACGCGCGCCGGCCGGTCCAGGTGCGCTTGGCCATCGCGAGGTCGTGGTAGTCCTTGGCCGTCACCCACAGGCCCAGCGGGCCCTTCATGTTGTTCGGCCGCTGGTACTTCTCGTCCTCGCCGAGCTTGCGGGTGTCGAACGGCTTGGCCTCGATGGACCGGCCGAGCGGACGGCCGCCCTCAAGTTCGGGGTGGTAGTCGGAGTAGCCCTTCGTCCAGAAGAACTTCATCCACTTGCTCTTGCCGATCAGCTCCATCGTGGCGGGGCCGTTGTCGACATAGGCGTCGAGGCGCTCCGCCGCGACGCGGCCCTGGGTGAGCAGGTCGAGGTAGCGGCGGATCGACTCGCGGCTGTCGTCATGGCCGCGCGCCTTGAGCGTCGGGTTGTTCGGGATCCAGATCCCGCCGCCGGACAGGCTGGTGGAACCGCCGAACTTCGAGCCCTTCTCGACGACGAGCGCGCTCATCCCCGCGTCGTGCGCGGCCAGCGCGGCGGTCATCCCGCCGCCGCCGCTGCCGACGATCACCAGGTCGTACTCGTGGTCCCACTCGGTGCCGCTCACGCGTCGTCCTTCCGGGTCAGGAACGCCAGCACGGCGCTCTCCCAGGCGGACTTCTGCTCGATCATCACCCAGTGCCCGCAGTTCGGGAAGATGTTCACCTGGACGTCGGGGATCGTGCGCATCGGCACGAGGACCATGTCGACGGGGCTGACCCGGTCGTCACGTCCCCAGGTGATGAGCGTCTCGGCCTTGAGCTTGTGCAGCATCGACCAGTACGGCGGCTCGTCAGACCGCGCCATCGCCTTCGCGCGGGCCGCCATCGCCTTCGACCCGTACATGCGGCGGGCGCTGGCGAGGGTGTCGGGGTCGGTGGCCTGCCGCCAGCGCTCCTCGATCATCTCCTCGGTGACCAGCCTCGGGTCGTAGACCATCGAGCGCAGCCACCGGATCAGGCCCTCGCGGGTCGGGTCGTCGGTGAACTCCATCAGCAGCTTGATGCCCTCGCCGGGCGACGGGCTGAAGATGCTCTGGCCGATCCCGCCGATGGTGACCAGGCGCCGGACGCGGTCCGGGTGCCTCAGGGCCGTCTGGGCGGCGATGATGCCGCCCATCGAGTTGCCGATCACGTCGACCCGGCCGAGGTCCAGCCCGTCCAGGAACCGGACGATCGCGCCGCCGGCCGCCATCATCGGGTGCTCGTCGGTCGGGTCGCTGACCCCGAATCCGGGGAACTCCAGGACCAGGCACCGGAAGTGCTCGGCGAACCGGGCGAGGTTGCCGCGGAAGTTCCGCCACCCGGTCACGCCGGGACCGGACCCGTGCAGCATCAGCAGGGGCGGCCCCTCGCCGGCCTCGTGATAGCGCAGGACGCCCTGGTCGGTGGCGAGTTCGCGCAGCGTCGACTCGTAGGTCAGCTCCGTGGGCATGATCTCCCAGTCCTTCGACGGTGGCTTGACGGGAACGTAATCCGCGCGGCGGCAAGGTCACCCGGTGGATCCCGATCAGCGGGACGCACGTCTCACCGCCCGCTCCGGGTGCCCGGTCGGGCGCCCGGTCGGGCGCCCGCTTCCACTCATCGGGATCGGCGCGCGCCGTCCCGTCCGGGCCATGCCTACGTTTCGGGCGGACCGGACCACTTGACCGGCGGTGGGTCCATGCCACTTAGTGGATTTTGTTCCTTGGACGTTTTGTTGAGTAAGACATTGATGACAGGGATTGTGTCCCGCACCGAGCCCCGAGGTGAACAGATGCCAGCCGAGCCAGCGCTCACCGCCGACACCGGACGCACGTCCGCCGACGCCGCCGCGCCCGACCCCGCGGACTTCCGCAAGGCGATGGCGGAGTTCGCCACGGGCGTCACCGTGGTCACCGCCCTCGACGGCGGCGAGCCGGTCGGCTTCGCGTGCCAGTCGTTCGCGTCGGTGTCGCTTGAGCCGCCGCTGATCCTGTTCTGCGCGGACAAACGGGGCCGGTCGTGGCCGCGGATCCGCGCGGCCGGCCGGTTCTGCGTGAACGTGCTCGGCGAGGAGCAGCGCGAGCTGTGCGAGCGCTTCGGGTCGAGCCGGGGCGCCAAGTTCGACGGCCTGGAGTGGGAGGCGTCCGAGTGGGGCACCCCGGCGCTGCCGGACGTCCTGCTGGCCGTCCACGCCGTCGTGCACGACATCCACGAGGCCGGCGACCACGAGATCGTGATCGGGCGGGTCCTCGCGGTCGACCGGCACGAGGCGCGCGACGGCGCCTGGCGGCGTCCGATGGTGTTCTTCCGCAGCCGGTTCGGCGTCGGCGAGCCCGACGCCCCGGTCGCCCCGGACCCGTGGGGCCTCGGCGACCGGTGGGGCTGGGGCTGATCCCATGCCGGGCGACCGGATCACATCCAGTCGCCGCGGCCGTCCACGGCGAGCAGCCGGTTCATCGTCTCCGGCGACCACGTCGTCTCCCGGCCCGCGCGGGCGGTGCCGCGCCGGGCACGTCCGCCGGTGCGCTCCCCGCGGGGGGACGAGCCGGGGAAGAGGATCTGCGACGTCTCGCGGGCGGCGGTGACCACCAGCGGCGCGACGTTCTCCAGCGGGGTGCGGATGTCACCGACGAGGGAGATCCCGGCGACCGGCCCCTCGGCGCCGCGGATCGCGACCGCCACGCAGGCGATGCCGGGGAACGACTCGCCGCGTTCGAACGCGAGGCCGCGGCGCTGCCGGACCCGGTGCAGCTCCTGGTGGAGGATGCCCAGCTCGCCGATGGTGCGGCTGGTGAACCGGCTGATGCCGGCGCCGAGCAGCGCGTCCACCTGCTCGGGCTCCAGCCACGCCAGCATCGCCTTGCCGAGCGCGGTGCAGTGCGCCGGGGCCCGTCCGCCGACCCGCGACGGGACGGACGCGGCGAGCCGCCCGCCGAGCTTGTCCAGGTAGAGGACCTCGGGGCCGTCCAGCACGGCCAGGTGCGCGACGAGCCCGGTGGTGACCTGCAGCTCGTGCAGCAGCGGCGCGGCGGCCTCGCGGATCTTGCCGTGCCCGCCGTCCTGCCCGCCGAGTCCGAGGGCGCGCCGGCCGAGCCCGTAGCCGAACGAGTGGTGCGCGAGCCAGCCCTGCCGGACGAGCTGGTCCAGGATGCGGTGCGCGGTGGACCGGGGCAGCCCGGTGCGGCGCGCGACGTCCTCCAGAGTCAGCCGGGCGGTCGGCCCGTTGAACGCGTCGAGGATCAGGGTCATCCGCTCGATCATCGACGGCGGCGAGTCGCCGCGGGCCGGAGCAGCCGCCTCCATCATCGCCTCGGTCATCGCGTCTCCCAGAACATGACTGAAATGAATTCTTGTTAAGAGAATCTAGCAACCGCTTGGTCAGATGGGAAGAGGGCAAGTTTTGCCAGGTCAGCACGGTCCAGGTCACCGGAACCGATGTCCTGGGCCTCCCGGGCAACGTGATAGAACGTTTTCCTGCCATAGAGGGGAGCAACGATGCGTGTCGGTCTGGTCACACCGGTGGTGGCGCAGCCGCCCGGCCATGCCGCCTGGGAGCCCGACGCGGGCATCGAGGACGTCGCCCGGGTCCCGCTGTGGATCGGCGGCCGGCGCCGCGCTGACCCGGCTGCGCGAGGCCGGCGCCACGATCGCGGGCGTCCGGCTGGCGTCCTCGTCGCCCGGCCACCACTGCGAGCAGCTCGCCGCGCTCCGCGACCTGGCGGGCGACTACGCGCTGACCTTCGAGGAGAAGCTGTGACCTCCGCCGAATCCCGCCTGGCCGCCATCGAGGAGCGCCTGCGCGCCCTGGAGGACGAGCGGGAGGTCACCCGCCTGATCCTGTCCTACGGGCCCCTGGTCGACAGCGGCTGCGCCGGCGACGTCGCCGCCCTCTGGGACGAGGACGGCGTCTACGACGTGGACGAGATCCCGATGACCGGCCGGGCCGAGATCGAGACCATGGTCCGCTCCGCGCACCACCAGCGCTGGATCACCGGCGGCTGCGCCCACTTCGCCGGCCCGCCCCACGTCACCGTCGACGGCGACGAGGCCACCGCCGCCGGCTACACCCTCATGATCGTCAACTCCCCGGACGGGTTCGTCCTGCGCCGCGCCACCGCCAACCGCTGGCGCCTGCGCCGCACGCCCGGCGGCTGGCGGGCCGTCAACCGGACGAGCCGCGTCCTGGACGGCCGCGAGGAGGCCCCCGACCTCCTCGCGGCCCACTTCCCGGACGCCGTCCGCCACCACTGACCACCCGGCGCGGAACCGCGCCGGGTGTCAGGTCAGCGGAAGCGGTCGATGTTGAGCAGGTCCCCGGCGCCGAGGCCGACGCCCCACAGGGAACTGCTGTTGCCGATCTGCTCGAGGTCGTACATGTAGGGGTACCCGGGGGCGGGGGGACGCGGCACGCTGGTCCACGTGGCGCCGTCGTAGTGCCGGTAGTACGGGGACTGGCTGTCCTGCAGCCAGATGCCGCCCCGGCCGTCGGACGCGATGTCGCCGAGGAACCCGGCGTCGTCGGCGAACGTGCCCACCCGTTCGTACGGCGACGGCGTCTTGGTCGCGGTGAACGTGCTGCCGTCCCAGTGGACGAGTTGGGGCCCGGAGAACAGCGGGTCCATCGGAAGTGTGTAGAACCACACGTCGTCCGGGCCCACCGGGACGATCTGCAGAATCCAGTGGGGCCATTCACTCGGCAATGTCATGTGGTTCCACGACTCGCCGTCGTAGTGCCACAGGGCCGTTTCGCCGCCCGACGAAGGCGTGCCGCCCACCCAGACGTCCCTCGGCGTGCGCGCGGCGATGGCGTCCAGCAGGGTACCGCTGGGCACGGTCAACCCCTGGTCGGCCCACCCCCCGGCGCGATACCGGAACACCTTGGAGCCGTCGGCGCCGGATCCGGTGGACCAGGCGGAGCCCCAGCGGTCGATGGACACCGCCATGGGCGTGTCCGAGGGGTGGGGGACGGCCGTCCACGCGCGTCCGTTCCAGTGCAGGGACTTGGTCGTGGCGTCACCGCCGCCCTGCCCGACCGCCCACGCGTCGGCGAAGTGGCGGGCGTCGACGTCCACCAGTTCGGGTGCCGTTCCCTCGGGGACGGCCTGGGGCGTCCAGGCGCCGTCGTTCCAGCGCAGGACGAGCGGTTCACCGCCGGACGCCTGGCTGCCGACCGCCCAGGCGTTGCCGTGGCTCGGCGCGGTGACGCCGTACAGCGCGGGGCCCACCAGCCCGGTGACCGGGACGTGCCTCCATTCTCCGGGTGGCGCGTCGGCGAACGCGGGGACGGGACTCACCAGCACGGCGGCGACCGCAAGCGGTACGACACGCCGGACGAGCGTGGATTTCATGAGACGGACTCCTCCCAAGAGGAACGGGGTGACCGAACACTCCGCGCCAGTTTTGAGTGGCAAGGTCATTCTGTAAAGACGTCCGTCCCGTGTGGCCGGAAGCGGCTACGGGGTGATGGCCATGTTGGTGAGGACCCGGGTGGCGACGTCCTGGGCGCCGGCGGTGTCGACGGCGACGGCGTCGGGGGTGCAGCGGCCGGCGGTGAGGCGGACGTAGGTCTCCCAGCTCATGGCCAGCTCCGCGGTCGGCTTCCCGGGCTCGGCCCAGTGGCCGCGGCCGTCGTCGTCCACCCGGACGGCCACGTGGAAGTCGAGCGGGTCGGAGACCCTGAGCGCCACGGACCGGCCGGGCCCGGGCTTGGCCGTGCGGGCGACGATGCGGGGCAGCGCGGCGCTCATGAGGTCCCAGAAGCAGTGCGCGGCCGGCGCGTCGAGGTTCCCGGGGCGGCCGACCGCACGGCGGATGTCCTGTTCGTGGGTCCAGCAGTCCATCGCGCGGAACTTCATGAAGCGGGAGTAGGGGCCCTCCCTGCCGTCCGGGCACATGATGAGGCGGTCGGGGTCCATGCCGGGCAGTTCGGCCAGGCGGCGTTCGAGGGCGTCCGCCAGCTCGGCCGCCACCTGCGGGCCCGGGACGGCGCGGCGCACGTGGACGGCCTTCTCCAGCATCTGGCCGAAGTCGTTGCGGATGTGGTCGAACTCGGGGAGGTCGATGTCGGGCGAGGGGTCGCCCAGGAGGTCGAGCTCGACCCCGGCGAGATGGGCGAACTGGTCCTTGACCGTCCAGCCGGGACACTCGGTCGGCAGATGCCAGTCGGCCTCGCCGAGGGTTTCGGCGAGGCCGAGCGTGGAGCGGATCGTCTGTTCGTAGGCGGCGGTGGCGGCGCGCATCGGCTCGTTCATGGGAGGCCCCCTTCGTGGGCCTCAGAGCCTACGGTCCGTCAGGCGTTGAGGGCACTGTGGATGATGTTCGCGTAGGCGGCCTCACCGCGGGCGTTCGGGTGCAGGGGGGCGGCGAGGTTGACCGGGACGTAGCCCTCGATCCAGCGCTTGGACCCGGACTGGCACGCGTCGTGGCCCGCGCTGGGCGTGACGAGGTCGATGTAGGTGCCGCCGTGCGCGGTCGTCCGCTGCCGGATGACGCCGTTCATCGCGTTGACGGCGCCCTGGAGGAAGTTGGCGTCCGTGGGCAGGACGGGCTGGAGGGGCCAGCAGCCGTTCGGCTTGATGTAGAGGCCGTATCCGGTGACGACGATGTGGGCCTTGGGGGAACGGGCGCGGATGCCGTCCAGGACGGCCGACAGCCTCGGGCCGAGTTCGGCGGTGCGCTGGGCGACCTCGTCCTCGAACTCCCCCTTGCACGGGGTGGCCCACGGCTCGAGGTTGATGCAGTCCTCGGCGACGCCGACGAGGCCGACGTCGTTGCCGCCGATCGTGAGGGTGACCAGTGTCGTGGACGCGGTGAGCGCGTCGAGCTGGGGCGGGACCGTCCCGGTGTCGACGCCGCCCACACTGGTGCTCTGCGGCTCGGTCATGTGCTTGGTCTTCGCGGCGCTGCACGTGACGTCGCGGAGGTTCGCGCCGAGCTTGTCCGCCAGCTCGTGCGCGTAGTTGCCGGTGGACCGCCCGCATCCGATCGGGCCGGTGATGTCGGGGATGAGCGGCCCGGAGGCCATCGAGTCGCCGAGGGCGACGTACTCCACGGAGGCGGCCTGCGCCGGGGCCGCGGTGACACCCAGGGCCGCTCCCGCCAGAACGACCGCGCCGACCATGCCATTGAACAGACGCTTCATACCGAACTCCCGGCGTCATGGACGATGTCGCCGTGATCGTCCAGAATCTGCACAGACCGTTCAATTGGCCTGAAATCAGACTTTTTCGGGAGCCGTTGTGACGCGGGACAACACGGTTCAAAACGGCGGGCCGGCCCTGTGCGTCGCTGGCCGGCCCATCGCGCCCCGTCTGCGCGCGCGAGTCCCGCGGCTGACGCGCGGCGTCCTCGCGCGGCTGCTCGCCGAGCTGCCCGTCTACGCGGAGCTTCCGCAGGAGGAGATCGCCGGGGACATCGCCGGGATCGTCCAGCACAGCCTGCGGCAGTTCGCCGACGTGGTGGAGCGGCGCCGTCCCGCCCGTCCCGGGGAGTTCGGCCGGCAGCGCGATTCGGCGGCGCTGCGGGCCGAAGAGGGCGTCCCGCTGGACGCGATCCTCACCGCGTACAACATCGGCGCGGCCATGGCGTGGGACGAGCTGACCGCCGGCGCGGAGCCGTCCGACCTGGCGGCGGTCCAGGAGACGCTGGGGTACTTCCTCGACTTCCAGCGGCTGCTGATCTCGGCCGTCAGCTCCGCCTACCTGGAGGTCCGGCAGATCATCGACAGCCAGGAGCACGGCGGGCGGCACGCCCTGATGACCGCGCTCCTGGCCGGGGAGACCGTGGAGCACACGGGGCGGCGGCCGGCGCCGCGGTACGCCGTGCTGAGCCTGGCGTTCGGCGCGCACCCCGATGAGCGGGGCTCCGGCCAGCGCGCCAGGGTCGCCGCCCGCCGCAAGATCCGCCGGGTCCGCACCGTTCTGGACGACGTCGCCGACGAGCCCGCCCTCACCGCCCTGGACGCCACGGGCGGGACGGCCCTGCTGCCCTTCTCCGCCGGCTGGCACGTCCTGCGCGACATGGTCGCGAAGGCCGCCGAGGCCGCCGGCATCCGCATCACGGCGGCCGCGGAGATCACCGGCCCGGCGGGCGTTCGCGCCGCCGTGGCCCAGACCGCGGAGATCATGGATCTCGTCCGCCGCGCCGCCCGGCCGCCCGGCCTGTACCGGCTCGCCGACGTCCTGCTCGACTACCAGCTCAGCCGGCCGAGCGGCGCCCTCGCCGGGCTGGCGGGCCTGCTGGCGCCGCTCGACCGCAAACCCGAGCTGCTGCACACCCTGGAGCGCTACCTGGCGTTCGACCTGGACCGGCGGACGACGGGGGCGGCGCTGCACGTCCACCCGAACACGGTGGCCTACCGGGTCCGGCGCATCAGCGACCTGACCGGCCTGGACCCGGCGCGCCCCGGCGACCTGCAACTGCTGAACGCGGCCCTGGTGGCCCGCCGGTCACTCGGTTAGGGCCGGCGTGTGCCGTTCGCGCGCGCTTCACGCGAGCGTGATGGTTTGATGAACGACCGTGAGCTCCCCACCCATCTTCGTCGAGCCCGGTGCCCCCTCGCCCGGGGACGGCGGTCCCGTCATCGTCCTGGCGAGCGGGCGGCAGCGGGCCGCGGCCCGCCTGATCGACGTCGTGGCCGTGGCAATGGCGATGATGGCACCGCAGTCCCTGCTGATGGGCGGGATCATCGGGCTGGACGGCCATGAGATCCCGGCCGGGCTGATGATGGCCATGGCGCTGGCGGCCCTGCTCGTCATGATCTGGCTCTGTCTGTTCCTGAGGGTCTTCCGGCTGGTCCTGTGGGGCTGCACGGTCGGGCAGCGGATCGCCGGCCTCCGCGTGGTCAGGCTGGCCGACCTCCGGTTCCCCGGCTGGAAGGAGTCGTTCCGCCGCTGGCAGCCCACCTGGGGGTCCCACGTCTCCCCCGGTACCGGCCCGTGGAGCGACCTGCTCGCCTACCGCCGGGACGAGCGGACCCGCCGCTGCCTGCACGACCGGGCCGCCGGAACCGTGGTGATCCGCTTCGCCGGGGACGAGCCGGTGCGCCGGGCCCTTCTCGCCGCGACCCTCCCGGTCATGGGGCTGGCGATCGTGCCCGGCTTCCTCCTGATCGGCTGAGGTCCGCGGGGCCGGGTCGTCAGGTGCGGGGGCGGCAGTGGATCTGCAGGCCGGGGGTCGTGTTCCAGCCGATCAGCCTGAAGAGCCTGTCGATGTGCGACGACACCCCGTGCAGGACGAGCATGCGGTCCCGTGCGTCCAGGTCCCGGGCGGTGAGGGCGAGGGCGCGCAGGCCGGCGACGTCGATGAAGTCGACGCCGGCCAGGTCGGCGTGGACGTCGCCGGGCCCGCGGTCCTGGACGGTGTGGAGGACCCGCGTCACGTCGGGGGCGTTCGAGACGTCGATCTCCCCCGTCATCAGCAGCCGGGGCGCCGACGCCGCGGTGGCGACGCGCAGCAGCGCGGTGTCGTGTTCGACCATGTCGTAGCGGGGAGACGCCCGCTTCCCGGACTCGAGGCCGCCCTCACCGTCGGTGATCCGCCAGACCGTCATCCGCTCCTCGCCTCGGCCGGGGCGCCGCTACCGGTGGCGGCCCCGTATGTGCCAGGCTCTCATCTGTCGGCACCTTCTGAACCCCACCGGCCCGGAAAACCATCATCGGGAGCCAATTCATGGACGAAAAGGCGATCCTGGAACGGATCAACGAGTTCATCGAGGAGGAGCACGCGCTGCGGAGGGCCCACGAGCGCGCGGAGACCGGCGACGCCGACACGCGGCAGCGGCTGCGGCAGCTCGAAGTGGCGCTCGACCAGTGCTGGGACCTCCTCCGCCAGCGGCGGGCCCGGATCGATGCGGGACAGAACCCCGACGAGGCCCAGGTCCGTCCCGCCGCCGAGGTCGAGGGCTACCGGCAGTAGGCGGCCACCCGGCCGGCTCGGCCGAACCGGGCGTCCGGCCGCCGGTCAGAGGTCGGGGAGGAGCCTGGCCGGGGTGATGGGCAGTCCGCGGACGCGGATGCCGGTCGCGTGGTGGACGGCGTTGCCGACGGCCGCCGCGGCGCCGACGATGCCGATCTCGCCGATGCCCTTGGAGCCCATCGGGTTCAGGTGCGGGTCCGACTCCTCCACCCAAACGGCTTCGACGTCGCGGACGTCGGCGCAGACCGGGACGTGGTACTGGGCGAGGTCGCGGTTGAGGTGGTCCCCGAACTCCGCGTCCATGACGCTCTCCTCCAGCAGCGCCATCCCGATGCCCATCGTCATGCCGCCGATGAACTGGGAACGGGCCGTCGTCGGGTTGATGATCCGCCCGGCGGCGAACACGCCGAGCATGCGGCGGACGCGGACCTCGCCGGTGTCGGCGTCCACCTCCACCTCGGCGAACTGCGCGCCGAACGCGTGCCGGGCGTACTCCTCCCGGTCCTTGAGCTCCGCGGTGGTGTCGGCGGACGCTTCCAGGCCCTCCGGCTGCACGGCGCCGTTCACCGTGTGGGGGGACGACCCCCCACGCCCCCCGGGAACCGCTGTGTTCATCCTCTCGCGCAGCGCCTCGCATGCGCGGACCACGGCCGTCCCCCAGCTCGCGGTCCCGGACGAGCCGCCCGCGACGGTCGCCTTGGGGAACGAGCTGTCGCCGAGCTCGACGGTCACGTCGCCGAGGTCCGCCTTGAGCGTCTCGGCGGCGATCAGGGCGAGGGCGGTGCGGGCGCCCGTCCCGATGTCGGCGGCGGCGATCCGGACGGTGAACGTCCCGTCGGGCTCGGCGCGGGCCGTCGCCCTGTTCGGGGACATGTAGGCGGGGTAGGTGGACGCGGCGACGCCCATGCCGATGCGCTTGCGGCCCTCCCAGCGCGTGCCGGGCGAAGGGGCGCGTCCGGCCCAGCCGAACCGGTCGGCGCCCTCCCGGAGGCACGCGACGAGGTTGCGGGAGCTGAACGGCAGGCCGCTGTCCGGTTCGTGGTCGGTGTCGTTGCGGATGCGGAGCTCGATGGGATCGATGCCGGCGGCGACGGCGAGTTCGTCCATGGCGGATTCGAGCGCGTACATGCCCGGGGTCTCGCCCGGGGCGCGCATCCACGACGGTGTGGGGACGTCCAGGCGGACGAGGCGGTGGGACGTGCGCCGGTTCGGGGCCCGGTACATGACGCGGGTGGGCGTCGCGGTCTGCTCGGCGAACTCCTGGACGGTGGACGTCTGCTCGACCACGTCGTGGAGCACCGCGTTCAGCCGCCCGTCGACGTCCGCGCCGAGCTTGATGTGCTGGATCGTCGGCGTCCGGTAGCCGGTTGTCGCGAACATCTGCTGGCGGGGCACGGCGAACTTGACGGGACGTCCCACGGCGCGTGCGGCCATCGCCGCGAGGACGACGTTCGGCTTGGGGACCCCCTTGGAGCCGAACCCGCCGCCGACGTGCGGCGCCACGACCCGTACCCGCGTCCGGTCGAGGCCGAAGGTCCTGGCGATCGTGCTCTGGACGGTGGATGAGCCCTGGGTCGAGTCGTAGAGCGTGAGGGTTCCGTCCTCGCTCCAGTCGGCGAGGGTGGCGTGCGGCTCCATCGGATTGTTGTGTTCGGCGGGGGTCGTGTAGGTGACGTCCACGCGCACGGCCGAGCTGCGGAACGCCGCCTGCGGGTCGCCTTGCTCGGTGTCGGCGGGGAAGACGGGATTCACCTTGTCGGGCTTGTAGCGTCCGGGATGGTCGTCGCGCAGCCGCACATCCGGTGTCTCCGATGCGTAGTCCACCTGGACGAGGCGTGCCGCCTCCCGGGCGGTTTCGAGCGTCTCGGCCACCACGGCCGCGATGAACTGGCCTCGGTAGGAGACCGTCCGAGACTGGAACAGGGCCAGTTCGCCTTCCGGTTCGCCGTCGAGCCGGGGGGCGTCCTCGCAGGACAGGACGGTGAGCACACCGGGCAGCCTCAGCGCCGCCTCGGTGTCGACGGACCTGACCTCACCTCGTCCGATGCCCGCCTGGACGGCGGCCGCGTACGCGACGTCCTCGACGGGGTACTCGAAGGCGTAGAGCGCCTCCCCCGTGACCTTCTCGCGGCTCTCCAGCCGTTCGGTCATGACGCCCCCTCCCCCAGTTCCGTGAGCATCCGGACGATCAGGTTGCGCGCGAGCGGCACCTTGTAGGCGTTGTCGCGGAGCGGCTCGGCGGCCTCCAGTTCGGCCTCGGCGGCGCGCAGGAACGACTCCCGTGTCGCCGCCGCCCCCCGCAGGGCCTCTTCGGCGCGGCGGGCACGCCACGGCTTGTGCGCGACGCCGCCCAGCGCCAGCCGGACGTCCCGTACCTCGCCGCCGTCCACGTCCAGCGCCGCCGCTATCGACACCAGTGCGAACGCGAACGACGCGCGCTCCCTGACCTTGCGGTAGCGGGACGGCATGCCGATCGGCGGAACCTCGACCGCCGTGACAAGGTCGCCTGGTTCGAGGACGGTGTCGCGTTCTGGCTCGTTGCCGGGCAGGCGGTGGAACTCGTCCATGGGGATGGTCTTCTCGCCCGCGCGGCCCTGGACCCGGACGGATGCGTCCAGGGCCGTCAACGCCACCGCCATGTCGGACGGGTGGGTCGCCACGCACGCCTCCGAATGGCCGAGGATCGCCAGGTTGTGGTGCTCGCCCTCGCGTGCGGGGCATCCGCTGCCTGGACGCCGCTTGTTGCACGGCTTGGACGTGTCCTGGAAGTAGGAGCACCGTGTGCGTTGGAGGAGGTTGCCGCCGACGGTCGCCAGATTGCGGATCTGTCCGGACGCCCCTGACAGGACGGCCTGTGTCAGCACGGGATGCCCTTCACGCACCGTCCGGTCTGCGGCGAGGGCACTGTTGCTCACGGCCGCGCCGATACTGAGGCCGCCGTCCGGTTGCAGCTGGATCTGGTCATACGGAAGGTGCGCGACGTCGACGACCCTGGCCGGCTCTTCGACGCCGAGCCGCATCAGGTCGACGAGGTTGGTTCCGCCACCCAGGTAGAGGGTTTCGCCGTCGTGTCGCGCCAGGGCGTCTTCGGCGCTGGTGGCACGCTCATACGCGAAGGGCCTCATGCTTCCGCCGCCTCTCCGCGCCGTGCCCGCTCCTTCTCGGACGCCTCCCTCAGCGCGGCGACGATGCCGGTGTAGGCGCCGCACCGGCACAGGTTGCCGCTCATCCGTTCGCGTATCTCGTCGTCGTCCAGTACGGGGTCGGCGCCGAGGTCCTCGGTCACCGCGCTGGGCCAGCCTTGCCCGGCTTCGTCGAGCACACCCGTCGCAGAGCACAGCTGGCCGGGAGTGCAGTACCCGCACTGGAACGCGTCCTGCTCGATGAACGCCTCCTGGACTGGGCTGAGCCGTCCGTCCCGCGCGAGCCCTTCGACGGTGACGATCTCGGCTCCGTCGTGGGCGACGGCCAGCGCGAGGCATCCGTTGGCGCGGCGCCCGCCGATGAGGACGGTGCACGCGCCGCACTGCCCGTGGTCGCAGCCCTTCTTCGAGCCCGTCAGCCCGAGGTCCTCGCGCAGCACGTCCAGGAGGGACGCGCGGGTGTCGACGCTGAGCCGGTGCTCCGTCCCGTTCACGACCACGGCGATCTCGGCGTTCACCGGGGTGGCTTCGGTGTCCATGACCCGCCCCTACCCGGGATCTCAGGAGTGAGTCGGGCGCCGGGGGGCGCCGGTCAGAGGACCTCGACGGCCGCGTCCACGGCCGCGCGCACGTCGCCGCCCGGCGGGTACAGCAGCGACCGGCCCGCGACGAGGCCCCGCACGCCCCGCATGCGCATCGCCCGCCGCCAGCCGTCCAGCACCTCCCGCGAGTCGCCCGCGACGTCGCCGCCGAGCAGCAGCGCGGGCAGCGTCGTCGCCGCCATCACCCGCTCCATCTCCGGCACGACCGGGACCTTCAGCCACGTGTACGCCGACGTGACGCCCAGCCCGGACGCCACCGACACCGCCCGGATCATCGCCTCCGGCGTCAGCAGGTTCCGGACGCGGCCGTCGACCGGGTGCGAGACGAACGGCTCCACCAGCGCCATCAGCCGGTGCCGCGCGAGCCCCGACACCGCCCGCGCGCAGGACTCCAGCGTCCGGGCGGTCGCCGGGTCCGCGTCGTCGATCCGCAGCAGCATCTTGCCGCCGTCCAGCCGGGACGCGGCGATCGCGTCGGCGTCGTAGGCGGTGAACCGGTCGTCGATCTCGAACGCCGTCCCCGCCAGCCCGCCGCGGTTCATCGAGCCGATCGCGAGCCTGCCGTCCAGGACGCCGAGCAGCATCAGGTCTTCGAGGATGTCGGGGGTACCGAGCACGCCGTCCACTCCGGGACGCTCAAGCGCGACGCAGAGCCGGTCGAGCAGCTCGCCCCGGTCGGCCATCGCCACCGGGTCGCCGCCCACCGCGAGCGCGCCCCGCGCCGGATGGTCCGCCGCGATGATCATCAGTTTGCCGGACGCACCGGGCGGCGCGTCCCGGCGCGTCCGTCCCGCCGCCGCCTCCGCGACCGCCTCCGGCCGCTCGGCCCGCACGTCCGCCAGCTCGCTGATGCGCACGCCGCCGAGTCTGCTGATGATCACAGACGCGTGTCAATCAGCCGGCGTCGGAGTCGCCGGTGTCGGAGAGGATCTCCACGACCTGGCGTGCCGTGTCGGTGGGCAGCGGCGCCGGCAGCCCCTTCCACTTGCGGGACGCGGCCATCGCCGCCGCGCCGGCCCCGCTCCCGTACACGGCGGCGGCGACGAACGACGCGATCTCCGGCGGCAGCTTCTTCTCCAGCAGGAGCACGTTCATCCGGTAGGTGGCGGCCGTCGCGAGCATCCCGAAGGCGCCGGCGACGGCGCCCAGCCGCAGCGCCGGGATGCGCTGCCGCGCCTTGTCCAGCATCTCCTGTTGCGCCGCGTCGACCACCCGCCTTGCGAGCAGGAGGTTCTGCTCCAGCGGGCCGTCGACCTCCGCGGGTTCGCGCGACTCCGTCATGACCTCGCCTTACCCAAAGGAATACGAAGGAATCTTGACGAACCCGGAGCAGCCTCCCCCGGTCAGGCCGGTGACCGCTCCCCCTCCGGCGCGGGACGCGGGCCGGGGATCATGAGGGTGTGGCGCTCATCCCGGGTGAGCCGCCGGAACACGCGGCTCCTCGCCCGCTCGACGAGCGCCGCGCCGTCGGTCACGGGCTCCCAGATCCGTACGGTCTCGTCGTGGGAGGCGGTGGCCAGCTTCGTCCCGTCGGGTGACCAGGCGACGTCCCACACCTCGTCGGTGTGGACGGCCGCCACGCACAGTTCCCGTCCCGCCCGGGGATCCCAGAGCCGGACGGTCCGGTCGGCGGACGCGGTCGCGATCACCTCACCGTCGGGCGACCACGCGATCGACCACACCCAGCCGTCGTGCCCGGTCAGGACGGCGGTCTCGGTGCCCTGCGCGGCGTCCCAGACCTGCACTTCGCGATCCTTGGACAGGGCCGCGAGGTATCCGCCGTCCGGCGACCAGGCCATGGCCCGGACCGCACTCTGCGGCACGTTCAGCAGCATGACCTGCAGACCGGTCCTGGCCTCCCAGATCCGGACCGTCCCGTCATGGGACGCGCCGGCGATCCGCTCACCGTCCGGCGACCAGGCGACGGCGCGCACGGTGTCCTCATGCCCGCGCAGCACGAGGGGCTCCGCGTCGCCGCGCCCGTGCACCCGGATCGTGCGGTCGTCGGACGCCGAGGCGAGACGTTCGCCATCGGGCGACCACGCGACGGCCCGGACCGAGTCGCCGTGGCCGCGCAGCACCGTCTCCTCACCGCCGTCGGCGGCGTTCCAGATCCGCACCGTCCGGTCGCGGGACGCGGTCGCCACCCGTTCCCCGTCCGGCGACCAGGCCACGTCCCACACCTCGTCGGTGTGGCCCCGCAGGACGACGGGCCCGCCATCGGCCCAGATCCGGGCCGTGCCGTCGTAGGACGCGGACGCGAGCCGGCCGCCGGCGGACCAGCCGACCGCCACGACCGCGCCCTCATGGCCGCGCAGCACGGTGATCTCGGCGGCGCGCTCGGTGTCCCAGAACCGGACGGTCTGGTCGTCGGAGCCGCTGGCCAGCCGGGCGCCGTCCGGCGCGAACGCCGCCGAGCGCACGGCGTCGCCGTGCCCGCGGAACACGCCCAGTTCGGTGCCGTCGGCCGCCGACCAGAGCCGGATCGTCCGGTCATGGGACGCGGTGGCGAGCCGCCCGCCGTCCGGCGACCACGCGACCGACCACACCATGTCGCCGTGCCCGCGCAGCACCGGCTCGGACGCGCCGGTCTCGGCGTCCCACACCCGGGCCGTCCGGTCGTAGGAGGCGCTGGCCAGCCGGGCGCCGTCCGGCGACCAGGCGACCATCCGGACGGTGTTCTCGTGCCCGCGCCACACCGCCAACTCGCGGCCGGTCTCCGCGTCCCAGACGCGGACCGTCCGGTCGTCGGAGCCGCTCGCGATCCGGGTGCCGTCCGGCGACCAGGCCACGTCCCTGACCCAGCCCCCGTGACCGCTCAGCGTCGAGGACGTCCCGTCCGGGACGTCCCAGATCCGGATGTCGCCGTCACGGGACGCGGAGGCGACACGCGTGCCGTCCGGTGACCAGGTGACCGACCACACCATGTCGCCATGCCCGCGCAGCAGCGCGACCCGGGCTCGGGACGCCACGTCCCACACGCGCACCGTGCCGTCGTCGGAGGCGGACGCCACCCGCGACCCGTCAGGCGACCAGGCCACCGACGAGACCGTGTGCTCGTGCCCTCTCAGCACGGCGATCTCACCCCCGTCCAGCCCCCACACCCGGACGGTGTGGTCCGACGACGCGGTCGCCAGCCGCGAACCGTCGGGCGACCACGCCACCGCCCAGACCTTGTCGTCATGGCCGCGCAGCACGCCGCGCATCCGGGACACCGCGAACCCGGCCGACAGCGCCCGCCTCGCCAGCGGCGTCGGCGCGCACTCCTCATGCGCCGCCAGGGCCAGCAGGAGGCTGTGCTCGGGATCGGTCTGGAACGCGGTCAGCGCCTGCCTCGCGATCGAGTCGGCGAGCCGCCGCATCGCCACTCCGTCCGACCGGTGGGAGATCTCGACGAACTCGATGACGAGCGGCTCGACGGCGGCCAGCCCCTCCGCCTCGTCGATCCACTTGCGCGCCCCGGTGAGCCGCTCCCCGCGCAGCAGGTACGCCTCCTGGCGTCCGTAGCGGTCCCACTCGGCGGCCCACTGCTCCAGATCGGCGATCCGGCGCAGCACCTCGGCGTGCAGCGCGATCGTCTGCCGCAGCGGCGCCCACGCGGAGAACAGCGCCTCGTGCGAGACCTCGAACACCGCGTCCTCGCCGTCCCGCCCGCTGGTGCACAGCCGCTCCCGGACGAACGCGTCCACGACCAGCCGCCCCGCCTCGTCCAGCTCACCGCCGGGCACCGGCCTCCGCGTCGGCCGCCCGTCGGTGAACCTGACGAACTTCAAGAGCGTCTGCAGGACGGGCGGCGCCGGCTCCACGTCCTCCAGCTCCCGCATCAGCCGGTCGGCCCGCCGCGTCAGCGCGCCGTCGACCCCGCCCGTCCGGCGGTAGTCCTCCAGCGTGATGGTTCCGTTCCGCCCGACGTGCAGGTACAGCTCGTGCAGCAGATACGCGAGCAGCGGCAGCGCCGTCCCGTCCCCGGTCTCGTCGGCCATCTGCGCGACCAGCTCGGGAGGCTCGAACGTGATGCCCGCCCGCTCCGCCGGCTCGCGGATCACCGTCCGCAGCGCCGCCCGGTCGAGCGCCGTCACCGTGAACGGATGCCGGAACATGCCGGCGGACCCGCCGCTCAGGAACGCCGTCAGGAACTCCGCTCGGAACACGAAGACGACCCACAACTTCAGATCGGCGTCAAGCGCGTCGCGGAGCATCGCGAGGAAGGCGTCACGCTGACCGTCCTCCGTCAGCGTCAGCAGCTCCTCGGCCTGATCGACCACGATCAGCACGGACCGGTTCCGGCGCCCCCGCCGCAGCGCGTCCACCCGCCGCCGGAGCCGCCCGGGCTCCCGCCGCAGCTCCTCCGCGATCTCCTCGGCATCCGCGCCGAGCACGTCCGCCAGGCAGTACGCCAGACACCGGAACGGATCGTCCTCCGGAGTCATCGGCGGAACCACCACCCACCGCCGCTGCTGCACCAGCCTCGGCAGCAGCCCCGCGTACAGCAGGGACGACTTCCCCACACCCGAGGGCCCCGTCACCGGGATCGACCGCGGCTCGCTCCCCGGCCTCAGCCGCTCCACCAGCTCCTGGATCTCACCGTCACGCCCGAAGAAGACGCCGTCGTCGTCCTCCGTGAACGCGTCCAGCCCCGGGTACGGCGACCGGTCGCCCTTCCACCCCGGCCGCGCGAGGTTCCGCCGCTCCTGCCCCTTCTCCCAGGCCAGCACGAGCGGAATCAGCAGCATGCACACCACGATGACCGGAAGCGCTCACTCCTGAACGACATGCGTGGTCTGTGGCGAAGCCTGCAACGCAAGCCCCAGCAACGCCACCAGCAGGATCATCAGATACCCGGGAAAAACCGGCCCCTGCCGCCGCCGCATCAACCGTCCTCCACCCCGCAATGCGAACCGAGAGCTCACCCCATGCTACGTCCGCACCCCCCCAAATGATCACCACACCCGCGTCTGAGAAGGGCGGAGCTGTCAGCCGTCGGTGTCCTTGGGACGACGGGGCGACGCGTACACGATCCACACGGTGCGGTCATCACCGTCGATCAAGTAGCGGACGCGGCCGCCACTCGTGACCTCGTACTCCCACTGCTCCAGATCACGACCATTGTGCTTACGCGTGGCGAGTTCGCCGCGAAGCCGATGCTGCCGTCCGTGATTGGCGCAGGAACGCGGATCGGAGCGAAGTAAGTCAAGGCAGCGGCGCGTGTTGGCCAATGCCAGCCGGCACAGTTCCTCCCACCCCCGCGCCGCATCGCCGGTACCGAACCGTACGTCCCATTCGCCATCCGGAGGCGGAACCGTGACCCTGTCGCCTCGCTTGGGACTCACGGGTGGACCTCCACCGGGCCGAAGTCCCCGCTGGTAGGCCGCACGGCGTCTTCGTACTGCCGGGGGTCGGCCTTGATTCGCGCCGTGGCTCGCCATCCAGCGATCACCTCGTCGATGGACGAACCAAGGTCGAGTTCCGCCGCATCCGAGAGGGCCTCGACCAGCTCCACGGTGAACGCACGCACCTCCTCAGTGCTGAGGTGGCGTACCCACGGAAACACATCGGGCATGGCAAGCAGCAGGTCACGGGCGCCTGCATCGCGCTTCATCAGAGCGAGAAAGATCCGGGAGGCGGTCGCCAGCGTTTCATCCCGCTGCTCCTCCCGGTCGGCATCCGTCAGGTAGAAATCCGGCGCGTCCCGATGGGTGATACGCACCCGCCCGAGCCTAGAGGCTCGCTCAGCGACGGCTCGCGGATTACGAGACAGGTCAGAGAAGGTCACCGAATCTGAAGGGGGCGTCGCACTCATGCCACAAGGATATCAGAACGTATTCTGATGTCTGACCTCGCGCGCACTTGGGCTTGCCACCCACTCGGCGAGGGCGATACGGCCGCACCGCCCATGCTGCGTCCGGTAACGATCGCGGGGGGGATCTCGGCGCTCACCGTCTCGGGCGAAATGCTGGGCGGGGTCCGGACATGTGCTGTGCGTCCGGTCATTCCGCCGCCCCCGGGGCGTGCGACGAAAGGAGAGGGCTTGCCATCCCCTTTGGAGGACTCCCATCCGCCCGGCGACAGGCGGCGCCGGTTCGAGGAGATCTACACCGCCAACCGCGCCCGGATCCTCGGGTACGCGCTGCGCCGCACCGCCGACCCGCAAGACGCGGCCGACGTCCTGGCGGAGACGTTCCTGACGGCCTGGCGCCGGCTCGACGACGTCCCGCCGGGCGAGCAGGCGCGGCTGTGGCTGTACGGGGTGGCCCGCCGGGTGCTGGCCAACCACCACCGCGGCGAGCGCCGTAGGTCGGCGCTGGCCGCCGACCTCGGCTCCCGGCTCAGCGACGGCCTGGCCGTCCACGAACTGGCCGGCGGAGACCTGACCGACGTGGCCTCCGCGTTCCGGAGCCTGCCGGACGCCGACCGGGAGCTGCTGTCCCTGGTCGGCTGGGAGGGCCTGGACCACGGTGAGATCGCGACCGTCCTCGGCTGCTCCCGCAACGCGGTGCGCATCCGGCTGCACCGCGCCCGCCGCCGCTTCGCCCGCGCCCTGGAACGCACAAGCGCCACGTCCCCGTCAGGCACCCCGATCCCGCACGGAGAGCACGCATGAACCGCGACATCGACACCATGATCGCCGGGCTCGCCCCCATCACCGACCGGCGGGCCGGGGAACTGCTGACGGACGAGACGGCCGCCGACCTGGCCGACCGCATCACCGCCCACCCGGCCGAGCGGAACCGGCGGCGCCCGCTGCGCCTCATCATCGGCGTCCCCCTGGCAACGGCCGCCGCGGTCTGCGCGGGCGTGGCGCTCGCCGCGACCATCCCGGACGATGATGACCCCCGGCCGGGGAAGCCGACCCATGACATCACGCTGGCCGCGGCGGCGCTCACCGTCACGCCCAAGGGCGAGTACATCGAGGTCCGGGTCCGCGACCCGCTGGCCGACCCGGAGCGCTACCGCACCGAGTTCGCGGCTCTCGGACTGGACGTCAGCCTGAACCTGGTGCCGGCGTCCCCGTCCATCGTCGGCACGGTGGTGATGATGAGCACGAGCAAGGGCACCGGAGAACGCGACATCACGACCCTCACCGCCAAGGGCGAATGCGAGACCGGCGGCGGGGGCGACCAATGCCCGGTCGGCATCCGGGTCCGGACCGACTTCAAGGGCAAGGCCGAGATCGTCTTCGGCCGCGCGGCCCGACCGGGCGAGCAGTACGGCAGCAGCGCGCCGGTGACGGCACCCGGAGAGGCCATGCACGGCATGACCTTCCGGAACCACCGCGTGAGCGAAGTACTGGCAGCCCTGAAGAAGCGCGACGTAACGGTGCCCGAGTACCGCTCCATGACGGGAAACACGAGGAACGTCCTGCGTCCCGGCCAGGTCCCCCCGACGTGGTACGTCCATGACGGCGTCCCGTGGGCGAAGGACCAGGTCCTCCTCTTCGTAGGCCCCACCCCGTCCCGCTGACCCGCACAACGAACACGGCAACGCCCCTCGCGAATCCGGCGAGGGGCGTTGCCGTAGCCGTCAAAGGTCGTACGCGCCCCGCTTGATCTGCGACATCAGGGCGGACCACATGTCCCGCTCCAGGGCCAGGACGCCACCCTCCGGATCCTTGGAGTCACGCACCAGGTGGTGTGAATCGCGGACGCATGTCTCAACGCAACCGTTGGCGCCTTCGCTGTGGCTGCTCTTACGGAAGACAGTCCGGTCGAGAGGGAGGTTGGACACTTTGTCCCTCCATGTACTCATTGTCGCGCTAGTCGTTCGAGCATAGCCAGTGAGTCCTCGGGGCTCAGCGCCATGGCCGCCATCTGCTCGAACGCCAGCGAATACGTATGCACCTCCTTCTCGTCCTCGATGTACAGAGCGCTGGTCATATTCTCGACGTACACGACATTCGGCGTGAAGCGCTGGGGGAACCCCAAGACGGCGAAGCTGCCGACAACGCCAGGATGACCACCTGCGGCAACCGGCATGACCTGGAACATCACGTTAGGCAGGTCGGTCAACTCGATGATGCGGCGATACTGAGCCCGCATCACCTCCGGGCCACCGATGACACGCCTCAGCGCCGTCTCGTCCAAGATCGTCCAGAGTCGCGTCGGCTCCTCGCGTTCCACCCAGGCCTTCTGCCGCGCCATCCGAGCCGCGACGCGGCGCTCGACCTCCGACACGGGAGAGAACCGCATCAAGATCGATTTCGCCACGTGGTGTGTGTAGTCGCCGGTCTGCATCAGACCGTGCACAAGCCCCATCGTGTAGGAGTTGAGCCACTCGGCCTCGGCCTCCAGGCCCATGTACGTGGCGTAATCCGTGGGCAGGCTGTTCTCGTACGTGTCCCACCAGCCGCGTTGCCGCGTCGTCCGAGAGAAGCTGACGAGAGCCTCGGAGCGCGGTCCGCTCACACCATAGAGAGCGAGCATCTGCTGGACCTCGGCCGCTGTGACCCTGCGGAGCGCGTTCTCGATGCGCGACAGCTTGGTCTTGCTCCAACTGAGTTGCGCAGCGGCCTCTTCTAGATTCAGCGGCGTGTCGGCCTCTCGAAGTCTCCGCAACTCGCCGGCGAGGCGACGTTCACGGATGGTGGGCGGTCTGGCTGTCATGTGATCGAGCATGCCCACTCCGTAGTCACCCCTCAAGCGGTTTGGGCAAGTCTCCACAGAAGAATCTTGGGTTCTTTCCTTAAAACCGTTGCGGCACTGCTTTCGAGGGCGCACCATGTGACGCGATGCACACGAAGAGTGACCAAAGGGTCATGGCCGCAAGGAGCGGCCTCAAGGAGGTGATGCCCCGATGCTGATCGAGCGAGCTCCCAATCTGGCCGCGGGTGGGGCGTGTGCGTGGCGGTTGCCGGAGGACGAGAGCGGCCCGGCGACGGCGCGGAGGCTGTTGCGGCGGACGATGGCGCAACTCGACCTCGGCCGGGACGTGGTCGAGGACGGGGAACTCGCCGTGTCCGAGATCGCCACCAACGCGCTCCGCCACGGCAGGCCCGCGCCGAGCGACCGTCCACCGACGGTGCCCGAGCTGTGGATCTGGGCGCGAACCGTCCCCGCCCCGCAGCTCGTCGTCTCCGTCTTCGACTGCGCACGGACGTCGCTCCCCCGCGCGTCCACGGCCGGGCTGCTCGACGTGTGCGGGAAGGGGTTGCAACTCGTCCGCGAAGTCACGGCCGACTGGGGCAGCGCGCCGACACGGTCTCGCCTGGCCGATGGGTCCGTCCCAGGCAAGGTGGTCTGGTTCGCGCTCCCGCTGCCCCGGACCTGGCCCGGCCTGGGCTACAAGGTCCATCCCGGGACGGCCGCGCAATGCCTCCTGCTCAACGTCACCCGGCGCGGCTTCGAAGGGACCCGCAACACCGGCGAGGACGGCATATCCGTCGTCATACTCCCCGGCCTCAACGTCTGGGTCCACCCCGAGCACTTCTGCTGGCGCTCCGGCCCGCGCCGCTACCTCCGGCGCCCTCTCATCGACCTCCAGGAGACCACCGAACACATCGTCCACTACCTGGACAGCGTCTACACCTCGCCCCCTGTGAGCACGCTTGGGCCTCCGTCAGGGGGTCAAGGTGTCGCGGGTGGTCATTAGGGCGAAGCCCAGGAGGTTTTGGCCTCGCCAGGCGGTCACGTCTTCGGCGCGGGGGTCGTCGACGGTCAGGCCTATGCCCCAGATGCGGTCGAGGGGGCTTGCCTCTACGAGGACGCGGTTGCGGGTGCCGAGAAGGTAGTCGCGCAGGTCTGTGTTCTGGGCGAACTTCGCTTCGCTGCCTCTCGCGACTATGGCGACTCGGTGGTCTTGCCACGTTTGCTCGTCGAAGTTCCGGATGCTGCGGCCCAGGTCTTTCGCGCGGCCGGGGTGAGGGGCGGCGATGATGGCCGCGGCCGTTTCCTCGTCGCCGAAAAGGCGGGCCTTTTCGGCCATCATGAAGTGCTCGGCAGTGGCGTAGGTCACCCCTTCCACAATGAAAGGGGACGGCCACCATTGGCTGAGGTAGCCGGGGCCGGGGGTCTGATGTCCCCAGAAGAACAGGAACTTCAGGCGGGTGCCCTGGTTCTGGAGGCGGGTCAGCTCGGCTACGTCCATGGCAGGGAGAGTGCCACGGAGCGGAGGCGGGGGCGACTCGGTTTTGTGGCCTGGGCGGGCTTGCGGTCTAGACCATTTTGCGGAAACGGGCCGGTCATCGGGAACATCTGTTCCGATCGGCCCGAACAGGAGGACATCAGTAGCAATGAGCAACCCTCTGGCGAACCCTCGTCGCACCAAGATCGTCGCGTGGCCCGAGCGTCCTGTGGAATCGGACTCCGAGCGTCCCGCGGAGGCCGAGGCGAAAGAGGACGACCTCGCCGCGCGTTGAACGGTCATAGATGAGGGCCCGTCCGGATCTCCGGGCGGGTTCTTCGTCGTGTGGGGGCGGCGCGCCCGGCGGGTCCTGGACGGGGGGGACGGCGGGCGCGCCGCGGGTCATCGGGGTGGGGCCGTGCTGGCGCGCAGCACGACGTCGCCGGCGATGCGTTCGACACGGCTGCGGCGGGTGGCGGGTTCGCGGAGGGCGAGGCCCATCACGGTCTCGCCCATCGTGCGGAGCGGGAGCGCGACGGTGGTGAGGGGCGGGGTCAGGTCGCGGACGATCGGGATGTCGTCGAAGCCGGCGAGGGAGATGTCGCCGGGCACGGAGACGCCGTTGTCGCGGAACGCGGCGAGCGCACCGACCGCCATCACGTCGGTGACCGCGAACACGCAGGTCGGACGGGTTTCAGCGCGGAGCAGTCCGGTCGCGGCCGCGTAGCCGCCGTCGCGGGTGAAGGCGGCCTCGACGATGCGCTCGGCGGGGACGGCGACGCCCGCGTCCGCGAGGGCGCCGGTGAAGCCGGCGAGGCGGTCGGAGACGGTGGTGAGGGCGCGCGGGCCGGTCAGCACGCCGAAGTCGCGGTGGCCGAGGTCGAGCAGGGCGCGGGCGAGGTCGGCGGCGCCCTCGCGGTTCTGCGGCAGGACGGCGTCGACCTTGAGGCTGCGGTGCCGGGACAGGACGGCGACGCGGCCGCCGGTGCGCTGGTAGGGGTCGAGTTCGGCGGCCATCGAGCGCTCCCAGTCGCGGTCCTCGAAGCCGGAGCCGATGAGAAGGATCGCGCGGGCCCGCTGGGCGCGCAGCATCGCCACGTACTGGATCTCGCGGGCCGGGTCGCGGAACGTGCTGGCGAGCATCACGAGCATGCCGTGCTCGGCGGCGGTGTGCATCACGCCGTGGGCGACGGCGGCGAAGTAGGGGTCGCTGACGTCGTGGCAGATCACGCCGACGGACGTGCTGGACGCGCTGGCCAGCGCCTGCGCGTGCGCGTTCGGGGTGTAGCTGAGGCCGGCCGCGGACGCGAGCACCCGTTCGCGCAGGTCGGCCCGGACCTGCGCGGTCCCGTTGAGGACGCGGGACGCGGTGGCGAGCGAGACTCCGGCCTCCCGCGCGACGTCCTGCAACGTCACGTAGGCCCGGTCGGCGGCCCGATGTTCCTCCGCCGCTTCCGTCATCACCGCTCCCTCGACGCCGGCCTGCGCGGCGGGTCCTGCGGAGAGACCCTCTTGACCGCGCGTGCGACGCTTCCTACGGTACATCAGAAAGCGCTTTCTGAACGCGCTTTCCCGATCCCCGCTCCGGGCGCCGCCGGCGCAGCGGGCCGACCGGGAGATGCACGACAGGCTGGGAAGGAACGGGATGGCACGCAGGTCCATCGGGATCATCATGAACGGCGTCACCGGCCGGATGGGGTATCGCCAGCATCTCCTCCGCTCGATCCTCGCGATCAGGGAGCAGGGCGGGGTGCGCACGGAGGACGGCACCGTGCTGTGGCCCGAGCCCGTGCTCGTCGGGCGGAGCGAGGCCAAGCTGCGCGACCTCGCCGAGCGGCACGGCCTCACCGCCTGGACGACCGACCTGGCCGAGGCGCTGGCGCGTCCGGAGACCGAGGTCTACTTCGACGCGCAGGTCACCGGCGCGCGGGCCTCGGCGATCCGCGCGGCGGTCGCGGCGGGCAAGCACGTCTACACCGAGAAGCCGCTGGCCGAGGACCTGCAGGACGCGCTGGCCCTGGCGCGGCTCGCCGAGGAGGCGGGCGTGAAGCACGGCGTCGTCCAGGACAAGCTGTTCCTGCCGGGGCTGCTCAAGCTGAAACGCCTGGTGGACGGCGGTTTCTTCGGGCGGATCCTGTCGGTGCGCGGCGAGTTCGGGTACTGGGTGTTCGAGGGCGGCTGGCAGGAGGCGCAGCGTCCGAGCTGGAACTACCGGGCGGAGGACGGCGGCGGGATCATCCTCGACATGTTCTGCCACTGGCGGTACGTGCTGGACGGCGTGATCGCGCCGGTGCGGTCGGTCCAGGCGCTCGGGGCGACGCACATTCCCGAGCGGGTGGACGAGGACGGCAAGCCGTACGCCGCCACCGCAGACGACGCCGCGTACGGGATCTTCGAGCTGGAGGGCGGGATCGTCGCGCAGGTCAACTCGTCGTGGGCGACCCGGGTGTTCCGCGACGAGCTGGTGGAGTTCCAGGTGGACGGGACGGAGGGTTCCGCGGTCGCGGGGCTGCGGCGCTGCCGCGTCCAGCACCGGTCGATGACGCCGAAACCGGTGTGGAATCCCGATCTGCCCGCCACCGAGGATTTCCGGTCGCAGTGGCAGGAGATCCCCGACAACGGCGAGTTCGACAACGGGTTCAAGGCGCAGTGGGAGATGTTCCTGCGGCATGTGGCCGGCGACGAGGCGTTCCCGTGGGACTTCTACGCCGGGGCACGCGGCGTTCAGCTCGCCGAGCTGGGGCTGCGGGCGTGGCGCGAGGGCCGCCGCCTGGAGGTTCCGGAGCTGACCCGATGAAGATCGAACTTCCGGGCCTGGCCGCCCCGCACACCATGAACGAGCCGCGGACCTATCCGCCTCCGCCGGGGCCGAGCACGTCGCGGGTGGCCTACGCCGCCGCGCACGTCGTCCCGGATCCGGCCGGCGACTCGCTCGACTGGGACGCCACGCTGGCGTTCCGCCGCCACCTCTGGTCGTACGGGCTGGGCGTCGCGGAGGCGATGGACACGGCGCAGCGCGGCATGGGCCTGAACTGGGCGACGACCCGGAAGCTCATCGTGCGCAGCGGCCGGGAAGCGCTTTCGGACGGCGGCCGGATCGTCTGCGGCGCCGGCACCGACCAGCTGCCCCCGGGACCGGCCTCGCCGGCCTCGGTCGTCGCCGCCTACGAGGAGCAGCTCGCGGTGATCGACTCGGTCGGCGCCGTCCCCGTCCTGATGGCGAGCCGCCACCTGGCCGCCGCCGCACGCGGCCCGGACGACTACGCCTCCGTGTACGGGCGGCTGCTGTCCCAGGTCAGGCGCCCGGCCGTGCTGCACTGGCTGGGGCGGATGTTCGACCCGGCCCTCGACGGCTACTGGGGCTCACCCGACCTGGACGCCGCCGCCGACGCGCTCCTCGCCCTGATCACCGACCACGCGTCCCGGATCGACGGAGTCAAGATCTCGCTGCTGGACGCGGAACGCGAGGTCGACTTCCGCCGCCGCCTGCCGTCCGGCGTCCGGCTCTACACCGGCGACGACTTCCACTACCCGGAACTGATCAAGGGGGACGGCCGAGGGCACAGCGACGCGCTGCTCGGCGTCTTCGACCCCATCGCCCCCGCCGCCGCAGCCGCCCTGCAGGCGCTCGACGACGACGACACCGCGTCCTATGCGGAGATATTCGCGCCGACGGTGCCGCTCGCCCGTCATCTGTTCGAGGCCCCGACCCTCTACTACAAGACGGGTGTGGTCTTCCTGGCCTGGCTGACCGGCCATCAGCGGCACTTCCGCATGGTCGGCGGGCTGGAGAACGCACGGTCCGTCCCGCACATGGTCCGCCTCTTCCAGCTCGCCGACGCCGCCGGTCTCTACCCGGACCCCGACCTCGCCGCGACCCGGATGCGCGCGTGGCTGACCGTCCAGGGGGCCATCCGATGAGGTTCAGCCTCAACCAGTGGACGACCCGGCACTGGCCCATGCCCGACCTCGCCGCCGGCTGCGCATCGGCCGGAGTCACGGGTGTCGGCCTGTGGCGGGAGCCCGTCGCCGAGTACGGCCTGGCCCGCACGGCCAATCTCGTCCAGGACCACGGCCTGACGGTCACGTCCCTCTGCCGGGGCGGCTTCTTCCAGGAGCAGGGCGCACTGGACGACAACCGCCGCGCCATCGAGGAGGCCGCCGCGCTGGGCGCACCCGTCCTGTGCCTGGTCAGCGGCGGGCTGCCGGACGGGACCCGCGACCTCGACGGCGCCCGCGCCCGCGTCGCCGACATCATCGCCGAACTCGCACCGTACGCCGGGGACCACGGCGTCCAGCTCGCGATCGAGCCGCTGCACCCGATGTACTGTTCCGACCGCTGCGTGGTCTCGACCCTGCGCCAGGCGCTGGACATCGCCGCACCGCACCCGTCCACCCAGGTCGGGGTCATGATCGACACCTACCACCTGTGGTGGGACCCGGACGCCTGGGACGGCATCGCCCGCGCGGGCGCGGAGGGCCGGCTGGCCCTCTTCCAGGTCGCCGACTGGGTGACCCCGCTCCCGGAGGGCGTCCTCACGGGCCGCGGCATGCTCGGCGACGGCTGCGTCGACCTGCGCCGCTTCCGCGAGGCCGTCGACGCCACCGGCTACACCGGCCCGATCGAAGTGGAGATCTTCAACGACGCCCTGTGGGCCATGCCCGGCCCGTCCGCCCTCGCCCTCACCCTCTCCCGCTACACCCACCACGTCCTATGACGCCCGTGCCGGGGCGGGGTGCTTCGCCTAGCCACATAGGCGGGTTGTGTAGAGGCCTTCGTCGGTGGCCGTCAGGAGGGTGCCGTCGGGGGTCAGGGCCAGGTCGTTGACGGGGGCCGGGACCTTGATGCGGTGGGACGGCTCCGAGGTCGCGGTGTCCCAGGCCAGGACGGTTCCGGGGTCGTCCCGCAGGGCGGCGGTGACGAGGAGGCGGCCGCCGGTCAGGGCCGCGGCGATCTGGTCGCACGGGGACGGTGCCGCCAGGTCGGCGAGCCGGTCGCCGTCGAGGCCGCGGACGTGCAGGGCCGAAGGGGCCGGCTGGACGAGGACCAGGCCGTCCGGGGACGGGGCCAGTACCGCGTGGGCCGGGAGGGTGGTGATCTCGTCGCCGCGTTCCACGTCCAGGACGGTGACGGCGGAGTCGCCGGGCAGGCCGACGAGGGGGCCGGTGGAGGGGGTGGCGTGCAGGATCCAGCGGTCGATGGCGGTCTGGTGGCCGAGCCAGAGGGGGAACTCGGTCAGGCGGTCGCCGGTGAGGGCGTCCCAGACGACGACTTCGGCGTCGTTGGCGGGGCCGAAGACGGCGACGACGGCGCCGCGGCCGGTGTGGACGGCGAGGCCGACGAGTTCGGGCTGGCCGTCCAGGGACAGTTCGTGGCCCGTTTCCAGGTGGTGGACGTGGACGCGGTCGCGGTGCGTCCAGGCGACGACGGGGGAACCGGCGGGGGCGCCGAAGGCCCATTCGGCGCGTTCGGCGGGAAAGTCGGGGACCGGCGGGCCGAGCGCGAGGCCCGTCGCCGGGTCCCATGCCTGGCCGGCGTTCGCGCCGAATCCGGCCTGGGAGGCGAAGGCCAGCGGCGGCCCCTCGGCGGTGGCGGCGACGCTGTCGAACGCTCCGTGCGCCAGCAGGTCCGCCAGCACGCTTTCCGGCATGCGAGGGAGCGTAAGGCACCCGGCGGGGATCCTCCACGGAGTCCCGGAAAGTCGGTCGAGGTGTGACACTTCTCTGCGCCGGGGTGCTGATATGGCCCCCGGGTCCCGCGACGGGTGTCCGGTGCGTCAAGGGACAGGTGGGTTTGGACTAGGTTCCTGGATCGTGGAGCCGATCGATCTGACACCCGTGGAGCGGCGGATCTGGCGGGCGTTCCCCACCGGGACGCCGGTCGACCTCCGGGACGGCACGGACGACCCCGAGCATGGCGACGCGTGGGGCGTCGGCCGGACGGTGCGGGCCCGGGTGCTGCGCAAGCTGCTGCTGAGCCCGCCGGTGGACGGCGAGGTCGCGGCGCTGCGGGTGGTGGGGGCGCGCATCACCGGGGTGCTGGACCTGCAGTACGCGACGATCGAGCATCCGGTCGGGCTGAGGGCGTGCCACTTCGAGGAGACGCCCGTCCTGTACGGGGCACGCGCCCGGCAGGTGAACCTGAGTGAGTCCCATCTGCCGGGGCTCGACGCTGCGACGCTGCGCGTGGACGGGGTGCTGCGCCTCACCGACTGCCGTGTGCCGGGGCAGGTGCGGCTCGGCGGGGCGCGGTTGTCCGGTGCCTTCTTCATGGAGCGGGCGCGGCTCGGGAGGGAGGGCGTGCAGGACAAGGAGGTCCTGCACCTCAACCATTCCGTTCTCGAGGACGACATCTGGGCTCCCGGGCTGGCGGCGCGCGGGGAGGTCCGGATGAGCGGCGCGTCGGTGGCCGGCACGGTGAACCTGGAGGGCGCCGTTCTGCGCAACCCGGGCGGGAGGGTCTTCGACGGCGAGAACCTGACGGTCGGCTCGGACGTGAACGCGACGCGGGCGCGGTTCGAGGGGGAGGTCAGCGTGCGCGGCGCGACGATCCCGGGACTGCTCGTCTTCACGGAGGCGCGGCTGTCCGCGCCCGGCGGGTGCGCGTTGCGGGCGACGAGTTCCTCGATCGGGGAGGTGTGGTTCCGGGAGGGGCGGGTCGACGGTGCGGTGAACCTGCTCCGCGGCCGTTTCGGTCTTCTGCACGTCCCGCCGGGCGCGTTCGGCGGCGAGGTGTGGCTGGACGGCCTGACGTACGGCCTGCTCACCCCGCGGCTCCCCCCGAAGGTCCGCATCGCGATGCTGGAGCGCGACGCGGAAGGCTACGTCCCGCACGCGTACGAGCAGCTCGCCGCCGCCTACCTGCAGGCCGGGGACGACCGCGCCGCGCGGAACGTGCAGCTCGCCAAGCAGCGCCGGCACCGCTCGACGCGTCCGTGGTACGCCCGGCTGTGGGGCTACCTGCAGGACGTGACGGTCGGGTACGGCTTCCGGCCCAAGCGGGCGGCGGGCTGGCTGGCCGGGCTGCTGGCCGTCGGCACGACGGTGTTCGGGGTGCGTCATCCGGCGCCGCTGAAGGCGGATGAGCATCCCCCGTTCAACGCGCTGTTCTACACGCTCGACCTGATGCTGCCCATCATCGACTTCGGGCAGGAGAAGGCGTTCAAGCCGACCGGCGGCCACCAGTGGCTCGCCTACACGCTGATCATCACTGGGTGGGTGCTCGCGACGACGATCGCGGCCGGGATCACCCGGACGCTCCGCCGCCAGTGACGGTCAGGCGGCGGCGACGTCGCGGAGGCGGGCGGCCATGTCCTCCGGCCGGACGTCGTTGATCCACGCCGCCATGCCCGACTCCGAGCCCGCCAGATACTTGATCTTGCCGGGGGCGCGGCGGACGGAGAACAGCTCCAGGTGGAGGCGGACGAGGTCGCGGCCGTCGCCGACGGGCGCCTGGTGCCAGCCGGCGACGTACGGGAGCGGGTCGTCGTCGAGGGCGTCGCAGCGGCGCAGCAGGTCGCGGTGGAGGACGGCCAGTTCGTCGCGTTCGGCGGAGTCCAGGGCGGCGAGGTCGGGGACGTGCCGGTGCGGCATGAGGTGCACCTCGACGGGCCAGCGTGCGGCGGCGGGGACGTAGGCCGTCCAGTGCTCGCCGGAGAGGACGACGCGGCCGCCCGCCGCCTCGGCCTTCAGCACGTCGCCGAACAGGTCGCCGTGGGCGGCGGCCTGGGCGAGCATCCGTTCGGTACGGGGCGTGACGAACGGGTAGGCGTAGATCTGCCCGTGCGGGTGGTGCAGGGTCACGCCGATCTCGACACCGCGGTTCTCGAACACGAACACCTGCCGGACGCCGGGGAGCGCGGACAGTTCGGCGGTGCGGTCCGCCCACGCGTCGATGACGGTGCGGACGCGGGAGACGGGCAGCAGCGGCATCGACGCGGAGTGGTCGTCGGTGAAGCACACGACCTCGCAGCGTCCGTCCCCGCGCGCCCGCTCGACACCGTCGATCATGGGCGGGACGGGCGGTGTGCGGGCGTCGAAGGACGGGAAGCGGTTCTCGAACACCACGACGTCGTAGGACGGGTCGGGGATCTCCGAGGCGGGGCCGCCCGGGCACAGCGGGCACTGGTCGGCGGGCGGCAGGAACGTCCGGGTGTTGCGGTGCGCGGTGATGGTCACGCGGTCGCCGGTCAGCGGGTCGCGGCGCACTTCGCAGACGGGCTCGACCGGCGGGAGCCCGCGCGGGTCGGGGACGGGCGTCCGGCCCGGCGCCTCGTCGTAGTAGACGATCTCGCGGCCGTCCGACAGCCGCGCGCGTGTCCTGTGCATCTCGGCGGAAGCCTACAGCGCCGGCACGTCCGCCCGGCTCTGCTGCTCGTGCACGGCCAGGAGGTGCTTCACCAGCGTGGTCAGGACCTCCTTGCCGGACGCGCGGTCGCGGACGTCGCAGAGGACGACGGGCGCACCGCTGCCGACGTCGAGCGCCTCCCGGATCTCCTCGGCCGTGTAGTCGTAGCCGTCGTCGAAGCAGTTGACGCCGATGACGAACGGCAGGCCGCGGTTCTCGAAGTAGTCGACGGCGGGGAAGCAGTCGGCGAGGCGGCGCGTGTCGGCGAGGACGACGGCGCCGAGCGCGCCGAACGACAGCTCGTCCCACATGAACCAGAACCGGTCCTGGCCGGGCGTGCCGAACAGGTACAGGACGAGCCCGTCGCGGATCGTGATGCGGCCGAAGTCCATCGCGACGGTCGTGGTGGTCTTCTGCTCGACGCCGGCGGTGTCGTCGACGCCGACGCCCCGGTCGGTGAGCAGTTCCTCGGTCTGCAGGGGCCGGATCTCGCTGACGGCGCCGACCAGCGTCGTCTTGCCGACCCCGAATCCCCCGGCGACGAGGATCTTCACCGCGACGGGGGCGGCCGGGACCGGTACCGCGTCCTCGGCGGACCCCGGTTCTTCAGAGGGCTTGGAGACCATCGAGCACTTCCCTCAGCAAATGTTCCTTGGAGAGCGTGCCGCTCTCCGGTTGGGGACGGGTGGCGGTGATGAGCCGGTGGTGCAGCAGATCGCCGAGAAGCACGCGGACGACGACCAGCGGGAGCCGCAGCCGCGCGGCGATCTCCGCCACCGGCTGCGGCCGCAGGCACATCTCCAGGATGTCGAGGTGCTCGGGGCCGATGCCGGGCGAGCCCGACCTGGGCTGCGCCAGGGTCGACACCATCGTGATCATGTCGAACGGCTCGCCGGTCGCCGACCTGGCCCGGCCGCGGGTCAGCGCGTACGAGCGGACGATCGGCCCGGCCTCGTCATCGAGCCACTGGCTGCCAGGACCCGTCATGGCCCGTCACATGTCCTCGTCGTTGTCGAGGGCCTCGGCGCGGCCGCGCCGCACGCCCTGCTGGATGGACGACATCATCGCCCGGAGTTCCTCGGGTGTCCGGGTGGCGCGCGGCTCCGCGGCGGGCTGCGGCGCGGCGGGCGCGTCGCGCAACTGGGACGCCATGTTCTCCTGCCGGACGCGCTTGGGCAGCGCCGGCCGCGGAGCGGCACCGGATCCGGCGGAGCGCCGTCGCACCTCCCGGGGCGAGCGCGGCACTCTCGGCTCGGGGGCGGCTTGGGCGGACGGCACGGATTGCGCGGATTGCGCGGGTTCCGCGAATCGGTCGGGCTGGACGGGCGGCGCGGCCTTGAGGGCGTGCCGCCCGCCGACGACCGTGCCGACGGGGACGAGCGCGTCCTCGGCACGGCGCGTCGCGAGCGCCGGCGCGGGCTGCCCCGGGTCGCCGTCGTCGGGGGCGACGAGGTCTTCGGGCAGCAGCACGATCGCGGTCATCCCGCCGTACGGGGACGTCCGCAGCGTGACCTTGATGCCGTGCCGGCGGGCGAGCCGGGCGACGACGAACAGGCCGAGCTGCGTGCTGTCGGACAGGTCGAACTCGGCGGCGGTGGCGAGCCGCTCGTTGGCGGCGGCGAGGTTCAGCTCGTCCATGCTGAGGCCGCGGTCCTCGATCTCCAGGGTGAAGCCGTGCGAGACGGCCTGCCCGTGCACCTGGACGGTGGTGTGCGGCGGCGAGAAGGCGGTGGCGTTCTCGATCAGCTCGGCGAGCAGGTGGATGACGTCGGCGACGGCGGGCCCGACGATCGCGGCGCGCGCCATCGGCGTGACGTTGACCCGGGTGTAGTCCTCGACCTCGGACGCGGCGGCGCGGGCGACGTCCACGATCGCGACCGGGCTGCGCCAGCCGCGTCCCGGCGCCTGCCCGGACAGGATGATCAGGCCCTCGGCGTGCCGGCGCATGCGGGTGGCGAGGTGGTCGACGCGGAACAGGTCTTCGAGGTCGTCGGGCGTCTCGATGCGGCGTTCCATCGAGTCCAGCAGCTTGAGCTGGCGGTGCAGCAGCGTCTGGCTGCGCCGGGCGAGGTTGACGAACACGTCGCTGACGTTGCGGCGGAGCACGGCCTCCTCGACCGCGCCCTGGATCGCGGTCCGCCTCGCGGCGTTGAACGCGTCGCCGACCTGGGCGATCTCCCGGGTGCCGAACGACAGCGGCGGCGCCTCGGCGGCCACGTCGACCTCTTCGCCGCGGCGCAGCCGCCGGATCACTCCGGGCAGCCGGACGTCGGCCAGGTCGATCGCCTCGCGGCGCAGCCGCGCCAGCTCCCGGATGACCGAGCGCGCGACCCACACCGCGATGACCAGCGAGGCGGCGACGGCGAGCAGCCCCAGCACGCCGGCGACGACGACGCGGGTGATGATGCCGTCGGCGATCGGCTCGGCGCGCTTCTCGGCGCCCGCCGACACCGCCAGCTCCAGGCCGCGCAGCCGGGTCAGGTTGGATCCGACGGTCGTCTTCCACAGCACACCGGAGCCGGTCGCGGACTTGGACAGCCGGCCGGACTCGACGAAGCGGTCCTCCAGCGTCCGGAGCCGGCCGTACTCGGGCATCCCGACGACGCGCTGGTAGTAGGTCTGGTCCGCGGAGCGCAGCTCGGACGCCGCGAACTCGTAGAGGGCGCGCTGCGTCCCGACGAGCTGGATGAAACGGGCGTGCTCGTCGGGCGTCATCCGCCCGGCGGCGAGGACGCCGGCGAGGAGCGCGTCCTCCTGCGCGAGGGCCTCGCGGGCGCGGGCCAGCGCCGCTTCGTTGCGGGCGTCCTTGGCGACCTGCGAGTTGTCCAGCGTGGCGAGCGAGCCCTGCAGGGATCCGACGTCGGTGAGCAGGGCGGTGTAGTCGGTGAACGCGCGTCCCCGGCCGGTCTTGCCGGTGTCGATGGCGCGGCGCCGGTCGTCGAGGCCGTCCAGCTCGGTGAGGATCCGGTCGGCGAGCCCGCGGGCGCCGGCGGGCGCGGCGGCGCGGGCGCCCTCGTCGCCCGCCAGCCGGCGGAACAGGTCGGCCTGCCTGTCGGTGACCAGCCGGCCGGACTCCATCGCGGCCCGGTCGCCCTCCGCGGCGCTGCCGAGGTAGACCAGGGTCAGCCGCCGCTCGGCCTGCAGCGCGCTGCCCAGCGCGCCGGACGGGTACCCGTAGTGGTCCTGGACGGTCTTGACGTGCCGGAGGTTGAGGCCCTCCCCGAGGGCGATGCTCGCGGCGAAGGCCCACAGCCCGCCGAGCGAGACCACCGACACGGTGACCATGAGAACGACCTTGAAGCGGATGGAGCGCAACCGCCCGGCCTTGGGAGCGCGCCGGTCATCGGCGGCCGGTTCCGCGGGGCGGCCTCGTTTTGGCACTGCGACTGAACCTTCACTCGTATGGACGACGGGGGCGGCGGGGACGGGGGACGGGGGTGCGCGCGGAGCCGGAGGGGCCGCACGGGACGGAGAAGAGCCTAGATCGGTACGCCGCCATGTGTCGACAGTTTCCGAATCATCACAGTTTGTACGCACGGACGGTCCGAAATACCCCTACGATGCCTCACCGTGATGGCTCGTACTCCACCCGCGACAGAAAAGCTCCCCCGACGGTCCCGCACCGGGTGGTCGCGTGGCGCGCTCGCCGTGGGCGCGTTGTCCACGGTCGCCGCGCTGACCGCCGCGTGCAGCGACGGCCCCGCGGAACGCGCCGCGCCGCCCGACATCCCGATGCTGCAGCAGGTCGGCCCTCCCGAAGGCCGGCTCGACCTCGTCGCCTGGACGGGGTACGCCGAGGACGGCTCCAGCGACAAGACCGTCGACTGGGTCACCCCGTTCACGAAGGCGACCGGCTGCAAGGTCCACACGAAGGTGGCCGACACGTCCGACTCGATGGTCGCGCTCATGAAGACCGGGCGGTACGACGGCGTCTCCGCGTCCGGCGACGCGAGCCTGCGCCTCATCTACGGCGGGCTGGTCGCGCCGGTCAACACGGGGCTGCTCACCAACTACGGCGACATCGCCCCTTACCTGAAGAACCAGCCGTACAATTCCGTCGGCGGCCAGATGTACGGCGTCCCGCACGGCTACGGCGCGAACATGCTCATGTACCGCACCGACAAGATCCCGCAGCGCCCCACGTCCTGGAGCGTGGTGTGGGAGAAGGACTCCCCGGCCGCCGGGCACGTCGTCGCCTACGACTCCCCCATCTACATCGCCGACGCCGCGCTCTACCTCAAGGCGCACCGCCCCGACCTGGGGATCACCGACGTGTACGAACTGGACGAGAAGCAGTTCGAGGCCGCGGTCGACCTGCTGAAGCAGCAGCGCCCGATGGTCAACCAGTACTGGGCGAACTACCTGGACGAACTCCAGTCGTTCAAGAGCGGCTACAACTACGCCGGGACCGCATGGCAGGTCACCGCGAACCTCGCGCTCGCCGAGAAGACGCCGGTCGCGACGACCCTCCCGTCGGAGGGCGCGACCGGATGGTCCGACACCTGGATGATCTCGTCGAAGGCCAAGCATCCCACCTGCATGTACAAGTGGATGAACTGGATCACGGAGCCGAAGGTGCAGGCCGAGGTCGCGCAGTGGTTCGGTGAGGCGCCCGCCAACCCCGAGGCGTGCAAGTACACCGCGAAGGGCTTCTGCTCGACCTACCACGTGGGCGACCCCGAGTTCTACAAGCGCCTCGCGTTCTGGAAGACCCCGGTGAAGGACTGCGGGGACGACCGCGGCAACACGTGCGTCGAGTACTCCCGCTGGGCCCAGGCCTGGACGCAGATCAAGGGCTGACCACGGCAGGGCGGCACGGGAACAGATCAGGCGTTTCGCCGAGGAGGTCGTACCGGCCGTCCGCGCGCAGGTCGCCCAGGAACGCGGCGTCTGACGGAGACCGGCCGCCGGGGCAGGGCGTCCGCGCGGCGGGACCCGCGTCACGGCCAGCGGTACGCGGCACCCCTGGCAGGGACGTGGTGGGGCAGGTAGCACTTGGTCGTGACGTGCTCGTCCTTGCAGTCGAGGCAGAGGTAGGTCCGGTGGCCGCGCAGGCCGCGGCCCCGCTCGTCGCAGGGCGGGCACACGCACGGCGACCAGCCGACCAGGACCCGCCCCCCGTCCAGCCGATGCCCGGCCGGGCACAGGAACGGCACGTGTTCGCGGGTGCTGCCCGCCCGGTTCGCCTGCACGGCACGAACACTACTCGAACAAATGATCGATCACGAGGGCGGCTTCATCGTTCCGCCCTCGCGCTTGGACGCAGTACGCGCCGGTCTCGGGGCGCTGACCGCGCGGGGACCGTTCTCGGCGACGTCCTGGGTCGGCGGGATCCAGGGGCACGGCAGCGGTACAGGCCGCGTCAGTGATCCCGGTGGGCGATGAGGCGGGCGAGGGTCCGGAGTTCGGCGGCGGCGGCGGGAACCAGGCCGGCGGCGTCGAGGGCGGCGACGGCCTGGGTGAGGAGGGCGGCGGCCTGGGTGGCGGCCCAGGTGCGGCCGCCGGCGGCGTCGACGAGGGCGGCGGCACGGGAGAGGTCGTCGCCGGTGAGTGCGTCGTCGCGGAGGTACAGCGCGGCGAGTTCGTCGCCGGCGGGGGTGGCCGAGGTGAGGGCGGCGACCACGGGCAGCGACTTCTTGCGGCTGTGCAGGTCGGAGTGGACGGGTTTGCCGGTGACCTCCGGGTCGCCCCAGATGCCGAGCAGGTCGTCCACGAGTTGGAACGCGAGGCCGAGCCGTTCACCGAAGGCGCGCAGGCGGACACTCTGATCGGTGGTGCCGCCGCCGTAGGCCGCGCCCAGCGCGCAGGCCGCGCCGAGCAGCGCACCGGTTTTGCGGCCCGCCATGGCCAGGCATTCGTCGAGCGTCACGTCGGAGCGTCCCTCGAAGGCGAGGTCGGCGCCCTGGCCCGCGATCAGGTCGAGGACGGACCGGCTGAGGCTCCGGACGGCGGGGGCGACGACCGGGGACGGCTCGCCGGCGAGCGCCTCGAAGGCGGCGGCGAGCAGTGCGTCCCCCGCCAGGACCGCGGCGTTGGCGCCGAAGACGCTCCAGGCGGTCGGCCGGTGCCTGCGGGTGAGGTCGCCGTCCATCACGTCGTCGTGCAGGAGCGAGAAGTTGTGCGCCAGCTCGACCGCGACGGCCGCGGGCAGCGCGGCGGCGGCCGTACCGCCGACCGCCTCCGCCGCCAGCAGCGTCAGCGCGGGACGGATCGTCTTGCCGCCCCCGTCCGCGGCGGGCCGGCCCCGCTCGTCGCGCCAGCCGAAGTGGTAGGCGGCGATGCCGCGTGCCGCCTCCGGCAGGGTCTCGACCGCGTCGCGCAGGGCCGGCTGGAGCAGGCGGCGGCTCCAGCCGAGCACCTCGGCCGCCGGGCGGATCCGGGCGGGGGCTGGGCGCGTGGAGGCTGGGTGGGTGGGGGCTGGTGGACGGTGGTCGCAGCGGAGCACCGCCGGGTCGTCTCCCCAGACGGGCATGTCGTCCCCTCTCCTTCGGCCGGGCGGCACCGAACGGCGAGGCTACAGACGGTGATCTATTGATCGCAAGGAGCCATGACCCTTCGCGCGCTACCTCGCCCCGGAACCCGCCGGTTCCGGGGCGAGCTTCTCCCCGGCCTCCTCGATCGGCACCCTGGCCGTTTCCGGGATCTTGAGGATCGGGTACAGCGCCACCATCGCGGCGAACATGATGTAGAACGCGGGAATGTAGTTGGACCCCGTGAAGTCGATCATCGAGCCGATCAGCACGGCCGCCGTCCCGCCGAACAGCGACGTGGAGATGTTGTAGCCGATCGCGAACGCGCCGTATCGCACCCTGGTCGGGAACATCGCCGGGAACGTCGCCGCGATCACCGCGAGGATCAGCACCAGCAGACCGCCGATGATGGTGTAGCCGGCCGCCACGCCGAGCGGGTCGCCGGTCTGCATGAGCGCGAACGCCGGCCACGCCAGCACGATGTAGCCGACCGCCGCGGTGATCAGCAGCGGTTTGCGGCCGATCCGGTCCGACAGCGCGCCCAGCGGGACGATCACCGTGATCATCGCCGCCTCGACCCCGATGGTGATGAACTGCGCCGTGTTGTCGTTCATCTCCAGGTAGTCGACGAGGTAGGACGGCATGAACGTCAGCAGCGTGTAGTCCGCCACGTTCAGCAGGAACACGATCCCGATCAGCATCAGGATGACGCGCCAGTAGTGCGTCAGCGTGTCCTTCAGCGGCGACTGGGACTTCTGGCCCGCCTCCTCCATGCGCTGGAAGGTGGGGGTGTCCTCGATGCGCGTCCGGACGTAGAGGCCGACGACGCCGAGCGGGAGCGCGATCAGGAACGGGATCCGCCAGCCCCAGCCGTACATCGCCTCCTCGCTGAGCAGCAGGTCCATGCCGAAGACGAGCCCCGCCCCCAGGATGTAGCCGACCAGCGTGCCGAGTTCCAGGAAGCTGCCGAAAAACCCGCGCCGGTGCGTCGGCGCGTACTCGGCGATCATCGTGGCGGCGCCGCCGTACTCGCCGCCCGTCGAAAAACCCTGGACCAGCCGGACGCCGAGCAGCAGCAGCGGCGCCGCGATCCCGATCGTGTCGTATCCGGGCAGCACCCCGATCAGGAACGTGGAACCCGACATCAGCAGGATCGTGGCGGCCAGCACCCGCTTGCGGCCCAGCTTGTCGCCCATAGGGCCGAAGAACAGCCCACCGAACGGACGGGCGATGAACGCCGCCGCGATCAGCGCGAACGAGCGCAGTGTCGCACCGGACTCGCCGCCCGGGAAGAACACGTTGCCGACGATCGCCGTCATCACCCCGGCGCTGAACACGCCGAAGTCGAACCACTCGATGCAGTTCCCGATCGCGGACGCGACGACGGCCTTGCGGACGGCCTCGGGATCGGACTCGTCCTTCGTCATGTTCACACCGGCGCCGTCCCGGACCGGCCCATCTCCGGAGTGTGCGTTCGTCGGCGTCCCCACGGGCTCCACCTGCCCGAAGATCGGTAAAGCTAACTCCGGTCACGGGCTCCCGATCACTCAGGGGAACGGCGCGGTCACGCCCTCCGGGAGTTCCTCGCCGTGTCCTCGGCGTCCTCGGCGACCTCGGCGAAGAGATCGTCCGGCAGCTCGGTGAGGACGATGGTGCGCTGGGGATCGTCGTCGCGCCGGTCGACGGCGCCGTCGTCCGCCTCGCCGGCTTCGCCGGGGTCGCCGAACTCGTCGGGCAGTTCGTCGGTGCTCTGCGGATCACCGCCCAGGAGCTCGTCGAGGGTTGCGGTGCTCTGCGTGTTCCCGTCCCCGGCCCCGTCCCCGTCGAGCAGGTCGTCCTCGGGGATCGCCACGAGCGCCTGCGTCTCCTGCGCCTCCCGGGCGATCACGCCGCTGGCGAGGACGGTGTTGCGGTGCCGCAGCGCACCGTTCTCACGCAGCAGGTTGTCCATCTCGGCGCGGGCCCGGGCCACGCGGCGGCTCGACCGCACGTGCACGACGAGACCACCTGCGGCGAGCCCCAGGATGAAGCAGGCGGCCGGGACGCCCACCGACGACGGTACGAGGGTCGCCAGCAGCGCGACCACGACCAGCGCGACGACCACACCGAGCGCGGGATAGTGCTGCTCCATCCAGTCCAGGACGGTGTTGACGCGCTTCGGGATCCGCACTCGTCTTTCCTCCACTCAGCTCAGGACGGGGACAACGACCGGGCCGTGGCACGGTGTTCCATCGGCTCGACGGGCGGTTCCTCGTGGGACGCCACCGGGCTCCACGGCCGGGACGGTAGGGGCTCGCGCCGCTCGCGCGCCGCCCCGCCTTCCGGGATCACTGACCAGCGGAAGGCCACTGAAACACTAACAGCAGGTGACATCCGCCTCACGAACGGCACCCATCCGGAACGGGTCCCCCGCGCCGCCGGGATGCGAGTAACGGCGGCGCCGAATATCGTCCATGGATATGAGCGAACACTTTGACGTCGTGGTCCTGGGCGCGGGCCCGGGTGGATATGTCGCCGCGATCCGGTCGGCACAGCTCGGGCTGAAGACGGCGATCATCGAGGAGCGGTACTGGGGCGGGGTCTGCCTCAACGTCGGCTGCATCCCCTCGAAGGCGCTGCTGCGCAACGCCGAACTGGCGCACATCTTCACCCGGGAGCAGCAGACCTTCGGCATCAACGTCGAGGGGCGGGTCTCGTTCGACTACGGCGTCGCCCACCAGCGCAGCCGCCAGGTGTCGGACAAGCTCGTCAAGGGCGTCCAGTTCCTGATGAAGAAGAACAAGATCACGTCCTATGACGGCCGGGGCACGTTCACCGACCCGAACACCCTGCGGGTCGACCGGGCGGACGGCTCCAGCGAGACCGTCACCTTCGGCAGCTGCATCATCGCGGCCGGCGCGCACACCAAGCTGCTGCCGGGCACGGAGCTGTCCGAACGCGTCGTCACCTACGAGGAGCAGATCCTCAGCTCCGAGCTGCCCGAGAGCATCGTCATCGCGGGCGCGGGCGCCATCGGCGTCGAGTTCGCCTACATCCTGCACAACTACGGGGTGAAGGTCACGATCGTCGAGTTCCTCGACCGGATGGTCCCGAACGAGGACGCGGACGTGTCCAAGGAGCTGGCGAAGCGGTACCGCAAGCTCGGCGTGGACGTGCTGACCTCCACCCGCGTGGACGCCATCGACGACTCCGGCGGCAAGGTGAAGGTCACCGTCACCGGCAAGGACGGCGCCCAGCAGGTCATCGAGGCCGACAAGGTGCTCCAGGCGATCGGGTTCCAGCCGAACGTGGAGGGCTACGGGCTGGAGAAGACCGGCGTCCGGCTCACCGAGCGCGGCGCCATCGACGTGGACGGCCGCTGCCGCACGTCCGTCCCGCACATCTACGCCATCGGCGACGTGACCGCGAAGCTGATGCTCGCGCACGCCGCCGAGGCGATGGGCGTCGTCGCGGCCGAGACCATCGGCGACGCCGAGACGATGGAGCTGGAGTACGTGATGATCCCCCGCGCCACGTACTGCCAGCCGCAGGTCGCGAGCTTCGGCTGGACGGAGGCGCAGGCCAAGGAGCGGGGCTACGACGTCAAGACCGCCAAGTTCCCCTACAGCGCGAACGGCAAGGCGCTCGGCATGGGCGAGGGCGACGGGTTCGTCAAGGTGATCAGCGACGCCAAGTACGGCGAGATCCTCGGCGCCCACATGATCGGCCCGGAGGTCACCGAACTCCTGCCCGAACTGACCCTGGCGCAGCAGTGGGACCTCACCGTCAACGAGGTGGCCCGCAACGTCCACGCCCACCCCACCCTCGGCGAGGCCATGAAGGAAGCCGTCCACGGCCTGGCCGGCCACATGATCAACCTCTGACCTCACCGTCCGGCGTGCCCGGGGGTGCGGGCACGCCGGGTGAGCGGGGTTAGGAGGTCGCCCAGCGGTCGAGGGCGTTGTAGGCGGGGCGCCAGTCGGTCTCGAAGGTGGCGCGGACCGGGTCGGGCAGCGCGGCGAGCATCTTGGCGGTCACCTCGTCGCTCGCGCCGTCCAGGAGCCACGGGAAGATGCGCGGGCCGTCGGGGCCGACCCGGCTGCCGTGGACCTGGCCGAAGTGCTGGAACTGTTCGAGGGTCAGGGTGGCCTCCATCAGCGGCAGCGCCTCCTTCTCCTCGTGCTTGAGGTGGGCGGTGAGAGCCGTCGTCAAGGCGTCCACCAGGTCGCCCAGGGGGTCGGTGCCCGAGTCGATGGCCTCGATGATGGGGTCGACGGCGGCGTGCTCTTCCTCCATCGCGTTCAGGAGGGCCAAATCGTCGGGACGGGACGCGAGGGTTTCGCGCATGACCGGCCAGAGGGCGTCGTCCTCGGACGTGTGGTGGATGTGCAGTGACTTCTTGAACAGCTCCCATCCGGCGGCCGCGGCCAGGACGCGGCGAGGGTCGCCGGTCATGCGGGCGGTGGCCTTGGCGAGGTGCTCCAGTTCACGCCTCAGCGCGTCGTGCATCACGTACATCGGGGTCATGTCCAGCTTGCTCACGATCTCTCCTCCTCGTGGGTTCACCGCATTGACGGAGCACGAGGAGGAAAGGTGACGGCTCAGGACGCCTGAGACGTCGAGGCCGGGGCGGGGCGGGTCAGGCGGCTGAGGAGGCGCTGGCCCTGGCGGGAGCTGATGTCGAGCCGCCGTCCCAGTTCGGCGCCGGTGATGCCGGGTTCGGCGTCGATGATGGACAGGGCGCGGGCCTCGTTGTCGGTGGCGACGCTGCGCGGGATCTGCTGCCGGGCCGGTTTGCGCGGCGGGGCCTTGCGCTGCGGTCGGCGGCGGGGAGGTGGCGCCGGGACGTCCTCTTTCTCGGGTTTCGGTGCGGTGAGTTCGCTGACGCGGGTGAACGCCTGGTCGAGCATGACACCGTCGGACAGCATCCAGACGATGTCGGCGGGGGCGTCGGTCTTCCACGTGCGGCCGTAGTGGTCGCCGAGGAGGGCGAGGGCGTGGCGGCGGCGCTGTTCGGCGACGAGGGCCTGCGGGTAGGAGGTGATCTGCCACAGGACCATGCGGCGCCACAGCCGGAACGTCGAGAACGGGGCGAGCAGCCAGCGGGCGACCGGAATGCCTTCGCGGACGGTTCCGGCGGCGATGCCGGCGCGGCGGCGGATGGCGTGCCGGACGGCCTCGATGAACGTGATGAACAGGATCGGCATGGCGGCGTGCATCACCATTCCGGTCGCGTCGCCGTGCGCGGCCGACACGTTCAGCCAGACCGTGGCGCCGGTGAACGCGAACGCCATCCAGCGCAGCGCTGGCATCGGCATGGCCAGCCATTCCAGCAGCAGCGCGACCGAGACCAGGGCGAGGATGCCGAGGTCGACCCCGGCGGGGACGATCCACGCCTGGGCACCGAACCACGGCTCGGCGACGTCCCGGACGGAGGCGAACGAGCCGTAGCCGCCCAGGGCGGCGAGCCCGGCGAAGAACAGCCCGCCGACCCCGGCCAGGACCCTCTGCGCCCGGGTCAGCGGCACGGTGGTCAGCGGTGCGGTGGTCAGCGGTGCGGTGGCCGTGCGCACCTCGTCCATCGGCGTCCCTCCCGCCACTGGGGTGTCCAGATCACCCAGTGAAGGTAGCGCGCCGGAACGTCCCGTCCGGACGAAAGCGTCGGAACCGCCCAAACCCCCAGGTCGTCAGCGGAGTGGGCTGAAGGGGGCGAGCTCCGGGGGCCGCTCGCCGGTGACGATCTGGTCGGCGAGGAGGCGCCCGGTGGCGGGTCCGAGCGTGATGCCCCACATGCCGTGCCCGCCCGCGGCGAAGACCCGCGGCGACCGGGTCGCGCCGATCAGGGGCAGGCCGTCCCGGGTGCAGGGACGCGACCCGACCCACTCGTCGCGCCGGTCGTCCAGGTCGGCGCCGCGCAGCAGCGGTCGGACGGCCTCGACGATCGCCTTGATCCGGCGCGGGTCGAGCGGCGCGTCGGGACGGCGGAACTCCATCATCCCGGCCACGCGCAGCCGGTCGCCCAGCGGCGTGCACGCCACCCGCTGGGACGGGAAGTACACCGGGCCGTCCGGGACGCGGTCCACCGGCACGCTGAAGCTGTAGCCGCGACCGGCCTGCACGAGGGCGCCGACACCGAAGCGCCGGGCGAGTTCACCGAGCCACACACCGCTCGCGATGACCACCGTGTCGAACGTCTCGAAGTCGTTGCCCGTCGTGCGGACGGCGACGCCGCCGGGCTCGTCGCGGATGTCGCCGACGTCCGCGCCCACCCGGATCTTGCCGCCCCGGTCGCGGACGGAGTCGGCGAGGGCGTGCACGAACTCGCCGGGGTCGATGAAACGCTGCCCTCGCAGCACGACCGCCGCGCCGATCTCGTCGGACAGGGCGGGCTCGACCCCGCGCGCCTCGTACCCGCTGAGAACCTCGTACTCCAGGGTCTGCCCGGCCTCGCGGATGTGCTCGATCTCCTCCAGCAGCACGCGGCGCTCATCGGCCGTCCGGTACGCGGCGAGGAACGACCGGGCGTCGTTGGTCTTCGCCCTGACGCCGCCCTCGATCAGCGCGTCGTAGCTCGGCAGTGCCCGGTCGTTGATGGGCACCAGCGACTCCATCGCGCGCCGCCACCGGGGCGCCGTGCTGTTCCGGGCGAACCCGGCGAGGAACCTGAGCAGGCGCGGGCTGGCGCTCGGCGGGACGTAGACCGGCGACGACGGGCTGAGCACCGCGCGCACGCCATAGGAGAGGACGGCCGGCTCGGGAAGCGGCGTCGCCAGGCCGGGGGTCAGCCAGCCGGCGTTGCCCCACGACGCACCCGCGGCCACGTCCCGCCGGTCGAACACGGTGACGTCGGCGCCGTGCTCCTGCAGGAACCAGGCGGTGGACAGACCGACCATCCCGGCGCCTACGACGGCGACTCGGCCCGGACGCGTGTCGAGAGCCATGCCTTCCTCCCCTTGTGATGAACGACACTTCGATGGTCGCCCGCCACAGGAACGGAGTCTCTGTCGCGTTCGGCCAACCGAGGCGAGCCGCATAGTGTGAAAAGCACAAGGGGGACGCCGGATGATCAGCTTGACCGACCTCGTCGAATCCCTCGGCCCGGGGCTGCTGCGGATGGTCGTGGACGGCCACGACGCGCAGGTGCACGACGTCGTCCTGGCCGAACCGGGCGAACCGGCCGGGCAGCCGGGCGAGATCGTCCTCGGCGTCGGCGTGACCGGCCCGGCCGCCGCCGTCGCCCTCCTCGAACGGGCCGACGCGGCGGGCGCGGACGGCGTCGTCCTGAAAGCTCCCCTGGCCGGCGCCCCGGAGGTCACGGCGGCCGCGAGAAGGCTGCGGCCGGCGCTCATCGAACTGCAGCCCGACACGTCCTGGACGCACGTCGTCTGGCTCGTGCGCGGCGCCATCGACCGCGCCTACGCGCCCCTCCCGGGGCCGCCCGGCGCGCAGGGCGTCCACAACGACCTGTACGCGCTCGCCGACACGGCCGCCGAGATCGCCGACGCGCCGGTGACCATCGAGGACGCCCGCTCACGCGTCCTCGCGTACTCGGGCCGCCAGGACACCACCGACCCGGCCCGCGTCTCCACCATCGTGGGACGCCGCGTACCGCCCCAGGTCACCGCGCACCTCCGCGCCTCCGGCGTCTTCCGCAGACTGGCCCGCTCAAGCGACCCCGTCCTCGTCCCCGAGGGCCCGGACGGCATGCTGCCCCGCCTCGTCATCCCCGTCCGGGCCGGCGGCGAATGGCTCGGCTCGATCTGGGCCGTGGCCCGCACGCCGATCCCGCCGGACCGCGTCCAGCGGCTCACCGACCTGGCGTCCGTCCTGGCCCTGCACCTGCTGCGCCTGCGCGCCGAGGCGGGGGTGGCCCGCCGGGTGTCGGACGACCAGCTCCGCGCCGCTCTCCGCGACGGCGCCGAGGTCACCGCCCCCACCCCGCCCTGGCGGGTGGTGGCCCTCGCAACCCTCGGCGAACCCGAGGACACCCGGCAACACCTCGACCTGTGGGACGCGATCACCCACCGCTTCGGCTGGCACCGCCCCCTCCTCGTCGACCTCGACGACGCCCTCTACGCCGTCCTGACCGACCGCCCGCACGCGACGGACGCCGGATCGATGCCCTGGCTGCACCACGTCCTCACCCAGGTCCGCGCACACGACCCCAACCTGTACGCAACGGCGGGCGGCCCCGCCGACTCCCACACCGAACTCCCCCGCTCCCGAGCCGAAGCCGCCGAACTGGCCGCCCTCGTCACGCCGGGCCGCCTCACCCCCGGCCTGATCCTGCTGGAGGACGCCTGGGACGCCGTAGTGCTCGAACGCGCCCGCAAAGCCATGGGAACCGATTTCGGCCTGCTCGGCGGCCCCCTCCCCGCCCTACGCACCCACGACGAGACCCACGGCACGTCGTTCCTCCCCACGCTCGCCGCCTGGCTCGACCACTACGGCGACCCGAAGGGCACGGCACAGGCCCTGGACGTCCACCCCAACACCCTCCGCTACCGCCTACGAAGAATGACCGAGGTAACCCCGCTAGACCTGTCGTCCCCCCAAACCCGCCTAGCCCTACGCCTCCAACTAAACGCCCTCCACAACCACGCGAGCCGTGTTTAAGACGTGGGTGGCGTAACCATCGGCAGGCATCGCCGAGCACAGCCGTGGCCACCATCCCCATATCCGTGGCTTCCGAGTGAAGCGTTGCCCTGCGCGGCCGTGCTCTCACGGGACGTTAAAGGGGAGCGCGGCTTTCGGACCACATCGGCCTCTTGCCGGGTCGGCTTTGCAGACTTCCACACCAGCACCCGCGGGCACTGGTCGATCGAGAACCTGGAGCACCGGCCCCGCGACACCGTGTGGCAAGAAGGCGACCAGCAGGCCTACCTGGGCAACGGCCCCCGCAACACCGCCGCCCTGCGCAACCTCGCCCTCGGCGCCCTGGCCATCAACGGCATCACCAAGATCACCGAAACCGTCCAGAAGATCGGCCGCACCACGACCGCGCAGCCCCACTACTCATGCTCACATAGCGTCACAACAATCCGTCGCCGACGACTTTGAAATCGCCCTGGGCCCGTCCCGTCCGGCATAGCCCGGAACGCCTCGATGAGGCGACCGAGGAGGGCTTCTTCGGACGGTTCCTCGCCCAGCTCGCCGTCCCCAACGCGCAAGTCGTGACGGCCGGGGATGCCATGCACGTCACAGACGTCACATCTGGCTCCGCCGCCACCCTCGCACCGGACGACGGGGGGTGGCGCGTCCAGCAAGCCGGTCCGCTACGGCTATGGGACGCCGTTAAGGCCGTCTGGGAAGCGTGGCGGCAAGCGGACCGTCCCGGCCCCGAGTCCTTCCGCATGCGCATCCACAACGGCCGCCAGCGAATCCACCACCACTCCGCCGCGAACCTGTCGTTCACGCTCCCCGCCTAGGCTGCTGACGAGCGCTCCGCACGGTCACTCAGGTGGCGGACGTGAGGGCCCGCAGCTCCCGCGCCGTCGGCAGGACCCGCGCCTGGTCGGGGAGCGCGGAGAGCATCTGGCCCGCGAGGTGCCTGGTACCGGCGGTCACGGCTTCCGGTCGGTTATGCAGGGTGGCCACAGCACTTTGAAGGCCAGCGTTGATCTCCCTGGCCTTCACGAGTGCCATCGCTCTCATCACGTTCAGGTTCATAATCGGCCCCTGGGCGGTTCGCGGGTAGAGAGCCGTAGCTTGCGCGAGCGTCTCGTCCACCTGGTTGTCACCCAGCTGGCTGAACACATAAGACTCAGCCCACCGCATCTGACTCTCACGGAATTCCAGGACTGTCTGCTCGGTCCGGTGCGGCAGGTAGTCGAGCGTGCCCTTGACGTTGTCCAGCGAGGCGCGGGCCTGGCCTTTGTCACCCCGGTCCGCCGCGACATATGCGCGTGCAACGTGCGCGCGGGCCAACCCGGCAGACGGCACGCCACCAGCGATGGCAATGGCTTCATCGGTCAGAGCGTCGACAACCTGACATGGCCGTCGCGCCCAGAACGCGTCCTGCGCCGCTCTGCCGCGCGTCCATACTTGCAGGTCACGATCGCCAGACGCGTCGGCGGCGCGGCGGGCGGCGACCCACGTTATCCGGGCGGAACGTTCTTCACCGGCATCGCCCAACTCGATCGCCAAGAGGCCTGACAGTCCCGCGCTGACGCGGAGTAGTCCGGCCTGCTCCTGCGGGGCACGAACTTGTTCGAGCAGTTGTCCCACGGCGATGATGTCGGCCGTCAAATCGCCGATTAGCGCCCCGGTCGGCCGGACCATGATCTTTTGGCCGTACTCATGGACGGCACGCTCCCATTCGGCCAGATCGGCGGTCTGGCCGGTCGCGCGGTCGATGCTGGAGAGGATCTGTTCCAGGGTTCCCGGCGGGACGGCCGTTCCGGCGCCGAGGGCTGCGAGCAGTTGGAGTGCGGCGCGGCGTTTCACGTCGTCGTCCCCATCGTCGGGAATAGGGCTTGGGTCTACGGTACCCATCGGGTGATCGGTCGATCCCTGCCCGAAGAGGTCCTTTTCCTCCATTCCGAACGCGGTGGCGTAGGCCGAACCCCAGTCCGCCGGGAAGACCTCTCCTTTCTCGTGGCGGTTGATCTGCCGGGAGAGGTTCTTGACCTGGCTCAGGTCGGGATGGTCGATGCCGGCGGCCGCGTAGAGACGGCGGGCCGCCTTGAACGGACCCCATCCGCGGGCACGGCGTTCGGCTTCAAGACGTGCAGCCCAATGGGGACGTGGCTGATCAGTCATGGGATGGGCACCCTTCGACCGGGGAGGCGGGGCGGACTTGTGTCCCTCCAACGCCTCCATTGTCGCCTTTCTCGGTCCGTGTGCGCACGGTTTCACTGAGTAAAGCGGGACTGCACGTCCCGCGTCCGAGAAGACGAGAGGGCGACCATGGACGAACACCGGAACACCACGCTGAGGCGGGGCGGCATCACGCGCGCGCGTCAGGGCGCGCGGACGTATGTGTGGAGGTTGGACGAGCGGGCGCCGGGGGACGCTCGGCGGGCTGTGCGGGAGGCGCTGGCCGGGTGGGGTGTCACGGAGGCCGACATCGATGTCGCGGTGCTGCTGACGTCCGAGGTCGTCACCAACGCCGTGCGGCATGTGCGGGCCGAGCTGCGGGCCGGTGGCGTGGTGTGGGTTCGGGTCCGGTTGATGGACGGGCGGCTCCGGGTGGACGTGACCGACCCGGAGCCGGGGTTCCCTCGGCTCGTGGCGGCGTCCGACACCGATGAGGGGCACCGGGGCATGGCCGTGGTCGCCGGATGCGCGGACCGCTGGGGCTGGCATCCCGGGGCCGGCGGCGGCAAGACGGTGTGGTGGACGCAGGTCTTGGAGGTGCTCGAACCACAGTCCGAGGCGCCGGTTCTCAAGCGCGTCCTGTCCAGGAGTACGTCTCGGTGACGGGGCCTGCGGAAGCGCGGTTGAGGCGGTTGGCGAGCGTCCTTGCGGACGACGGCTGGACGTGCACGCTGCGCATCACGGACGGCCAGCCGCTGTTGCGGGTCGTGGACGCTCGGGTGCCGGTGGTCGGCGAGAGCGTCGCCGTGGTCCTCGTCCCGGACGCCGGAGGTGGCCGGGCGGCGTGGTTCCGGTCGTCGGCGGGGGTGCTTCTGGGGCCGTGCGCCGATCCTGTGAGGGGGGCGGAGGGAGTGCGGGTGCTGCTCGGGCCTTGGGTCGGCAGGGCCTTGGCGGACGCCGGGCGGCGTGCGGGCGGAGCCGCGCAATGAATAGCGCTCTTTCAGGGGAAACACGCAACGAAGTGCCAGCTCAGAGCAAGATTGGCGCATTGGATCGTAGGCGCTTTGTTCCTAGGCTTCCGATTGAGTCGATCCCTTCGGACGTTCCCCTGGAGACACGCATGAGCGTCATGCCGGCAATGGAGCCGAGCACTGCCCGCACCGCGCTGCGGCGGCACTTTCTGATGTGCCGTCCGGAGCACTTCGCCGTCACGTACGCGATCAACCCGTGGATGGACCCGGCGCGCGGCGCCGACGCCGGGAAGGCCGTGGAGCAGTGGGAGGCGCTGCGGGCGGCGTATCTGGCGCTCGGGCACGAGGTGAGCCTCATCGAGCCGATCGAGGGGCTGCCCGACATGGTGTTCGCGGCGAACGGCGCGCTGGTGGTCGGCGGACGGGTGTACGGGGCGCGGTTCACGCATCCGGAGCGGCACGCCGAGGGGCCCGCCTACGCCGGGTGGCTGAAGGAGAACGGGTTCGCCGACGTCCTGGAGGCGCGGCACACGAATGAGGGCGAGGGCGACTTCCTCACGCTGGATCACGTGATCCTGGCCGGGACGGGGTTCCGGACGGACATGGCGGCCCATCAGGAGGCGCAGGAGTTCCTCGGGCGGCCCGTGGTGACGCTCCGGCTCGTCGATCCGCGGTTCTACCACCTGGACACGGCGCTGTTCCCGCTCGGGGACGGGAACGTGGCCTACTTCCCGGGGGCGTTCTCGCCCGGCAGCCGCGCGGTGCTGGAGCGGCTGTTCCCGGACGCGATCCTCGCGGGTGAGGGCGACGCGGCGGTGCTCGGCCTCAACGCCGTGTGCGACGGGCGCAACGTCGTCATCAACGCGGAGGCGGCGGAGCTGATCGGGACGCTGCGGGGCCGCGGGTACGAGCCCGTCCCGGTGGACCTGTCGGAGCTGCGCAAGGCGGGCGGCGGGCCCAAGTGCTGCACGCTGGAGCTGCGCGCCTGATCACCGGCGGCCGGTCAGGCCGAGGTGGCGGCGGGCCAGGGTGCGGGTCCGCAGGACGCCCGCGATGCCGATCGCCCAGATCCCGATCTGGACGGTCCACGCGGCCCGGAACGCCTCGGGCGTGAACTCCCCGTCCGGCGACAGGGCGTCCAGGACGATGCCGATCAGCAGGATCGTGACCAGGGAGGCGAAGAAGCCGCCGACGTTGACGATGCCGGTGGCGGTGCCCTGCCGTCCGGGCGGGTTGAACGTCCGGGCGTAGTCGAAGCCGATCATCGAGCCGGGCCCACCGGGCGCGACGCACAGGATGAGCAGCACCAGCAGCCACGTCGGCGCGGGCGGCGGCCAGGCGAGGACGGCCGCCCAGGCCGCGATGTTGAGCCCGACGATCCCGAGGACGAGCCATGACCGGCGCAGCGGGTAGCGGGCGACGAGCCGTCCGATGAACGGCCCGGACACGACGTTGACCAGCACGAACAACGTCAGCAGCGTGGATGCGGCGGCGTGGCTCATCCCCTGCCCCGACACCAGGTACGGGTAGCCCCACATCAGCGCGAACGTGTTGGACGAGAACTGGGTGACGAAGTGCGACCAGAGGCCGAGTCGCGTGCCGGGGTGCCGCCAGGCCCCCGCCAGGTTGGCGCCGGTCTCGCGCAGGGTCGGCACGTCGGCGCGGGCCGGGCCGTTCCGGAGGGTGGCGAAGGCGAGCACGGCGATGAGGACGCCGAGGGCGGCTGCGGATCCGAACGCGGTGCCCCAGCCGGGCCCGTGCAGGAGCGCGACCAGCGGGATCGCGCTGAGAATCTGGCCGAGCTGGCCGAGCTGGCCGGTGAACTGCGTGACGACCGGGACGTACCGGCCGGGGAACCAGGTCACGACGATGCCGAGGACGCTGATGAACGTCATGGCGTCGCCCGCGCCGACCATGACGCGGGCGGCGACGGCGGTGCCGATGTCGGTGGAGACGGCCATGAGCGCCTGCCCGGCGGCCATGAGCAGCGCGCCGCCCGCGACCATCCGGCGCGGGCCGATGCGGTCGAGCATGAGCCCGACGGGGATCTGCATGCTCGCGTAGACGAGGAGCTGCAGGACGGTGAAGGACGCGAGGATGCCGGCGGAGGCGTCGAAGCGGTGGACGGCGTCCAGGCCGACGACGCCGAAGGACGTCCGGTGCAGTACCGCCACGGCGTAGGCGAGGACGCCGATGCCCCACAGCGCCCACGCGATCGGGGCGGCCTTCTGTTTACCCGGGGGATCCAGGGGAGGTTGGGCGGTCTGCACGGATAGCCAATTTATGTCACTTCTGCCGGGGTCTGGCCCGCAGGTGCATCCGCTCCCCCTGCGGCCCGAACAGGCTGAGCACCTCGACCGGCCCGCCCTCGCCGCCGAACCAGTGCGGCAGCCGGGTGTCGAACTCGGCGGCCTCCCCCGGCTCCAGGATCAGCTCGCGGCCCGCCAGGTGAAGGCGGAGCCGCCCGTTCAGGATGTACAGCCACTCGTAGCCCTCGTGGGTCTTCGGCTCGGGCGGCGGCGTCCGCTCCGGGATGATCATTTTGAACGCCTGCAGGCCACCGGGTCGCCTGGACAGCGGCAGGACGGTCATGTCGTGCATCGTGCGGGGGCGCGGCCTGATCCGCGGGTCGCCGACCTCCGGGGCGCCGACCAGCTCGTCCAGCGGAACGTGGTGGGCCTGCGCGAGCGGGAGCAGCAGCTCAAGGCTCGGCCGCCGCTTGCCCGACTCCAGCCGCGACAGCGTGCTCACCGAGATGCCGGTCGCCTCGGCGAGCGCGGCCAGCGTGACGTTCCTCTCCTGCCGCAGCCTCCTGAGCCTCGGCCCCACCTCGGCCAGGACGTCTTCCGTGGTCTCCATGCGCTCATTGCAGGATCGGCAAAGACATTTGTCAAGTCGGCGGGCCGTCGCGCATCCTCCCGGCATGACGGAAACAGCTGAACGAGACGTACTGGTCATCGGCGGCGGCCCGGCCGGGCTGAGCGCCGCCCTCGTGTTGTCGCGCGCACGCCGCAGCGTCACCGTGGTCGACGCGGGCGAGCCGCGGAACGCGACCGCCGAGCACATGCACGGGTTCCTCACCCGCGACGGGATGCCGCCGGCGCTCCTGCGGGAGACCGGCCGCACCGAGGTGCGCGGCTACGGCGGCGAGATCATCGACGGACGGGTCGAGCACGCCGCCGAGGGCTTCGCCGTCACCCTGGCCGACGGCACCCGGCTCAAGGGCCGGCAACTCCTGGTCACCACCGGCGTGACCGACGTCCTGCCCGATGTCCCCGGCCTTCAGGAGAGGTGGGGCCGCGAGGTACAGATGTGCCCGTACTGCCATGGATGGGAGGTCCGCGACAAGAGGCTCGTCGTGCTGGCCTCGTCCCCGCAGTCCGTGCACCAGGTGACGCTGCTGAGCCAGTGGTCGCCGGACGTGACCTTCCTTACGCGGAAGGCCCCGGACGGGGAGGACTCCGCCCGCCTGGACGTGCGCGGCATCCGCGTCGTGGAAGGCGATGCCCGGCGCGTCGTCATCGAGAACGACCGCGTCACCGGCATCGAGTTGCACGACGGCTCGGTCCTCGGCTGCGACGCCGTGTTCGTCGCCCCGACGTTCGTCGCGAAGGCCGGTCCGCTGGCCGATCTCGGCTGCGAGACCGGTGAGGACGGCTTCGTGAAGGCCGACCCGACCGGGCGGACCAGCGTTCCCGGCGTGTGGGCGGCGGGCGACGTCGTCAACCCGAGGGGCCAGGTCATCATGGCCGCCGCGGCAGGCGCGACCGCCGCCGCGATGATCAACTTCGAACTCATCGAAGCGGAGATCGCCGAGAAGCTGCCCGCCTGACCCCGGACCCCGTTCACCCGCGGCGTGCCGCCAAGCCGGTCGCAAGGGCGACGCGCCGCGGGTCAACGTTTACGGTGGCGGGGTGCGAGGGGATGAGCGGCGGTGGCGCGAGGTTCGGGCGGCGCTGAACGCCGCGCGCGGTCTGCTCGGGGAGGTGGCCGGCGGGCTGTATCCGGACGCGCCGCGCGTCGCGGGGACGTCGCTGCTGTGCCGCGAGGAGTGGATTCCGGCCGTGCCGATTCCGCTGGAGTCGGTCCGGCTGGAGTGGGACGCGCGTCCCGCCGCTCCGGCCGTCGCCGACCCGTCCGACGGGCTGCCCGGCGGCCACCGCACGTACGCGGAGGCCATGGCGGCGCTCGCGCCGCCCAGGCTCTTCGAGGACCGCCCGAGCCACCGTCTCCTCGCCGCCCGCCCGCCGGTGCTCCGGTTCGGTCCCGCCCGGTACTTCGACGGCGTGAACGTCGGCGAGTCCGTCGCGCACGAACTGGCGGCCGGGGTGGACGGGCTGCCGCTGCGCGGCCGGGTCGGCGACCCGTGCGACCTGACCCGCCGGGCGGCCCTGACGGCGATCACGACGGTGACCGTCACGACCACCGGGTCGTACGTCCTGCACCGGCGGGACCCGGCGAAGGTCGCGCACGCCGGCGGCCTCCACCACGTGATGCCGGTCGGGGTCTTCCAGCCGCTCGGCGACGAGCCGCCCGGCCTGTGGCCGTGCATGGTCCGCGAGTACGCCGAAGAACTGCTCGGAATGGACGAGAACTACGGGGACGGTTTCGTCCAGGAGGAGTGGCCCTTCCACCGGGCGATGACCGCGGCCCGCGAGCGGGGGGATCTGCGGGCGTACCTCCTGGGGCTCGGCGTCGATCCGCTGACGTTCGCGCTCGACCTCCTCACCGTCGTCGTCATCGACGGCGACGTGTTCGGCGACCTCTTCGGCGGACTGGTCGCGGTCAACGACGAGGGCGAGGTGTCGATGGCGCCGTTCGGCGGGACGATTCCGGAGCCCGTGCAGCCCGCCGGCGCCGCCGCGCTGGAACTGGCGTGGCGGCACCGGCGGACGCTCGGTGCACACTGACGGTTCTCGGGGCCGCCCCCAGGCGAAGTGTGTTCAGCCCTCGTCGAGGGCCTCGCGGCTGAGGCCCTTCAACTCGTCCAGCGCGTCCACCAGGTGGTCGACGATCTCCGACGGGTCGGGGACGAGGTCGCGGCAGGCGACGATGCCGACGTCCACCTTGCCGTCGTAGGAGAAGACGGTGATGTTCAGGCCGCCGCTGACGTCGGAGATGACGGAGATCGGGTAGTAGTCGAGCACCTTCGCGCCGCACAGGTACAGCGGGAACTGCGGGCCCGGCACGTTGGAGATGAGCAGGTTGACCGGGCGCAGCGACATCGCCGGCGCGGCCTGCAGGGCGAACCGGGTGACGGCGCCGGCGATGGGCGTGGGGAGGATGCCGCTCATCTCCCGCACCCAGCTCCCGGACGAGCCGACGAACCGCCGCTTGGCGACGTCCATGTCGCACCGGACGGCGGTGTACCGGTCGGCGGGGTCGGGGACGTGCGTGGCGAGCGTCGTCGTCATGATCGAGACCTGGTTGCCCGGCTGCGCCGCGGCGCCGCCCCGGCGCAGCGACACCGGGACGGCCGCGACGAGCGGGCGGTCCGGCAGGTCGCCGCGCTTGTCGAGCCACTTGCGCAGCGCCGTCGCGCACAGCGCCATGACGACGTCGTTGACGCTGCCGCCGAGTCCCCGCCTGATCTGCTTGATCTCGTCCAGGGGAAGCTCACCGCAGGCGACGGAGCGGCGGCGGCCGATCGGCCGGTTGAACGGCGTCGGCGGGGCGCTCTTGCGCGGCGTCCTCGGAAGCCCGGGGCGGCGCAGCGCGCCCTGCACGGCCGCCGACATCAGCCCGACCCCGGGGATGGACGCGAGGCCGGGGATCTCGTCGAGGTACGGGGCCGTGCGCGCGACCGACAGGGCGCTGCGGACGGGATGCAGCGCGGTCTTCAGCAGCCCGGCGCCGAGCATGCCGGCCGTGCCGGGCGCGCGGGCGGGGGCGGACTCGTCGGCGGGCAGGTCGCGGGGCTCGGGCGACAGGTCCAGCAGCGCGGCGAGCGTCTCGGCCGCCATCACGCCGTCGACGGCCGCGTGGTGCACCTTGACGTACACGGCCGTCCGGCCGCCGTGCAGGCCCTGGATGAGGACCATCTCCCAGAGCGGGCGGGAGCGGTCGAGGGGCTGTTCGTGGAGCATCCCGACGATGTCGGCGAGCTGCCGGTCGGTCCCGGGGGACGGGAGCCCGATCTCGGTGATGTGCCGTTCGGGGTCGAAGTCCGGGTCGTCCTCCCAGTAGGGGTGGTCGAGGCCCAGCGGCACCTGGACGAGCCGCTGCCGCAGCGGGCGGGCGGCCAGGTGCGCGCGGCCGCGGACCAGTTCGGCGACGAGCGGCACCGTGAGCCGGCCGCCGGGGCACGTCCCCGCGTCGACGATGCCCAGCCCGGCGATGTGCGCGTGGGTGGTCGCGGTCTCGGCGTGGAGGAAGGTGGCGTCCACGGTGGTCAGCTGGCTCATGCTCTCGTCCCGTCCGCTCGTCCTGCGTGCGCCTGCCCTACCTCCAAGGAGTTATGCCGTTCTGGAGTGCAGGTCAACGTGGGCCGATAGGAAGTAACCAGCACTTAACAGGGCGTTTCACCGGGTTCATCTGCCGGTTTCAAGAAAGCCTGTAAAGATTTTGCTTTCTTCCGGCCTAATGCGGTCAGATAACTTCACATGCCCGATCAAGCCGACGATGCCATGATCATCGCACTAGGGTGGTGCGCCATGACGGCACGACCACTCCCGGAGATCGTCGAAGCGGGCTGGGCCACCGCGCTGCAACCGGTCGCCGGCACGATCGCCGCCGCGGGCGACTGGCTGCGCGCCGAGGTCGCCGCCGGACGCCGCTACCTTCCCGCGGGGAACCACATCCTGCGGGCGTTCACCCAGCCTTTCGACGGCGTGCGCGTCCTCATCGTCGGCCAGGACCCCTACCCGAAGCCCGGTCACCCCGTCGGCCTCAGCTTCTCCGTCGCCCCCGACGTCCGCCCGCTGCCCGCCAGCCTGGTCAACATCTTCCGCGAGTACTGCGACGACCTCGGCCATCCGGAGCCGTCCAGCGGCGACCTCACCCCGTGGACGGAGCAGGGCGTCTGCCTGCTCAACAGGTCGCTGACCGTCATGCCGGGCAAGCCCGGCTCGCACCGGAACAAGGGCTGGGAAGAGGTCACCGAGCAGGCCATCCGCGCCCTCGCCGCCCGCGGCGGCCCCCTCGTCGCCGTCCTGTGGGGCCGCGACGCCCGCAGCCTCAAGCCGATGCTCGGCGGCGTCCCGTGCGTCGAGTCCCCGCACCCGAGCCCCTACTCCGCCGACAGCGGCTTCTTCGGCTCCCGCCCCTTCTCCCGAGCCAACCAGCTCCTGGAGCAGCAGGGCGCACCCCCGGTGGACTGGAAGCTGCCTTAACCCACGAACGGGCCGAGGTTCAGTCCTCGGGGAGGCGGTGCAGGAGGGTCGAGAACTCGGCGGAGCCCTCGGGGGACGCGGGGAGGGGGGTCAGGCGGCGTTCGCCATGGCTCCAGTAGACGCCGGGGGCGCACGGGTCGTCGGCGTCGGCGTGCATCTCCCGGACGACGTCGGCGAACACGGGGAGGACCTCGCGGACCGCCGCGGACGTTATCGGGTACAGCAGCAGCGTGCTGTGGCACGGGACGCCGACGAGGGCGCCGTGCTCGTTCGGCCCCGGGAGGAACTGGTCGACCTCGCTGAGCAGCGCCGACACGTAGCGGCTGCCCGGCTTGGTGACGACGCGGACGTTGCGGCCCGGCAGCAGCGGCTGGGTGCGGACGGCGACGTCGGCCAGCTCGCGGTCGTGGGTGTTCGTCATCACGTAGCCGAGTTTGTGCAGGCCGAGGAGCCCGGCGCGCGCTTTGGTGAGCGGGCCGCCGTAGCGGGGATGCTCGATCATCACCATCGCGTCGAAATGGTCCCCCGCGGGGACGACGACGAGGCCCTCACGGTCGCTGGGCGCGAGCTTGGGCACTATGCGCAGCCGCAGCAGCTCCCGGACGTCGCCGAACAGCTCCATCTCACCGACCGCGAGGAACGCGCGGTCGCCGACCTCGCGCACCCACTCGTCCACCACCTGCGGCCACGCCGACCGCGGCTCGCGGGCACAGCGCTCCAGTACCGTCCAGCTGGAGGCCCGCGCCTCGGACCGGCCCACGGGCAGCACCACCTCGGAGGTACCGGAGTCGAACCAGGCGCTGGGCGCCAGGGCGGGGAGCACGTCGCGGATGAGCGCGTGCACGTCCGCCGCCGCGTCCAACGGTTCCATATGGTGCTCATCCCCTTTCACCCATCAGCGGATCACGTCACAACCCCACCTTCTCAGAGTTCGGGCCCGTTGTGTGATCCATCGCGATCCCCGCCCGCACTCGCTGATCATGAGCTGCTCAAGTACGGTGCTCCCATGGCCGAAATCGTGTACCCGCCGGTGATCAAGACGGCTCTCGGGGTGTTCAAGACCCTGAAGATCAAGATCCGTCTGGAGGGAACGGACCAGATCCCCAGCACCGGTGGGGCGGTGCTCGTCAGCAACCACGTCAGCTATCTCGACTTCATCTTCGCCGGCCTGGCCGCGCATCCGGCGAAGCGGCTGGTGCGGTTCATGGCCAAGAAGGAGATCTTCGACAACCGGATCGGCGGGCCGCTGATGCGCGGCATGCACCACATCCCGGTGGACCGCAACGCCGGCGCCTCGTCCTACGCGGCGGCGCTGAAGGCGCTGAAGTCCGGAGAGATCGTCGGGGTGTTCGCCGAGGCGACGATCAGCCGCTCGTTCACCGTGAAAGAGATCAAGAGCGGCGCGGTGCGGATGGCCGTCGCGGGCAAGGTACCGCTGGTCCCGGTCGCGATCTGGGGCCCGCAGCGGCTGTGGACCAAAGGCCGCAAGCGGCGGTTGCTGCAACGGGGCGTACCGGTGACGATCCTGGTCGGCGAGCCGATGTACCCCAAGCGCGGCGACGACTACGAGCAGGTCACCCGCGACCTGCACGCCCGGATGTCGGAGCTGCTGGAGAGGGCGCAGCGCGAGTACCCCGACGTCCCGCAGTCGGACGAGACGTGGTGGCAGCCCGCCTACCTCGGCGGGACGGCGCCGACGCCGGAGGAGGCCGAGAAGCTCGACCTCGAAGAGGCGGAGGCCCGCAAGGCGGCCCGCGAGGCGCGGGAGGCTCAGGAGGGCTCCTGACGCGGGCGCCCGATGCCCGTCGCCCGGCTTATTCGGTGGACGCGGTCCGCCGCCTGCCCTGATCATCAATGGCATGACCATGTCGCAGGAGAGGACCCAGGAGTTCTTGCATCTCGTCGGCCCCCGGGAGAACGTCACCGACCCGGGGCCCGAGTCGACGCTGCCCGTGGTCTTCAACCTGAGCGACAACAACTCGCCGGCCGACGTGATGGACGTGCTGTCGCTGCGCCCGTTCGCGTCCGGGGAGCAGCCGTGGTCGCGTTCGACGCGGCTGGAGCACGTCCGGGCCGACGCGCCGCTGCGTCCGGACGGCGCCCGGCTCGTGCGGGTCGCGCATGAGAAGGGCAAGGAGTCGGTGCTCGCCGAGGGCGACGGCTGGACCCTGCTGGCGAACCGGTGGAAGAGCGGCGTCGCGTACGTCGCGGTGTCCGCCGTCACCGAGGAGATGGCCGAGTCCGTCCTCGAAGAGTCGGTGAAGGACGCGACCGACCCGCCGAAGGCCGACGAGTCCAGCGTCGAGATGGGCTTCTGGCACATGGGCACGCACGGCCCGGTGCGCAGCGAGCGCGCGATCACCGCCGACCTGTGGGACGACATCCGGCGCAACTACACCGCGCCGGTCGCCGAGGCCCTCGACGACGTGATGAGCCTCACCCGCGAGGAGGTGTCGGGGCGGCTGCTGCTCCTGCACGGCCCGCCCGGCACCGGCAAGACCACGGCGCTGCGCGCCCTCGCCCGCGCCTGGAACGGCTGGTGCCAGTCCGACTGCGTGCTCGACCCGGAGGCGCTGTTCGGCACGCCCGCCTACCTGATGGAGGTGGCGGTCGGGGACGACGAGGACGAGAACCGCCGCTGGCGGCTGCTCATCCTCGAGGACTGCGACGAGCTGATCCGCGGTGAGGCCAAGCAGTCGACGGGCCAGGGCCTGTCGCGGCTGCTCAACCTGACCGACGGGATGCTCGGGCAGGGCCGGGACGTCCTCGTCGCCATCACCACCAACGAGGACCTCGCCATGCTGCACCCGGCGGTCGTCCGCCCCGGCCGGTGCCTCGCGCAGATCGAGGTGGGCCGGCTCACCCAGGCCGAGGCGGTGTCGTGGCTGGACGGCACGGACGCGGCGCCCGGCGAGATCGGCGCGGAGGGCGCGACGCTCGCCGAGCTGGTCGCGCTCCGCAAGGGCGAGAAGCGCCCCGAGAACGAGGACGCCCCCGCCTCCGCGACCGGCTTCTACCTCTGACCGGCCTTGCCCAGGGCCTGCTCGATGTCGGCCCACAGGTCGCCGGGGTGTTCCAGGCCGACGGACAGGCGCACGGTTCCCTCGCCGATCCCCGCTGCGGCGAGGGACTCCGCGTCCATCTGCCGGTGGGACGTGCTCGCGGGGTGCATGACCAGCGACATGACGGCGCCGAGTGACGGGCCGAGGCCGATGAGCCGGACGGCCTCGGAGAAGGCGCCGCCCGCGTCGCGGCCGCCGGCCAGTTCGAAGGCGAGGACGCCGCCGGCTCCGTCCGGCAGGACCCGCCGCGCCACCTCGTGCTGCGGATGGTCGCTGAGTCCCGGGTAGTGGACGCGGGAGACGGACGGGTGCGCGGCGAGACGGCCGGCGAGATCCAGCGCGGTCGCGCTCTGGCGGGCCACGCGCATCGGCATGGTGGCGAGCCCCCGCAGGGTCAGCCACGCGGCGAACGGGTCGGCGACGGACCCGAGTTCCAGGGCGTGGGCCCAGACGCGGTGGTGCAGGTCCGGGTCGGCGAAGACGGCGATGCCTCCGATGACGTCGCCGTGCCCGCCGAGGTACTTCGTCGTCGAGTGGACGACGACGTCGACGCCGTGGCCGATGGGCTTGCAGAGGAGCGGGGCGAAGGTGTTGTCGACGACGGTCAGCACGTCCGTGCCGCGGACGGCCGCGGTGAACGCGGGCAGGTCCGTGACGTGCGTGGTGGGGTTGGCGATCGTCTCCAGGTAAAGGAGCCGGGTGGTGGGACGCATCGCGTCGCGCACCTCGGCGGGGTCGTCGCCGGGAATGTAGGTGACCTCGACGCCCCACCGTTCGGCGAGGCCCTGGAGCAGCGCGTACGTGCCGCCGTAGAGGGCGGTCTGCGCGATGACGTGGTCGCCGCTGCGCAGCAGCCCCATCAGCGCGGCGTTGATCGCGCCCATGCCGGACGCGGTGGCGAGTGCCCCGGCGCCGCCCTCCAGTTCGGTGACGGCCTGTTCGAGCGAGCGGACGGTCGGATTGCCCATCCGGGCGTAGAAGAACGCCTCGTCCGGGCGCTGGAACGCGGCGGCGAGGTCGTCGGCGGCGTCGAAGGAGAACAGGTGGCCCTGGTAGATCGGCATGCCGAGCGGGTGGCTGCCCGCCGGTGAGATCACGGGCGGGTGGACGGCGCGGGTCTGCGGATGGTGTCCGGTCATGTCTCCAGCCTGCGGCGAGACCCGCCGCAGCGGAACGGCCAATTGTCACCAGTGGCCCGGACCACGCCCCCGGCACGCCCCCGCGGCGCCGGACCACCGGCCCGGCCGTGGGCGTCGGCGGCCCCCGGCGCCCCGGCACGGTTCCCCGCCACCGGCTCTCCCACCCCGCGAGGGCGAGCCGGTGATCGGGGCCGTCCGGTCGGGTGACGCTCGGCGTCCCTCGGCCGGAGACCTGAGCATCGCCCACCGAGACCCCCGCCCGCCATCCGGGAGACCACCGCCAAAATCGATACGTATGTCCGGGGCCGGGGCGGCATGTACTACGGGTCATTACGGGGTGGCGCGGGCGAACAGGCGCCGGTACACGCGGCGGAGACCGTGGAGATCACTGACAGGCTCCGCGAACGGGAGCCGCCGCGTCGTCGACCTCGACCTGCGCGACCCCCAGTTGCGACGAGCAGCTGGTGTGGAGCACTACTCCCGCTGATCAGTGGAGGGTGCCGAGCTCTTCGCGGGCCGTGGTCCGGAGTGTTCTCAGGGCGTCGACGAGAACGCGGCGCTGGTCGCCGGTCAGCGGGCCGGCGAAGTGTTCGCGGAGCGTCTCGGCGTGGACCCGCAGGGCCTCGTCCAGCTTCGCGCGGCCCGCGGCGGTCAGCTCCACCAGCTGGCGGCGGCGGTCACCGGGCGCCGGCTCACGGCGGACGAGGCCGGCCTCCTCCATCCGGTCGATGATCCGAGTCATCCCGCCGCTGGTCAGGATCAGCTCACCGGCCAGATCGCCCATCGTCCGCGGGCGGCCGCCGGTGGCGCCCGACAGCTTCAGCAGCACCTCGAACACGGCGTGCCGGATACCGCAGCGGCGCTCCAGTTCGCGCCCCGCGATCCGCTCCAGAACCGCGGCCGCGCCCAGCAGCACACCGAAGTCGTGGACCACCCCGTCCGGGACGACCGTGTCCGTCCCGTGTCCGTCCTGCCTCGTCACGGTCGACATGATGCCGCGCCTCCGTCCCCCGGACTCCTCCATCAGCACAACGCGCGGCGCCCCGCACACCTTCCGTGCGGGGCGCCCGTGCCGTCCGGGGAACCCTCAGTCGCCCGGCTTCTCGCTCTTGTCCGGGGCCGGCGACGTGGACGCGCCGCCGGTCGGGGTCGGAAGCGGGCCCTGCCCCTGGTTCTGGTCGTTGGCGCCGGACGCGTACTGCTTGGTCACCTTCCACTCGCCGTCGATCTTGGCGAGGGCCAGCCGGAGCAGCGTGGCGGGGGCCGAGGTGGCGCCGTCCTTGGTCTTGACGTCGATGTCCACCATGACGACGGCCGTGGCGAACTTGTTGTCGACGCTTCCCACGAACACCTGGTTGGTCTTGGACGTCAGCGCCAGTCCGGGGTTGCTCTTGAACGTCTCACCGAGGCTGGGGAGCGTGGTGCTCTTGAAGCTCTCCAGGAGGTCGCCGCCCATGAGCTTCTGCGCCTTGTCCATCTGCGACTGGTAGTTCTGCGCGTTGTAGTTGAGCGCGACGTCGCCGTACGAGGCGGCGACCTTGCTCACGGCCTCCCGGTCCTCCTTCTCCGCCGACAGTCCGCTCGCGCTCCGCCACTGCCAGATGGCCAGGCTCGCCAGCAGCGCGACGAGGACGACGGCCACGATCGCCTGCGTCATGCCGAGACCGAAGATCATCGGCTGGGACGCGGCGTCCCCCGAGGTCCCCGCGCTCGCGCGGGCCGGCGCCTTCCTCGGCGCCTCCTCCGCGTCCTCGTCCGCCTCCTCCGGCGGTTCGAGGCGGCTGGGACGGGGCTTCGCGGCGGGCTTGACCGCCGTCTTCGCCGTCTTCACTGTCTTGGCGGGACGGGCCGGGGGCTCCTCCTCGGCCTCTTCCTCCGCCTCGGCGGCGTCCTCGGCGTCGAGGGCCTCCAGGACTTCGTCGAGGTCCTCGTCGTCGATGACCTCGATCACCCGCACCCGCCGCTTGCGCTTGGCGGCCGGCCGCGCCGGCTTCGGCGCGGCCTCGGTCTCCTCGGTCTCCGCCTCGGCCGGGACCGCCTCGACCTCGTCGGCCTCGTCCTTGCCGGTCTTGGCTGTCACTTCGGAACTCCTAGAGGTTGGGTCAGTCCTTGTCCCGGCGCAGACGGCCGGTCAGGCGGGAGAGCACGGGCACCGAGCCCATCATGACCCTGATCAGCACCAACAGGGCGATGATCGGGGGAACGTACACTAGCCACATCGGCGGCCCGTCAGAAGAGTCCTCGTTGTTCGCGGCCTTCTCCGCCTGGACCTTCCGCTGGTCGATCGCGGGGTCGTGGGTCGGGATCGTGTCGCCCGTCCCCTTGGCCTTGTAGGGCTCCTGTTCCGTCACCGCCGGGGACCTGCCGTCCGGGCAGTTCGGGATCTTGCCCGTCTGCGGCTGCGGCAGCGGGTACTTGTACTCCAGCGCCGCCGGGGTGTTCAGCGTGAGCTCGAAGAACACGTTCAGGACGGGTGCGCCCTCGTCGAGCCCGACGACGTTGTCCAGGACGACCGCGAGTTTCGGTGCCTTCCTGAGCGTCTCGCGCAGGTCGCTCAGGAGCGTGGGGTTGTGGCTCCTCAGCCCCCAGTTGCCGAGCACGTCGACGGTGCACTCGAAGTTCGGGCCGGTCTTGTCCAGCAGGTCGTTGACGGTGGCGAGCAGGCCGGGCCCGTCGTCGCGCAGCTCGGCGAGCTCGCCGCGGACCTGGCTGAGCGCCGTGGTGAGCGCGGCCAGGTTGTCGACCCCGGCGCCGAGCGACCCGCGGTTCTGGTTCAGGACGTGGGTGATCCTGGCGAGGTCGTTGGTCAGGCCGTCCAGCAGCTCGGTGTTCTCGGCGAACGTGGCGGTCAGCTGGTCGCCGCCGTTGATGATCTGGCGGAGGGACTCCTCGCGCCCCGACCAGCCCTCGGCCAGCTCGTGCGTGACGACCCGGGCGTCGTCGGGGTCGATGGCCTTCAGGCTGTCGATGACGGCGCCGAACAGGTCGCCGTACTTCGGCGGGACGCTGGTGTGCGACACCGGGATCCGCGCGCCCGGCTCCATCGGCGGCGCGCCGGCCTTGCCGGGCGCGGGGGTCAGCTCGACCACCGGCTCACCGACCGCGGACTTGCGGGCCGCGGCGGCGGTGACCCCCTGCGGGATCTTGACGCCGCGTTCGATGTCCAGCCGGACGACGACCTTGTCCTTCACCAGGTCCACCGAATCGATCTTGCCGATCCGCAGGCCGAGATAGTCGACCTCGAAGTTCGGGTGCAGGCCCGGCGAGGACTCGAACTCGACCGTGATCTGGTACGGGCGGTCGATGAAGTCGAACCGGACGACGTTGTTGAACGCCCACACCACCATGACCACTGCGAGGGCGGCGAAGACCGCCAGGTTGATCGTGATTCGTGTGCTCATCGAGGCCGCTCCAGGATCTTCTCGATGCCGGGCAGGGCGCTCTCGAGCCCCTTCGGGATCGGTGTGCTGCTCGTGCTCGCCGGCCCGGCCGGGTAGTCGACCCCCGGGATGACCGGCGACCCGTCCGGCCAGACGAACCGCAGGATCGGGTAGAGCAGCAGCTGGCCGTCATAGCTCGCCAGGGGCAGCTTCCGCGAGAAGGTCTCCAGGCCGTTCACCAGCTCCGTGAGCCGCTTGCGGTTGTTGCCGAGATCCCGCAGGACGGGGTCGAGGTCGCTCAGGAGCGCGCGGAACCGGCCGATGCGCCGCTCCAGGACCTTGTCGTTCAGCTCGCGGGCCAGGTGGGTGAGCCGGTCCACCGCCTTGATGATCTCTTCCTTGTTGTCGTCCAGCAGCCGGGTGGTGCGTTCGAGCTCGACGGGCGCCTGGTCCAGCGCGTCGCCGCCCTTGGCGAGGGACTCACCGAGCCGGGCGAACCGGTCGATGGACTCGCCCAGCTCGCGCCGCTGCTGGGTGAACATCTTGAGCAGGCTGCCCGCCTGGGCGATCGTCTTGTTGAGCTTCTCGCCGTTGCCGTCCAGTGCGGTGGCCCCGGCATTGACGACCGTCGCGACGTCGTCGCCGGCCAGCGCCTCGATCAGCGGCCCGGCCTGCCCGACGACCTGCTCGAACGACGGCTGGACGCTGGTCTGGGCGATCGCCGCGCCGTCCGCGAGGAAGGGACCGCGGTTCATGCTCGTGCCCGGCGGCATCTGCAGTTCCACGTAGTTCTCGCCGAGCAGCGACGTCACCTTGATCTCGGCGCCGGTGCCCTCCGGGATCTTGATGTCGTCCTCGATGGACAGCGTCACCTTGGTCCGGTAGCCGTCGAGCTCCACCTTGGTGACGGTGCCGACCGTGATGTCGGACATCTTCACGCTGTGCCCCGCGACGAGCTGCTGCACGTCGCTGAACGTGGCCGTCAGGGTGAGGTCGCCCTTCGGGGCGCCCGCCGTCTGGTAGGAGCAGCCCGAGACCGCCAGCGCCACGGCGGCGACGAGCATGAGGATCACCCTGCTTGTCGCGGGGGGTGCGGAGGTCCGCCCTCCCGCGGTGACTCTGCTCATCAGTTGCCTCCGTTATCCCAGGGACAGTTGGAGTTGGGCGGGGGCAGCGGGCAGCCGACCTCGTCGGTGTCCATCAGGCCCTTCAGCCACGTCCGCACGAACGCGTCGGTGGCGAACCTGATGTGCAGCGACTTGTCGTCATCGTGGTAGCCGCCGATGAGCGCGTCACCGATGGCGGGCAGCGCGTTCACCAGCTGCGCCACCTGCTTGGCGTTGCCCTTGAGCATCAGCGCGGCCCTGGTGAGGACGGCCAGGTCGTACGGCAGCTTGCCCTTGTACTTCTGGAGCAGCTTGTCGCCGTTCTTCGACAGTTCGAGGATGCCCTTGATGAGCTGCTGCAGGTCGCCGCGTTCGGCGCTGAGCACCCGGGACGCCTCACCGAAGTCGCGGATCAGGGTGCCGAGGACCTGCTCGCGTCCCCGCACCACCCCGGCCAGGCGGCTGAGGTTCTGCGCGACCTGGATCAGCTCCCTGTCCTGCCCGGCGACGTTCTCGACGAGGCGGGCGCTCTGTTCGAGGGTGGCGTTGAACTGCTTGCCGTTGCCGCCGAGGTTGCCGGCGGCGGTGCCGAGCGCGGTCTGCATCTTCGTCGGGTCGAGCGCGTTCGCGAGGTTGGTGAAGGACTTGAGCGCGTCGTCCACTTCGACCGGAACGTGGGTCCGCTCGATCGGGATCACGTCCGCGGTCTCCTTCGGCTGCCCCGGCTTCCACGCCGGGTGCAGGACGAGGTTGCGCTCGCCGATCAGGTTCAGCGGGACGATCGACGCGTGCACGCCCTTCGGGAGCGGGATGTCCCCGTCCAGGTGGAACGTCACCTTGACCTTGTCGCCCTGGTTCTCGACCTTGTCGACCAGGCCGACGTCGGCGCCCATCACCTTGACCTTGGACTCCTCGTAGAAGGAGCGGGCCTTCGGGACGTAGACGACCATGGTGCGCTCGCCGCCGGACGGGGCGAGCGAGCAGCCGCCGAGGGAGGCGGTGAGGGTGAGGCAGAGCGCGACGGCGATTCCCCTCCCCCTGCTCTTGCCGGAGGGCGTGCTGCTTTCGCCGGAGGGTGTGGGGGTGCGTCCGATGGCTCGGCTCATCAGTTGCCTCCCGGGTGCCGCGGCGTGGAGTGCGGGCCGGGCGGCTGGAGCGGGCCGAGCCCGACGAGCAGGCCCTCGACCCAGGCGCCGTTGCCCTTGAGCTTGGCGACCTGCGCGAACGTCGGCCCGAGCAGCGAGAAGTTGGTGTTCAGCGCGTCCATGTTCGGTGCCAGCCGGGTGGTGAGCAGGTGCAGGTTGTCCAGCAGCTTGTCGAGCTTCTTCTGGTTCTGGGAGATCACGTTGGACAGCGTCTGGACCGTCCGGTTGCCCTGCCCGATCGTCGCGGCCAGCTCGTTGCGGCGTCTCACGAGCGTGTCCAGCAGCACCTGGCTGGCGTCGATGATCTCGCGGAGCTGCTGGTCCTTGCTCGCCAGCGTCCCGGTGATCGTCTTGCTGCTCTCGATCAGCTTCTCGATCTGGGGATAGGAGTCGTTCAGCATCTGCGACAGTTCCTGGACGTTGGTCAGGACGCGGTGCAGCTTCTTCGCGCCGGGCGACTCGATCTTGTTGACCTGGGTGAGCAGCTTGTCGATGCTCTCCTGGTCGAGCTTGCCGACGATGTTCTGCGCGCCCTCCAGGGCTTCCGGGACGGTGAACGGGACGCTGGTGCGCGACAGCGGGATCCGCCGTTTCGACTCCGGCACGTCCGCCATGTAGGGCTTGGCGACCGGGCCCGCGAGCCGCAGGTACCGGCCGCCGAGCAGCGTCGTCGTCTGGATCTCGGCCCTGGTCTGCGGCCCGAGGTCGATTCCGGCGTCGACGTGCCAGGTGACGATGACCTTGCCGCGCCGGAAGTCGGGCCGCACGTCGGTGATCCGGCCCGCCTTCACGCCGGCGACCCGCACGTCCTGGCCCTTCTTCAGGCCGGACAGGTCGCTGAACTCACCGCTCATCGAGTAGCCGCGGTCGAACAGGTGCAGCTGGCCGACGGCGAAGGCGAACACGCAGGCGGCGCCGAGCGCGGTAAGGGTGACGATCGCGACGATCTTGTGGTTGACGTCCCGCAGGGATTTCAGCGCCATCAGCCGCGACCCCCCTGCAGCATCTTCCGCAGCTTGGCGAGTTCGTCCGGGGTGGGCTTGTCGGTCCCTGGCGCCCTCGGCAGCTCCATCTCGAAGGGGCAGGGCCCCTGGACGAGGTTGAGGCACAGCGCGTTCGAGCGCAGGTAGTGGCCGCCGTTCGTGGACGCGAACAGCTGCCGCAGCGTCAGCGGAAGCTGCTGCACCATCTTCTCCAGCTGGTCGACGTTGAGCCGGAACGTCTCGGCGAACTCGCCGAGGTTGCCGATGATGCGGGCGAGCTGCGCGTCCTGGCCGCCGAGCACCGCGTTGAGGTTGGTAGTGACGCCCGAGATCTCCACGACCGCGTTCTCCAGCAGCGTGCGGTTGTTCGCGAACACCTTCGTCAGCGACTGGAGGTTGTCGACGCTGGCGGCGATCTGCTGGTCCCGCTTCGCGACCGCCTGGCTCACCGTCTCGTAGTTCTCGATCATCCCCTCGATGGTCTTCTTGCGGACCGCGAACGTCTGCAGCAGCGCGTCCAGGTTGTTCGTCAGCTGCGAGATGTTCTGCTCGTTGCCCTCAAGCGCCTGGGTGAACGAGAACAGGATCTTGTTGAGCTGGTTCGGGTCCAGGTTGCGGGTCAGCGGGCCGAGGGCGTTGACGATGGCGCCGAGGTCCACCACCGACCGGGTGTGCGGGACGCGGCCGCCGTCGCCGAGCTTCTTCCCGCTCCTGCCCGGCTCCAGGTAGATCACCCGCTGGCCCATCACGTTGCGCCAGCGGATCGCGGCGGTGGAGTCGTCCGGGATCCGGACCCCCTTGTCGACCTCCATCTCGACGACGGCCTTGCCCCGGACGACCTCGATGCCCTGGACCCGCCCGACGGGTGTTCCGGCGACCTTCACGTCGTCGCCTTCGAGCAGGCCGGTGACGTCGTCGAACGTGGCCGTCAGCGCGTAGCGGTCCTTGAAGCTCGTGCCGAGGATCATCTGGCCGATGTAGAACGTGAGGAGCGTGGTCAGGACCACGAACACCACGAACTTGAGCAGCGTCGCGTGGTCGGGCCCGCGCGCGGTCTTGCCGCGCAGCCGCGTGCTCATGGCCGCCCCCCGTTGTTGTTCTGCGTGGGTGAGCAGACGTCGATGAAGATCTGGCACAGGTCCAGCGGCAGCGTTGCGCGGGCCTGGGCGATCACCGTGCCCTCGGGGCCGGGGACGCGGATGATCCGCGACAGCAGGGCGAAGAAGCCGATCAGGCCGTCCATCAGCACCGGGAGGTTGCGGCGCTCGTCGTTGACCACCGCGAGGGCGTCACCGCCGCCGTCCACGATCCTGCCGAGGTTGGCGCCGTGGTCGTGCAGGGAGTTGCCGACCTTGTCGCCGAGTTCGCTCGTCTGGGTGAGCAGCTGCTCGATCTTGTCCGGCTTCTCGTTGATGACCTGCGCCAGCTTGGTGAAGTCGGTGGTGATGCGGACGATCGTGTCGCCGCGGGGGCCGAGCGTTCCGGACAGGCCGTTGATGTCGTTCAGCAGCGCGTTGATCGCCGCCCGGTCCCGGTACGTCGCGTCGACGACCGTGGCGCCGTTGTCGATCGTCCGGCGCAGCGCCGGTCCCTGCCCGGACAGGCCGGCACCGAACGTGTGCAGGATCGTCGCCACCTCGTCCGGGTTGATCGCCTTGGTGAGCTTGTAGGCGGGCCAGGCGGTTTCGGACAGCTCCTCCGGATCCTCCGTCTTGGCGATCGTCCCGCCGTCCTTCAGGTAGGGGCCGGTCACCTCGTGCGCGCCGAGGTTGAGCGCGAGGTCCTTCGGGCCGAACACCGAGACCGGCTCGATCGCCGCGGCCGTCGTGTCGGCGAGCTTGACGCCCTCGTCGACCCGGAACCGGACCTTGACGCGGCCGGAGTCGTCGAGCGTGAGTTCGTCGACGGTGCCGACCGCGATGCCGCGGATCTTCACATCCGACTTGCCGGGGTCGAGGCCCTGGCCCGCTCGCCCGAACGTCGCGTTGAAGTAGGTGGAGCCCTCGTGCGACGGCGTCGTGCCCACGGCGACGAACGCCGCCGCGGCCGCGATGACGCCGGCGCCCACCAGACCGAAGATCGTCCGGGAGCGGCTGGACAGCGTCTCCTCGCTCATCCGGTCAACTTCACTGTGCTGCCGTGGCCCCAGAAGATGTACGACAGGACCAGGTTCATGAGGATCATCAGGATGGTCGACTCCCGGATCGCACGACCGGCGGCGACGCCGACGCCGACCGGGCCGCCGGCCGCGTAGTAGCCGCGGTAGCAGTGGATGAACATGATGATGAAGGCGAACACAGCGACCTTGATGACGCTGTAGAACACGTCGATCGGCGGTAGGTAGAGGTGAAAGTAGTAGTCGTAGATGCCGGGCGAAAGACCGAAATACTGGATCGTGATGAACCTGGTGGCGAAGAACGCCATGAACAGTGACACCAGGTACAGCGGCACCAGCGCGATGACGCCGGCGGCGACCCGGGTGCACACCAGGTAGGCCAGGGAGTTGATGCCCATGACCTCCAGCGCGTCGATCTCCTCGGAGATCCGCATCGCGCCGATCTCGGCGGTGAAGCCGGTGCCGACCTGCGCGACCAGCGCGACGCCCGCGATGATCGGGGTGACCTCGCGGACGTTGGAGTAGCTCGCGATCAGCCCGGTGAACGCCTCCGCGCCGATGCGCTCCAGACCGGGATAGCCCTGGAGGCCGACCATCGCGCCGGTGGCGAGCGACATCGTCGCGATCACGAAGATCATGCCGCCGCCGATGACGAGCGCGCCGACGCCGACGGTGATGTCGCTGACCTGCTTGGCGAGCGTCTTGCCGTACTTGCGCCGGAAGATGATGTCGACGAACAGGTGGTAGAGGACCCGGCCGAGGAAGACCGGCAGATCGGCCGACGCGGCGAGGCCCGCGGTCCGGCCTCTGACGGCACGGCCCAGCTTGCGGACGGGGGAAATGGCGACCATCACAACCTCGGGGGGAACAGGACCTGGTAGATCATGGTGAGGATGTAGTTCGTCGCGAACACCACGATCGAAGTGACGACGACCGCCCTGTTGACGGCGCGGCCGACACCGACGGGGCCGTAGTCGCAGTTCATGCCCATGTAGCAGGCGACGGCGGCGGCGATGAACCCGAACACCCACGCCTTGAACAGCGTGATCAGCAGGTCCGAGAACTGCAGCAGGGTGGTGGCGCCGTCGAAGAACGCTCCGGGGCTGACGCCCTGCTGGATGACGTTGAAGTAGTAGCCGCCCAGGACGCCCGCCAGGATCACCACTGAGCAGAGCAGCCCGGACACCATGCTCGCGGCCCACAGCCTGGGGGTGACCAGGCGGTGGATCGGGTTGATGCCCATGACCTCCATGGCCGCGAGTTCGTCGCGGATGTTGCGGGCGCCCATGTCGGCGGTGATGGCCGAGCCGCCGACGCCGGAGACCAGCAGCGCCGCGGCCAGCGGCGCCACCTGCTGGATCATGGCGGCGGTCAGCAGCGCGCCGGTGCCCGACTGCGCGCCGAGCTGCCGGGCGATGTCGCCGACCTGCAGCGAGATGGTCGCGCCGAGCGGCACCGCGATGAGCATCACCGGGACGCTCGTCACGCGGGCGAGGAACCAGCACTGCTCGATGAACTCGCCCCACCACTGGCGGATGTCCCAGCTGCGGCGGAGCCCCTCCAGGAGGGTCACGCACAGCAGCCCGGTCTCGTCGAGCGCGCGCCCGACGCGTCTGCGTGCCAGGTCTGGGGCCTTCGTCAGGCTCATGGCCATCAGCCGGCGACCTCCCCCGAGGGGGGCCGGTCACTCCCGGGGGGCGGGCCCCCGGAACGGGGTTGAGGAAGGGCCATTCCAGCCTCCTTCGTTCTCGGACGTCGGCGCTCATCCGATGCACCGGCTTCGACCGGCCCACAGGCGGCGCCCAGGTTCTTGCTCGTTCGCGCGCGCCACGGTGGTCTCGGCCGAGACCGGGATCACACACGATGCCGCGCGCCCTTGCAAGCACTCGGGTACCGCCTGTGATCTGAGGCACTCTATTGGAAGAAGGTCTAAGAAGCGAGTACTTACATGTTGATTTGTCCGAAGCTACGATCGGCCGGTGCGAACCGAGGCGCGACGAGGCGCGATAGAGGACGTGAAACCCGAGATGGACGACGGTGTCGACCCGCTCGTCATGGGCGTCCGGGACCGCTGGGAGGGGCAGGGGCTCCTCGGCGGACCCTGGCCGTTCATGGCGATCTGCGCGGTGGGGCGGCTCAACCAGCTGCTCACGAAGGCACTGGACGTCGAGCTGAAACGGCTGGACCTCACCCGGACCGGCTACTTCCTGCTGACCACCCTGGCCCTGTCCACCCGGGGCCGGGCGCGGCTGAGCACGCTCGGCCGGGTCCTGATGATGCATCCGACGACGGTGAAGCTCACCGTCGACCAGTTGGAGGCGGCCGGGCTCGTCACCCGCACCCCGCATCCCCGTGACCGGCGCGCGACGCTCGTCGAAGTCACCGCCGCGGGACGGGAGCGGGTCAACGAGGTCGGCCTGGCGCTGGAGGCGCCCGGCGGGGCGCTGGAGCCCTTCGAGGGGATGCACCGCGACATCTTCGAGGCTCTGCAGCCGGCGCGGCTGGCGGCCGGCGACGTGGAGCTGCTGAATCCCGGCGCGGGACGGCACCGGGGGCACCGCGATGGGTGAACCGTGTGCGACCCTGTCGGCGTACTTCCTCTTCGAGGACATCGACCCCGGGCGATAGGCAGTCTTCCCCCATGCCAAAGAGTCACGGCACGCGCAGGAGCCCCGGCACCGGCAAGCGGCGGCTGCTGCGGGCGCTGACCAGCAACGTCACGATCATGATCGTCGCGATCGGCGCGATCGGCGCGGCGGTCGTCCTGGTGGACATCGACAGGTTCGTCAAGGACGGCACCAAGCCCCCGAAGATGGCCGCCGCCGGGCTGTCGACCAACGACATGCTCGCCAAGCTGACGTCCGCGTCCGACATGGACCCGGTCGCGGCCGACGCGGTCGCCGCGGCCAAGAAGCGCGCCTACGAGCAGCACCAGCGCGAGCTGAAGCGGCTCAAGGAGAAGGCCAAGCGCGAGGCGAAGGCGCGGGCGAAGCTGAAGGCCCAGCAGGAGCGGGAGCGGCTCGCCAAGTCCAACCCCAGCTCCAAGCAGAACAAGGCGTACGGCAAGAAGATGAACGCCCTCAAGGGGTGGGACCGCTGCTGGCCGTCCCTGCTGACGCTGTGGAACCACGAGAGCGGCTGGAACGAGCGGGCCGAGAACCCGTCCAGCGGCGCCTACGGCATCCCGCAGTCGCTGCCCGGCACCAAGATGGCCAGCGCCGGATCCGACTGGCGCACCAGTTCCCCGACCCAGATCGCATGGGGGCTCGGCTACATCAAGGCCCGCTACGACGACCCGTGCGGCGCGTGGTCGTTCTGGCAGTCGCACAACTGGTACTGAGCCGCACGCTCCGAGCCGCTCGTCCGGCCCCCAGAGGCGCTATACCCCGTGCGGGAGCGCGTGGCCTGGCACCATGGAGGGATGCGGACGAGCAGGGTGCGGCAGGCGAACGGCGCGGGCGAGGCCGGCAACGGCGGCGAGGGTGCGACCGGTGGCCGCCAGTGGGCGCGGGCCGACGCCACCCGGCAGTCCCTGCTGACCGCGGCGCTGGAGGTCTTCGCCGACCGCGGCTACGCCGACGCGGGCATCGCCGAGATCGTCGAGCGGTCCGGCATCAGCGTCGGCAGCCTCTACCACCACTACGGCGGCAAGGCCGGTCTGTACGTGGCGCTGTGGGAGGACCTGAGCGGCGAGCAGGAGGGGGCCGCGGCGCAGGCGGTGTCCGCCGCGCGCAAGGACGGCGAGTCCGACCCGATCGCGCTGTTCATCGCCGGCGCCCGCGCCTACCTCCTGGTGTGCTGGGAGCGGCGGGATGCGGCGCGGCTGTTCCTCGACGGCGAGGGACCGTCCGGGTCGTCGCTGATGCGCCGCAGCCGCGCCCAGCACTGGATCGCGCAGAACACCAAGCTGCTGCGCGGTTCCGCCGGCGACCCGGCGGGCCGGCCCGAGCAGGTGCTCAGCCTGGTGCTGACCACGGTGATCGGCGAGGCCGGACGGGAGATCGCCACCGCCGAGAGCCAGACCGAGGCCACGGAGATCATCGAAGAGGTGTGCCGCATCCTGATCCGGCTGGCCCACTGAACCGCGATCGGCCTGGTGGGGGGACCGGCACCGGCGGACGGGCGGTGCGCGGGTGACCTTTCGGGTCACACGGGACGCGACGGACCGTTATCCTTGACCACCGGGTTACCGGTTCCTGACGGAAAGTCGAAGGGTCCATGCCAACGTCCACCTGGTTCCGCCTCAACGTCGCCAAGCGCGAGCGGGTGCTCGAGGTGGCGATGCGCGAGTTCGGGGAGAACGGGTACTCGACGGGCAGCCTGAACACCATCGCGCGCGAGGCCGGCATCGCCAAGGGCTCCCTGTTCCAGTACTTCAGCGACAAGCTGGAGTTCTTCGCGTTCGTCTGCGACGAGACGTCCCGCCGCATCCGCGAGGAAATGGAGCGCCGCATCGAGCGGATCGACTTCGACCAGTCCTTCGACGAGTGGCTGTTCGACGTCCTGTGCGACTGGACCGAGTACATGTCGGACCATCCGCTGGAGCGCGGCGTCACCGCCGCGACGAACTTCGAACTCGACAACAGCGTCCGCTCCGTCGTCCGCGACACCGCCAACCAGCACTACCTGCAGGTCGTCCACCCGACGCTGCAGCTCTGGCAGGCCGAGGGCGCGATCCGCGAGGACGCCGATCTCGACGTCCTCGCCACGCTGATCCTGACGATCCTGCCGTTCCTGGCGCTCGCGCCGTACTACGACGGCCTCGACCCGATCCACGACCTGCGCGGCCGTACCCCGGCCGAGCAGCGTCCGGTGATCCGGCAGCTCATCGCGGGCTTCCGCCCCATGTTCGCCCCGGGCAAGTGACCGGTGCCCGCGTCTGAAGGCGCGTTCAGAGGCGGGCGGCGCGGGCCGGCCTGACGGGCAGCCAGACGAGCCGGACGGGACGCACCCGTGCGGGCTGCGGTGGAAGCGCGCGCAGGCGTGCCGCGGTGAGCCGCTTGCCCGTGTGCAGCAGGCGCCTGCGCTGGGCCCGCGGCAGCGGAATCCGCACGGTGTAGGCGCGGCGGGCCAGCCGCAGCCGGAGCAGCAGCAGCGTCACCGCCGCCGTCATCGCGGCCAGGAAGCCCGCCTGCAGGGCGGAGAGCCGCTGCACGGTGAACATCTCGTCCTCGATCGTGCGCAGGCCGGCGACGGGCACCAGCGGCATCGGGCTCGCCGCGATCTGCGGTGAGGCGACCGGGGGCAGCGCCACCTGCGGTCCCTTCATCCCCTTGAGCGGGTTGAAGTCGGACGGGGTCAGCGGCGGGACGCCGGGCGGCAGGCTCGCCAGGCTCACCCCCGGCGGCGGGGCCCCGGTGGAGTCGGTGATGATCAGCTTGTAGCTGCGGGACACGCTCCTCGCCTTGGCCGCGGAGACGGCGGCCTTCACCGTGACGATGCCGGGTTCGGCACCGGACGGGGCGCGCACGGTCGCGATCGCCGCGGCCCCGCCGCCGCCGACGGCACCGAGGTTCTGCGTCCGCGGGCTCACCGAGGCGTCCGAGGCCGACATCCGAAGGACGGTGCTCTGCGCGGTGGCGTGCGCCGACCACACCTCGACCGTCGCGGTGACCGAACCGCCGGGACGCATCGTGGCCGACGACACCGTGAGCCCGAGAGACAGCACGGGGGTCTTGGGCTTGCTCGGAGTGCCCGGGGTCCCCGGCGGGTCGGTCGGGGCCGGCGTCGGCGTCTCCGTGGGGGTTTCGGTCGGTGTCCCGGTGGGCGTCTCCGTCGGTGTCTCCGTGGGCGTCTCAGTCGGAGTCTCGGTGGGCGTTTCCGTAGGAGTCTCGGTCGGCGTCTCCGTCGGTGTCTCAGTCGGAGTCTCGGTGGGCGTTTCCGTAGGAGTCTCGGTCGGCGTCTCCGTGGGAGTCTCGGTCGGCGTCGCGGTGGTGGTCGCGGTGGGTGCGGGGGTGGTGTCCGCGTACACCGGGTGCACGCCCGTCAGGCCGATGAGCGCCATCACGCCGAGTCCCGCCAGGAACGAACGCGCCGAACGTGAGCGCACCCTGATCGCACCTCCACCCCGTCGCACCATCCCGCGAATTGCTCTGAATTGGATGGAAGCATGCGGAGAATAGGCAATCAAGGCCGCCTGGCAATGTCATAGCCCACTGCTCATGAACGGGCGTCCCGGCATTCATCGATTATCAACGAGTGAGCCTTTTCTGCTGCCCACCGGAACGGGTCCCGGCGCCCTCCGGAAGGAGGACGCCGGGACGAAAAGGATCAGTTCATCCGACCGTCGCCGGCGCCTTCCGCGGCACGGCGCCGCAGCGACGTCGCGCGCAGCACGGCCTCGATCGCGAAACGCCCGTCGGGATCGTTCAGCCGGTCGCCCAGAATGCCTTCGAGCTGCCGCATCCGGTAGCGGACGGTCTGCGGGTGGATGTTCAGTTCCTCGGCGACCTCGGCGGCGGTGCCGCGGCTCACCAGCCACGCGCGCAGGGTGTCCATCAGCCGGTCGCGCTGCCGGATCGGGAACTCCGCCAGCTCGCTGAGATGCCGGTGCGCGAGCCGGTCGACGAGGGCCTGGTCCGACAGCAGCCACAGCGTGATGAGGTGATCGTCGCAGTCGGTCACCGGGCCGTCGCCCAGGACGCCCGCGTCCACCAGCCTGAGCGCGTGCCGCGCCCAGCGCAGCGAGTCGGCGACGCCGTCGACCGGCACCCTGGGGCCCGCGACGAGCCGCCCCTCGGGCAGCACCCGCAGCAGCGCCCGTCTCCGCTCGGCGGTCAGTCCGCCCGGTACCACCAGGAACGGCTCTTCCGCGGTGAGGTCGGCGAGCACGTCATCGTCCATGGCCGCCCGGACGTACGGGGCACCGGACGGGGCCGCGACCGCGATCATCTCCTCCGGGATCGGCCACTGCGCCCGCCCGGCGGCGTCGGACAGGACGCGGTGGGAGCCGAGGGGCCGCAGCAGCAGCTCCAGCAGTCGCCGCCGGTGCGCCTCGACCTCCCCATCCGGCTGCGCCTCCATGTAGCCCTCGAGTGCCAGCGCGGCCAGCTCGTCGATGTAGGCGAACAGCGCGTCGGCGAGCTGCGCCATGACGTCGCTGGACAGGTGCCGGCGAGGGCCGACCTTCATGACGCGGCGCCACGCCACCTGCGCGCCGATGCGGAACGCGGCCTGCAGCGTGTCGAGCGTGCGGCCCTCCTGGGACTCGAACCTGCCGAGCCTGCGATAGGTCTCGCGGTAGCGTTCGCGCGGCGCGCGGGGGTTGGCGACCTGCTCGACGAAGTCGGTCAGGGCCCGTTCGACGCCGATCTGCAGGGCCTCGACGTACGGACCCTGCATCGGCCTGCCGTATTCGGGGATCGACCTCCGCACCTCATGAATGATCTCTTTGGAGAGAGTGGGCAGCTCCGGGCGCATCATCAACGCCAGGCGACGTGGCAGCCTCGGCCGCGGCTGCACCGCCCCCGGCGTGAGCGTCCTTGTCATCGGGACACCTCCGAGAACGCCGCCGTCACGGGTCCTGGCGTGTGACCGGGCGGGGGCACCCGGCGTCCCGGACGAACGGCTCTACTACGGAAACGCCAAGAGCGCACTGAGCGGGGACCCCTGTGCGCCCCCGACAGGCTGTGAACTGAGACACACCGAAGGTAGATCGAATACACCGCACCTCAAGGCAAATAGAAAGTAAAATCACTCACTGTTGTTAGTACAGGTACGCACCGTCCGGCGTGGTTTTACTCACCGCATTGACGGCCTCCGCACCTGCCGCAACCGGTGCGCCCGGAGCACCGCGTCCAGTACGAAACGCGACGCCGGATCGGCCAGTTGCTCGTCAAACGTCTCGCTGAGGCGCCGCATCCGGTACCGCACCGTCTGCGGATGCACGCGCAGCCGCCGGGCGGTTTCGACCGCGTTTCCCTGTGCCTCCAGCCACGCACCGAGGGTTTCGGTCATGCGAGATCGCTGGGTCCGGCTCATCCCCGTCAGCGCCCCCAATTGGCGCCGCGAGAGCTGGTCGAGCAGCGCCTCGTCCGACAGCAGCCACAGCTCCAGCAGATGCCGTTCGCACATCGTCGGACCGGCGTCCTCCAGAACGCCGGCCTCGACGAGCGCCAGCGCCCGCCGCGCCCACCGCAGCGAATGGGCCGCCTCCGCCAGCGGGACGGTCAGCCCCACCGCGGACCGGCGTTCGGGCAGCGCGTTGACCAGCATCTGCCTGCGCGCCGTGTCGAACGGGCCGGGCACCAGCAGATGGGGTTCGGCGTCGCCGAGGTCGGCGAGGACGTCCTCGTCCAGCGCCGCCCGGACGCACCGCGCCCCGGCGGGCAGCGCGACCAGCGTCGCCTCCTCCGGCAGCGGCCAGCCCGCGGTCTCCGCCGCCTCCGCCAGCGCGCCGCCCGGCGCGCCGGAACGCAGCGCCATCCGCAGCAGCCGCCGGTGCTCCCCCGCCAGCTCGTCCGCCGACCGCGACCGCGCCTCCAGATACCCCTGCACCGACAGCGAGGCCAGCTCGTCGATGTAGGAGAACAGCGCGTCGGCGAGCTGCGTCATCACCCCCGACGGCAGCCGCCGCCGCTGCGCCACGTCGGCGACCCGCCGCCACGCGACCTGGACCCCGACCCGGTACGCGGCCTGCAGCGCGTCCAGGCTGCGCCCCTCGTACGCCGCGCTGCGCCCGAGTTCCCGGCACAGCTCGTCGCGGTGCTCGTGGGTGTCGCCCATCCCCGTCACCTGGTCGACGAACGCGGCCATGACCTGCTCCACGCTGGCCCGGATGGTCGGCTGCCGCACCTTCCCGCCCTGCCGCGCGTCCTCGGGCACCGAACGCCTGACCTCACCGATGATCTCTTCGGCGAGGGACGGCAGCTCGGCACTCAAAATGGCGATCACCTGTGGCGGGACCGGCCCCGGACGCCCTCGCCCAGCGAGGGTCCCCGTCATCGTCCATCCTCCTTCGCGCCGATAGAGGAACGATGCAAAGAAACGTAACCCAGCCGCGTCCACCGCGCACCATTCCTGAGAAACTTTCACAGTCTGTACGGGCTTATCCACGCGTTCATTACGGAGTAATCTGCGCCAACACGGCCCCGCCCACCACACTCACGCTCACTTGGCGAGCAAATGGCCGTCCACGTCAATCACCGGACGATAAACTCGACGCCCGGCCCGCACCCAGATCGTTACCGCCCGGGACATGCCGCACGGTGTTCAGGACCGGCGGAGAGCCGACGCCACCCGCACCACGAACGGGGACATCGCCGAACATCTACCTCAATGCCCCACGTAACGACTTTCGCCCTTCGTGGTGACATGAACACGGATAGCGTCCACCTCGTGCCTTCCGTCGAACACGAGGTACCGCTCGACCTGTTCCGGAACCAGCCCGCGCTGGCCCCGGAACTCCTTCAGGCGGTGTCCGGAATCAAGCCCCCCGAGTACGAACAGATATCACTGGGATCGGAGACGCTCACCGACTGCAACCCGACCGAATACCGATGCGACTCGACCGTCCTGCTCGGTGACCCCAAGCGCCCGGATCTCGCGATCGTCGTCGAGGTCCAGCTCAAACCGGACCGGCGCAAGCGCTTCAGCTGGCCCGTCTATCTGTCCACGCTCCGGGCCCGCCGCGAGTGCCCGGTGACGTTGCTGGTGCTGTGCCCGGACGAGAACACCACCGCATGGTGCCGTGAACCGATCGAGAGCGGGCATCAAGGCTGGGTGCTGCGCCCCTGGGTGCTGAACCTCACCGAAGCACCCGCCGTCACCGACCTGGAGAAAGCCCGGTCCCTGCCGGAACTGGCGATCCTGAGTACCGTCGCGCACGCCGACGGCCCGGACCAGAGGGCCATCCTGACGGCCTTCGCCGAAGCCCTGGAGGTCACGGACCGTGACAGGGGCGAGCTGTACCATGACTACGTGCGGTCGCAGCTCTCCGCCGCCGCACGACACTGCTTGGAGGAGATCATGCAGGCCGGCGTCTACGAGTGGAAGAGCGACTTCGCCCTCAAGCACATCGCCGAGGGCCGGGCCGAGGGCCGGGCCGAGGGCGAAGCCAAGGGCAGGGTCGAGGGAGAGATCGAGCTGCTCCTCATCGTCCTTGAGTCGCGCGGCTTCACCATCGACGACGACGTCAGGGAACGCATCAGCTCCTGCCAAAACCTCGAACAGATCCACGCCTGGGCCCGCCACGCGGTGACCGCCGAGTCGCTCCACGAGATCTTCACCTGACGGGCAACTGGCCTCGTACGCGAAGGCGAACGAGGCCGGCCATCGCAGTGACCGGGTGAGTCCGATGACGGCTGGGATCCGCGCCGCGACATCGTCGGCTCCGGGCGCGGTCTCAGTCCGACCGGGGCCGCGCCCTCAGCCGTTCGAGGGCGGCGAAGGCCACCGCCGCCGCCAGGAGCAGGGCGGTGTAGACCCAGAGGTGACCGGGCTCGCGGAACAGATCGTCACCGGTCCCGCGCCTTTCGGGTCCCTGCCAGTGCGCGAGCAGGCTGCAGCCGCCGGTGACCGTCGCGAACACCAGCGGCCCCAGCACGACGGGCAGCCGCCCGTCCCTGGCGAGCCACACCCCGAGCGAACCGATCGCGGCGGTGCCGGCGGCGAGGAGGGCGAGCATCAGCACGGTCGTCTCGTCCGGACGTATCACCATCGTCACCGCAAGCGCCGCACCGCACAGCCCGCACGCGCCCACGGCCGTCCAGCGCCGCCAGGACGGGAACGCGGCGGCCGCCCCTGCCGCCACTCCGACCGCGATCCAGAACCACATGCCGATGGGTTCGGCCGATTGGATCAGCGCATCCGTCGGACCGGAGATCCCGACGACGACCGCCGACGCGACAGCCGTCCCGGCGAACGCCCGGCGACCCGCGATGAGGGCCGCCACGAGACCCGCCGCCAGCAGCAGTGCGGAGGCGGCCACGTCGAACTCGTCGTCGCCGATGAAGGCGGCCGGGACGAACACCGCGGCGGCGACCGCCCCCACGAGCGCCGTGCCGCGCCCCATCGCGGGCTCGGCACGCGACGACGGCGCCGCCAGCTCGGGCCGCCCGTCGTAGCGGCGGTACAGCATCATCACCAGCAGCGCCCCACCGACGGCGGCGAGCAGCATCCCGTCATGCAGGAGGCTCTGGACGCCGGACGCAGAGACGCCGGGGCGGAGCAGCATCAGTTCCACGATCCGCACGTCGGTGGACGCGCCGAACACCTGGGCGCCCAGACCCGCGCCGACCAGCACCGCCCCCACGCCCGCCGCCCCGATGTGGACGAGCCGGAGCCCCGCGCCCAGCGTCCCCAGCAGCGCCAACTGCGCCCCTGCCGTGACGGACCCGTAGATGAGCCAGTCCCTGTCCCCGGCCGTTTCCTGCGGCCACCTGGGGTGAATAGGTTCCGGCGGCGACATGAGGTCCACGAATTCTCCCGGGATCGTCAGCACGACGCCCATGACCAGCAGCCACGGCCAGGCTCGACGCGGCGACCACCACAGCGCCGCGATCCCGGCGACGGTCACCCCCGCGATCACGGCGGCCGCCTCGACCGACACCAGGCCGGGATGGATGCGGAACACGTCGGCGAACCCGGCCGCGCGACCGACCTCGCTCCCGATGCCGCTTCCGATGTCGCTCCCGCTCTCGTGCCCGGGCGACGCAGCGACGACCACCGTCCCGAGCGTGCCGACCGCGCACAGCAGAACCGCCCCGATCACCCAGGGCCGGCTCGGCTCGAACGCCGTCTTCGCAGGCGCTGCGGAACTCTTCATGCTGCCCACCCGCATTTCGTGACACTTTGGGGGGTGACCGGACGTCGACGGCATGTATCGCCTTCACGGGAGAAGTTTGGAAGCTTCTCCGTGGTCCGGCATCGGGTCACCGTCCCTCGCCGGGCAGTCGCAGAACGGTCAACGTACGCAGGCTAACCCGCCCGGTCATTCCCGCACCAAATCACTGCCGGGAAACGGACGTACATTATTATTGGCTGATAGAATCAAAGACCACGCCGGCCCTTCAATTGTCAACGAGTGATGGCGGTGTCCGGTTGGTTGACGACCTGGCCATCGCGTGTTCGGATCGCTTCGATCTGCCGCATGGAATGCGAACGCGTTTCGCACGCCAATGACCACTCCCGGTGAGGAGGACTCGCCGTGCACCAGCGCTGCCTCATTGTCATGGACAGCCTCGCCGTCTTCGGTGCGGCTTCGTTGTTGCAAGCCCCTGATGCCCCAGCCGCGGCCCCGGGAGCCAGGGCCGACTCCCCCGACAGCGGTAAGTGCCATCAATCGAAATGGTCGCATCCCGCGCTTCCCCGGAAGGACGGCGGAGACCCCTACGACGATCGCCGACGCGACGACGGTACCGACCGCCGCGCGGAGCCCCGCCAGGGCCGCCGCCGCCAGGCCCACCGCCAGCAGCAGCCAGCATGCGGTGACGCTGAACCCGCCCTTGACCGTGTCCAGGTGGGCGGCCGGGACGAACACCAGGGTCGCCGCCGCGCCGGCGGACGCCGTGCGGGCCCCCATCCGGGGCTCGGCGCCGGACGGCCCGGCCAGTTCGGGGCGTCCGTCATAGCGATGGTGAAGGGCCAGCGCCAGAAGCGCCCCGCCGACCGCGGTGGTCAGCAGCGCGAAATGGCATATGACCTGGACGGCCTCCGCGAAATCGATCGGGAAACCGCCGGGCCGCACGATCGCGATGTGCACGATCCACACATCGGTGGACGCGCCGAAGACCTGAGCGCCCAGTCCCGTCCCGATCAGCACCGCTCCTGCGCCCGGCGCACCGATATGGACGAACCGGACCCCGGCGGCCAGCGTCCCCAGCAACACCAACTGCGCCCCGGCTGTGACCGAACCGAAGTAGAACCAGGCCCCATCGCTGAACAACTCTCCATGCTGCTCTCCAGCATTCGTGGCGGCAGAACTGTGAGCGGGTGTCAGGGGCTCGTGATCGTCTGGACAGGAGTTACGTGAAGGTTCGCATAGACCGGCATCGGGTCACCGACCTTGATCACCGTTGGATCGCAACCGCTCGCGGCCGTGACCTCCATATTGCCACCGGCAAGCGTGAGCGCGGCGGAGCCGAAGCCATTGCTGTAGGAGGCATCGATGGTTCCCGGCGCGCTCCCCGGTCCCGTCACCGTCGCGATGCACAGGAAGCCGTACTGCAGCGACAGGCTCACATCGCTGACGTTGCCGACGGCCACGCCGCTCTGATAGCTCACGGCATTGAACGACCAGGGGAGGTTTCCAGGGGAGACGGATACGGAGTTCACCCCATCGCTACACGGACCCGAGCCGTTTACGGACGTGATCGTAAGCAGCCCGTTGCCGGGCAGGCCGGTTCCCGAGATGAACGACCCCGAGAGTCCCCAGCTCGGGCAGGAGAAGGGGCCGATCGAGATCGGGCCGCCGAGGCTCGCCGGTCCACCTGGCGTCACCGTCCAAGACGTGAACTTCGCCGCCGCGGCGTTCACCGGGAGCAGCGCGTACACGGAGGCAGCCGCCAATGCGACCGCTCCCAGTACCCCTCGGCGTGCAGAGAAACGTCGCACGGCCGCCGCTGTGGTCCCGAGGACCGTGCTCTCCTTGTAGCGCATGGCAGGCTCCCTTCCACGCTGTGCTTCGCTTCGTTGCGACCGGGGGCGAGTGCCCCGCCGAGCAAGATGTCGGCGCCCGCTGAGTCGATGGCCCTTCTTCGAGAGGACCGGATATCGCGCTACCTCCTTTGTGACACGTCGGCCGTTTCCTTCCTGTGGGGTGTCAGGTGATGGGGTAGACCGCGATCCCCTGGTCGTACTTGCTCTTGGGTGGCTCTTACGTTCGCGTTCGGAGGAAGTGTCGTGCCCGCGGGGTCGCCGCGGGCACGGACCGGTCGGGCAGGCTCCAGGTCAGAGCTGGGTGTAGTTCTTCGAGACGATGTACTCGTTCTGGATCATCGTGTTCTCGCCGGCCGGCGAGGGGAACCCGCCGATCTGGTTGACGAGCCAGTCGGCGATGCCGCCGCCGAATACGCAGCCCTTGGCGCCGGGCACCGCGAACGAGTTGCCGACGTGTTTGGCCTGCAGCACCTCGGGCGGCGGGTCCGACCGCACGATCGAGATGCTCTCGCCGGTGATGGGGGTGTTGGGGGCGGGCGGGCTGGTGGTCCCGGTGGTCAGGCTCACGTTGATCGGGTTGTCGTTGGTGCCGACCGTGCAGTGGCTCCCGAGGAACGGGTTGATCAGCCGGACCTTCAGCCCGATGTTGATCACGAAGTCGCTGCTGACCGGCATCTCGAAGGAGCCGGCGTACTCGACCTTGGCGTACACCGCC
>NZ_JBICUT010000011.1:0-150103 GCF_043198445.1 Spirillospora sp. NPDC048823 | reverse complement strand
GGTTGGCCGCCGAAGCGGAGGACGCCATGCCGAAGGTGAGCAATGCAGCGGCGGCCACGGCGGGAAGCGCGAGCCGGGAACTGCGTCTCCGGAAACGAGTGAACTTCACCAGTCCATCCTTTCTTCTTGCCGGGAGAAACGGACACTGAGCGCCGGACGGCCACAGCGTGATCCCAGCCGACGCGGAACCGTAAAGCGGATCCTCGACGAGAAAGATCCTCGATTCCCAACCGGAGAGTAATACCGAAACAATGACGGTTCAATACGCCGCAACGCTCGAATGTGAAGATTTTTTCACTTTGTTAGCAAATATCAAGAATGGACATCCCAAGAGCAGTCGATATTGTCACCGAACGCATATCGTCGGGGGTGTGCACAACCCTTACCCAAGGCTCGTTCAGTCTTGCCCCTGGGCCATGTCGAGAATGGAGCAGGGGAGCTACCGGGCTCGCCGCAGGCCGGTGACAGCCCGCGGCGAGCCGGCCTGACCATACCGCCGCCCGGGGTGGTGCGGGCGACGGTGCGGTCGGTCTTGGAGCCGATCTGCGCGGAAGTCGGAAGGCACTGGGGCACGCGCCCACGCGACGCACCTGGCCGGTCAGGGCGAAGTGATCTGCTGCTCCGGACTGAAGGCGAAATTGCCCTCCTGCAAAGTGAAGGCATCTGCGAAATTCATGAAATTGAATCCAGGAATTTGACAGGTCGACTTCACCGTCGGCCTCAACGTCTGAGATTTCATGGAGAAGACGCCGTTGCTGTAAGTTCCAATGATCTCCCCCGGACGTTCGTACTTGGCCACGGGGTTGAAAATGCTGTCCAGCACCGCGTCGCCTATCCGCAGCGAGCATTTCTTGCCTTCTCCGACATCAACGGTCGCGTTAAGGACTACCCCGTTAATCTTCATCTGCGGATTGCCGCCGCCGACATCAGTGAACATGTTCAGCCACAACGAGCCGTCCTGGGTGGCTTCGCCCACTACTGGATAGACGGAGCGATCTGACGCCTCGACCTCGCAGCCATCGAGGGACATGTCGCCCTTGCCCAGCCTGAAACGCGACTGCCAGTGCCCACGGTCCATCTGGAGCCGCATGGTCGCCGAATCACACCTGAACTGGCCCTGGAACCGGCCACTGGTGTCGTTCTTGGTCAGGACGAACGGCTCTGCAACCGCGGTGACGTCCCCACCCGGATATACGGTAAATTTTTCAGGAAGTGGACCCGCACCGTTCACGCATTGATTGTTGGCCAGGATGTTGCACCATCTTCCTGATTCCAGATTCGCATAGTTGCCGCCCCCCGAAACGCTGGCCGTAAGAATCGGACTGAGGTCTTCAGTTACTCCACATCCGGAGAAGGGGGGAATCTCTACATCCTCGGCTATGAGCGGCTGCCCCTCATAGTATTGCGTTGTTCCAGTTCTTTCATTCCCCATGAATCCATTAGCCGAAAGCAGAGTCGGACCTGTCATGCATTCATCACCCAGATCGAGGGGAACTCCATTCACCTCGGCCTGGCCCGCTTTGATTCGAATGTATGCACTGGCCGCGATCTCCTGCCTTTTGACAGTCGGATCCGGTAGGGCCATATCCCATCGGAGCCGCTGGAGAATCCGCAGGTTACCAGTGATCGGGTCAGCCTCCCCGCCCCCCGGCGCACCGATCTGAACGGCGTTCGCCACGGCGCGTGTCGGCATGAAACCGAAACCCAGCATAGTGGCGGGAGTCGGGTAGGTGCGGTTGACGAAATATCCGCGATACTCCTGGTAGTTCGGCCCAAAGAACCCATTGCCAACATAACTTTCGGTCAGCGCCCGCGCATTGTTTTCAACGGCAATGGGAGCAGCGTTCCCGACCTTCTTGATATTGAAGAATCCCGTGGCTTTGATGCAGTACATAAGCCCGGCCCCGTAGCGGGGGAATATGCTGCTCGGAGTTGGCGGGGACTCATATATCTCCGCCAGTTCCAGTTCGGGATCGTAGTTGATGGCATATCGCGGGTCTTCACCCCGACCGGGGATTACCTTGCACAATCCCTCCTGAGCAGCGGCGGCCTGACGGGTCGGCGCGCTCGACGCGCCGGGAGCCGAGGCCCCTCTCGCACGTCCCACCCGTACGGTTCCGAGCACCGCTTCCTTCTCCGTCACGCAATGCAGCGCAAGCTCCGCCGTGTCCTTCCCCGTGGTCGTGTCACCCGGCACCAGTGACAGGGCCATTTCCCTGGCAGACCATGAGAGCCCACCCGGCGATCCGGGGACCACCGGCGGCGCCACCCCGCTGCCGGTCAGGTGCACGGCTCCGTCACCGCGTGCCGGTGCGGCCGCCAGAGCGAAGGCCGGCCACCCGCCGCGACGATCGCCGCCGGGCTCGTGGACGGCGACTTGGATCTCCGCGACCCCTCCGATCGCGGTGGACGCCGCGGGCGATGGGGCGAGTCCCGTCACCGGTGGTGTCGAGGCTCCATTCGGGGAAGTCGCCGAAACTTCCTTTAGCAGCTCTGGAGGGAGACCGACGTCGACCTTGATCGTGCCCAGCTGGATCGGCTGGCCAACGGCCCCGGACGACGGAACGGTCGTTTCGATCCGCAACGTCACTTTGTGCGTTCCGGCCTTACCGGAGCAAACGAGCCCCATATCCGCACCGAGGTCCGCCATCGCCGCCGGAACGGCCACCAAGGCACCGCCGCTCACGGTCAGGGCCGCGATCGCCGCGATGCGCGCGACGCCTCTGAACACCTGGTGCATGTCACATCCTTGATCTACGGGGGAACCGCACCCGGGCGGCGAGCGCCCGGGTGCGGCTTCGGCAAGGGCCGTGCCCTCACCTCATGAGTTACATCGTCTGCCCCGGGTTCAGGGCGAGCTTGCCATTGAGCGTGACCGTGTCGCCCGGGTTGATCAGGCTGGTGGGGCAGCCGGCCGGGGGAGCCGGGGTGGCGGTCTGCACCGATAGGTCGTTGGCGCCTCCCACCGGCAGCTCGAGCATGCTGCTGCCTCCAGCGGTCGTGGGGTTGGTGTGCACGCCCGCGATCTTTCCGCCCGTACCGCCCGGGCCCGTGATCACTGCCGTGCACGGGACGCTGGGAGCGTCGAGCTGGAACTTGACGCCGGTCAGCTCGCCGATCGTCGTCGTTGCCGTGCCCAGGTCCGTGACGTCCAGGAACCACGGCAGGCCCTGAGGCGTCACTGTGGTCGGGATACTGCCGTTGGCCACGCATCCGGAGAAGCTGATGCTGGTCACCGTGGCGATGTTGTCGCCGGGCACATTGGTGCCGCCCTTCACGCTGCCCTCGGCCGTCACCGATGAGCAGACCAGGACCGCCCCGGTCTGATTGTCGAGACCCGCGATCGGACCGACGTTGGTCGCGATGACATTGCCGCCGGGGCTGACGCTGGGGACGACGGGGTAGGCGACCGCGGAGGCAGGGACCGTGGCGAGGGCGGCGACCGCAGCCGCGGCCGCAGCCGTGGTCACGGCCTTTCGGGTGATTTTTCGCATGTCAGTTGTTTTCCCTTCAGGGGGGTGTCTTCTTCTACTCGTAGGGACACTGACCGCGTTCTACAGAACGGACTCCTCCGGGTTGACGGGAGCAGAACCCCGGAAGCCGAACTTCTTCAGCTCCATCGCAAGACCACCCAGCCCTGCCGTACTCATATCGGAATATACCTGCCAGTAGTGCACCTCTCAAGAGCCAATCCAGACATTTCCTCGGCCCCACAGAAGTCGTCACTGCCGATTGTCAATCGATTAGCATTCAAGCACTATTCATTTGTCATCGACTTACAGTCATCTCGGCCGACTCGGTAGTTGTGCGTTACCAGGCCATTCGACGGCCTTCCAGGAGCCCGGCCTAGGAGATCTCATACTGAGCCACGAACCGGAAATCGTCGCCCGGGGCGATCATCGGGGGGCAGGAGCTGTTCGACACCTCAAGGTCGTCGTCATCCAGGTTTAGAATGCTCGGAGAGCCGCTCGTATAGGTACCGGAGACATCTCCGGGCGAGATGATCGTTGCGGTGCACGGCACGGAGGGCATGTTCAGCGTGAGGCTGACACCCGCTAGTTCGCCCAGGGGGCTGCCCGCGGTGAAGACCCATGGCAGGTTCGTGGCAACCACCTGCGCGGGGATAGACCCGTTGGCCACACACCAGTCGTTGACCTCGCCGGGCGAGGAGAAGGACACGAAGGGTGGACTAGGGGGGCTCGGCGCGGAGCCGGCGAGTGTCGACGACTGGCAGGTCAGTACGAACCCGGTCGAGATGTCATAGGTCACAACGGTCTGGGTGTTTTGCCCTACGATGAAAGTGGCGAATGCCGGACGGCGCTGAGTGTGACGGTGGCGGCAGTAGCCGCGATGGCGGTCAAGGCCCTTTGCGCGAACCTTCGCATATCGATCTTCCTCCGTTTCCGTATCCGGCCCTGTGCGGTCAGGCACCGAGGGTGTCGATGGCGGTGATCTTCCATTTGCCGTCGGTGTGGATGGCGTCCACTGCGAAGACTGCGGCGGAGTAACTCGTCTCGTTCTTGTCGGTGCGGGTGTTGCGCTGGTCGGCGAAGACGAGCAGGCGAGCGCGGTCACCGGTCAGTGATTTCACCGCCGAGTTGGTGACCGTTGTGGTTAGCACCTGCTTCTGCTCGGGCGCCTGCTTGCGGACCAACGCGAAAAGCTGGTTGTACTGCTGGACGGCCTTTCCGGTGAGCAGTTCCTGTGCCGCCTTCTCCGTTTTGGCGACGTCCGCGTAGTTGTAGGAGAACACCGTGTTAACGGCCGTGGTGATTTGCCCTCTGACTTCGCTGGTGCGGGCGTTGTCGCTCAGGGCGGCGTTCTCCGCGGAGGCGGCGCCGGTGAGGCTGCTTTCCTGGTCGGCCGCCCAAGCGGCCGTACCGACCAGCGCCATTGTCAGCGCACCGAGGAAGACGACCAGGCGGATGCGCGCGGTGCTGGGAAATACCCGGCCGATGGTGCTGATCGCTGCCATTCGCTTCTCCTCCCCGTCAGGGCGTTCCGGTCGGGGCCTGGCCGAGCGCCGAAAGTTTCCAGCCCGACGAGGTCTTGGTGAGCTGGCCAGCGAAACGCCGGATGTTGTCGGAGGGTTTGCCTTCGGCGCCGGTGATGGTGATGCGGACGGCGGCGATGACCGCCGCCTTTCCGGCCCGGGTGTCGAGTTCGGTGAGCCCGGACTCCAGGATCTTCGCGGAGCTCGTCGTCTCGGCCTTCTTCACCTCGGCCTCCAGGCGCGAGCGGCCCTTGACGATCTCGTCGTAGAGCTTGGCCGTCGTCGAGTCCTGCCAGACCTTCAGACCGGCGTCCACGTTGCGGTGGTCGAGGGTGTTGAGGTTGACGATCGCCTGGTCGGCGGCGGCGAGAACCCTGTCGCGTTCGGCGGCGTAGGCCAGGTCGTCGTTGCCCGCCGCCGCGTTGTACGACCAGCCGAACCACGCGGCCGCGGCCGCCGCGATCAGCGTCACCAGCGAGGCCACCCGGATCAGGGGGTCCCTGGAAAGACGGCGCGGCGCGGGCTCGTCCTTCTTCTCGGACGCGCCGGGCTCGTTCGCGTCCTCGGATGCCTTAACCTCGTCCGTCTCCTCGGGCTCCGGGGGCGGCGCGGCGTCGTCGGCAGGCTTGGGGACTTCAGCCTCGGCCTCTTCCGCCTTCGGATCGGCGGTCTTGATCTTGGACACCGTGATATCCACCCCTTGTTCCTTCAGGCGGCCCGGAGGTCGCTGATGCGCCAGCCGTTGTCGTTGCGTGCCGTGACGATGAGCTGGGCCGCGATCGGCGGGCCGGTCCGCTTGCCGTCACGGGTGGTCGTCTGGTCGAGCATGACCAGCAGGACCGCCGTTCCGTCGGTGAGCTTGATCAGCCCGGCCTTGGCGACCTTCGTGGTGAGGGAGAGCTTCATGAGCGGCGCGTTCTTCTTCACCAGGCCGAACAGCTTGTGGTACTCGCCGGTGGCGTCGCCGGTGAGCACCTCCTTCGCGGCCCGTTCGGTGGCCGCCGGATCGGTGTAGACGTAAGTGAAGATCCGCGCGATCTTCGCGGAGACGTCCGCGACGACCTTCTCGGTGGCGGCCTTGTCGAGGAGCGCCCGGTTGGCGGCCGGTGAACCATCGCTCCGCTTGTCGGCCCAGCTGTCGACGGCGAAGGCGGACAGGCAGATCGCCAGGGCGAGGGCCACCGGCCACCCCAGCCCGGCGGCCCGCTTGAACGTCGGGGCGAGCGGGCGCAGGGCCGGTCTTGTGCGCGGGATTCGAACGCGTCGCGCCGGGCGTTCCTGCCGGGTCCGCGGTTCCTGTTCGGTGATGCTCACGACCCGCTCCCCTCGGCCGGCTTTCCCCCGGGCGGCAGCGGTTTCAGTTCGCTGACCTTCCAACCGCCGGCGACCCGCTGCATCTTGACCTCATAGCGTTTGCGCTGCTCGGTGCGCCGGCCGTCCTCCCCCGTGGCGTCGGTGAAGATCCGGACGGACGCGATGATGGTCGCCTTGCCTGCGGAGCGGTCGAAGTCGGTGACGGCGAGTGCGGTGATCTTGCCGTGAGAGGCGGCCTTCTGCTTGGCGAATTTCGCGCGTGCGGTGGGCATGTCGTGCTTGAGTGCGTCGTGGAACGGCCCGGTGGCGACGCGCAGCCAATGTGCGAGGTCGAGGTCGGCGCGCTTGGGATCGATGCTGTTGAGCAGCGTGATGTGCTGGACGGCCGTGAGGGTCAACTCGTCCCGCGCGGCGGCGTACTCGTTGTCGGCGCCCCGCCCGGCCTGGAAGAGCGACCAGAGGGACACGCAGAGGAAAACGGTTGCCGCGGCGATCAGCACGTAGCCGACCGGGCGGATCAGCGTGATCGCCCGGGTGGCCGCCTTGCGCGCCGCCGCGGCGCCGATCATCGTGGGCCTCCCAGTCCGAGCAGGCCGCGCAGGTCGGTCGACTGGGCCGGGTCCGCCGGGGCGGACAGCCCGAAGGTGCTGAAGATGTCGGTGACCTCGGTCCTGGTCAGGGATCCCGGCTTGGCCGGCGCCGGAACTCCCTTGCGCGGCGCGTTCGCGGAGCCGCGCACGTTGATGCCGGTGCTCGGGGCCTCGGTGCAGCGGGCGCCGGTGTTGAACGCGGGCGCGGTGGACAGGTCGAGGCCGTTGCGGTAGCGGGTCTTGCCGTAGCCGCGTGTGCAGGGCTGCGGGTTGAAGAACGTGTTCACGAAGCCGACCCGCAGCTTGTCGCCGGACACGATGGTGGACACCATTCCGGCGACTTGCGGCAGCCGGACCAGCAGTTCCTCGATGGCCGCCTGGCGCGGCTCGCCAATGCGCGCCATGGTGAGGAAGTTGGCCAGCAGCCGGCTCAGGTGCGGGTCGAGGTCGCGGAGCAGGCGGGACACCTCGGCCGCCGCGCCCGGACCGGATGCGATGATGTCGCGCAGGTCGGCGTCGGAGTCGCGGAGCTGCCGGGCCAGGAGGCGCGTGTTCAGCGAGAACGACTTGAACGCACCAGACAACTCGTTCTGCGTGCGCAGCACGTCCCCGCCGTTGTGGATGAGTGCGCGGGTCTCGGGGAAGGCGGAGTCGGACGCCGACACGAACTGGGCGCTGGTGTCGAGGAGCTGCTGGAGGTGCGGCCCCTGCCCGGCGAACGCCAGGCCCAGCTCGTCGATCAGGACCCTGACGTCGTTCAGCGGAAGCGACCCGGCGAGGTCGTTGAGGCTCTTGAGCGTCTCGTTCACCGGGGCCGGTGTGGTGGTGGCGCTCCGCGGGATCGTGGCGCCCTGGGCCAGGTAGGGGCCGGATTCACTCCGCGGCCGTAGGTCGACGTACTGCTCGCCCACGGCGGAGCGGTTGGCGACTACCGCTTGCAGGCTCGACGGAACTTCCGGCGCGGAGTTCTCAATGTGGAGTTCGGCGATGACGCCGTCGTCGCTCAGGTCGAGCTTGCCGACCTCGCCGATGGTGACGCCGCGGTAGGAGACCGCCGACCCCTCGAAGAGGCCGCCGGTGGTCGGCAGGTCGAGCTTGACGGTGTAGTAGCCGCGCATCCCGACGTAGCGTCCGAGGTCGGCGTAGTTGACACTGACGTAGCCGACCACGGCCAACGCGATCATGATGAATGCGACGATCTTGATACGGGTGCCCAGTGTCAGCATGTCACTCGCCCTCCCCGAGCGTCGGCAGCGGAAGAGGAGGCGCATCGCCGGGGGTACCGGAGCCTCCCGGCGGCGGCGCCTGCGGTACGACCTGCCGCGGCGCCTCCGGCGTCGGCGCGGCCGGCGCGTTCAGTTCCTGGCCGCCGCCCGTGCTGGGGCATGGTGGCGGCTGCAGCCCTGGGAGCTCCTCCGCGGCCAGTGCGCGGGCCGCCGCCTCCTGCCCGCCGCCCTCCTGCCTGGTGCGCTTCTGCTCGTCGTCCTCCTCATCGATGCCGTCGAACGGCCCCTCCTCTGCCACCGGCGGGACGACGCAGTTGAACCCCTCGGCGGCGACGATGGTCATGTAGCCGTTCAGGTAGTCGCCCTTGACGGCCTTGAGCGCCTCGTCGGTGAACGGGAAGGTGAGCAGCACCTCCAGCGACTTCGGCAGGTCGCGGCCGGCGTCGGCGAGCTTGCGGAGGATGACGGCGAGGGAGCGCAGGTTCGCGGCCGTGTCGTCCTTGCTGGCGTTGATCGTCTTGACGGCGACGTCCGACAGCTTCTCCAGCTCGCGCAGCATCTCCACGAGCTGCCCGCGTTGGTCTTCCAGGACCTTCAGGCCCGGCGAGAGGTCGTCCAGGACCGTCTCGACCTGCCCGTTGCGGGACCGCACCGTGGACGACAGCCGGTTGAGCCCGTCCAGCGCGTCGGTGATCGACTTGCGGTTGCGGTTGAGGGTGCTGGTCAGCTCGTTGAGGTTGCGCAACGCGGACCGGATCGAGTCCTCCCGGCCGCCGAGCGCCTTGTTGAGCTCCTTGTTGATCGTCCGGATCTGCGGGAGCCCGCCGCCCGACAGCAGCAGCGACAGCGCGCCGAAGACCTCCTCGACGTCGGCGTTGCGGGACGTGCGGGCCACCGGGATCGTGGCGCCATCGGTCAGCGGCTGGGCGGACGGCGCGGCGGGGGCCGCCAGCTCGATGTACTTCTCCCCCAGCAGGCTCGACTGCTCCAAGTTCGCGGTGGCGTTCACCGGGAGCCGCACGTCGCCGTTCACGATCAGCGTGACCACGGCGTCCCACGACCCCTTCGGCAGAGACACCTCCTTGACCCGCCCGACCGGAACGTCGTTGACCCGGACAGCCGCCTGCGGGACGAGGTTCAGCACGTCCTCGAACTGCACCTTCACCGTGTACGGGTGGTCGCCGAGGTCCGCGCCGCCCGGCAGCGGGATGTCCTCGACCTGCATCGAGCACCCCGCCGCCAGGACGGTCGCGGCCACGCAGACCGCCATCACCTTCGCGGGTACGCGCATCAGCGGCCTCCCTCGTCGCCGGTGCCGGCGTAGGTCCGGCCCGCGGGCGGCAGCGGCAGCGGCGGGACGCCGCCCGTCCGCGACGGCGGGACGGCGGTCAGCCCGGACGTGCGCAGCCGTTCGCACTGCTCGCGGATCGTCCGGGTCGCCGACGCCGCCGCGGCGCACAGCGGGCTGGCGTTGGCGGCCGGTGGGTCGACGCCCGGCTGGTCGAGGCTGCCGAACGCCATGGTGATCTCCAGCAGGTTGCCGCGGGCCATCAGCGAGCGGGTCTTCGGGTCGTAGGCGTTCAGCGCGTTCTGCGCCACCAGGGGCGCCGTGTCGAGGATCTCGGCGAGGGACGCGCGCTGGTCGACGAGGACCTGCGTGATCTCGGCGAGCTTGTCGACGTTGCCCTTGAGCGCTTCGCGGTTGTCGGCGATGAACTGCTTCACCTCGCCGAGCGCCCGCGCCAGGCTCGCCAGGGCCGCGCCGAGTTCCTGCCGGTCGGCGGCGAGGAAGCCGCTGACCTCGGCGAACTGGTTCTCGACCAGCCGGATCTGCTGCTCGTTGTCGCGGAGCATCACGCTGAACTTGTTGAGGTTGGCGACCGTGGCGTACAGGTCGCCGCTGGAGTCGGAGAGCGTCTGGGACGCCTTGCCGAGGTCGGCGATCGTGGTGTTGAGCAGCTTGCCGTTGCCGCCGAGGTTGGCGGCGCCGACGCTGATGACGTCCGACAGCGCGCCCTGGGCGTTCAGCCCCTGCGGCCCCAGATCGTTCGCGAACGTGCGCACGGCGGTGTAGAGCTGGTCGAGTTCGAGCGGCGTCGCGGTGCGGCTCACGTCGATCGAGGCGCCGGCCGCCATCTTCGGCCCGCCGCTGTAGGCGGGGTCGAGCTGCACGTACCGGTCGGAGACGAGGTTCGGGGCGATCACGACGGCGCGGGCGGCGGCGGGGACGTCCACGTCCTCGTCCACGGTCATGTCGACCTTGACCCGGGTCCCCTGCGGCTCGATGGCGTCGATCGAGCCGACCTTCACGCCCAGGACGCGCACGTCGGAGCCGGGGTAGACGCCGATGGCGGTGGCGAAGTAGGCGGTGATCCGGCGTCCGGGGCCGTCGGTCAGCATCGGTATCAGCGCGATTCCGACGAGGACGACGAAGATCACGATGGTCGCTTCGAACACCATCGCCTGCCGGTCCCGCGTGACCGACGGCAGCCGGGGCAGTTTCACGGTGCGTGTCGGGGACGACGCCATGTCACCGGCCTCCCGTCAGGTGCGGCGGCTCGCAGCCCTTCACGGGCGGCGTCCATCTGCCGTTCTCCAGGTACTCCTTGGGGACGGTGCCGCAGAGGTAGCCGTCGATCCAGCGGCCGTTGCCCGTCGTGTTGCCGACGAGGCGCAGGTAGGGCGCGGCGGTCTCCAGGGTGCGGTCCAGGTTCTTCTGGTTGCGTTCGAGGAGGTCGGTGACCATGTTCAGGGAGGCGAGCGTCGGGCCGAGGGTCCGCCGGTTGTCGTCGACGAGGCCGACGAGTTCGTCGGCGAGGTCCCGGGTGCCGACGAGCATCGCGTGGATCGCCTGGCGTCGTCTGCGGAGTTCGGCGAGCAGCAGGTTGCCGTCCTCGAACAGCGTCTCGAACTGGTCGTTCTGCGCGGCGATCGTGCCCGACAGCTTCTTGGTCCCGGCGAGGAGCTGCGCCAGTTCGGCGTCCCGGGACGCGATCGTCTTCGACAGCGACGACAGGCCCGTGAGCGCGACGCGGACGCTGGCGGGGGTGTCCTCGAACGTCGTGGCGATCGTCTCCAGGCTCGCCGCCATCGAGGCCGTGTCGAGCTGCTCGAACGTCCGCCCGAGGTCCTGGAACGCGTTCGTCACGTCGTAGGGGGCGATGGTGCGCTCCAGCGGGATCGGCCGGTCCGGGTCCTGCTCACGCGCGCCGAGCGGGTCGAGCTGGAGGTACTTCGACCCCAGCAGCGTCTTGATCATGATCATGGCCCGGGTGGAGTCGCCGACCCAGGTGTCCTTCACCCGGAAGGTGACCTTGACCTTGTCGCCCTCCAGCTCGACGCCGGTGACCTTGCCGACCTTCACGCCCGCGACACGGACCTCCTGGTCGGGCTTCAGCCCGGCGGCCTCGGAGAAGTACGCGTCGTAGGTCGTCCCGCCGCCGATGATCGGCAGGTCGTCGGCGCGGAAGGCCAGCAGGCCGAGCACCAGCAGCAGCACGAGGCCGATGATCGACACGGGGATCGGGTTGCGCTCGCGCAGCGGCTTCAGCCGCGGCCTGCCCTTCTTGGGCCGCGGCAACGCGCGGGGCAGCGGCGGGGTCGGGGGTGTCATCCGCGGCACCTCTCCTGCGCGTCTTCCGAGATCGGGATGCCGGTCGGCGGCGGCTTGCCCGACAGATCCGAACCGGCATAGTGGACGCCGATCAACGTGACCTCGCACTGGTAGAAGTTCATCCACGACCCGTAGGAGGCCAGCCGGCCGAACGTCCGCAGCTTCGTGGGCGTCCGCTCCAGGAAGCGCTCCAGCAGCGGCGCGTCCCGGTCGAGGTTGTCGCTGAGGCGGCCGAGCTGGACGATGTCGTCCTTCAGCGGGTCCCGCGCGACCTGCAGCAGCCCGGCGGTCGCCGACGTCAGGTCGGCGATCGACGCGATCGCCTCACCGATCGGCTTGCGGTCGGCGGCCAGCCCCGAGGTGAACTGGCGGAGCGTCGTGACCAGGTCGACGAGCTGCCGATCTCGCGAGTTGACCGTCTGGACGACGCTGTTGAGGTTGGTGATGACCTGGCCGATCACCTCGTCCTTGGCGGCGAGGGTGCTGGTCAGCTGCCCGACCGTGCGCAGCAGGCTCTCGATCGTTCCGGCCTCGCCCTGGAGCACCTTCACGATGGACTCGGAGAGCTTGTTGGCGTCCCCGGGCGACAGCGCCTGCATCAGCGGCTGGAAACCCCGGAAGAGCTGGGTCAGGTTGAGCGTCCCGGACGTGTTCTCCACCGGGATCGTCCCGCCGGGTTTCAGCGTCGCGCCGGGCGGGCCGGTGCCCTGGTCGAGGGCGATGTAGCGTCCGCCGACGAGGTTGAGGTACTTCACCGCGGCGGTCGCCGACGCGGGGATGTCCCGGTCGCGGTCCACCTCGAACGTGACCAGCGCGAGCCGCCGGTCGGTCACCTCGATCTCCTCGACCTGGCCGACCTCGACGCCCGCGATCCGGACGCCGTGGCCCGGATGCAGCCCGGCCACGTCGGTGAACTTGGCGTGGTAGGTGACGCGGTCGCCGCTGGTGGCGCCGGTGATGCTGGACGCCAGCAGCCCGGTCGCCAGCACCGTCACCACGATGAAGATCAGCGAGCTGGTGAAGGGGAACGCCATCCCCTTCAGGCCCTGGCCGGTGAGCCTCACTTGACCGTCACCTCCGTGCCCCGGTAGATCGGCCCGACGAGCACGCTGGACCAGTCCGGCAGTTCCTCTGGCACCTCGTCGACCGAGGGGCCGGCCAGCTCGTTGACCAGATCGTTCTCGGACGCGGAGTTGGCGGGTCCGAGGCCGCCGCCGACGGCGCCGCCCTCCCCGGGGACACCGCCGGCCGGGAGCACCTTCGTCTCCCCGCCGCCGCTCGGCAGGTACGGGACGCTCGGGCACCGCGGGCCGCCGCCCGCGCCGTACCGCGGCGTGTCCACACCCGGCTTGTAGTCGCCCTTGTGCGGGACGGGCACGATGATGCCGTGGACGCCGTGCTCGTCGGTGCCCTTGCCGAGGACCCGGTTCATCGCCGGGACGAAGTCGGCCAGCGTCCGGAACGTGCAGGGCGCGGCCGGGGCGTAGCGGCGCAGCAGGTCCAGGCTGGGCCTGCTCGCCGTCGCCAGCTCGATGATGTTGCCCGAGTTGGCGTCCAGGAAGTCTTCGAGGTCGGCGGACGAACCCGACACCGCGTCGTACAGGGCGGAGATCGCGGTGCGCTGCTCGACGACCGTGCGGCTCGTCACCGTCAGGTCCGTGAGGGCCTGCAGCAGGTTGGGCGCGGCGTCGGACGCGTGCTGGGAGAACTCCGCCAGCTCGGCGAGGTTCTTCGCGAGCTCCGGCACCTCCGGGTTGAACTTGCGGAGGAACGCGTCGAGCTGCTCGAAGTTGTCGCCGATCTGTTCGCCGCGCCCCTCCAGCGCCCTCGACATCGCGTTCAGCGTCGCCGACAGCTTCGCCGGCTGGACGGTGTTGAGCAGGTCCATGGTGTTGTTGAGCAGCTGGGACAGCTCCACCGCGTTCCCGCTGCGGTCCTCGGAGATCACGTCGCCCTCCGCGATGGGAGGCGCCTGCGTACCGGGCGGTGCGGCGAGCGACACGAACCGCGCGCCGAACACCGTCGTCGGCAGCAGCATCGCGCTGACGTTCGACGGGACGAGGTCGGTCATCTCCGGTTTCAGCGCCAGCTCCAGCTCGGCGCCGGCCCCGTCCGCCCGGATCGAGCGGACCTCGCCGACGACGACGCCGCGGACCTTCACGTCCGCGAGCGGGTGCATCTCGTGCCCGGCCGTCCCGGTGCGCAGGGTCACCATCGTCGACTCGGTGAACCGCTTGTTGTAGATCGCGATCGACAGCCAGATCAGCAGTGCCGGGACCAGCAGGAACGCCACTCCGGCCAGCCGCCGCCCGACCACGTCCATGGTGCCGCGTCTCGCCATGTCAGCCCGTCACCTTCACGGTCGTCGTCGCGCCCCAGATGGCGAGGCTGATGAAGAAGTCCGTCACGGAGATCAGCACGATCGCGGTGCGGACCGCGCGGCCGACGGCGATGCCCACGCCGGCGGGGCCGCCGACCGCGCGGTAGCCGTAGTAGCAGTGCGCCAGCACCACCATGACGCTGAAGATCAGCACCTTGACGAACGACAGCACCACGTCCTCGGGGGCGAGGAAGATGTTGAAGTAATGGTCATAGGTCCCGGCGGACTGCCCGTTGAACCAGAGCGTCACCTGTCTGGACGCCAGGAACGAGCTGAGCAGCCCGATCCCGTACAGCGGCACGATCGCGACGGTGCCCGCGATGATGCGGGTCGTCACCAGGTACGGCAGGGACGGGACGCCCATGCCCTCCAGCGCGTCGATCTCCTCGTTGATCCGCATCGCGCCGAGCTGCGCGGTGAAGCCCGCGCCGACCGTCGCCGACAGCGCCAGCCCCGACACCAGCGGCGCGATCTCGCGGGTGTTGAAGTACGCCGACACGAACCCGGTGAACGCCGACGATCCGATCTGGTCGAGCGCCGCGTACCCCTGGAGGCCGACGACGACGCCGGTGAACACCGTCATGCCGATCATCACGCCGACGGTGCCGCCGATCACCGCCAGCGCGCCGCTGCCGAACGCGACCTCGCCGAGCAGCCGCAGCGACTCGCGCATGTAGCGGCGCAGGGCGCGCGGCGTCCACAGCAGCGCCTTGACGTAGAAGGTGAGCTGGTCGCCGGGCCGGTCCAGCCACGACACCAGTTTCACCGGCCGGAGCCGGCGGGCACCCGGGATCGCCATGTCAGGCCCCCTTCGGCGGGACGACCTGCAGGTAGATCGCCGTCAGCACGAGGTTGACGAAGAACAGCAGCAGGAACGTGATGACGACCGACTGGTTGACCGCGTCCCCGACGCCCTTCGGCCCGGGTCTCGGGTTGAGCCCGCGGTAGGCGGCCACGACGCCGGCGATGAACCCGAACAGCAGCGCCTTCAGCTCGCTGATGTACAGGTCGGGAAGCTGCGCGAGCGCCGAGAACGAGGCGAGGTAGGCGCCGGGCGTCCCGTCCTGCATCAGCACGTTGAAGAAGTAGCCGCCGGCCACGCCGACGACGGAGACCAGCCCGTTCAGCAGGACCGCCACCGCCATGCAGGCGAGCACCCGGGGGACGACGAGGCGCTGGATGGGCGAGACGCCCATCACCTCCATCGCGTCCATCTCCTCCCGGATCGTCCGCGAGCCGAGGTCGGCGCAGATCGCCGAGCCCGCGGCGCCCGAGATGAGCAGCGCCACGATCAGGGGGCTCGCCTGCTGCACGATGGCGAGCACGCTCGCGCCGCCGGTGAGCGACTGCGCCCCGAGCTGCTTGGCCAGCGACCCGACCTGGAGCGAGATGACGGCGCCGAACGGGATCGACACGAGCGCCGTCGGCAGGATCGCCACCGACGCGATGAACCAGAACTGCTGGATCAGCTCGCGGAGCTGGAAGGGCCGCCGGAACGTCATCGCGACGACGGTCGCGGCGAGCAGGAACAGCCTCCCGACCTGGCGCAGCGCGCCGGCGCCGGGGGCGGTCGTCTCAGGCGCCGCCATGGCCGCCCGCCTCCTGCCGGTCGCGGCGCCCGGCCCAGATGGCCTGCTGCGCGGGATAGGGGAGGTACGGGAGCATCGCGTCGACGCGTTGCGCGTGGCGCTGTTCGCCCCGGCGGGCCGGCATCCCGGGCGTCGGGCGCAGCTGCCGCGGTATCTCGATCTTGCGGCGGCGCGGCGCGGAGGCCGCCGCCGCGGCCGCCTCCGCGGCGAGGGCGGCGGCGTCCTTCTCCTCCGACATGCCGATGGGTCCGCGCGGGTCTCCGTGCAGGAACTGGTCGACGGCCGGCTCGTCGCTGGTCAGCACCGCCTCGCGGGGGCCGAACGCGATCAGGTCGCGGCGGTACAGCATGCCGATGTTGTCGGGGACGGTCGCGGCGATCTCGATGTTGTGCGTGACGATCAGCATCGTCGCGTCGATCCGCGCGTTGACGTCGATGAGCACCTGCGACAGGTAGGCGGTGCGGACGGGGTCCAGACCCGAGTCGGGTTCGTCGCACAGGATGATCTCGGGGTCGAGGACCAGCGCGCGCGCGAGCCCGGCACGCTTGCGCATGCCGCCGGAGAGCTGGCCGGGCAGCTTGCGCTCCTCGCCGGCGAGGCCGACCATCTCCATGCGCTCCAGGACGATGCGGCGGATCTCGGACTCCTTCTTGCGGGTGTGCTCGCGCAGCGGGAACGCGATGTTGTCGAACAGGGACAGCGATCCGAACAGCGCACCGTCCTGGAACATCAGGCCGAACCGCTTGCGGGCCTGGTAGACCCTGCGGTCGGGGTCGTTCACCATGTCGACGCCGTCGACGAGCACGCGCCCCCGCTCGGGCTTGAGGAGCCCGATCAGCGACTTGAGGAAAACCGTCTTGCCGGTGCCCGACGGGCCGAGCAGCACGCTCACCTCACCCTCGGGCAGGGTGAGGGTGACATCGCTCCAAATGGTCTGCGGTCCGAACGCTTTGGACAGCCCTTCGACCACGACTTCAATTCCCAACGACCATCACCACCCATGTCGGCCGGGTCAAGCGAGGACGTTACGGGCCAGTAGACCCGGGGTTCAATAGGGGTCCGCAGGATTCCTGCGGCAATTCAGTAAAAGGCCTTCAGAATTGTCACCGGCTTAGTCTTTGATCTTCTCAGAACCTTCACCGGTGACTACCGGCCGGTAACTTGATGGGGTGCGGGGACGATCCGCCGAGGCCGCCGACCGAGGATTGTCAACGGGACAGCAACCGGACCGCGGTTTTGTCACATCTCGCGCAAGCCGAGCCCTCTGACCGCCGATCCGACCGGGAAGCCTTGTCAGCGGTCACCGGCCACTTTATGTTCGCGGTGTCGTCGATCCCGTCCCCCAGGGTGTCCGCTCCCGCTCGGCACACCCCGCCGGCGCCGCCCGTCCCGCCCCCCGGGACGGGCGGGGCGGCGGCCCGTGCCGGCCGGCCCGTTGCGGAGGTTTCCCATCCCCATGTCGCAGGCACTGGAATTGTCCGAAACAAGCAATAGCGTCTTCTCCGATTTCATCGACCTGCTGCGTTCAGAGCTGCCCGGAGTCACCCAAGAGGTCGTCAACGGGATCCGGGAGTCCATCCCGGAGTACAACCGTCCCGCGGACTCCGCGTACGACCAGATTCTGCGGCTCAGCACCGAGATACTGCTCTCCGCATTTCTGGACAGGGTCGCCGATCCCGGCGCGCCGGCCACCCAGCGCGACGAGACCTGCCGCGCGGTCGGGCAGTTCGAGGCCATCGAGGGACGCAACCTGGACCACCTCCAGGCCGCGTCCCGGATCGCCTTCCACATCGCCTGGCGCCGCACCGTCATCGTCGCCGAACGCGAGCAGATCCCCACGTCGATCGTCTCCAGCACGGTCGACGCGATGCTCGTCTACCTCGAAGAGGCCGTCGCCCAGATCCGGCTCGGGCACCAGCAGGCCACCGGCCACGCCGACGTCCGCCGCCGCGAGGACCGCAAGCGGCTCCTGCACCTGATCCTCCAGCAGCCCGCCGTCGTCCCCGAGGCGATCGAGGAACTCGCCAAGGCGACCTGCTGGTGGCCGCTCCCGGGCGAGGCCACCCTCATCGCCGTGCACCCCGAGGCGCCGTGCACCCGCGCCGCGCTGGACGCCGACGTCCTGGTGGACATGGACTCCGCCGAACCGTGCATGCTCGTCCCCGGGCCGCTCACCGAGGCGCGCCACGCCATGCTGCACGCGGCACTGTCGGACGCGAGCTGCGTCACCGGCCTCACCGTCCCGCTGGAACGGGCGACCCACTCACTGCGCTGGGCGCGGCGCGTCCTCGCCCTCGCCGAGGAGGGCGTCATCCGGGACGGGTCGCTCATCCCGTGCCGGGACCATCTGATGACCATGTGGCTGCTGTCGGACCCGCCGCTCGTCGAGGAGCTCACCCGCCACCACCTCGAACCGCTGCGCGAGATGTCCGACGGGCAGCGCAGGCGGCTGGTCGAGACCCTCGCCGAGGCCGTCACCACCCGGTCGACCGCCGTCGACATCGGCGAACGCCTGAAGATCCACCCGCAGACCGTCCGGTACCGGCTCCGGCAGCTCGAAAGCTACATGGGCGACAGTCTCGACGACGCCGACACCCGGTTCTCCCTCGACGCCACCCTCCGCGCGGTGAGCCTCCGCAACCGCCGCGCCCCGGGGCGCAGGGGCACGTCCCGCGCCTGACCCGGCGCCGCCGCCCGGGGACTCCGACGCTCCGGGGGGGCGGCGCCGTCCCTAGTCCTCGATGTCGGCGACGAGGACGTCCATGTAGCGGGCGGCGTACCGTCCCGCCGACGGGAGTTCCCGTGCCTCGTCCGCGGTGAGCACCCGCGGGTTCGCGACCCGCCGGACGCGTCCGAGCCGCTCCAGCCCGCCGCATCCCTCGGCGAGGAGGTTGCGGACCCAGTCGGTGTCGGCCCCGTACGGCAGCCCGACGATGACGGTCCGGCCGCTGCGGAACGCGGTGACCGGCGTCCGGTACTCCCGCCCCGACCTGCGTCCCTTGTGGACGATCACCGCGAGCGGCGGCACGTAGGGCGCGTAGACCCCCTGGATCCGGTTGGTGAAGACCTTGTTGACCGAACGCATGCCCCGAGGAATCAGCGGTTTGACCATGCCCTCCACCTAACACCCCCCCGTCCGGGGTTCTAGCGGCTGAGGGTGTACTCCTCCGGCTTCGGGTTGCGGGAGTTCGCCCAGAACTCGAAGGTGTGCCCCGGCCAGAGGGTGCGGTTGACGCCCTGGTCGTCCAGGTACCAGCTGCTGCAGCCGCCCTCGTTCCAGACGGCGCGGCGCAGGCGTCGGTGCATGCGGTCGTTGAAGCGGCGGGCGGCGCCGGGCTTCGGCTCGATCGTGCCGGCGCGGTGCTCCTGCAGCAGGCGCAGGCAGCCCAGGACGTGCTGGATCTGCACCTCGATCATGAAGACGACCGAGTTGTGCCCGAGGCCGGTGTTCGGGCCGAGCAGCATGAAGAAGTTCGGCAGCCCCGGGATCGTGGTCCCGCGGTGGGCCTCGATGCCGTTCGCCCAGATCTCCTGGAGCTTGACGCCGCCGCGTCCGGTGACGCGGAGGTCGGTGAGGGCGTCGGTCACCTTGAAGCCGGTGCCGTAGACGATGCAGTCGACCTCGTACTCGCGTCCGTCCGCGGTGACGATCGAGTTCTCCCTGACCTCCGCGATGTCGGAGGTCTCCAGCTCGACGTTGGGACGCGCGAGCGCCGGATAGTAGTCGTTGGACAGCAGGATCCGCTTGCAGCCGATCGTGTAGTCGGGCGTCACCTTGGCGCGCAGCTCGGGGTCGGCGATCTGCTTGGCGATGAGCCGGCGGGCGAGCTGCTCCTGCGGGAGGGACAGCCGCGGGTCGACGGTGAAGCCGACGGCGCGGGCCTCCAGCGCCCAGTAGATGCCGTGCCGGAACGCGCGTGCCGCGCCCGGGACCTTCTCGAACGCCTTGCGGACGGGCGCCGGGATCGACACGTCCGGCTTGGGCTGGATCCACGGCGCCGTCCGCTGGAACACGACGAGGTCGGCGGCCTTCTTCGCGACCTGCGGGACGAACTGGATGGCGGACGCGCCCGTCCCGATGACGGCGACGCGCTTGCCGGTGACGTCGTAGGAGTGGTCCCACTCGGCGGAGTGGAAGGCGGTGCCCTGGAACCGCTCGATGCCGGGCAGGTCCGGGAACGAGGGGACGTGCAGGGCGCCGATGCCGGACACGATGGCCTTCGGTGTGAGGACCGTCCCGTCCGCGAGGGTCACGTTCCAGCGCTTGGCGTCGTCGTCGTACTCCATGGACTCGACGGCCGCGCCGAAGCGGATGTGCTCGCGCACGCGATACTTGTCGGCGGTGCGCTCCATGTAGGAGCGGATCTCGGCCTGCGGCGCGAACATCCGCGTCCAGCCCGGGTTGAGCTCGAAGGAGAAGGAGTACATGTGCGAGGGCACGTCGCAGGCGCAGCCCGGATAGGTGTTGTCGTGCCACGTCCCGCCGAGCGCCTCGCTCTTCTCCAGGACGGTGAAGTCGTGGAAGCCCGCCTGCTTGAGCCGGATCGCCATGCCGAGGCCGGCGAAGCCGGAGCCGATGATGACGATCGCCGGGGCTCGCTCGCTCATAACCCATCCTCTCGCGTAACCTACTTCCAGTAAGTTACCGGGAGTAGGTTACTGACGGTAGGTCCAAGAGAGGGGATTTCCTGTGAGTGACGCCACACGCCGCCGCCCGGTCCGCCGGCGGATGTCGCGCGCCGAGCGCGAGCGGCAGATGCTGGACGTGGCGGAGGACGTGTTCGGCGAGCGCGGCTACCAGGCCACCTCGATGGACGAGATCGCCGAGCGATGCGGCGTCTCCAAGCCGATGCTCTACGAGTACTTCGGCTCCAAGGACGGGCTGCTCGTCGCCTGCGTCGGCCGGTCCAAGGCCGAGCTGCTCGACGTCACCCAGAAGGCCATGGCCGGCGCCGCCACTCCCGAGGACATCCTGTGGCGCGGGATGGTCGCCTACTTCGAGTTCATGGACGCGCACAGCAAGTCGTTCGCGATGCTGCTGCGCGAGCCGATGGCCGCGTCCGCGGAGACCATCGAGGCCGTCGAGTCGACCCGGCGGCAGCAGAGCACGCTGATCGCGGGGGTGCTGGCGATGTTCGCGCCGTCCGCCCCGGCCGGCACGGTCGAGGCCTACACCGAGATCATCATCGGGGCGAGCGAGCGGCTGGCGCAGTGGCGGACCCGGCGCCCCGAGGTGTCGGCGCAGGAGGCGGCCCGCCACATGACCGACTTCTGCCGGAACGGCCTCAGCCCCTATCTGCCGGACGCCGGGGAAGCCGGTCCAGCGCCCCGATGAGCAGGTCGAGGCCGAACTCGAAGTCGGCCTCCGGATCGTGGGTGGCCAGCTCGGACGCGAGCGCGATCACGTGCGGGAACTCGTCCGGGTCGAGGTTCGCCCACGACTCGGCCCCCGTCTCGACGAGGTGGCCGAGCATCTTCGCCATGCCGACCTCGCGCATCTGCGCGCCGAGCGCGTACGCGAGCAGCGCCCGCATGATCCGCACGGCCGTCTCGCCGTCGAACCCGGCCGCGTCCGCCAGGGCGAGGGCGCGCTCGGCCGGCCGCAGCCCGGCCGCGGTGTCGATCCTGTGGGTGAGGACGATCGTCATGCAGCGCGGCTTGTCGTGCGCGATCTTCCGGAAGGCGCGCACGAGGGCCCGCGCACGCTCCTGCCACGGCTCGGACGGGTCGTCGTGCAGTTCCAGGCCCGAGACGACGTGCTCGGCGACCCCCTCCAGCAGCGCGTCCTTGTTCGGCACGTGGTTGTAGAGGGACATGACGGCGACGCCCAGCTCGGCCGCCACCCGGCGCATCGACAGCGCGTCCGCGTCCTCGCGTTCGATCAGCTCGACGGCGGCGAGCACGATGCGCTCGCGGGTGAGCACCGGCCGCGGCTGCGGGGTGTCGGAGGACACATGCCTCGCCATCGGGTGCCGCCCTTTCCCGCCGTTGACATCCATAAGTGCCCCGTGACACGGTACGTACATTGTACGTGAGACGTACACCGTACGTCCGCGCCACCGGGGAGGAGTCGCCCATGTCGACCCACGACCTCTACACCGAGCCCGTCGACACGTCCAGCTGGAACGTGCCCATGGCCGGCGACGCCAGGTTCACCTGGGAGTACGACGACGGCCGCGACCGCCTCCTCGCCCTCTACCAGAAGGGCAAGGACAAGCAGTGGGACTCCACCAAGCGGATCGACTGGGACCTTGAGGTCGACCCGCACAACCCCCTCGGCGTCCCCGACCAGTCCCTCGCCATCTACGGGACCGAGTACTGGGACCGGCTCTCCGACAAGGAGCGCGGCGAACTGCGGCAGCACTCCACGGCCTGGCAGTTCTCCCAGTTCATGCACGGCGAGCAGGGCGCGATGGTCACCGCCGCCCGCATCGTCGAGACGGTCCCCGACCTCGACTCCAAGTTCTACTCCGCCACCCAGACGATGGACGAGGCCCGCCACGTCGAGCTGTTCACCCGGTTCCTGCACGACAAGGTCGGGCTGATCTACCCGATCAACACCAAGCTCCAGGACCTGCTGAACGACACCCTCACCGACTCCCGCTGGGACATGCCCTACCTCGGCATGCAGGTGCTCATCGAGGGCCTCGCGCTCGCCGCGTTCGGCGTCATCCGCGACATCACCACCAAGCCGCTCCCCAAGCAGATCCTCGCCTACGTCATGCAGGACGAGGCCCGCCACGTCGCGTTCGGCCGCCTGGCCCTCCGCGACTACTACAAGCAGCTGTCACCGGCCGAACTCCGCGAACGCGAGGACTTCGTCATCGAGGGCTGCTACCTGATGCGCGACCGCATCCGCGGCCGGGAGATCTGGACCAACTTCGGCATCGACCCCAAAGAGGTCGACGAGATGGTGGAGAACTCCCCCTACATGCGGATGTTCCAGAGCCTGCTGTTCAGCCGCATCGTCCCGTGCGTCAAGGACATCGGCCTGTGGAGCGAACGCATCCAGAAGACCTACGACGACATGGGCGTCCTGGACATGTCCAAGGCCGACCTCGACGCCCTCATGAGCCAGGACGAGGAGATCGCCGACAAGATCGACACCGAGCGCTTCGCCGCGGAGGAGGCCGCCCGCAAGGCCGAAGTCGACGCCGTCATCGCCGACGCCGCGGCGGGCTGAGTACGGTTGGATCCGGTTTCGTCTGCAATCCCAACCGTCCCGGACTCGGACAATCTCGGAGGTCTCGCATGCCACTCGCGCACTTCGACGGAGCACTCGCCGTCGTCACCGGAGCCGGCAGCGGAATCGGCCGCGCCACCGCCGTCGCGCTGGCCGGACACGGCGCGAGCGTCATCGCCGCCGACATCGACCTCCCCTCCGCGGAGAAGACCGTCGACCTCGCCAAAACGGTCGGCGCCGGCGGCACCGCGTACCAGGTGGACGTGTCCGACGCCGAGGCCATGGAGACCTTCGCCGCCCAGGTCAAGGAGACCCACCGGGTCCCCGACATCGTCGTCAACAACGCCGGCATCGCGGTCGCCGGCCCCTTCCTCGACACCAGCCTGGACGACTGGGACCGCATCATGGGCGTGAACCTGTGGGGCGTCGTCCACGGCTCCCGCCTGTTCGGCAAGCAGATGAGCGACCGCGTCCACACCCTCCCCAACAAGCCCGACAAGCCCAACTTCGGCGGCCACATCGTCAACGTCGCGTCCGCCGCGGCGTTCGCGCCCTGGCGCGCGATGCCCGCCTACTGCACGACCAAGTCCGCGGTCCTCATGCTCAGCGAATGCCTGCGCGCCGAACTGGCGGGCTCCCGCATCGGCGTCACCGCCGTCTGCCCCGGCTTCGTCAGCACCGGCATCGTCGAGCACGGCACCTACGTCGACGGCGACGCCTCGTCCCGCGACCGACTCCAGCAGCGCGGCCAGAAGGCCATCAAGCTGCGCAACTACCCGCCGGAGAAGGTCGCCGAGCGGATCGTCCACGCCATCATCAAGAACAAGGCCGTGGTCCCGGTCAACTTCGAGGGCCACCTCCTGCACACCCTCTCCAGGGTGTCCCCCGCGGCCCTCCGGCTCATAGCCAGAATCCCCACCTCCCGGGGGTAGCGCCCACGTCCGGGCGCGGCCCTCCCTGACCCCTCCCTCGGTGAGAGGAGATGGATCATGCCCTCCGATCTGTTGTCGAGCGATGGCCGGCTGCGTACGTGGACGGCGCAGATCCTGCCCGCGACGTGTGGATCAAGGCGGGCCTGCTGGAACGATAACCCGTTCCACTCCGCGGCCTTTTATCTTGATGTCGAACCACGTATTAGAAAATGGTTCGCGAACAGCGGGCCATTGGTCTGGACACCGGAACGAAAAGGGCCGCGGAGCGGGGTCCACTCCGCGGCCCGTCGACGTAACGGATTGCTGACCTGGGGTTATCACACCCAGGATATTCCTACCGATTGCACGGTCACGTCGTCGACCTCCTCCTCCCAGGCGTTGCCAGCACGCCGATCACATGGCCTCGGCATGGAACATGATCGGCGTACCCCTCCCCTATTACCGCAACACCCTAGAAGGTGTTGACAGAAAGTATGGCATGGTCGGCCGATTCAGGTCAGAAATGATTTAGCGCACTGAGCACTTCGCGGGCGGCGGCGGTGGCCCTGCCGAGGCACGCCCGCTCCCGCTCGTCCCCGCCGCCCGCACCGGACGCCTGCTCGCTGTAGCTCACCGTGAAGACCGCGTTGCGGACCCGGGCGGTGACCTCTCCCACCACCGTCGGCTCGGCCTCATCGGCCTTGAACCAGCGGTACGCCTCGTCGCCGATGCCCCGGTGGCGCTCAAGCGTGTACGTCCGGAACAGCGGGGCCCCGTGCGCCTGCGCCCACTGCTCGTCGTAGTAGGTCTCGGCGTCCTTCACCGGGGTCGGGGTGTTGCCGGGCGTGTACAGGTGCGCCTCCACCCGGAGCCGGCGGACTGCCCGCCCCGTCGCCGGCGTCCCGGCGGCTCCGGCGCGGAGTAGACCCGGTGGATTGTCAGACCCCGTGGTCAAAATGGGAGGGTGCTGATAGCCGAGATCACGCGGACGTCGCAGGCGGTGGCGGGCACCTCGGGCCGTAAGGCCAAGGTATCCGCGCTCGCGGAGTGCCTGCGCGCGGCGGAGCCGGGCGAGGCCGCGACCGTGGTCGCCTACCTGTCCGGTGAGCTGCCGCAACGCCAGATCGGGGTCGGGTACGCGTCCCTGCGGGAGATCCCGCCGCCCGCCGCGGAGCCGTCCCTGACCGTCCCGGAGGTGGACGCCGCGTTCACCGAGATCGGCGCGGTCTCCGGGCCGGGCTCGGTCGCCCGGCGGCGCGAACTGCTGGCGGCGCTGTTCGGCCGCGCCACCCGCACCGAGCAGGACTTCCTGATCAGGCTGCTGGCGGGCGAGCTGCGGCAGGGCGCGCTGGACGGGGTGATGGCCGAGGCCATCGCGGCGGCGGCCGAGGTCCCGTCCGCGGAGGTGCGGCGGGCGTTCATGCTGCGCGGGTCGCTGGGGCCGGTCGCCACGGCCGCCTTCGCGGACGGCGTCGGCGGGCTGCGCGGGTTCGCGCTGGAGGTCGGGCGGCCGATCAAGCCGATGCTCGCGGCGTCCGCCCCGTCCATCGACGACGCGTTCGGCAAGCTCGGCGACGAGGCGGCCGTCGAGTGGAAGCTCGACGGGATCCGCGCGCAGGTGCACGTGTCCGGCGGCGAGGTGCGGGTGTTCACCCGGACGCTGGACGAGATCACCTCCCGGCTGCCCGAGGTGGTGGCGGCCATGCGGGAGCTGCCCGTCCGGGCGGCCGTGTTCGACGGCGAGCTGATCGCGCTCCGGCCGGACCGGCGTCCCCACCCGTTCCAGGTCACCGCCGCCCGCACCGCCACGCGGACCGCCAAGAACACCGAACCCGTACCGCTGTCGGTGTACCTGTTCGACGTCCTGTACCTGGACGAACCCGAGGCCGCCCCGGAAGGCACGGACGGTCGTCCCCCTGCGACGAACGACGAGGCCGAAGGCGCGCCGGGCGGCGGTCGCTCCGCGGAGGGCGGTCGCTCCGAAGAGGGCGGGGGCGATCTGCTCGATGCGGCGGGCGCGGTGCGGTACGAGGCGCTGGCCCGGGTCGTCCCCGAGGAGCTGCGGATGCCCCGGATCGTCACCGCCGACCCCGCGCGGGCCAAGGACGTCTTCGACGAGGCGGTCGCGCGCGGCCACGAGGGCGTGGTCGTCAAGTCCCTCGACTCCCCCTACACGGCCGGGCGGCGCGGCGCCGGCTGGATCAAGGTGAAGCCGCGGCACACCCTCGACCTCGTCGTCCTCGCCGTCGAATGGGGGCACGGCCGCCGGCAGGGGCTGCTGTCCAACCTGCATCTCGGTGCCCGCGACCCCGAGACCGGCGGGTTCGTCATGCTCGGCAAGACGTTCAAGGGCCTCACCGACGAGATGCTGGCCTGGCAGACGAAGCGGCTCCGCGAACTCGCCGTGCGCGAGGACGACTGGACGGTGCACGTCCGGCCCGAGCTGGTCGTCGAGATCGCGTTCGACGGTGTCCAGCACAGCCCCCGCTACCCGGGCGGCATCGCGCTCCGCTTCGCCCGCGTCCTGCGCTACCGGCCCGACAAGTCCGCCGCCGAGGCCGACACCATCGAAACCGTCCGCGCCGTCACCCCCGTCATGGACTGGCCCCCGGACTAGCCCCCGGCCCCGGGCCGGGGCGGGTCAGCCGGATGTCCCGGCTCGGGGGCGCCCGCCGGTCGGCGGTTCCTCCTCCTCCGGGGACTGGCGAGCGTCGCGTTCCGGGGCGGGCGGGCGGTCGCGGCGTCTGGACGCGGCGCGTGTCCTCATCCGGGACGCGTTCCCGCCGCGGGTGACGGCGCCGCGCCGCGCACGGGTCTGGGCACGGCGCCGCGCGCGGGCCTCGGCGCGGCGTTCGGCCCAGGTCCCGGTCTTGCGCCGGAAGGGGGACGCGGCCTTGCGCTCCGCTCGGGCCGCGGCCCTGCGCTGCACGCGGGCGAGCCGCCGGCGGCGGGCGCGCTCGGCCGCCTCGTTGCGGCGCTGCAGCAGCTCGGGCGGGATGAGGTCGTGCCGTCCCGCGATGAACTCCTGCACCCAGATCTTGCCCCGGATGAGCGGCCGGCGGATCGACTTCTCCCGCCGGACGGCCCGCTGGTACCTGCGCGACTCCCGGTCGTACCGCCAGCGCGACCAGGGCGACCCGGGCCGCGCCACCCGGATCGCGCCGATGACCAGCAGCGCGGGGACGAACAGGCCGATGAGCCCGGTCCAGATCTTGCCCTTCAGCAGCGTCAGCACGGCGAAGGCGAGGTTGACGACGAGGAACGCGGCGTAGAAGGGCGACATGGAGCCGGCGCCGGCGCCGGAGTCCAGCCCGAGGCTCTCGTAGCCGAGCGGGTGGACGCCGAGCAGCAGCAGCCCCGTCACGGCGATGGCGACGAAGACGGCGTCGACCGAAGCGCGGCCCTTCTCCGTCCAGTAGACGTCGCTGAGGTGCAGGATCAGCGCGAACTCGTCCAGGACGAGGGCGGAGCCCATCCCGAACACGACGGCCGCCGCCAGGTCGAGGCCGACGAACGCGTCGGGGACGGCCAGGCTCGCCACGCCGCCCGCCAGCATCAGCACGACGCCGAACACGACATGGTGGATGTGCACGTCACCGGCGGTCACGTTCCGGAACCACCGCACGTTCGAGCGGATCAGCCGGACGTTCACCCGCGTCAGCACAAAAGTGATCATGAACGCGACGAAGAAGCCGAACAGCGGAAGCCGCCCGGTCTCCACGATCCGCGCGTCGAACATCCCGATCATCTGCCCCCCGTAGCCTCCATCATGCCCGGTGACATGCACGGATATCGTGGGACGCGGCCGATCAGCGACGATCCGAGGAGAAACCGCCGTGACCCGCATCGAGGACCGCTGCGACCCCGGGTACCGGGCATGGATCTCCGAGGCCGTCCGGCTCGTCGACGCCGACGCCAACCGCAGCGCCGACACGCACCTGCACGTGTTCCCGCTGCCGCCGGAGTGGGGCATCGACCTGTATCTGAAGGACGAGTCCGTCCATCCCACCGGTTCCCTGAAACACCGGCTCGCGCGGTCGCTGTTCCTGTACGGGCTGGCGAACGGCTGGATCCGCGCCGACACGACGATCATCGAGGCATCCAGCGGATCGACGGCGGTGTCGGAGGCGTACTTCGCGCGGCTGCTCGGGCTGCCGTTCGTCGCGGTGATGCCCGCGTCCACCAGCCCGGAGAAGATCCAGCTCATCGAGTTCCACGGCGGCCGCTGCCATCTGGTGGACGACCCGTCGTCGATCTACGACGAGTCGCGGCGGCTGGCGGCCGAGTGCGGCGGGCACTTCATGGATCAGTTCACCTACGCCGAGCGGGCCACGGACTGGCGCGGCAACAACAACATCGCCGAGTCGATCTTCGAGCAGATGCGGCTGGAGCGGTTCCCCGAACCGTCCTGGGTGGTGGTGGGCGCGGGCACCGGCGGGACGTCCGCGACGATCGGCCGGTACGCGCGGTACCGGCGGTTCCAGACGCGGCTCGCGGTCGTCGACCCGGAGGGGTCGGCGTTCTTCGGCTCGTTCGCCGACGCGGACCCGGAGCGGACGGCGGCGGGCTCGCGGATCGAGGGTATCGGCCGTCCCCGCGTCGAGCCGTCCTTCATGCCCGCGGTGATCGACCGGATGATCCGGGTACCGGACGCGGCGTCCGTCGCGGCGATGCGCTGGACGAGCGAGGTCAGCGGCCGCGACGTCGGCGGCTCGACCGGCACCAACATGTGGGGCGCGGCGGTGCTGGTCGCGCAGATGCGGGCGGCCGGGGAACGCGGCAGCGTCGTCACGCTGATCTGCGACGGTGCCGAACGCTACACCGGCACCTACGGGTCGGACGCGTGGCTGGCCGAGCAGGGCCTGGACATAGGGCCCTACCTCGCCGCGCTGAACGGTTTCCTGAAGACCGGTGAGCTGCCCGCTACCCTGTGAAACGGACGGGGTTGACGAGGTCGGCGTAGATGAGCAGCCCGCCCATGATGATCAGCACGGCCGCCATCACGTAGGTCACCGGCAACGCCTTGGCCACGTCCACATAGCCGGGGTCGGGCCTCCGGAAGACCTTGGCGAACGCCTTCTTGATCGCCTCCAGGAGGGCGCCTGCGATGTGCCCTCCGTCCAGCGGCAGCAGCGGGACGAGGTTGAACATCCCGACCGCGAGGTTCAGCGACCCGAGCAGCATCACGAAGTAGGAGACCTTCTCGGTCCCGGTCAGGGTGTCGGACGCGGCGACGTCCCCGCCGATCCGGCTGACGCCGACGACCCCGATCGGGCCGTTCGGGTCGCGTTCCTCCCCGCCGAACGCCGCCTCCCAGATGCCGACCATCTTCTCCGGCATCCGCACCAGCGCGCCCGCGGTGCGGGCGGTGAGGTCGCCCATCGTGCTCGCGACCGCGCCGGGGCCCTGCCGCTCGACGGCGCTGGTCGGCGTGATGCCGAGGAACCCGACCTCGACGATCTTGTCCGGGTCCTCCAGGTGGTACATCCGGTTGCGGGTGATCGGGACGTTCAGCTTCACGTCCCGCCCGTCGCGCTCGACGGTCATCGGCACGGTCTGCCCGCCCGCCCCGCGGATCAGCTCCTGCAGCTGCCGGTAGTCGTCGATCTTCTGGCCGCCGAACACGACGATCTGGTCACCGGCCTGCAGCCCGACCTGCTTCGCCGGGGTCGGCGCGGCGTTCGCCGGGCACTCGGTGAGCTCGGACTGGCTCGCCGGCACCATGCATTCGGCGACCTCCCGGATCACCGGCTGCGGCTGGTTCGTGCCGATGCCCATCAGCAGGATCGCGAAGAACACCACCGCCAGCAGCAGGTTCATCGCGGGCCCGCCGGACATGATCAGCAGCTTCTGCCACCACTTCTTGCCGTAGAAGACGCGGGTCTCGTCTCCCGGCCGAACCTCCTCCAGCGCCACCCCGCGCGCGGACTCGATGAGCCCCTGGAACGGGCCGGTGCTGGCCTGCCGGATCTTCCCGGGTGCGTCTCCTTTGCGCGGTGGCAGCATCCCGATCATCCGGATGTAGCCGCCGAGCGGAATCCATTTGATCCCGTACTCGGTCTCGCCGCGGCGCCACGACCACATCGTCGGACCGAACCCGACCATGAACTGGGTGGTCCGCACCTTGAACAGCTTGGCGAACGAGAAGTGCCCGAGCTCGTGCAGCGCGATGGACACCAGGAGGCCGAAGAACAGAATCAACGCTCCAGCCAGGTATGCCATGCGGCTAGCCCCTCCGGTCGTGCACCCCGCTCACCGGGGGGTGGTCTCCAGCAACCCAACTCAGAGTACGGCACGGCTCCCGGTTTGGTTGAACCAGCGCGCAAGGCGGCCGGACGCCCTCACGGCCCCGAATTGGAACCGAGTTGCTAAGCGGCCCCCACGCCATTGGCACGCACGAGAGTATTCGCGCGCCACGCCACCTGCGCATCATGGCGGCCCCACCCCGGTCCATGGAGGTACTGCCTTGAAACGCGGTCATGTAGCGGCCCTGGCGTTGATGCTCGCCCTGGCCGGATGCGGCGGCTCCGGCGACGGCGGCGGGGCCGCCGAGTCACCCGGCCCTTCGTCCTCGTCGTCCGGCAAGGGGACGACGGTCCTGCCCACCCCGCCCGGGCAGTCGAAGGCGGCCAAGGCGTTCAACGACTGCATGCGCAAGCAGGGCGTTGAGCTGCCCAGCCCGAACCCGACCGCCACACCGGCCGAGAAGGAGATCAAGAAGCGCATGACAGCCCTGCGCGCGTGCATGAAGGCCCTGTCGTCGTCCCCGCCCGCCCAGCCGCGCTGAATCCGGCGGTATCGGACGCACGCAGAGGAATGCAATACTGGCGCAGCCGATGATCCCGTGCGGGAGAGTCCCTTGCAGCCGGTGAGGGACGCCGAAGGAGCAAATCCTCCCCGGAACCTCTCAGGCACCATGGACCGCACGGGTACGGCGACCTCTGGAAAGCGGGGGCCCGGGTCCCCCGCCGAAGGTGAAAGCCCGCCCCGGTGGCGGGTGAATCTCTCAGGCGCCGATGACAGAGGGGGAGGCACCGAGCCGACCGGTGCGCGAGTGGGACGATGGACCATACGCGCCCGCGACGAAGGAGCCGAACCGATGTCCGCCGACCCGACCGCGAAGAAGACGCCGCTGCACGACGTCCACCAGGACCTCGGCGCGAACCTCGTCGATTTCGCCGGCTACCTGATGCCGCTGCGCTACGCGAGCGAGACCGCCGAGCACCAGGCCGTCCGCACCGGCGCGGGGCTGTTCGACCTGTCGCACATGGGGGAGATCTTCGTCTCCGGGCCGGGCGCGGGCGCGGCGCTCGACTTCGCGCTGGTCGGCAGTCTCGCGTCGATGCCGGTGGGCAAGGCCCGCTACACGGTGGTCTGCGGGCAGGACGGCGGCGTCCTGGACGACGTGATCGTCTACCGGCTCGCCGACGCCACCTGGATGGTCGTCGCGAACGCCGCCAACACGGGCGTCGTCCGGGAGGCGCTGACCGAACGGGCAGCGGCCTTCGAGGCGGCCGTCGAGGACCGTTCCGGCACCTACGGGCTGATCGCCCTGCAGGGTCCCCGTTCCCAGGAAATTCTCGAAGGGTTCACCGACGCCGCCGTCGCCGACCTCAAGTACTACGCGGTCGTCGCCGGGCGGGTCGCGGGCGTCGACGCCCTCATCGCGCGCACCGGGTACACGGGCGAGGACGGCTTCGAGCTGTTCGTCGACGCGTCCGACGCCGTCGCGCTGTGGAAGGCGCTCGCCGGGGTGGACGGCGTCGTCCCCGCCGGGCTGTCCGCGCGCGACACGCTCCGTCTCGAAGCGGGCATGCCGCTGTACGGCAACGAGCTGACGGCCGAGACGACGCCGTTCGAGGCGGGCCTCGGCCGGATCGTGAAGCTGGACAAGCCGGGCGACTTCGTTGGAAAGACCGCCTTGGCGGCGCTGGCGCAGACCCCGCCCGGCCGTAGGCTCGTGGGACTGGTCGCGCGCGGGCGTCGCGCGCCGCGAAAGGGGTATCAGGTCGTCACGTCGGGCGGCACGCCGTGCGGGGTCGTGACGAGCGGCGCCCCGTCGCCCACACTGGGCACGCCGATCGCCTTGGCGTACCTCGACAGCGGCGCCGAGGAGACGGACCTCGCGGTGGACGTCCGCGGCCGGCACGAGCCGGTGGACGTGGTCGCCCTCCCGTTCTACAAGCGTTCCTAGAAGAGAAGGTGTGAGGGTGCGGGGGTCACCCCCACAGTGACACCCCACCATGACCAGAAAGAAGTGATCGTGAGCGTTCCGGAGCAGCTCCGCTACAGCGAAGAGCACGAGTGGGTGTCCGGCCTCGGTGGCGAGGACGGCATCGTCACCATCGGCATCACCGCGCACGCCGCCGACGCCCTCGGGGAGATCGTCTACCTCGAACTGCAGCCGTCCGAGGGCGACGCCGTCGAGGCGGGCGAGCCCTGCGGCGAGATCGAGTCGACCAAGTCCGTCAGCGACATCTACTCCCCCGTCAGCGGCGAGATCACCGCGATCAACAGCGCGGTGGTGGACGAGCCCAAGGTCATCAACGACGACCCGTACGGCGAGGGCTGGATCTTCAAGGTCCGCATCTCCGACGAGCCGGGCGACCTGCTCGACTCCGTCGCCTACGACAAGCTGATCGAGGAGAGCTGATCTTGAGCCTGAACGATTCGCTCGCCGCGGCCGACCCGGAGGTCGCCGCGGCCGTCGCCGCCGAGCTCCGTCGGCAGCAGTCCACCCTCGAAATGATCGCCTCGGAGAACTTCGCGCCGGTGTCGGTCCTGGAGGCGCAGGGCTCAGTCCTCACCAACAAGTACGCCGAGGGCTACCCCGGCCGGCGCTACTACGGCGGCTGCGAGCACGTCGACGTCACCGAGCAGCTCGCCATCGACCGCGCCAAGTCGCTGTTCGGCGCCGAGCACGCGAACGTCCAGCCGCACAGCGGCGCGCAGGCCAACACGGCCGTGTACTTCGCGATGCTGCAGCACGGCGACACGATCCTCGGGCTCGACCTCGCGCACGGCGGGCACCTCACCCACGGGATGCGGCTGAACTACTCCGGCAAGACGCTGAACGTGGTGCCGTACCACGTCCGCGCGGAGGACGGCCTGGTCGACATGGACGAGGTGGCGTCCCTCGCGGCCGAGCACCGTCCCAAGATGATCGTGGCGGGCTGGTCGGCGTATCCGCGGCAGCTCGACTTCCCGGCGTTCCGGGAGATCGCCGACTCGTCCGGTGCCCTGCTCATGGTCGACATGGCGCACTTCGCCGGCCTCGTCGCCGCGGGCCTGCACCCGTCGCCCGTCCCGTACGCGGACATCGTCACGACCACCACGCACAAGACGCTCGGCGGCCCCCGCGGCGGCCTGATCCTCGCCCGCGAGGAGTACGGCAAGAAGATCAACTCCGCGGTGTTCCCCGGCATGCAGGGCGGCCCGCTGGAGCATGTGATCGCCGCCAAGGCCGTCGCCCTCAAGATCGCCGCCTCGGACGAGTTCCGCGCCCGCCAGTCCCTCACCGTCGAGGGAGCCAGGCTCCTCGCCGAACGTCTTCTCGCCGAGGACTCCGCCAAGGCCGGCGTGAGGGTCCTGACCGGCGGCACGGACGTCCACCTCGTCCTTGTCGACCTCGTGGACTCCGACCTCACCGGCCGCGACGCCGAGGACCGCCTGCACGGCATCGGCATCACCGTCAACCGCAACGCCGTCCCGAACGACCCGCGTCCGCCGATGGTGACGTCGGGCCTGCGGATCGGCACACCCGCCCTCGCCACCCGCGGCTTCACCACCGCCGACTTCGCCGAGGTCGCCGACATCATCGCGCTGGCCCTCCAGCCGGCCTTCGACCGCGACGCCCTGTCGGCCCGCGTGAAGGCCCTCGCCGACGAGCATCCCCTGTACCCGGACCTGTGACGGCACCGCGCCCCCTTCCATTCCGGGAGGGGGCGCGAGCTACAACGGAGTAGCAATGGCCATCAGCGTTTTCGACCTGTTCAAAATCGGGATCGGCCCCTCGTCCTCCCACACCGGCGGCCCGATGGCCGCCGCACACCGCTTCGCCCAAGCCCTGCACCGTGACGGCCTCCTGGAGAAGACAGCCTCCGTCCAGGTGGTGCTTTACGGTTCCCTCGGCCTCACCGGAAAGGGCCACGGCAGCGACAAGGCCGTCATCCTCGGCCTCGAAGGCGACAAACCCGAACGGGTCGACGTCGACGGCATAGACGCCCGCCTGGAGAGAATCCGCGAACGCGGAACCCTGCGCCTCTTCGACGACCACGAAATCCCCTTCGTGGTCAACGAACACCTCGTCTTCGAACGCAGGAAATCGCTCCCCGGCCACCCCAACGGCATGCGCTTCACAGCCCTCGACGCCTCGGGCGACGAACTGCGCACAAGGGTCTACTACTCCGTCGGCGGCGGCTTCGTCGTGGACGAGAACGCCACCGGTGCCGACCGCATCAAACCCGACGACACCGCCCTGCCCCACCCCTTCGACACGGCCGCCGAACTCCTCGAACGCTGCCGGGAGACGGGCCTGTCGATCTCCGCCCTCATGCTGGAGAACGAAAAGGCGTTCGGCCGGACGGCACGGCAGATCCACGACGACCTCCTGAACCTGTGGCACGTCATGTGCGCCTGCGTGACCCGGGGCTGCACCAGCGAGGGCCTCCTGCCCGGCGGCCTGAAGGTACGCCGCCGCGCACCCCAGCTGCACCGCCAGCTGTCCACCGAAAAGGCGTCCGACCCCCTCCACGCGATGGACTGGGTCACCCTTTTCGCCCTGGCCGTCAACGAGGAGAACGCCGCCGGTGGCCGCATCGTCACCGCCCCCACCAACGGCGCCGCCGGCATCATCCCGGCCGTCCTGCATTACTACGACCGCTTCGTCCCCGGCTGCGACGACGACGGCATCGTCCGGTTCCTGCTGACCGCCGGCGCGATCGGCGTCCTGTTCAAGCAGAACGCCTCCATCTCCGGCGCCGAGGTCGGCTGCCAGGGCGAGGTCGGCTCCGCCTGCTCCATGGCCGCCGCCGGCCTCACCGAGGTCCTCGGCGGCACCCCCGAGCAGGTCGAGAACGCCGCCGAGATCGGCATCGAGCACAACCTCGGCCTCACCTGCGACCCGGTCGGCGGCCTCGTCCAGGTCCCCTGCATCGAACGCAACGCCGTCGGCGCCATCAAGGCCATCAGCGCCGCCCGCATCTCCCTCCGCGGCGACGGCCGCCACTTCGTCTCCCTCGACAAGGCCATCAAGACGATGCGCGACACCGGCCGCGACATGCTCGACAAGTACAAGGAGACCTCCCGGGGCGGCCTCGCCGTGAACGTCATCGAATGCTGACACCGGGAGGCTGACGCGGGGAGGCTGACGCGGGGACGTACGGCCGGTCCGGGTGAACGTACGCGGTCCGGCTACCGGTAGCCGCGTTTGAGCAGGTATCTGGCTCCTGCCTCGTAGCCCTCGGGGGTGAGCGGTTCGAAGCCGAAGGCGTCGGCGAGCCGGTCGGTGATGTTGAAGGCGGCGCAGACCGCCAGCGCGTCCTGGATCTGCCGGGGTGAGGCACCGGCGGCCAGCACTTCCCGCATGTCCTCGGCGCCGGCCTTTCCCTCCCGGGTCAGCTTGCCGAGCATCCGCAGCGTGGCCCGCAGCGGCTCTTCGACGGGCGCGGTTTCGAGGTCGGCCAGCACCGCCGCGACCCGCGGCCCGTCCTGGTACGCCTGGCTTGCCGTCGCGGTGTGCGCGCCGACGCAGAACGCGGTCCCGTTCACTTCGGACACGTAGGCCGCCATCAGCTCCCGGTCGCCCACCGACCAGGCGGACGGCCCGCGCATCGCCTCGTGGGTGAACTCCTTGGCGCGGGCACCGTAGAAATCGGGCCGGTAGAAGACCAGCCTGGCGGCGTCCGGTACCGGATGCCTGGAGAACAGCCTGATGAGCGCGAACAGCACTTTGGTACCGCGGCCGTAACCATGGTCGAGGATGTCAAGTCGCATGATCCGGACTCCCCTGAGCGGTCGCTTCGGCCAGGGCCGCCAGTCCGGCTTCGTACTGCCGGGCGGACTGGCCGACCGCGGCGCATATCACCAGCTCGAAAAGCTGGTCCTCGGTGCAGCCCGACGCCTTCGCCGCGGCCAGGTCCGCCTCGGTGACCTGCGCCGGGCTGCCGGCGACCTTGCCGATCAGCGCGTCCAACGGCGGAGGGAGGCCGTCGTTGCCGAAGGCGCGCGCCCGCTGCTCCGCCGACGCCCGGCCCTCCCCGTTCAGCACGCGACCCACCAGGGCTCGGTACGCTGCCCGCTTCTTGTCCTCGTCCGGCACGGTGCCTCCACCTCCTTCATGACTGGGCTGTCCACCCTCATGTCTAAGACGAATGGCACGCCCCCGTACAGGACACGCAGCGATGAGTTTGTGAGGGGACCTCGAACCCGCGACGCGCGAGACGTACGACGGCGGCGTGACCAAGGTGACCTACCGGGACGCGGACGGCAATGAGATCAGCATCGGCGGCGGCCCCGGCTGACGCTCCCCGGACACCGCGCCGACGTCCTGGAGTTCCTCATGGGGTCAGGGCGCCGCGGCCGGTGGGCGAGTGGGCGCCCTGGCGGGCCTCGTTGCCGCAGTGGCGGCAGATGACCATGGGGCTGACCGGGTGCCCGCAGGAGTGCTGCCAGCGGACGGGCGGGTCGTCCGCGTGCAGGTGACGGTCGCCCCACCTCATCAGGACGAGCAGGACGTCGCACAGTTCCACGCCCGCGGGCGTCAGGTGGTATTCGTAGCGGGCCGGGTGGTCGCTGTAGCGCTCGCGGCGGATGATGCCGTTCGCCTCCAGTTTGCGGAGCCGGGACGCGAGGATGTCGCGGGACGCGCCGGTGTTGCGGACGATCTGGTCGAAGCGCCGCACCGCGTAGCTGAGCTCGCGGATGACGAGCAGGCTCCAGCGTTCGCCGACCAGGTCCAGGGTGTCGGCGACCGAACACTCGCGTGGATGGGCGTCCTTCGGCATACCGGGAAGCCTATCCGCGGGACCTGGCCGGCTCATCCGTCAGAGCCTCTCGATGACGGTGGCGTTGGCGAGGCCGCCGGCCTCGCACATGGTCTGCAGCCCGTACCGCCCGCCGCGGTCTTCGAGGGCGTGCAGCAGGGTCGTCATGATGCGGGTTCCGCTGGCGCCGAGAGGGTGGCCGATGGCGATCGCGCCGCCGCGGACGTTGACGCGCGCGAGGTCGGCGCCGGTTTCGCGCTGCCAGGCGAGGACGACGGGTGAGAACGCCTCGTTCACCTCGAACAGGTCGATGTCGGTGAGTGCGAGGCCGGCCCGGTCGAGGACCTTCTCGGTCGCCGGGATGATCGCGGTGAGCATCAGCAGCGGGTCGTCACCGGTCACGGCGAAGGCGTGGAAGCGGGCGCGGGGCCGCAGGCCGAGGCGCTCGGCGATGTCGGCGCCCATGACCAGGACGGCGGCGGCGCCGTCGTTGATCGGGGACGCGTTGCCCGCGGTGATCTTCCAGCCGATCTCGGGGAACCGCTCGGCCATGCGCTCGTCGTAGTAGGCGGGCTTGAGCCCGGCGAGGATCTCGGGGGACGTTCCGGGGCGGACGGTCTCGTCCCGCTGCCCCGTCCAGGCGACCTCGCGGTCGAACTCGCCGTTCTTCCATGCCTCGGCGGCGCGCCGGTGCGACTCGCCGGCGAAGGCGTCGAGTTCCTCGCGGGACAGGTCCCAGCGGGCGGCGATGAGTTCGGCGCTGATGCCCTGGCCGACGAGGCCGTCCGGGTACCGCTCGCCGAGCATCGCCCCGTACGGGTTGCTGCCGGGCAGCACGCTCGACCCCATCGGGACCCGCGACATCGACTCGACGCCGCACGCGATCGCGATGTCGTACGCGCCGCTCTGCACGCCCTGCGCCGCGATGTGCAGGGCCTGCTGGGACGAGCCGCATTGCCGGTCGACGGTCATGGCGGGGACGCTTTCGGGGAACCCGGCGGCCAGGACGGCCGTGCGGGTGATGTTGAGCGCCTGGTCGCCGACCTGGGTGACGACGCCGCCGACGACGTCGTCGACCTGCGCCGGGTCGATGCCCGCACGTTCGACGAGCGACTTCAGGGTCCGTGCCAGCAGGTCGGCCGGGTAGTCGTCGTGCAGCATCCCGTTGGGCTTGCCCTTGCCGACCGGCGTGCGCACCGCCTCCACGATTACCGCGTCCCGCATGATCCCACCTCCGTTGTGTTTTCCAACTCGCTCTCGAAGTATGCGATCAGTAAGTTGGAAAACACAACCCACTTCCCCGTGCCCTGCCTCACACCCGCGAACCGGGACCGGGGCCGGGGCCGGAAAGACAGAACCCGGGGGTCACGGCGTATACCGTCGTGACCCCCGGGCGATCGGGCCGCTCAGCGGGAGGGGCCCATACTGTGGTGCGCCTGTTCCCTCCAAACGTCGAAGGACCCCGTGGTGGAGCCGCCCGAGACTTCGAGGTCGGACAAGCGTGCCTCCTTCATGTCCTCGACGTTACGTTCACCTCGGACATTAACCCCATAAACCTCGAATAGCCCTCAATGGACCACAAAGTGTCGTCAAGCATCAGATGACGGTTGACGCCCGTTCTCCGGGCACCAGGCGCAGACAGCGGGTCAATGCCGGTTCACTCGACCGGCGCGGAGCGGGCGCCGCCTTCACGGGGCGTGTTGCGCACGTCGCGTGGCAGCCCCTGCCCCTTGAACATCTCACGCATCTTGCGGGCGGCGTCGCCGGGCTTCCTCTTCTGCCCCTCGCCCTCGGTGCGGGGCGGGCGCTTCTCGCGCTCCCGCTCGGTGCCCCCGGTCGCCTTGTCGTCGGCGCTGTCTGCCTTGTCGTTCACGACAACTCCCCCGAAGTCGTTTCACCCTCGCCCCATGCGTACCCCGTCTACCCGGGGTAGAAGCGCAATTCCGGGCGGCCGACCTGACCGTAGTGGGGGCGGCGGTACGCCAGGCCGTTCTCCGCGAGGTACTCCAGGTAGCGGCGGGCGGTGACGCGGGAGACGCCGGTGAGGTCGGCCGCCGCCGCGGCGGACAGCCCGTCGGCGGCGCCGGTCAGCACCTCGGTGACGGCCTGCAGCGTCTCGCCGCTCATGCCCTTGGGCAGCGAACGGTGGTCGGGGGTGCGGAGGGTGGCGAGCATGCCGTCCACGTCGGCCTGGCCGCTGACCTCGCCGGCGCCGACCGCCCGCTCCCTGAACCGTGCGTACCGGTCGAGCTTGTCGCGCAGGGACGCGAACGTGAACGGCTTGAGCAGGTACTGGACGACGCCGACCGACACCGCCGACCGGATCACGGCCAGGTCGCGGGCGGAGGTGACGGCGATGACGTCCACGTCGCAGCCGCCGGCGCGGAGCGCGCGGCACACCTTGAGGCCGTGGGTGTCGGGCAGATAGAAGTCCAGCAGGACGACGTCGACGCCGGTGCGCTCGCAGAACCGCAGCGCGTCCGCCCCGGAGTGGACGACGCCGGAGACGGCGAAACCGGCGACGCGTTCGACGTAGGAGCGGTGCGCCTCGGCGGCGACCGGGTCGTCCTCGACGACGAGCACTCTGATCATGACGGGTCCAGGGGCAGCCGGACGGTGAAGACGGCGCCGGCGTCGTGCCCCACGTGGACGTCGCCGCCGTGGCGCCGGACGGCCTGCCCGACCAGCGCGAGACCGAGGCCGTGGCCGACGGTCCCGCCGGACGTCTTGGTCGTCCAGCCGCGCCTGAACATCTCGGGCACGGCGTCCGGGTCCACCCCGGGCCCGCTGTCGGACACCTGCAGGACGAGTGCGCCGTCGTCCTTGCGGGCCCTGACGACCACCCGGGGCGGGCGGACGTCCGCGCCCGCGAGTGCGGCGTCCACCGCGTTGTCGATGAGGTTGCCGAGGATGGTGACGAGGTCGCGGGGCTCGGCCACGCCCTCGATCACGGTGTCCTCGGTGACGACCAGGTCGACGCCGCGTTCTCCCGCCTCCGCGGACTTGCCGAGCAGCAGGGCCGCCAGCACCGGTTCCGTCACCGAGCCGACGACCCGGTCGGTGAGCCGCTGCGCGGTCCTCAGCTCGGCGGTGGCGAACTCGACGGCCTGCTCGGGGCGGCCCAGCTCCACCAGCGACACCACCGTGTGCAGGCGGTTCGCGGCCTCGTGCGCCTGCGACCGCAGCGACTCGGCGAACCCGCGCACGGTGTCGAGCTCACCGGTCAGCCCTTGCAGCTCGGTGTGGTCGCGCAGGGTGACGACGTTGCCCATCGCCCGGTCCCGCGACCGGACGGGTGAGGTGTTCACGACGAGGACGCGGGTGTCGGCGACGTGGATCTCGTCGGAGCGCGGCTCCGGTGAGACGAGCGTGGCGACCAGCTCGTCCGGCAGGCCCAGCTCCGTGACGAGCCGTCCCCGCAGTTCCGCCGAGGGCACTTTCGGGGGGTTCAGATCGAGGAGGTCCCGGGCGGCGTCGTTGCAGAGGACGACGCGTCCCGACCGGTCCAGGAGAAGGAGGCCCTCCCGGACGGTGTGCAGGATCGCCTGGTAGTACTCGAACATTTCGCGCAGCTCGCCGGGCGCGACGCCGCGGGTCTGGCGGCGCAGCCGGGCGGCGACCAGGTAGCTGCCGGCCACGCCGACCGCCAGGACGGCGGCGGCGACACCGACCAGGTAGAGGAGCCGCTGCCGCAGCTCCGCGGAGATGACGCGGATCGTGATGCCGACGGCGACCAGCGCGACGATCTTGCCGCCGTCGTAGACGGGTGCGACGGTGCGGACGGACGGGCCGAGCGTGCCGGTGTAGGTCTCGGTGAACGTCAGGCCGGCGAGGGCGGGCCCGGTGTTGCCGACGAAGTGCCCGCCGATCCGGGACGGGTTCGGGTGGGTGTAGCGGATCCCCGCCGGACTCATGATCGTGATGAAGTCGACGCCGGTGTCGTGGCGGACGCGTTCGGCGTACGGCTGCAGCAGGCTGCTGGGGTCGGGCGACGCGACCGCGGTACGGACGTTGTCCGCGTCCGCGATGCTCTGCGCGACCGCCGTGACGGTCTGCGTCGCGGCGTCGTCCGAGGACCGGCCGGCGTCCAGGTAGGCGATGGTCGCGCCGGCCGCCACGAGCAGCCCGACGATCGCGGCCTGCAGCACCAGCAGTTGCCGCGCCAGGCTCCAGTTGCCGGGAACCGTCCATCCGGGACGCCGCACACGCGCACCTTTCGTCTCGGACCCACCGTGAACGAAATGTACACAAGGGTGACCGCCCGCATCAGAACTCGCATAGTGACGGGTGCACAGCGTTCAGTCCCCCACCGACCATTCGCTTCCGACTTGCGCGGCCCCTCCCCCCAGCGCAGGCGCCCGCCGTGTGCATGTGCCCGCTCCGCCGGCACATGGGCGTCTGCCGAGGGCGCGGGCGCCCGTCCGGGATCCGCGCCCGCAAGGGCACGGGCTCCCGGACGGGCGCCGCCCCGTGTACCGCGAACGCACCGCCCGGGTTTTCGTCCACCGGGTGCACTGCGCCGGCCTGCGGCGTGCCGTCCTTCCGAAATCCGCCGACGAAGGCGGCGCGCCGCAGCTCAACGCGCCGGTGAACGATCTCGGGGGCGGCCGTCCGGCGTCGGCGTCACCCCGCCTCCGACGCCGGGCGGCCCGCGTCCGGTCAGGCGGCCTCGGGCTGCGGGCGGCGGCGTCTCCCCGGCCGCGGGCGGTCGGGGCGGAAGCGGATCACCACCGGCAGGTCGGGCATGCCGACGGCGCGGCGGTAGCGTTCGACCGGGCCCGCGCCCAGTTCCCCGTACACCTCGCCGACCAGGGTGTCGCCGGCGCAGGCGACCTTCAGCAGCAGCCGGGGCTTGTCCGCGGTGCCGGTGAGCCGGACCCGGGTGGCGTGGACGCCGGGCAGTTCGCGCGCGGCCCGGGCCAGGTCGCCGGCCGCGGCCCTGGCGCGGACGCGGGTCTGCGGGTCGACGTCCGGCCACCACTGGTGGACGGCGTACCGGGCCTGGACGACCAGCCACAACTGGCCGGCGAGCGCCAGGATCTCCGCGATGCCGGCGGCCGCCGGCAGGAACCAGCCGTGGTCGGCGGCGAACCGGGCCGGCGCCGGGTCGAGCAGCGGACGCTCCGCCACGGCGCCGAACGCGCCGAGGCCGGCGGCGAACGCCGTGGCGCCGCACGCGAACAGCACCGCCCCGAGCACCGCTATCGCGATCTTCATGTCAGTCCCTTCGCCAGCCGAGCCGGACGTCGACCTGGGGCCGGTGCATCGGCTCTATCCGGTCCAGCCGGGCGTCGATTGCGAGGTGGACGAGTTCCGCGAGGTTGGCCGGGTTGCGGTAGTCGGTGACGGCCCTGACGAGAAGGCCCCTGCGGAAGAGCCCCAGGCCCCGGACGCGGGCGCTTTCGATGCCGGGGACGTCGAGCGCCGCGTCCGCGACCGTCCGGCGCAGGGCGGCGCGCCCGACGGCGCCGGCCTGGCGCGGGTCGGAGCCGGCCAGCGGGATGCCGCGCAGGCGGCCGGGCAGCGCGGCCAGCAGGAACGCGAGGCCGAGGAAGGCGGTCGCGCCGGACCCCAGCAGGACGTCCGGGTCCCGCCAGGAGAGCCGCCGCAGCGCGTCCGCGATCACGGCCACCCCCGGCACGGGATGGACGCCGGAGCCGAGCGCGGCGGCCAGCAGTTCGATGGCGGCGACCCCGCCCGCGACGGTCACCAGCAGCGCGGCGGCGACCCCGGCGAACGCGCGGCGCGGCCGGAACTCGCGGACGGCGAGCCGCCGCGCCTGCCGCCTGCTCTGCGCCTCCTCGATCAGGTCCTTGACCAGCGTCTCCGTCATGGCCACCCCCGTGAGCCAATCGGCACGACCGACATCGTCACCCATGGTGAGGCATTGTCACGTGGAGTGAAACTCGCCATGCCGACATCTCACGCGTCGGCCGAACGGAACGCGCCGGACGGAACGCGCCGGCCGGTGGAACAGGTCAGCGGAAGACGACCGTCCGGTCCCCGTTGAGCAGGACGCGGTGCTCGGAGTGCCAGCGGACCGCGCGGGCGAGGGCGAGGCATTCGACGTCGCGTCCCACGGCCACCAGTTCCTCGGGGCTGTGGGTGTGGTCGACGCGCGCGACCTCCTGCTCGATGATCGGGCCCTCGTCCAGGTCGGCGGTGACGTAGTGGGCGGTGGCCCCGATCAGCTTCACGCCGCGCGCGTGCGCCTGGTGGTAGGGGCGGGCGCCCTTGAAGCTCGGCAGGAACGAGTGGTGGATGTTGATGATCGCGCCGGGCAGCTTGGCGCAGAAGTCGTCGGAGAGGATCTGCATGTACCGCGCGAGGACGACGAGGTCGGCGCGGTAGTGCTCGACCAGCGTCAGGATCTCGGTTTCCTGCGCGGCCTTGCCGCCGGAGCCGACGGGCAGATGGTGGTAGTCGATCCCGTACGACTGGGTGAGGGGCCGCAGGTCGGGGTGGTTGGACGCGACCGCGACGATGTCGATGTCGAGCAGCCCCGACCGCGTCCGGTAGAGCAGGTCGTTCAGGCAGTGCCCGCCCTTCGACACCATGATCAGGACGCGCGGGCGGTCGGCCAGCGCGCGAAGCCGCCACTGCAGCCCGAGCTCGGGCACCAGGGACGCGAACGCGCCGCGCAGCTCGTCCGGGTCGGTGTCGTCCAGGACCGCGAACTGCACCCGCATGAAGAAGGTGCCGGAGTCTCCGTCGCCGAACTGCTGGCTCTCCAGGATGTTGCAGCCGCGCTCGGCCAGCAGCCCCGAGACGGCGGCGACGATGCCGGGCCGGTCGGGGCATGACAGGGTCAGCACATATTCGTTCAACGGTCTCACTCTTGTCGCGGTGGGGACGGGGCGGGCCCTGGCGCGACGCGGCAGCTCAGGGCGGGTCCCTTCGAGCTTACGCGCCACCCGCCCGTCTCGCCGCCGTCCCGGCCGAGACGGGTGCGGCGGCGTGTCCCGTGCCGCTCACGGGCACACGCCTGGACATCACCCCGATCACTACTGATGAGTAGTTTGTGGACCTGATTTGAGGTTAGTTTTGCTTCCATGCGGCGAATCCTGCTCGTGGTCCTGGCGATCACCCTCGTCCTTGCGGGCTGCACGAACGAGACCGGGGGCGAGGGCGCGGGCGGGGAGGGCGGGCGGCCGGCGAAGGTGGACGGCATCCCCACCTCCCAGGGCACGCACAAGCAGAAGATCGATGTGGGGACGATCGGGCACCGCGAGTTCCTGCTGCACGTCCCGTCCAAGGTGACCGGCGGCACGTGGGAGGGCGGCAAGCCCGCCGACCCGCCCGCGCTGGTCATCGCCCTGCACGGCGGGCTCGCCACCATGGGCAAGATGGAGGACCTGTCCGGCTTCAACCGGCTGTCGGACGAGAACGGTTTCCTCGTCGCCTATCCGAACGGCGTCATGACGACGTGGAACGCGGGCGACTGCTGCGGCGCGGCGAAGATCGGCGACGTGGACGACGTCGGGTTCCTGACCAAGCTGATCGACAAGCTCACCGGCGCCGGGCTGGCCGACCCGGACCGCGTCTACGTCACGGGGTTCTCCAACGGCGCCGGGATGGCGTACCGGATGGCCTGCGAGAAGCCCGGGAAGGTCGCCGCGATCGGGGTCGTGGAGGGGGCGCTGGTGACCGACTGCGACCCCGGCCGGCCCGTCTCGGCGATGATCTTCCACGGGACGGCGGACGGCAGCGTGCCGTTCAACGGCGGCGGGAACCGCGACTTCAACGACCGGCGGCCGTTCCCGCCCGTGTCGGAGGCGGTCGACTTCTGGCGCCGGGTCGCCGGGCTGCCCGAGGCGAGCGAGCCGGTCGAGGCGCTGACCGACGACACCGTGTGCGAGAGCACCGGCAAGGGCGACCGGGGCGTCGCGGTGGCCTTCTGCAAGATCAAGGGTGGCGGGCACCAGTGGCCCGACAAGGCGAGCGCGATGCTCTGGGATTTCTTCGCGTCCCACCCGCGCGCCGGCTGACCGACGTTACGTGAGAGGTTTTCACATTCACCGGTCCTGTGGCAGTCTGGCCAGCATGAACCTCCGGGACCGCTATGACACAGCGACGGCCGGGATCGAGGCGCCGTTCGCCGTCGTCGACCTTGCGGCCTTCCGCGCCAACGCCGCCGGCCTCGTCCGCCGCGCCGCCGGCAAGCCGATCCGCGTGGCCAGCAAGTCGGTGCGCTGCCGGGCGCTGCTGGAGGACGTCCTCGCCATGGACGGCTTCGCCGGGATCATGGCCTTCACCCTTCCCGAGGCGCTCTGGCTGGCCGCCGAGGGCGTCAGCGACGACATCCTCGTCGCCTACCCCACCACCGACCGGACGGCCATCGCCGCGCTGTCCGCCGACCCCGCCGCCTCCCGCGCCATCACGCTCATGGTCGACTCCACCGACCACCTCGACCTGATCGAGTCGGCCGCCCGCGACCGGAGGGTCCGCGTCTGCATCGACATCGACGCGTCCTACCGTCCCCTGGCCGGACGGGTCCGCATCGGCGCGCTGCGCTCCCCCCTGCGCACCCCCGCCCAGGTCTGCGCGTTCGCCGAGGTGATCCTCAAGCGCCCGTCGCTCGACCTCGCCGGGGTCATGGCCTACGAGTCGCAGATCGCCGGCGTCGGGGACGTCCCGCCCGGACGCGCCACGCGGGGCCGCGTCATCCGCACCATGCAGCAGCGGTCCCGGATCGAGCTGGCCCGCCGCCGCGCCGCGATCGTCCGCGCCCTCCGCGAGCTGACCGAGCTGGAGTTCGTCAACGGCGGCGGCACCGGCAGCGTGGAGAAGACCGCCGCCGAGCGCGCGGTCACCGAGGTCGCCGCCGGCTCCGGCCTCTACCAGCCGCACCTGTTCGACCAGTACTCCAACTTCAGCGGACGTCCCGCCGCGCTGTTCGCCCTGCCGGTCGTCCGGCGCCCCGCGCCCGGCGTCGCGACCTGCCTCGGCGGCGGCTACCTCGCCTCCGGCCCCGGCGACACCGTCCGCCTGCCCCAGCCGTACCTGCCGACCGGCCTGTCCTACGACGCCAACGAGGGCGCCGGCGAGGTGCAGACACCGCTGCTCGGCCGCTCCGCCGACCTGCTGTCCATCGGCGACCGCGTCTGGTTCCGGCACACCAAGGCGGGCGAGCTGTGCGAACGGTTCGCCGCCCTGCACCTGATCGACGGCGACGAGGTCGTCCGCACCGTCCCCACGTACCGGGGCGAGGGCCGAACCTTCCTGTGATGGGAGGCGACCCCCTTCGACCCCCCGCGGGTGCTCCGGGGGCTGAGGTTCGGGGGGCGAGCGTTTAGGTTGGGGCCATGAGCGACGCTCCCATGATCAGTGTTCGCGGTGAGGCGGTGCTGGAGGCCGAACCGGAGATCGCGCGGCTGTCGGTGCACGTCCAGTCGCAGGAATCCGACCGGCGCACGGCACTCGACCGGCTCACCGAGCGCAACCAGCGCTGCCTCGACCTGGTCAAGTCCTACGGCGAGGCCGTGGAGAAGCTGGAGACGGGCGGGCTGTCGATCACGCCGCTGCTGAAGTACAAGCGGCGCGAAGGGGACATCCGCGCCTACCGGGGCACCGTCTGGATCAAGATCACGGTCGCGGACTTCGGGGTCCTCGGCGAGCTGGTCACCCGGCTCGGCGACCTGGAGCGCACCTATGTGAACGGCCCCGACTGGGAGCTGCGGCGCGACAGCGAGGTGTACGGGCGGGCCGCGCGGCAGGCCGCCCACGAGGCCGTCGAGCGCGCCCGCAGCTACGCCGGGGCGCTCGGGTCCCGGCTCACCGGCCTGGTCGAGTTGTCGGACGAGGGGCTCGGCCGGCACCAGGACTCGGGCGCCCCCGTCGCGCTGGCCGCCGCGTACGGGCGGGGCCTCGGCGACGCGCCCGACGAGCCCGAGCCGATCGACCTGGAGCCCGCGACGCAGATCGTCCGCGCGGCCGTCGAGGCCCGCTTCACCGTGTCGCCGCCGAACCTGGAGCCCCGGTGAAGATCGCGATCATCGGGGCGGGCAGCGGCTACATGCCCGGCGTGATCCGGGGCATCCTGCACCGCGCCGGCGACCTGGCGGGCACGGAGGTGTCCTGCTACGACATCGACACCGCGCACCTGGTGGTCATGACGCGGCTGGCGCGCAACATGTTCGCGGCCCGGGACGCCGCGATCACCGTCTCCGCGCACACCGACCTCAAGGCCTCGCTGGACGGCGCGTCCTACGTCTTCACGACGTTCCGCCCCGGCGGGCTCGCCGCGCGCCACCTGGACGAGTCGATCCCCCTCAGGCACGGCGTCGTGGGGCAGGAGACCGCCGGGCCGGGCGGGTTCCTGATGGCGCTGCGCTCCGTTCCCGTCCTGCTGGAGATCGCGTCCGCCGCCGACCCGGGCGCCTGGATCGTCAACTACACCAACCCCACGAACATCGTCACCGACGCCGTCGCCCGCACGACCGGCGCGCGCATCATCGGGCTGTGCGACCAGGCCATCGGCGACACCGAGATGTGGGCCGGACTGCTGGGCCTGCCGTCCGACGGGCTGGAGGCCGACTGGATCGGCCTCAACCACGCCACGTGGGCGCAGCGGCTCCGGCTCGACGGCCACGACCTCGACGTCCCGCTACTGCTGGACGAGATGGAGGTCCCCGGCGGCGGCGCGACACCGTGGCGCGACCCGTCCCGCATGGCCGAACTCGCCAAGACGCTCGGCTTCCTGCCGAACTCCTATGCGAAGTACTACTTCTTCCACGACGACGTCGTCGAGGAACTGCGCAAGAAGGGCACGACCCGCGCGCAGGAAATCCTCGCCATGCTCCCCGCCTACTACGAGCAGGTCACCGCCGAGTCCGGGAAGTCCGACCCGAACCCGTCCCGCGAGCGCGGCGGCGGCGAGCACGGCGAGTTCGCCGTGGACGTCATCTGCGCCCTGCACCGCGACGAGGGCCGCCGGATGATCGTCAACACTCGCAGCAACGGCGCGATCCCGTCCCTGGAACGGGACGCGATCGTCGAGGTCCCCTCACTCGTCGGACGCTCCGGCCCCGTCCCGCTGACGATGGGCCCTCTCCCCGGACCGGTGCGCGGCCTCACCCAGGCGATCCACGCCTACGAGCGGCTCGCGTCCGACGCCGCCGTCACCGGCGACCGCCGGACCGCCCTGCAGGCCCTGATGGCGCACCCGTTCGTCCGGAGCAAGCACACCGCCGAGAAGATCCTGGACGAGGGCCTCGCCGCGCACCGCGAGCACCTCCCCCAGTTCGCCCGAGTGAACGGGACAGGCCCCTGACCCGTACCCCAGGTCGTGGGAGGAACGGATTGCGGGGAGTACCGCATCGGCCTCGGCGTCTATGCCCTCGGACGGCTGCCCGGCGCCGAGGCCGACGAGTTGTCGGCGCATCTGCGGGGCTGCCCGCCGTGCCGCGCCGAACTCGCCGAGCTGCGCGTCGTCGCCGAACTCCTCGCCTACAGCCTCCCGCAGCGCCCCGGCCCCGCCGCCCCCGGACGCAGGGGCGGAGTCACGACACGAAAAGGCGCCGGCCGCAGACCGCGGACCGGCGCCTCCCTGACGGGGCTCAGCGGCGTCTGCGCCTACGGTTCCAGAGGACCAGGGCGGTCACGGTGACGGCGGCCCCGACACCGGCCAGCACCAGGCGCTTGTCGAGCCCGCCCCCGGCCTCCTCGTCGTCGGCGGCCTTGGCGTCCGCGGACGGACGCACCAGCGCGCCGACGGACCTGACGACCTGACCCGCCTCCTCCTTCAGCCGATCGGCGCCCCGCTTCGCGGCCTTCCTCGGATGGACCCGGTCGGAGAGCTCGTCGACGTTGCGTGCGAGCTCCTGGACGTTGCGCTCTATGTACTTCTCCAGCCCTTCCGGGTCGCTGGGCCTGTCAGCCATGCCGTGTCCTTATCGTGTGGGGCGAGACCATGTCCTGCGAAGCATGATCCGAACAGTCTGGCAGGTCTTCCCCCCGGCCGCCGGGCGTACCCCGGACGGTACGGTTGGAGCCACCATCCGAGCGAAAGGCGGGCCAGGGTGTCCGAGCGGCTGCAGCCGGGCGATGTCGCCCCCGATTTCGAGCTTCCCGACGCCGACGCGTCCCCGGTGTCGCTGGCCTCGCTGCGCGGAAGGCGCGTGATCCTCTACTTCTACCCGGCGGCCATGACGCCCGGCTGCACCAAGGAGTCTGTCGACTTCGAGAGCAGCCTCGGCGAACTGGAGGCCGCCGGGGTCACCGTCGTCGGCGTCTCGCCCGACAAGCCGGCCAAGCTGGCGAAGTTCCGGGAGAAGGAGGGCCTGACCTTCCCGCTGCTGTCCGACCCGGACGCCGAGGTCCTGAAGTCCTACGGCGCGTACGGGGAGAAGAAGCTGTACGGCAAGGTCGTCGTCGGCGTGATCCGCTCCACCTTCCTCATCGACGCCGAAGGCAGGATCGAGAAGGCGTACTACAACGTGAAGGCCACCGGGCACGTGGAGCGCCTCCGCCGCGACCTCGGGGTTTAGCCCGCCGCACGCGGAACCGGCCCGCGCCGCGCTGGCCGGTTCTTCGCGTTCGAGGTGCGGGCGGGGGGATTCGAACCCCCACGGTGTCGCCACCAACAGGACCTAAACCTGCCGCGTATACCTGGTTTCGCCACGCCCGCCGGTGCCTTCAGGCGCGTTCAGCTTAGCGTTCCGACCGGTGGACCCGGCAACGGATTCCCCTGCCGCGGGGCGGTGCGCGCGGGACAGGGCGGCGACGGCGACGGCCGTGACGGCAAGGGCGATCGACGCGGTCAGCATCGCCGACTGGACGCCGTCCGCGAACGCCGCGCGGGCCTGCTCCGCGGCCTGCGGGCCGGCTCTCAGGGCCAGCGCGAGGGACGACTCCGCCTGCTCCGCGACCGGGCCCGGCAGTCCCTCAAGGCTCAGGTTCGCGCGGTAGCCGGACTGGAGGATGCTGCCGAGGACGGCGATGCCGAGTGCGCCGCCGAGTTCCCTGGCCAGGTCGTTCATCGCGGAACCGACCCCCTGCTTGTCCGGGGGCAGCGCGTCGGTGATCGCGGCCGTCGCGGGGGTCATGGCCAGTCCCATGCCGGCGCCGAGCGGGAGCAGGCCCGTCAGCAGGAGCCAGTACGAGCTGGTCTCGTTGAGCCGGGAGAGGATCAGCAGCGCGGCGCTGACCAGGAACAGGCCGGCGGTGATGACGCGGGGCGCGCCGAGACGGGCGGCCAGCCGCGGTGCGGCGCCGCGGGCGAACGGCATCATCGTGAGCGCCATCGGCAGCAGCATGAGCGCCCCGACCAGCGCGCTCTCGTCCTTCACCAGCTGCAGGTACTGCAGGACGATGAAGATGAACCCGAAGAAGGCGAAGAACTGCAGGGTGATCGACAGCGCGCCCGCGGAGAACGGCCGGATGCGAAACAGCCGCGGGTCCAGCAGCGGGTTCGGCCGCCGCAGTTCCCAGCCGACGAAGCCCGCGAGGATGGCGGTCCCGGCGGCGAGTCCCGCCAGGGTCCGCACGCTCGTCCAGCCCTCCGTGGGCGCCTCGATGATGGAGTAGACGCCGATCCCCAGCCCGGCGACGGTGATGGCGGCGCCGGTCAGGTCCAGTTTGGGCGCGTCCGGTTCGGCGGACTCGGGGACGACCGCGAGGGTCGCGGCGAGTGCGATCACCGCCAGCACGACGTTCAGCACGAAGACCGACCGCCACGACCACGCCTCCAGCAGCGCGCCCGAGGCGAGCAGCCCGAAGATCGCGCTGGCGCCGGCGACGCCCGCCCACGCGCCGACCGCGCGGGTGCGCTGCTCGGCCGGGAACGTCGACGTGATCGTCGACAGGGTGGCGGGCATGACCAGGGCGGCGCCGACGCCGAGGACCCCGCGCATCGCGATCAGCCAGGTCGGGTCGGCGGCCAGCGCCGCGGCGGCCGAGCCCGCGCCGAACACGATGAGCCCGGCGGCGAGGGCGCGGCGGCGCCCGTATCGGTCGCCGACGGCGCCGCCGAGCAGCAGCAGCGCGGCGAAGACGAGCGCGTAGGCGTCGATGATCCACGCCAGTTCCGTCTGCCCCGCGCGGGTGTCGCGGGCGATGGACGGTATCGCGGTGTTGAGGGACGCCACGGCGGACACGACCGTGGCGAGGGACAGCATCACGGTCGGCAGCACCGCGCGATGGACGGTCCCGCCTCCCGCTGGAGGGGCGGCCATGGTGAGCCTCCTTGGACGTGCTCGGTTTCTGTTCGCTCACCTCGAATCCGACCGCCGCCCGGACTATATTTCAACCATGATGAATAAATCCGGGGCCTCGCGCGGCCGGCGGCGCGGCAGCCCCGACACCCGCGAGGAGATCCTCGCGGTGGCCCGCCGCCGGTTCCTCGCCGACGGCTACGGGCCCGTCACGATGCGCTCCATCGCCGCCGAGGCCGGCGTGGACGCCGCACTGATCAGCTACTTCTTCGGATCGAAGAAGGGCCTGTTCGGCGCCGTGCTCGGGCTGATCGCCAATCCGCCCGAGGTGCTCGCGGGCGCGCTGCCCGGCGATCCCGTGACGCTGCCCGAACGCGTCCTGCGCGCCCTGCTGACCGCGTGGGACGACCCGGAACTGGGCCGGCCGCTGGTGCTGATGGTGCGGGCCGCGACACAGGACCCCGAACTCGCCCGGCTGGTGCGCGACATCGTCGAGGACGAGCTGCTCGGCCGCATCGCCGACCACGTCGGCGGCCCCGATGCCCGGAACCGCACCGGCGTGTTCGGCGCGCAGCTCGCCGGGGTGATCTTCACGCGCTACATCCTCGGCGTGGAACCCGTCGCATCGATGCCGCGCGATGAATTACTCGCGCGGCTCACGCCCGGGCTCCGCGCCGTCCTGTACGGGCCGCCGCGCCGGGCCCTGCACCGGACGGCGGACATGGCCGGGCGGGCGCCACACGGCCGGGCCGGGTAAGGGACACGCCCGCGCCGCCATTGCGGACAACGGCGCCGCGATTCCCACGGCACCATTTGAGAAACGGTCTCGGCAGGCCGGGGGCGGGCGGCCTAGGCTTGGCGGGTCAGGCCGTCGACACAGTCGGTGACGCCATGATCGCCAGCCCGCGGGGAACCGTCGTGAACGCTTCCTTCACGCATCGTCTGCTGCCCTACGACGGAGCGGACCAGTTCCTCGACGGCGCCCTCCCCTTCCTGCTGGACGGGCTGGACGCCGGTGACCGCGTCCTCGCCGTGTGCGGGACCGGGCGGGAGATGCTGCTGCGCGACGCGCTCGGCCCCGCCGGCGCCGGCGTCGAGTTCAGCGAACCGGCGGCCTGGTACACGCACCCGGCGCGGACCCTCGCGGACTGCCTGAGCGCAGCCGACGAGACCGCCCGGCAAGGGCGCCGCCTGCGCGTCCTCGGGGAACCGGCATGGTCGGCGCGGTCACCGCTGGAGATCGCCGAATGGCAGCGGATCGAGGCCGTCGTCAACGTCGCGTTCCGCGGCACCGGCGCGTCGCTCATGTGCCCGTACTCGGCCACGCTCCCGGCGGGCATCGTCGCGGCCGCCCGCAAGACCCACCCCGAGACCGTGCGCGGACGGCGGCCCCTGCCCAACCCCGGATACCTGGACCCGTGGGCCTACTGCGCGCAGTGCGACCGCGAGCCGCTGCCGCGTCCACCGGCCGGCGCCGACACCCTGAAATTCGACAAGGCCGACCTGTACTGGCTGCGTGCATACGTCACCGAGTACGCGCGGCAGACGCCGCTGCCGGAGGAGGACCTCCAGCGGCTCCTCGTCGCGGTCACGGAGGTCGTCACCAACGCGATGCGGCACGGCGAGCCGCCCATCGTCCTGCGCATGTGGACGGAGACGTCCGGCGGCGACCCCGCCCTCGTCTGCGAGGTCGCCGACCAAGGGCGGTGGGCCGCCGGCACCGGGCACGGGCTCGTCCCGCCGCGCCCCGCGGGCACCGCGCCGGGAAGCCGGTTCGGGCTGTGGGCCGTACGGCTGCTGTGCTCGACCGTGCAGATCAGGACGGGTGACCGCGGCAGCGTCGTCCGGCTGAGGATCACGATCCCCGCCCCTCCGAACGGACAGTGAGGGCTTCCATGCGTTGGGCTTCCAATACCTCCGCCGCGGCGTACGCTGAACACACCACCGACCTCGATGGGCAGGCTCCATGATCAGCGAGCGGGAGACCCCCTGGTTCGCCAACCGTCCCGTCAGCGACGTGCGGCCGGGGGATCACGGCTGGCTGGCCTACCGCGGCTTCGAGGAGCGCGACCGGGTCATCGGGCCGTTCGTCCAGGAGGCCCTGCGGACCAGTGAGAAGGTCGTGTACCTGACCGACGCCCCGGCCGAGCGGCTTCCCGGCCTCGGCCCCCGGCACCGGATCGACGTGGACGCCTACGGCAGGACGGGCCAGCTGCGGGTCATCCCGCGGCGGGACGCCTGCCTCGACCGGCGGGGCGAGTTCGAGCCCGCCATGATGCTCGACACCCTCGCACGCGAGGTCGGCGAGGCGTTCGACCAGGGCTTCCGCGCCGTGCGCATCACCACCGACTACAGCTGGCTGGTGAACCGCCCGGGCCCGCCCGACCTCGGCCGGATGCTGGGCTGCGAGCACCGGGTCGGCAACGCGGTCTCGCCGAGCACGATGGCCATGGCGATCTGCCAGATCGACCGGCACGCGTGCCCGCGCGACGAGCTCGACGCCCTCCGCGACACACATGAGGTCCTCGTGGAAGTGAACCCCGAGTTCGATGACGGGATCCTGAAGATAGTGCGCACGTTCGAGCCCGACGGCCTGCGCGTCGAGGGCGAGCTGGACGCCGCCCGGCACGCCGTGTTCGCCGAGAAGCTCGCGCAGGTGAGCGGTGAACGGCGCCGCGTGCACCTCGACCTGTCCCGGCTCGGCTTCATCGACCTCGGCGGCCTGCACCTGCTGGCCCGGCACGCGACCGGGCTCCCCGCCGGCGAGCCGCTGGTCCTCGACCACCTGGCGCCCGACGTGGAGAACGTCATCGAGATGGTCGGCTGGCACCGGCTGCCGGGCCTGGCCCGCGGCGGCGAACGGACGCTCCCGGGCACGGAGGGCAGCACCTGATGGCGTTGGAGCACAAGGCTTTCCTGTACCGCGGAATCGACGAGTTCCTGTCGGTCACCGTGCCGTACCTCGAATCCGGGCTGGAGAAGGACCAGGCCGTCATCGCCGTGGTGCGCGAACCCAACCTGACCGCGCTCCGGGACGTCCTCCCGCCGCGCGACCTACCCATCCAGTACCACGACTCGGCGGAGTTCTACCGGCATCCCGTCCACACCCTGCGCGACTACCAGACCGTCGTGAAGCAGAACGCTCCGCGCAGCCTGTGTGCACTCGCCGAACCCTTCTGGGACGGCTGGGACGAGCGGCAGACCCTGGAGTGGATCCGCTACGAGTCCCTCATCAACGTGGTGTTCCGGGGTTCGGGGGCGCGGGCGCTGTGCCCCTACGACACCGCGACCCTGCCGCCCGGAATCGTCGCGCAGGCCAGGCGGACCCACCCGCTGCTGCTGGCCCCAGGGCACAACGGCCCGAACGACGAGTACGTCGACCCCGAGACGTTCGGGTCCGGCTGCGACCGCGGCCTGCGCTTCGACCGTCCCCGCACCGCGGAGTACCTTCCCATCGAAGGCGACGACCTGCACGCGCTGCGGGCGTTCATCGGCGAACGCGCCGGCAGGCACGGCCTGGCCCAGCAGTCCGCGCGGAACCTCGTCACGGCCGCCAACGAGGCCGCGGCCAACGCGCTGCAGCACGGCACACCGCCGATCGGCCTCTGGATATGGCAGGACGGCGGCGACCTCGTCTGCGAGATCGGCGACCACGGCTTCTGGCGCCCCGGCCCGCTGACGGGATTCATCCCACCGGACACGGCACTCCAGCCCGGCTTCGGCCTGTGGACCGTCCGCCTCCTCGTCGACCTGATGGAACTCCGAACAGGCCGGGACGGCACCTTCATCCGACTGCGCGTTCGCTGACTCCGGGCTCAGCGCGCCACGATGTCGGCGAGGGCGCGGAAGGCCTTCCCGCGGTGGCTGATGGCGTCCTTCTCGCCGGAGGCCATTTCGGCGGTCGTGCGGGACTCGCCGTCCGGGACGAAGATCGGGTCGTAGCCGAAGCCACCGGTGCCGCGCGGTTCGCGGATCAGGGTGCCGCGCATCCGTCCCTCGACGCGGTGCTCGGCGCCGCCTGGGACGACCAGGACGGCCGCGCACACGAACGCAGCGCCGCGTTGCCCGTCGGCGACGTCCGCGACCTGGTCGAGGACGAGCTGGAGGTTGGCGGCGTCGCGGTCGCCGGTGGCGGCGCCGAACCGGCCCGACCAGCGGGCGGACAGGACGCCCGGCATGCCGTTCAGCGCGTCCACGCACAGGCCGGAGTCGTCGGCGACCGCGGGCAGGCCGGTGAACGCGGCGATCGCGCGGGCCTTCAGCAGCGCGTTGCCCTCGAACGTCAGCTCCGTCTCGGGCACGTCGGGGGCGCCGGGGAACGCATCGAGGCCGACCACGTCGAAACCGGCCGCGTCGAGGCCGCCGAGGATCCGGTGCAGCTCGGCGATCTTGCCCGCGTTGCGGGTCGCCAGGACGATCCGCGTCATCGGGCGAGGGCCTGCGCCTGAAGCCGGGTCAGCTCGGCGCAGCCGCCGGCCGCGAGGTCGAGCAGCGCGTCCAGTTCGGCGCGGTCGAACGGGGCGCCTTCGGCGGTGCCCTGCACCTCGACGAACCGGCCGTCGCCGGTGCAGACCACGTTCATGTCGGTGCCGGCCGCGGAGTCCTCCTCGTAGCACAGGTCGAGGCGGGCCTCGCCGTCCACGACGCCGACGCTGATCGCCGACACCGAGGTGATGAGCGGGTCGCCCTTGAGGAGCTTGCGTTCGCGCATCCAGCTCACCGCGTCGGCGAGCGCCACGTACGCGCCGGTGATCGCGGCGGTGCGGGTGCCGCCGTCGGCCTGCAGCACGTCGCAGTCGAGCTGGACGGTGTTCTCGCCGAGCGCCTTGAAGTCGAGGCACGCCCGGACGGAACGCCCGATCAGCCGGGAGATCTCGTGGGTGCGTCCGCCGATCCGCCCCTTGACGGACTCGCGGTCGTTGCGGGTGTTGGTGGCTCGGGGCAGCATCGCGTACTCGGCGGTGACCCAGCCGAGGCCGCTGTCGCGCCGCCACCGGGGCACCGACGACTGCACGGACGCGGCGCACAGCACCCGTGTCGCACCGAACTCGACCAGTACCGACCCTTCCGCGTGGTCGAGCCATCCGCGCTGGATGCGGACGGGGCGGAGCTGGTCGGACGCGCGATCATCGGGGCGAGACATGCGCTCCACCCTAGCGGCAGCGCGCCGTCAGGCCTGGCTTACCACCGGTTGACACCCGAGCCTCGATGGGATGCTCTGGCAGATGACCCATTGACGGCGAGTGAGCGGCTTCAAAGCATGCCTGTGGAAATCGAACGCAAGTTCTTGCTCGGTGCGGCCCCCGACTGGTCTCATCCGATTCTGCGCGATGCCGACCTCATCGAGTACGAGCAGATCTACCTGAAAGTCGAGGACGGCGACCAGTTGCGGATTCGCCGCGGCGTACGGTCCGGCCGTTCCGACTACCGTCTGGCGCGGCTGCACCGGCTGTCCGACGGCGTGCGGGAGGTCGAAGAACGGGAACTGGCCGCACAGGAGTACGAGGAACTTCGCCTGACCCGGGACATGCGCCGGGAGATCATCGCCAAGAGCCGGCGCTGTTTCCACTGGAATGGCCAGTTCTTCGAACTGGACGACATCCACCGGCCCGCCAGCCGCGCCTGCAATCTGCTCGAACTTCAGGTCGAGAGCCTGGAGCAGAGCTTCACCCTTCCCGACTTTCTCGTCATCGACCGCGAGGTCACCGCAGAGCCGGCGTTCTCCAACGCCGTGATCGCACTCGGCTGAAACGGCGGCCGTTCCGCTGGAGGCTTCATGACCCGCTACGAACTGGCGGCACGGCTCTCGGAGACCCTTGGGCCACCCGACGGGCAGGCCGGACCCCGGCTGCACGCCGCGCTGCTGCCGTTCGCCGACCCGGGCGCCACACGTGAACTGCTGTGCAGCGCACTGCGCGACGAGCAGTGGCTGGAGGCCGTGCGGGCCGGCTCGTACCGGCACCCCAACGGCTTCCACAAGATCGTTCTCCTCGCGGGCGACAGCTACCAGCTCCGCCTGCACGTGTGGAGCGAACTGACGCGGGAGAGCGGGGTCGAGAATATCCACAATCACCGCTGGGACTTCTCATCGGTGATCCTTCTCGGCGGCTACCGGTTCCAGGAGTTCACCCCGGACCCCGGTGGCCCCGCCTTCCACTCCTACGGCTACGCCTCCGACCGGGGCGCCACCGTCTACGCGCTGGAACCACTCGGGCACCGCGGCCTGTCCCGCACCTTCGACGCGCATCTCAGCGCGGGCTCGTCGTACACGCTCACGTCCGACGTCTTCCACCGGGTGTCGAACCCTCCCGGACGGCTCACCATGAGCCTCGTCCTGCAGGGACCGCACCGGCCCGACTCCACCGTCCTGGTCTTCGCGGAGGAATCACTGACCACGGGTGAGCCCCTCCCCCGCCCCGGGTTCTCGCAACCCGCGCTGCGGCTTCTGCTGGAGACGCTCGTCGACGAACTGGCCGCCGCCGTGTCCGCCTAGAGCGCGACCTGCGGGGACCTCGCGCACTCCAGCAACTCGCGGGCCAGCCTCTCGCTTCGGGCGGCGACGAACGACACGGGCCTGCCGTACATGGAGCCGTGCGCCGTGAGCGGGGCACCCGACAGGTCCAGGACATGCCCGCCCGACGCGCTGACCAGCAGCATTCCGCCGCCGACGTCGAGCAGGCCGCCGTCATGGCAGATCATGCCGTCGAGATGCCCTGCCGAGATCAAGGCCAGATCCAGCGCCGGCGCCCACATCGACACGGTTCTCTTGCAGCGTCCCCCGAGCACCTCGCGTATGTGGTCGCCCCAGACACGTCCGGCCGCCGAGTAGTTGGTCACCAGCGAGACCGTGGACCGTCGCAACGGGACCGGCGGGCACGGTGGCACCGTCCCAGGCGGCGACACCTCCGTGGCGACGAACTCCCGCCGCAGCAGTGGGTCGACGACGACCGCGAGGACGGGCCGCTCCCATCGGAAGAGCGTGATGGCGACCGCGCAGTGCGCGATGCCGTACCCGAAGTTGTTGGTCCCGTCGAGCGGGTCGACCACCCAGACGTACTCGGTGTCAGGCCATTCTGGTGCGGCTCCCTCCTCCGCGAGGACGCCGTGCCCCGGGAACTCCTCGGCCAGGGTGGCGATGATGCGCCGCTGAGCCTCGACGTCCACGCGAAGCTGGACGTCGTGATCCCCCCGGTAGCGCTTCTCCGCGGGAAGTCCGAACCGCGCACGCAGGTAGGCACCGGCCGCCCGGGCGCAGCCGAGTGCGACCGTGCCCTCCCGCTTCCAGCCGCCGTCCGGGAACGGTTCAGACTCGGACACGACACTCAGCCTCCCGTGAGCCGCCTGGTGCGCCTGCTCCTCCACAGCCGATACTCCTCGCCCACGACGTTCGGCGCCACAGCTACGAGCAGTGTGACCGAGAGTGTCGCGAGCCATGCCCAGACCTTGTCGGTCTTCGAGGAGGTCAGCAGGTCGTCGAAGACGTTGAGCTGGTTCAGCGTCACGAGCGCCACGACGACCGTCAGGGCGGACAGCCACGCCGTGTGAAGCCATCGTCGCCGGTTCACCGCCGGCGCCTGGTCCTGCCCGGTCAGCAGTTCCTCCGCGCAACTCTCCAGGGCGGCACGCTCCCGGGAACGGTACGGCTCCATGGCGACCGGCTCCACATCACCGTGCATCGTGTCCATGACCGTGCGAAGCGCGTAGAGCGCGTCATGCGTGGCCCACATCACCCGCGAGCCGGGAGTCAGCGAACACCGCCACGCGCCATCCGGGTCCTGCAGCTTGAGCAGCCTGTCGGTGCCGGTGAGGATGACAGGGTCGCTGAGGTCGGCGCCCGCCATCGCCAGCGCGGCGAGCGCCCAAGGTGTGGCGAAGTGCCGGAAGTCCAGGCGGGCGGAGGTTCGCGGATCGATCAAGGAGGTGTGCGCGGTCCCCTCCCATGGCTCGTCCCTGCCGGGGTCGAAGCACGTGCGTAGATACGCGACGGCCCGTCGGACGGCCGGGTCGTTCGGCGCGACCCCCGCGGTGAGCAGCGCGACGACCGTGTACGCGGTATAGGCGGCGGACGAGCTCTGCGTCCGTCCGGCGACCGCGGGCAGGGCGCCCCAGCCACCGTCCTCGTGCTGCGCGGCCCGCAGCCATGCGACGCCCCTGGCGGCGTCGCTGCGGCCGTAGCGCGCCAGCACGCGCACGGCACACGTGGTCGGGAACACCTGGAGGTCCGGCGCGGCGCCGTCGACCGGCGCCGCGGACGGCCACCCGCCGTCCCGCTGCAGCGACTCGAGCCAGCCGAGGCCAGCGGCGACGACCGGGTCGGAGTCCGAGCGTCCCATGGCGTGCAGGGCCCACAGGACGGCGCAGGTGCTCTCGGTGAGGGACCGGTCGGAGTGTGCGCCGACGAGGGACTTGCGGACCTGCCACCCGCCGTCACGGTTCTGCATACCCTCCAGTGACCGCACCGGCTTGCTCAGTTGGTCGCCGGTGACGCCCGCGTGGACGTGCGCAAGAATTCCTTCGGCCGTGGAGAGCAGACCGAGGGACAGTCCGTCCATGTAGAGGTTCCAGCCCCATCGGCCGTCCTCTATCGAGCGGTGGTTCTCCAGATAGAGCAGCGACTTGTCGATCGCTTGCCGCATCCGGAGCGGCAGTCCACGCGCCACAACGGACGCGCGGTACCAGCTGAGCGCGGTCGCGAACAGCGAGGCACGGGCCACCTCCCCGCCGCGAGACTCCAGATCCGCCATCGACAGGATGCGGCCGCCGGTCCCCGTCCGTGAGAATTCCTGCGGCCCCCGCACGACCGCGCAGACGGTCAGCCGTGGTCGGCGCGCCCCGGGTTCGGCCGCCAGCAGCCCGAGGTAGTCGACCTCTAGGCCGAACCGGTCCTTGGCGGCCCGGGTGACCATGGCCCCGAGGCCGTCCCCGTCGTCCGGCCCGCGACGGCGTGTCCCCTCGACCGGAAGCCGCAGCGGGGCGATGTCCGCCCCGTCGGCCTGGACGACGAAGCCGTCTCTGCTTTCCGCGTAGAGGATCAGTTCCAGCCACGGGACCCGGTCCTCCGATGGCGCGTACTCCCCTTGGGCTGCCCCGTTGCTCACGACCACTCCCGCGCATCGGCCCCGGCGCTCGCGGGAGCGTGCGCCGCTTCAGATGTCCGCGGTCATGCTTTCATGTCGCCACATGGTGGACTGTGCGATTGCGCACAGTCCCGGCGGCGGACACGCGGGGGCGTTAGAGGTCGTAGACCGTTCCGACCTCGGCGAGCTCGATCGGGCCGCGGAAGCCGCTGGCCTTCGCCTCGGCGAGGGTCTGGGCCGGGTCGTTCCACGGCAGCAGATGCGTGAGGACGAGCCGGGCGGCACCCGCGCGGAGCGCGTGCTCCCCCGCCTCGCCACCGGTCAGGTGCATGTCGGGCGGGAGCCCGGGACGCTGCGCGAACGCGGCCTCGCAGACGAACAGGTCCGCGCCGTCCGCGAGCCGGACGAGGGAGTCGCTGTGACCGGTGTCGCCGGAGTAGGTGAGGACCTTGCCACCCTGCTCGACGCGCAGTCCGTACGCCTCGACCGGGTGGTTCATCAGCGCGGACGTCACGGTGAAGGGGCCGATGGTCATCGGATCGGGCTCGAAGATCCGGAAGTCGAAGGTCTCGGTCATCCCCGGGTTGGGGTCGAGCTCGTACGCCTTGATCATGTGTTCGGCCGTGCCATGGGGGCCGTACACCGGGATGCGGGGGGCGGGACCGTCCGGACAGTACGTCCGCGCGATCCAGTAGACGGTCAGGTCCAGACAGTGGTCGGGATGCAGGTGCGTGATGCAGATGGCGTCGATGTCCAGCACGCCGTGGTAGCGCTGAAGGGTGCCGATCGAACCGTTGCCGATGTCGAGGAGCATGGAGAAGCCGTCCGCCTCGATCAGGTAGCTGGACGCGGGGCTGTCCGGCCCAGGGAAACTGCCGGAGCAGCCGATCACAGTGACCCGCACGCTCAACTCCTCCTTCGTGTCCCCGAGGAATCAGGTCGTCAGCGCTTTGTTGGGAGCGGTCTCCACCGAATCGATCTCCGGCCCGAGGAACCGGCGGCCGAGTTCGGCGAAGACGGCGGGGTCCCCGGTGGCGCGGAACCGGTGCCGCGGCCGGGGCGTCGCCTCGGCACGGGAAAGCCCCCGATCGTGGAGCACGCGATACACGTCCTTGGCGGTCTCGTCGGCGCTTGACACCAGTGTGACCCCGTCTCCCACGACATACGAGATGACGCCGGTCAGCAGTGGGTAATGGGTGCAGCCCAGAATGAGGGTGTCGCATCCGGCGTCCACGATCGGGCGGAGGTAGCCGCGGGCCTCCTCCAGCAGTTCCCCGCCCATCGTCACGCCCGCCTCGACGAACTCGACGAAGCGGGGGCAGGCCGCACTGACCAGTTCGATGTGCGGGGCCGCGGCGAACGCGTCGTCGTAGGCGCGGCTGTTCACGGTGGCCTCGGTGGCGATCAGCCCGACCCGTCCGTTGGACGTGGCGCGGGCCGCGCGCCGGGTGGCGGGGTTGATGACCTCGACCACCGGGACGTCGTAGCGTTCCCGGGCGTCGCGCAGCATCGCGGCGCTGGCGCTGTTGCAGGCGATCACCAGCATCTTCACGCCCTCGTCGACGAGCCGGTCGAGCATCTCCAGGGCGTAGGCGCGGACCTCCGCGATGGGACGCGGCCCGTACGGCTGGCGGGCCGAGTCCCCCAGATAGACGATCGGCTCGTTCGGCAGCTGGTCGAGGATGGCGCGTGCCACGGTGAGCCCGCCGAAACCGCTGTCGAAGATCCCGATGGGGGCGTCTGGGAGGCCGTCCCCCCGGGATGCTGCTGACATGGTGCACAAGGCTAAGCGAGAAGGCCCCGCGCGGGTACGTCATGCGTTGGACATCACACCGTCACATGCCGGAAAACCGTCCAGTTCACGCCGTGTGCGCGTGATCCGGACGCGAAGCGGGCCGAAACGCCGGGAGGCGGGAAAAGGATCGCTTCACGAACGGGTGCGGGGGACCCTGGCGATCTGCCGGCTCTGGGCGACGAGCCTTCCGGTGGAGTCCCAGACCTCGACCTCCTCGTCGAACCAGCCGTCGGCGAGGAGCCGGCCGGTGCCGTGCACGGCCAGCCAGCCGGGCGCCGGTACGGCCCGCATGTGCCAGGTCAGTTCGACGGTCGGGGCCCAGCCCTGCGCACCGAGGTTCAGTGCGACGGGCGGCAGGGCGTCCACGGCGAGCGCGAGGGAGTAGGCGTCGATCGCGTAGTCGTCGCGATGCCGGAACCAGCCTCGCACCTCGGGGCGCCCGGTCGGCTGCCCGTCCAGCCAGCCCATCGTGGACCGGTCGAAACGCATGTCGACGCTGTCGGCGAAGCCGCCGCCCGCCGGTGGGCGGAAGTCGGTGCACTCCTCCAGCGGCGGCATCGCCGGGGGCGCCTCGCCCGCCCAGGCGGGCTCGGCCGCGGCGTCGAGGGTGCCGGTGGTGATCAGGGCGTCCACGACGGGGCGGCCGTCCTGGACGAGGGTGACCCGCGACGCGGCGGCCGTGCGGCCCGTCTTGCGGTGCTCCACGATCACCTCGGCGGGGCCCGGCCTGCTGACCCGGTGGAAGTTCGCCGCGGTCGAGACGGGGTGCTCGTGCGGGGAGGCGTCGACGGCGGCGCGGTCCAGGACGGCCATGACGTAGCCGCCGTTGAGCGCCTCGCCGATGGTGTAGCCGGCGTCCAGGACGGCCTCATACCGGCCCTCTCCGACCTGCTTGACCGCGGTCGTCTCACCGAATCCGCTCATCCGCACACTCCTGCGTCCTGCCGTGCGGCGGGGCGTACCACCCGCCCGGCACGATTCTAGAATCACGTTCGAAAACGCACTCTACCGTGCCGGGCAGAACCTCGCCGCGCCCAGGCCCCGGCCCGGTCAGGCCCAGAGCTGGCCTTCGAGGCGGGCCTCCGCCTCCTCCAGCGTCCCGCCGTACGCGCCGGTGGACAGGTACTTCCAACCGCCGTCGGCGATCACGAAGACGATGTCGGCGCGCTCACCGGCCTTGACCGCCTTCGCCGCCATCCCGGCCGCCGCGTGCAGCGCGCCGCCCGTCGAGATGCCCGCGAAGATGCCCTCCTGCTCCAGCAGCTCGCGGGTGCGGCGCAGCGCGTCCCCCGACGTGACCGAGTACCGGGTGGTCAGCACCGACTCGTCGTACAGCTCCGGGATGAAGCCCTCGTCGATGTTGCGCAGCCCGTACACCAGGTCCCCGTACCGGGGCTCCGCCGCGACGATCTTCACGTCCGGCACCCGCTCGCGCAGGAACCGGCCGACGCCCATCAGCGTGCCCGTGGTGCCGAGCCCGGCGACGAAATGCGTCACCGTCGGCAGGTCCTCCAGGATCTCCGGGCCGGTCGTCTCGTAGTGCGCGAGGGCGTTGGCCTCGTTGCCGTACTGGTAGAGCATCACCCAGTCGGGGTTCTCCTCCGCCAGCCCCTTCGCCACCCGGACGGCCTCGTTCGAGCCGCCCGCCGCCGGGGAGAAGATGATCCGCGCGCCCCACATCTCCAGGAGCTGGCGGCGCTCGGCGGAGGTGTTCTCCGGCATCACGCACACCATCTCGTAGCCGCGCAGTTTCGCGACCATGGCCAGCGAGATGCCGGTGTTGCCGGACGTCGGCTCCAGGATCGTGCAGCCCGGCGTGAGCAGCCCCTCCTTCTCCGCCTTCTCGATCATGTAGAACGCGGGACGGTCCTTGACCGAGCCGGTGGGGTTGCGGTCCTCGAGCTTGGCCCAGAGCCGGACGTCGTCGCCCGGCGAAAGCCGCGGCAGGCCGACCAGCGGTGTGCGGCCGAGCGAGTCCAGCAGCGAGTCGAAACGCATGGTGCCGCTGCCCAGCCCGGCTCAGCCGCCGGCTACGGCGGGGAGGATGGTGACGCTGTCGCCGTCGGCGACCTGCGTCTCCAGGCCGCCGAGGAAGCGTACGTCCTCGTCGTTGAGGTAGACGTTGACGAACCTGCGCAGGCCCTTGTCGTCCACCAGCCGGCCGCGCAGACCTGCGTGGCGCGTGTCCAGGTCGGTGAACAGCTCGTCCAGCGTGCCGCCCTTGCCCTCGACGGCCTTGGCGCCGTCGGTGAGGTTGCGCAGGATCGTCGGGATGCGGACCTCGATCGCCATCGCGGTGATCTCCTTCTAGTCGTACGGGGGCTCCCCGCCCTCAGCGGTCACAACCGGGCGGGGAGCGGGATGATTCCAGGCGGGATCAGCGCGTCAGCGACAGTCGTAGACGACCTCGGCGCGCGAATGCCCGAACAGGAAGCTCTGCACGGGGGGCACCGCGGCGGAACCGGCGCGGCGCCGAGCCGCCGGCGACTCGCCGCCCGTCCCGTGCCCGCTCGTCCACATGCCGCCCAGTTTACCGGCCGCGACACGGTCGTCCCCTGCCGACCCGTGCCGGCCCCGCACCGCCGCTACGCGTCGTAGGCGTCGACGACGGCGACCTCTTCCTCGGTGACCTCGCCGTCCACGATCCGGAACGACCGGAACTCGGTGTCGTCGACCTCGCGGGTGGAGATGAGCACGTAGTGGGCGTTCGGCTCCGAGGCGTAGGAGATGTCGGTGCGCGACGGGTACGCCTCGGTGGAGGTGTGCGAGTGGTAGATGACCACCGGCTCCTCGTCCCGGTCGTCCATCTCGCGCCACACCTTGAGCTGCTCGTGGGAGTCGAAGCGGTAGAACGTCGGAGACCGCTCGGCGTTGACCATCGCGACGTACCGGACGGGCCGGTCCGAGCCGATGGGGCCTGCGATGACACCGCAGGCCTCGTCGGGATGGTCGGCGCGCGCATGCGCGACGATCTTCTCGACCAGGGCACGCTCGATCGTCAGCATGATCCGAAGGCTACCGGGCGCCGCGGCCCGCGCGGGCCGCGGCCTCAGGCCAGCTTGACGTGGAGGCGGAGCCGGGTGCCGCGGGGACCCGAGCGGAGCTCCACGATGTGGCACAGCCGCCGGACCGCCCACATCTGGGCGTCGTGCCCCGGGCCGCCCGGCGGCTCGTAGCCGGCGAAACGGCCGGTCAGGATGCGCGCCGGGTCGGTGATGTCGCAGACGAGCCCGCCGCCCTCCGCCCACACCCACAGCGAGCCTTGCCCGCCGCCGTCCCGGACGATGCCGGTGGCGACCTCGTTCGCCGCCAGCACGAACGGGAGCGTGCGCTCCTCGGCGAGCCCGAGCCGGCGCGCCTCGGCGGTCAGGAAGCTCCGCAGCGCCGGCAGCCCGCCCGTCGCGAACGACCTGCGGGCGGCCGTGGCCGGCGGCGGAGGCAGCGGGCCCGCGTCGCATTCGGCGCAGAACTCGGCGGGGCCGGTGAACCGCCCGGCGGGCGCCGTCCCGTCCGGGCCGGCCAGCTCCGGATGGGTGCGCGCCGCCGCGTCCAGGACGTGCCCGGGAAGCGCCGCCGTGTCGTACGCGCACATGATCAGGGTCGGCGTGCCGGCGAACACGACGTTGAGCAGCGCGTCGTGCCGCTTCCACTCACGCGTCTCCAGCGGTGTCAGGCCGTCCCAGACCGGCTCGGCCAGCAGCCGCAGCCGCCCGCGCGGCCACCAGTCGGCGCGGGCCCGGTCGTGGCAGGAGGCCAGCGCGTGCATCGGGCCGCGGAACCACTCCGCCGCGTCGATGAACTCGATCTTCGCGGCGGTCTCGGGCCCGAGCCGCCCGCGCAGGGCCGCCGCCACCGGCGGTGCGGCGGCGACGACGACGGCGTCGCCCGCGCGCCGCCCGGCGCGCAGGAACGGCACGGCGGTCAGCAGGAACTCGTGCCGCGACCCGTACAGCAGTGCCCGGTGGACGAGGACGTCCCCACCGGACTGCGTGAGAGCCCCGGAACGCAGGGCGCCGGGCTCGGTCATACGGCCGCCTCCGCGACGATTCCGGGTGCGGTGTGCCAGCCGGACACGCGCAGCATCAGCTCCACGCAGCCGGGCATCGACCGCAGGATCACCTGCCGGTCGAGGACGGTGCTCGTCTCGTTGGCGCGGATCAGGACGCGCAGGCCGGCCAGGTCGCAGAAGTCGAGCCCGGACAGGTCCAGGCACAGGTGCGCGGCGTCGTCGAAGTCGCGCAGCGCCTCGACCAGCGCGGGCAGTGTCGACTCGTCGATCGCGCCGGACAGCCGCAGGCCCGGCGGCGCGAACAGCGGGACGATCGTCAGCACGCCGTCGTCGAAGACGGCGTCGGCGCCGGCCCGCCCGCCGTGGTGGTCCCCCACCTCGCGCAGGTGGTCGCCGGCGAACCAGCGGCGGTCGTACTGGCACAGCGCCATCGCGGGACGGCCCGGCCGGGCGACGGCCCGGCGGACGGCGTCCTCGAACGCCGTGAACCGCTCCGTGCCGGGCCAGCCGCGCAGGGCGGGAGACGCCTCGGCCGTGACCCGCACCCCCGGGTGGCCGCGCGCGAGGGCCGACTCGATCACGCCGTCGAGGTCGGTCCCGGCGGTGGGCAGAACGACCAGGCGGCCGTCGCCGAGCGCGACCCCGAAGCCGTCGCGGAGCCGTGCCGCGGCGGCGCCGGCTGGCTCGCCGTCCACCAGGTAGACCAAGGCGTGCCCGGCGCGCAGGCCATCGTTGAGGAACGCCGTCAGGACGGTGTGCCGTTCCTCATGGTTGATGTAGGGAAGGCACAGATGATCGCCGGCCCGCATCTCACCGATCGGCGTGGCGGGTTCGCCGGACCGATGACGGGCTTGCGCCGGAGCCATGCGACCTCCTCGGGAGCGCCGGTGCCGTCAGTGTGAACGGGATTCGACGGAGATGCCCGGGGTGCTGACGAGGCCCTCGTCGCGGAGGCGGTCGTGGAGGGCGGGCGGCACGCTGCGCAGCAGCAGCCCGTGGCCCCGGCCGGGACGGTCCGCGCCGGTCAGCAGGCGCAGCCCGTCCGCGTCGCAGGCGGTGACGCCGCCGAGGTCGAGGCAGAGCAGGCCCGTCCGGGTCGTGATCGACGCCAGGACCTTCTCGGCGGCCGGACGGGTCGACCCGTCGATGATCCCGGCCAGTTCGGCGCCGGGCGGGCTGAAGATCGGCGTGATGCGCAGGGATCCGTCGTCGTGGTAGTCGTCGACGCGGACGCGTCCCATGTGCCGGGTCTCCACCTCCGCCAGCCGCGCGTCGTCGAACCAGCGCCGGTCGAACTGGCAGACCGCCATCGCCGTCACGTCGGAGGTCATGAAGGCGTCGTCGAGCATCTGCTCGAACTCGCCGAACTGCTCGGTGCCCGGCCAGCGGCGCAGCGAGAACCTCGCCTCGCCCGCGATCCGCACGCCCGCGTAGCCCTGGACGTACGCGAGGTCGACCTCCGTGGCGATCAGCTCGATGCTCTCCGCCGGATCGAAGCGGCCGCTCGCGAGGAACGTCTCCTCGGCGGTCCGCACGACGAGCTGCCCGGCCTCCATCGCGGCGGCGAGATCGGCGTGCCGGTCCCCCGGGTCGGGGCCGGCGACGTCCTCGCCGCCGGAGAGCAGCCAGCCGAGCACGTCCGGCGCGGACACGCCGTCGGAGATGTAGATGATCTTGTGGTCGGCACGGACCCCGTCGCGGGCGTAGGCGGCCATGATCGACCGCCGCTCCTCGTCGTTGTCGAACAGCAGGGCGAGATGGTCGCCCAGCCTCATCGTGCCGACCGGCTTCGCGCGGGTGCCCACTATGGACATGGCGGCCTCCGAACAGGTCTCCGGCCCGCCGGTACGGGCCCTGAACGCCCCGCAGACCACGCTAACAACCGTCCGCATCGGCGTCCCGACAATCGGTGATGTCCGCTATGACCGAGTGTGGACGTCCCGGACGGTCACCAGAGAACGTGGACGAGGCCGTCCTGCAGCATCGTCAGCCAGTCGTAGGCCGCGAACATGGGCGTGCGGGGGTCGTCCGGATCCATGGCCTCCGCCTCCTCGTACCACTCCTCGGTGATGTCCAGCCGGGTGCCCAGCGCCAGCCGGACGTCGTTCAGCGCCCGCAGCCACGCCTGCGCCTGCTTCTCGTCCAGGACGACGACGGGCCCCGCACCCCCCAGCGAAGCCAGCACGGTCTCGGCGGCCTCCCGCTTGCCGTCGCGCAACCCCATCTCGGTGTAGCGGCGGAACTCGCCCGCGGCCTCACCGTCGTCGCGGTAGGCGTCCGGGAACAGCCGCGCGAGGACCGGGTCCTCCGGCTTGGCGGCGTTCTCGGTGATGCCCATCGAGGCCAGCTCGTCGTCCCCGCCGGGCGCGTCGCCCAGCAACGCGAGCAGCTGCTCCATCAGGGCGCGCATGAGCGCGATCTCCTCGGCCTCCAGCCGCACCCTGATGCCTTCGCGGGTCTTCTCCACATGACTCATCGGATCGCTCCGCCCACGGGCTCAGTCGTCCCGTTTCACGGTGGCCCACAGGCCGTAGGAATGCAGGATCTCCACATCCCGCTCCATCTCCTCGCGGGTGCCGTTGGCCACGACGGCACGCCCCTTGTGGTGCACGTCGAGCATCAGCTTCTCGGCCTTGGTCTTGGGGTAGCCGAACACGGCCTGGAACACGTACGTGACGTACGACATCAGGTTGATCGGGTCGTTCCAGACGATGGCCAGCCAGGGCCGGTCGGCGCTCACGTCCTCCTCGACGTCCGGCCGCTCCAGTTCGACGGGTGCGGGCGCCGTGCTCATGGCGCTCATTCCGCGTCTCCCCCTCTCCACGTGAAGTCGGTCCGCCCACCGCACCCGATGCTATGCGCCACGTCCCCGTCCGGGTGCGACGGCTCACACGACCATGGTGCCCACAGTGGGCTTAGGGTTCCAATGTGGACCTTGGTGACGGTACTGCGCTGCTGACCGACCGGTACGAGCTGACGATGCTCCAGGCGGCGCTGCGCAGCGGGACGGCCGGCCGGCGTTCGGTGTTCGAGGTGTTCGCACGGAGCCTGCCCGCCGGCCGCCGGTACGGCGTCGTCGCCGGTACGGGACGGCTCCTGGACGCGATCGAGGCGTTCCGGTTCGAGCCCGCGCAGCTGGAGTTCCTGGCGGCGAACGGCATCGTGGACGAGCCCACGCTGCAATGGCTGGAGAAGTATCGCTTCACCGGGAACGTCTGGGGTTATGCCGAGGGCGACTGCTACTTCCCGGAATCGCCGATCCTGGTCGTCGAGGGGACGTTCGGGGAGGCCGTCCTGCTGGAGACCCTCGCCCTGTCGATCCTCAACCACGACTGCGCGATCGCGTCCGCGGCGTCCCGGATGGTGCAGGCGGCCCAGGACCGCCCCATCATCGAGATGGGGTCGCGGCGCGCCCACGAGCGCGCCGCCGTGGCCTCCGCGCGCGCCGCCTACCTCGCGGGATTCGCGACCACCTCGAACCTGGAGGCGGGCCGCCTGTACGGCGTGCCGACCGCCGGGACGAGCGCGCACTCGTTCACCCTCCTGCACGACAGCGAACGGCACGCGTTCGAAGCCCAGCTCGCCTCCCTCGGCGAGGGCACCACGCTCCTGGTCGACACCTATGACGTCGAACGGGCCGTCCGCACCGGCGTGGACCTCGCGGGGCCGGGCCTCGGCGCCGTCCGGCTCGACAGCGGCGACCTGGGAGTGCTGGCGCGCCGCGTCCGCGATCAGCTCGACGCGCTGGGCGCGCACGGCACGCGCATCGTGGTGACGGGCGATCTGGACGAGTTCGGCATCGCGGCCCTCGCCGCGGCGCCGGTGAACGGCTACGGCGTCGGGACGTCCCTCGTGACCGGTTCGGGCGCCCCCACGGCGTCGCTCGTCTACAAACTCGTCGCCCGGTCGGACGGGCCCGACGACGACGCCCCCATGCGCCCGGTGGCGAAACGCTCCACCGGCAAGCCGAGCCGCGGCGGCCGCAAGACGGCCGTCCGCCGCGTCGACGGACACGGCGTCGCCTACGCCGAGAGCGTGTCCACCGGGGAACCGGCCCACGGCCCACGCGACCGCGTCCTGCAGGTGCCGCTGGTGCGCGACGGCGAGGTCGTCGGACGCGAACCGCTCACCGAGACCAGGGCACGCCACGCGCGCGCGGTCGCGGAACTGCCGCCGACGGCGGTTCAACTCTCCAAGGGCGAGCCCGCCGTCCCCACCGAGTTCGTCAACGGCGGCCCGCGCAGTTGAACCCGAACCGCCGGGACGGGGTAGCGTCCCAGTTGTCTGGGCAAAAAGCCGTCTGGGCGATTCCGGAACGGAAACCGGTACAGGGAGCGGTCATGGGCAAGAAGGCTCTGATCATCGTGGACGTGCAGAACGATTTCTGCGAGGGCGGCTCACTCGCCGTCGCCGGCGGGGCGGACGTGGCCACGGCCATCTCCGGGCACATGACCGGACACCGGGACCAATACCAGCACATCGTGGCGACCCGGGACTTCCACCTCGACCCCGGCGACCACTTCTCCGGCGAACCCGACTTCGTCGACACCTGGCCGCCGCACTGCGTCATCGGCACACCGGGCGCGGACTTCCACCCCAACCTGGCCCTGGCGCCCATCGAGGCCGTGTTCAGCAAGGGCCGCGAGACCGCCGCCTACAGCGGCTTCGAAGGCTTCTCCGACGACGAGATCCCCCTCGCGGACTGGCTCGCCACCCGCGGCGTCGACACCGTGGACATCGTCGGCATCGCCACCGACCACTGCGTCCGCGCCACCGCCGTGGACGCCGCCCGCGCGGGGCTGCGCACCACCGTCCTGCTCGACCTCACCGCCGGAGTCGGCAAACCCACCGTCGACCGGGCCCTGGACGAACTGGCACTGGAGGGCGTCGTCCTGTCGGGCGCCCCGGTGGTGACCGCCTGACCATGACGCAACCCCAGGTCATCCTCATCGCCGGCGTCTCCGGCAGCGGCAAGACCACCATCGGGACGATGCTCGCCGAACGCCTCGGCTGGGAGTACGCGGAGGCCGACGCGTTCCACTCGCAGGCCAACATCGACAAGATGAGCTCGGGACACGCGCTCACCGACGCCGACCGCCTCCCCTGGCTGCGCTCCATCGCCGCCTGGATCGACGACCGCCTCCGCACCGGCCGCCCCGGCATCGTCACCTGTTCCGCACTCAAGCGCAGATACCGCGACATGCTGGCGGGCGGCCGCCCCGAGGTCGCGATGGTCCTGCTGGACGGCGACCGCGACATGATCGCCGCCCGCATGAGGGCCCGCAAAGGCCACTACTTCAGCGCCGACCTCCTGGACACCCAGTTCGCCGACCTGGAACTCCCCGCCCCGGACGAGGACGTCCTCTCCGCCCCCATCGACGGCACCCCGGACGAGACGGTGACCCACATCGTGAAGGCCCTGAACCTCGCCTCCGGCCCCCGCTGACCGCACGGACAGGGGTCGCTGCCGCCGAGCTTCTCGGCCAACTCGGTGTCGACGCCAGCCGTGCGCTCGCCCCCGAGGACGTCAGTGGCGGCGTTTGGCGGCCCATTCGCGGATCTTGGCGATGCGCTTGTGGATATCGTCGGCGCTGGCCTGGGCGATGGCGGGGCCGCCGCACGCGGCGCGCAGCTCGGTGTGGATGACGCCGTGCGGCTTGCCGGTGCGGTGGTTCCACGCGCCGACGAGCCCGTTGAGCTCGCGGCGGAGGGCGGCGATGTCCTCGGCGGCGGTGCGGTCCTCGCGGGGGTCGCCGGTCTTGCGCCTGCGCTCCCCGGCGATCTGCTCCGCCTGCCGCTTGCGCAGCAGCGCCGACACCTGCTCGGGTTCCAGCAGGCCGGGAATGCCGAGGTACTCCTCCTCCTCGGCCGAGCCCGGCTGGGCGTGCATGCCGAACTCGCCGCCGTCGTACAGGACGCGGTCGAACGTGGCGGACGCCTCGACCGTCTCGAACGGAAGCTCCTCGCCGACGTCGGGCGTGTCGTTCTCGCGGTTGGCCTCGGCGAGCAGCTCGTCGTCCAGGCCGTCCTCGCGGACCGGGCGGTCGAGGACGTGGTCGCGCTCGGTCTCCATCTCGGCGGCGTGGCCCATCAGCGTCGGCACCGACGGCAGGAAGACCGAGGCCGTCTCGCCGCGTCGGCGGGCGCGGACGAAACGGCCGATCGCCTGCGCGAAGAACAGCGGCGTGCTGGTGGAGGTGGCGTAGACGCCGACGGCGAGGCGCGGGATGTCGACGCCCTCGGACACCATCCGCACCGCGACCATCCAGCGGTCGTCGGTCTCGCCGAACTGCTTGATCTTCTTGGACGCGCCGGGGTCGTCCGACAGCACGACCGTGGCGCCCTGGCCGGTGACGGCGCGCAGCATCTTGGCGTAGGCGCGGGCCGTCTCGTGGTCGGTGGCGATGACCAGGCCGCCCGCGTCGGGGATGACGCGGCGCAGCTCGGAGAGGCGGCGGTCGGCGGCGGCGATGACCTGCTTGATCCAGTCGCCCTTGGGGTCGAGTGCGGCGCGCCACGCCTGGGCGGTCTGGTCCTGGGTGAGCGGCTCGCCGAGCGTCGCCGTGATCTCGTCGCCCGCCCGGGTGCGCCAGCGCATCTCCCCCGCGTACGCCAGGAAGATCACCGGGCGGACGACGCCGTCGGCGAGGGCCGGGCCGTACCCGTAGGTGTAGTCGGCGCGGCTTCGCCTGATGCCGTCGGGCCCCTCGTCGTACTGGACGAACGGGATCGGGTTGATGTCGGTCCGGAACGGCGTGCCGGACAGCGCGAGACGCCGCGCCGCCGGGTCGAACGCCTCCCGGACGGCGTCGCCCCACGACAGGCCGTCGCCCGCGTGGTGCACCTCGTCGAAGATGATCAGCGACTTGCGGGACTCGGTGCGGTTGCGGTGCAGCGCGGGACGCGCCGCGACGGTCGCGTAGGTGATGGCGACGCCGTGGAAGTCCTTGCCGACGGGCCCCTGCCCGTTCTGGTACTCCGGGTCGATCCTGATGCCGACGCGGGACGCCGACTCCGCCCACTGCCGCTTGAGATGTTCCGTGGGGCACACGACCGTGATCGCGGAGATGACGCGGCGCTCCATCAGCTCGCGGGCGAGGCGGAGCGCGAACGTCGTCTTACCGGCACCGGGCGTCGCGACGGTGAGGAAGTCGCGGGGGCCCGGCTGCCGGCCGTCCACTCCGAAGTACGCCTCCAGCGCCTGCTGCTGCCAGGCGCGCAGGGACGACGCCGTCCCCCAGGCGGCCCGCTCGGGGAAGGCGGGAGGCATGCTCGATGCGGCGAAGGTGCTCACGGTCATCGAAGGCTACCGAGCCCCACCGACAGTTCGTGCCCCGGTGGCCCCCGCTGTGCCCGGTTCCACAGTCCGGCGGTCGCTCCTGCGTGACCGGTAGGCGGCCCAGGCCGCCCGGATACGACGGCCCTGACCTGCGGTGAACTCCCGCATGCAGGTGTCGTGGGCGTAGTCCATGAAGTTGTGCACGGGATCACGCCCCCGCTGCGGGCATGTGTCCCGGGAGTGAGGACATCCTTCCGCCGGCCGCGCCTCGTAGGGGGTGTCGGCCACCCCGTCCCCCGGCGAGAAGCAGCCGCCCTCGAACGTGTGGAACAAGCCGAGCCAGTGCCCGATCTCGTGGACGGCCGTGTAACCGTGGTCGAACGGACCGAACGACCCGCCCGGCAGGCTCCGGTAGTCGACGACGACGCCGTCCATGCGCGGGTTCTCGCGGTACCCCTGGGGGAACGTGGAGAAGCCCAGCACGTCCGTGCCCACGGCGGCGGTGTAGATGTTGAGCGTGCGACGCCCTCCCCTGCGCAGACGGCGCTTCATCGGGCTCTCGTACCTCTGCGGGTTGTGGAACCAGGCCGGTTCGTCGGTGCGGTCGTAGCCGGCCAGGCGGAACCTGACGCGGGTGTCCGCGCCGCCCTTCTTGCCTCCGTACGCGGCGTTCAGCGTGGAGATCTGGCGGCGGATGTCGTTCTTGGACAGCTTGCCTTTGCGTCCGCTGTGGACGACGTGGAACCGCACCGGGACGACGACGCGCCGCGCTCTGCGCAGCGTCGAGTCGAGGTTCCGTTCGTCGGAGGTGCCGAAGCGGTCGAGGAGCGTCCGCCGGAGATCGGCGAGCATGGAGACGACCTGGTCATGGCCGAGATCGGCGCGGTCGCGCGGCCGGGCTCCGGGATGGGCCCTTCGCGCGACGGGATCCGGGACGCATCCGTCCGCCCGTCCCGGCGCCGGAGCGGCCCGCACCGGCACCCGGTCACTCGTCGAACCTGGAACAGCACACACCGTAACCAACAGTGCGCACACCGAAACCCCGGCCAACCGCCGCATTCATCCCCCGTATGTATGAAACACCGAAGTCCCGCAGTCAGCGTCTCCTAGGGGGACACCCCAGAGGTGGAACGCGACCGCGGGACCGCACGCGCGCACGCCGGAACGGGCGGCGCGCCGTCAGCCGCCTCTCAGCGGCCGTTCACTCGTCGCCCTTGCCGCCCGGCTTCATGGTCTCGTAGATCTCCTTGCACTCCGGGCAGACGGGATACTTCTTCGGATCCCGGTTCGGCACCCAGACCTTGCCGCACAGCGCGATCACCGGCGTGCCGGTCACCGCACTCTCGGTGATCTTCTGCTTCTTCACATAGTGGGCGAACCGCTCATGGTCGCCGTCACCGTGCGAGAGGTCGGGCCTGACATCAGTCTGGGTGTCGCCGTCGGGAAGGATCTTCGTACTCACGTCGTCCACCTTAGTTCAGCGTCGGGTCCTCGGGAAAAGTGGAGACGAACGCCAGGTCGCCGCCCTGCCTGCGCAGAACCTCCTGCCACAGCCGGTCCGGGTCGGCCGCGAAGACGTCCCCGGCCTCGGCCGGCACCAGATACCAGGAGCCGTCCTCGATCTCCGCGTGCAGCTGCCCGGCCGACCATCCGGCGTAGCCCGCGAACACCCGCAGCTGCAGCAGCTCGGCCGCCAGCAGACCGGGAGGGGCCTCCAGGTCGACGAGACCCACACGGGAGACCTCGGCGCCGCCGTCCAGGGCGCGCCATCCGAGCGGCTCGTCCTCCCCGGGGAGGCGGGCCAGGGCCAACGCGTTCTCCAGCCCGACCGGACCACCCTGGAACACCACCGCCGGCCCGGTGACGAGCTCGGCCCACGGCGGCAGCACACGGTCGACGGGAATTTCCGTCGGCCGGTTGAGGACAACGCCCAGCGTGCCGCCGTCACCGTCGTGCTCGACAAGCAGGACGACGCTGCGCCGAAAGTTGGGATCCTCCAGTTGAGGGGTCGCCACCAGCAGAAGCCCCACCCTGATGCCGTCTTCCATGGGTTCCATCATGCGTTGCGCGGACCTCCGGCGGCACGTCCCCCTTCTCGTTAGCCTGTTACGCATTCCTATCGATGGGGATATCGGCATCACAAGGACCTAGGTTAAGAATGATCTAGCATCATCGGCCACCCGCTTGGTGTGCGCCCGGCGGGCCGGGGAGGACAGCGTGCAGTTGCCCAGGGTCGTCATCGCCGCCGTGTTCTTCGTCATCGGGGCGCTCCTCCTGATCCCGATGCTGTTCGACTGGGGGTCACCGGAGTCACGTGCCTCCACCTCCGCCACCACGTCCGGGAGCCCGAGCCCGTCCGGTACGGCGACCTCGCCGTCGCCCGGCCCGTCCAAGACGTCGCCGTCGCCCAAGCCTCCGGCGCGGCCGGTGACGGCCTCGATCGGGTCGGTGTCCTGCCCGGCCGGCACGGTGAAGGTCACGATCCGCAACTCCGGGAAGCAGAACGAGGACTTCAGCGTCGAGAAGAACGACGGCACCGCCGCGATCCCCGGCGAGATCCGCGCTAATTCGACCCGGTCGGTGGCCGTCGAGCTCCGCGAGGACCGCCGCACCCGCATCACCGTCACCTGGGCCAACAAGCGGATCGAGAGCAAGACGGTGAAGGCGAACTGCGAGAAGGCGGGCGCGGCGCCGACCAAGACCCCGCCGGAGGAACTGCCCCACACCGGGCCCGACGCCGTCCTGTGGGCGCGCGGCGCGACCGGCGTCGCCATCATCGTCACCGGCGCGATCATCTTCTGGTACGGCGGAATCTGGCCCCGCCGCCGCGACCAGATCTTCCCGAACAAGTCTCAGTAGCCCAGGGGGCCGACCCGCTGGAACCCCCGTCACGAGCCGTGCTCTGGTGGCCGGGGGTCGTTGCGTCGATCAGGCTTCGGTGCGGGGGCGGCCGCCGGCGGCTTCGCGGACGGCGCCGGCGACGAAGTTGCTCACGTCCGGGTGGAAGACGCTGGGGACGATGTAGTTGGGGCCCAGCTCGTCCGGCGTGACGACCTCGGCGAGGGCCTTGGCGGCGGCGGCGAGCATGTCCAGGGTGACGATGTCGGCCTGGGCGTCCAGCAGGCCGCGGAAGACGCCGGGGAACGCCAGCACGTTGTTGATCTGGTTGGGGTAGTCGCTGCGGCCGGTGGCGACGACGGCGGCGTGCTCGCGCGCCTCGTCCGGTGACACCTCGGGCTCGGGGTTGGCCAAGGCGAACACGATCGCGTCGTCGTTCATCGTGGCGATGTCGCCGCCGTTCAGGATGGCGGGGGCCGACACGCCGATGAACACGTCGGCGTCCTTGACGGCGCCGCGCAGGTCGCCGGAGTAGCCGTCGGCGTTGGTGTGGTCGGCGATCCAGCAGAGCGAGTCGTCCATGTCGCCGCGGCCCTTGTGGACGGCGCCGAGCGCGTCGCAGACGACGAGGTTGCGGGCGCCCGCGTACATCAGCAGCTTCAGGATGGCGCTGCCGGCGGCGCCCGCGCCCGCCATCGTGATGCGGACGGAGCCGATGTCCTTGCCGACGACGCGCAGCGCGTTGGTCAGCGCGGCGAGCACGCAGATCGCGGTGCCGTGCTGGTCGTCGTGGAAGACGGGGATGTCCAGCAGCTCGCGCAGCCGGGCCTCGACCTCGAAGCAGCGCGGCGCGGAGATGTCCTCCAGGTTGATGCCGCCGAACGCGGGGGCGAGGATCTGCACGGTCCGGACGATCTCGTCGGTGTCCTGCGTGTCGAGGCAGATCGGCCACGCGTCGATCCCGGCGAACCGTTTGAACAGCGCAGCCTTGCCCTCCATGACGGGCAGCGCGGCCTCCGGGCCGATGTTGCCGAGGCCGAGGACGGCCGAGCCGTCGGTGACGACCGCGACGCTGTTGCGCTTTATCGTCAGCCGGCGGACGTCCTCGGGGTTGCGGGCGATGGCGAGGGAGACGCGGGCGACGCCGGGCGTGTAGGCCATCGACAGCTCGTCGCGGTTGCGCAGCGGCACCTTGGACTGCATCTCGATCTTGCCGCCGAGGTGCATCAGGAACGTCCGGTCGCTGACCTTGTGGATCTTGACGGACTCGATCTTCTCCAGCGCGCCGGAGATCGCCTCGGCGTGCTGGGTGTCGCGGGTCGCGATCGTGACGTCGATGCGCAGCGTCTCGTGGCCGGCGGTGTTGACGTCGAGGGCCGTGACGATGCCGCCGGCGTTCTCCACGACGTGGGTGATCTGGCTGACGGCCCTGCCGCCCGCCGGGACCTCCAGCCGGACGGTGATCGAGTACGACACGCTTGGCACGCTCGCCACGGCAACTGCTCCCTCTGCTACGGGTCGTCGATGTCCCGTGCGCGCCGCTCCGGCCGGGACGATGCGTCCGGGACGGTGCGTCCGGGGGCCGCGGCCCGGACCGTCCCGCGGCTCACAGCGCCAGCGCCGCGACGACGATCAGCTCGACGGTCGCGGGCACGGGCAGCCCCGTGGAGTCGATCACGAGGTGGTAGAGCCGCGGATCGGCGGGGTCGGCCCCGTAGAAGTGCTTCACGTAGGCCGTCCGGGCGCGGTCGTTGTCATCGAGCATACGCTCAACATCACGGTCGGGTGTCCCGATCCGCGCGGCTCGTCCCGGCCCGCGCTCACATCCGGATCATGCCCGTCTCGACCTCGGTCAGAACGGATCAGAACCGGCAGACCGGCACGTAACCGGTCAGAACAGAGCCGACTGGAGGGAGCGGCGGGCCTTGGCGACGCGCGGGTCGTCCGGCGGGAGAAGCTCGAACAGCGACAGCAGGTGCTTGCGCGCGGCGTCGCGGTCGTCGCCCGCGCTGCCGCGCACCGCGGTCAGCAGCCGGTCGAACGCCTGCTCCATCTGGCCGGACACCATCTCCACGTCGGCCGCGCTGATCTGCGCCTGGACGTCGCCGGGCTTCGCGCCGGCGTCCCGGATGGCGCCCTCGGCGTCCAGCGACCGAACCCGCAGGCTCAGCTCCACCAGCGCGAGCCCCTGCTTGGCCTGGGCGTCGCGCGGGTCGGCGGCGAGGATGTCCTCGAAGGCCGTCTTGGCGCCGTCCAGGTCGCCGCGCTGCAGCGCGTCCTCGGCCCGCTGGTACACCGGGTCGGGAGCGAGCGCCCCCGCCTCGTCCGCGACCGGCTGCTCGCCTTCGGGGGCGTCCGGCAGGATGCCCTCCTTGCGCAGCGCCTCGAAGAGCTGGTCGATGGCCTGGCGCACCTGCGGCTCGGGCGCCGCGCCGTTCAGGAACGGCAGCAGCTGCCCGGCGACGACGGCCGCCACGAACGGGATGCCGCGCACCCCCATCTGCTGCATGTACGCGCCGAGCTGCGGGTTGGCGTCGATGTCGACCTTGGCCAGCACCCACTTGCCGGCCGCCTCGGTGGCGAGCTTCTCCAGGATCGGCCCGAGCTGCTTGCACGGACCGCACCACTCGGCCCAGAAGTCCACCAGGACGGGAACGGACTGCGACCGCTCCACGACCTCGGTGTTGAACGTCTCGTCCGTGACGTCCACGACGTACTGGCCGGCGGGGGCGCCCGCACCGGCGGACGCGCCGCCGCCCTGGGCCCGGCGTTCCTGCTGCTTCCTGGCGGCCGACTGGCGCGCCCCCAGATCGATGGCCCCGTGCAACGAAAAGTCCCGAGAAGGCATGGGACCATCCTGCCTCATGAGCGCGTGCGACCGCGCGTCCGTACGCTCCCAGCGGAGCGCGGCGTCCGCACTGGACGCCCGGCACGTCCCGATTCTGCGCCCAGTTCGGCAATTGCCCGCCTTTTCGAATTCTCGCCTAGGGTGCGGCGGGCAAAGAATCCAGGCGTCCTGCCGTAAAGGCAAAAAGATTGCTGGCAGCCATCACCAAGCCCGGTTATAGTCACGATGTCGATGCATCGCGGCACGGCAAAAGCGACCGGCGCGCCGGAACCGCCGTACGGCGGCCCGGCCCGGCGGGCACCGCGTGGCAGGGTTGGGGGACCGAGGCCACCGGCGCACCCGGTCACCGGGCTCGCAGCCCGCCGCCGCGAACGCATGACGAGCAATGGGGGGAAACTTGTGATCGCGGATCATTCCGTGATCGTGGCCCGAGGAATGGGTGTCCGCCGCGGGGGGCGGTGGCTCCTGCGCCCGGTGACCTTCGGCGTACCCGAAGGCGTGGTCGGCCTGGCCGGTCCACCTGGCGCCGGTAAATCCACTCTGCTGGCCACGTTCGCGACCTTGCGCAGGCCGAATGCCGGCGTGCTGCACATTCTCGGGCACGACGTCGCGCACACCACCGGCGTGCGGGCCGCACGCGCCCGGATCGGATACCTGCCGGCGCGGTTCACCCGGGCGGAGCACATGACGGCCGGGGAGTTCGTCGAGTACGCGGCCTACTACAAGCGGACGAGCGCGTCCGCCGCGCGCTCCATGGTGCGGCGGCTCGATCTCGCCGAGGCCGCCGGCACCGAACTGGCGCTGCTGCCGCCCGACGTCCGGCTGCGGGCCGGGCTCGCCGCCGCGTGCGTCCACGAGCCCGACGCGGTGTTCCTGGACGACCCGTTCGGCGAACTGTGCGCCGCCGCCGAACCGTGGCCCACCGGCGCCGGCGGCCCCGGGCACCACATGCTCACCTCCGCCATGGCGGAACTGATCCCGGTGCTGCGCACTCTCGCCCCGACGGTGATGGTCACGGCCGACGCCGGCGGGACGCTCACCGGATGGTGCGACCGCCTCCTCACGCTCGCACGCGGCCGGCTGACCGAACAGCCCACCCGGTCCGCCACGGCGCGCCGCGGCCGCACCGCCGCCGACCGCCGCGGCGCCGACCCGGCGGATCCGGTGGCACCCGCGGAACCGGTGCCCTCGCTCGTGCCCCCGGAGCGCCGGCCCGCGCGGCCGGCGCTGCCGCAGATGACGCTGCCCAGCGTGCCGCTGCCGCAGCTGACGGGGCTGCGGGCGAGGCGGCCGCCCGCCGGGAGCGCCACCGGTGTCTGACCTGGGGCGGGTGCTCCGGCTGGACGCCCGTCGCACGGCACTGCTGGTCGCGGTGCCGGTCCTCACCTCGGTCGGGACGGCGGCGGCCGTGCTGTCGCTGTGCCCGTCGGTCGCGTACTGGGACAACACCGTCGTCGCACTGGTCAACTCGGTCCGCTTCCTCGGCCCCGTCGCCGCGGGACTGGCCGCCTGGACCGCGGTACGGGAACGTCCCCTCGACTATCTGCGCGACCTCACCGCGCGCTCCCCCGCCACCGGTGTGCTGTTCGACCTGCTGCTGCTGTCCGCCGCCGCGCTGGTCTCCTACATCGCGGTCACGATCGTGGTCGTCGCCGTCACCTTGCTCCAAGGCCAGTCGGGGCATCCCCACCCGATGGGCATCGTCGCCGGTGCGGGCTCACTCGTCCTGCACGTCGTCGTGGGTTACCTGGCCGGACGCGTCGTCCCCCACCGCGCCACAGCCGCCCTGATCCTCGCCGTGACATCGCTGTGGGCCGCGCTGCGCGTCCCGGGCGTGTCGTGGTGGAGCCTGCTTCCCCCGGCGGCGTTCGACCACATCGCCCTGTTCACCACCCTGCGCCCGCAGGTGCTCGTCGACCAGGTCACCTGGACGGTCGGCCTGACCACCGCGCTGATCCTCGGCTATGTGATGTGGGCGACGCGGCGATTCCTGCTCGTTCTCCCGCTTGTGGTTGCACTGGCCGCGACGGTCACCGCCACGCACGGCCTGTACGGCTCCGGCGGGACGGTCGCGCCCGTGGCGGCGGCGCCGGTCTGCAGGGAATGGCCGCTGACCGTGTGCGTCCACCCCGCCCTGCGGGACGCGCTGCCCCGGCTGATGGCGGCGGCCACTCCCCTCGCCGCGCGCCTGAACGACACCCCCGGCGCGTTCACGAAGGTGGAGCAGCGTCCCGCGGGGACCCCCGTCTCCGTGGAGGACGGCGTCGCCACCGTCCATCTCGATGAGGAACTCGCGCCCGGGTACGCGGCGCGGGCCGTCCGGCAGATCAGCCGAAGCCTCAGAGACGCCCGGGCCTGCGCGGCCTCGCCGAACGGCTACCGCGCGCTGGTCGACGCGTGGCTTCTCGGCGACGTCCCTCCCGTCATCGCCGACACCCGCGCGGCACGCCGGTTCGCGTCCTGGAGCGAATCCCGGCGCCGCGCCTGGCTGCGGCTCAACTTCGCCGACTACCGGGCCTGCTCGCTCGGCCCCGCCGACTTCCGGACCGGCAAGACCCGCCGCCCGGCAGAGCAGTCTAAGCACTCCGGACGCGCGGCGAAGGACGCGAGGTCACCGCGAGCCGAAAGCCCCGCGGCCGGCCCGGCCGAGCCCGGTCATCCTCTGCGCGGCCGCAGCGGACACCCAAGCCCCGCGGCCGGGCCGGCCGAGCCCGGTCATCCTCTGCGCGGCCGCGGCGGACCCCCAGCCGGCCGCGACCACGCAGAAGTTCATCACCGTCAGCGCGCGGCAGGCGCGGCGCCCGCTGCGGTCGAGTTCGCGGGCCTGGTCCAGTAGCGCTCCACGAGGAACGGGGCGACCGGCAGCACGGCGGCGCCCAGTGCCAGCACCGTGCGCTTGAAGTCCCAGCGGAGCGCCTCACGGACGAGGAAGACCATCCCGACGTAGGCCATGAACAGGACTCCGTGGATCGGCCCCATCAGCTGCACGCCCACTTCCGCGTCCGCACCGTACTTCAGCGGCATCGCGACCAGGAGCAGCAGGAGGAAGGAGGCCGCCTCGGCGATGGAGACGAGGCGGAAAACACGAATCATGTCCACACCCGTCCCAACGCAACTGCCCCCGCCAGGGGTTTCGCCCCACGGTATGGCTTCGCTCACATCGACCTAACCGGCACGCCAGGTACGAGACGTTCCTGCCGGGAATGCCCCCGTACATGGCTCGCCCGGAACAGAAGAACGACGCACCCCGCAAGGCGTCCACCGTCCGGTCCCGCGCTTCGCGGCGCGGGATGATCACCCCGGTCCTGCTCATCGTCGCGACCATCGCGGTCGTGCTCGTGGCCCAGCAGGCACTGCGCGGTCTCCCCGGATGGCTGAACCCGTTCGGCGTGGAGACCAAGGACCGCAGCGGGCCCGTCCTGCTGAAGTCCATCCGCGACCTGCACCGCTACGAGGCTGCCAGCGGCAACTTCCAGGTCATCGTAGACCTGGAGAAGGACGCCAAGTTCCTGCCGGGGTCGCTGCGCGGCGAGCGCACCCTGTTCGTCGGGAACGGCTCCGTCGACGCCTACGTGGACTTCTCGAAGCTCGGTTCGGGCGCCGTCAAGGTGAACGCGGACCGGACGTCCGCGACCATCACGCTGCCGCCCGCCCAGCTGGAGAAGACCAACCTCGACCCGAAGCACAGCTACGTCCACGCCACCGAACGCGGCCTGCTCGACCGCTTCGGCGACTTCTTCAGCGGCAACCCCGCCGACCAGCAGCAGTTCTACGTCCTGGCGGCCCAGAAGATCCAGACGGCGGCCGCCCAGAGCGGCCTGAAGGAACGCGCCGACGCCAACACCAAGGCGATGCTGGAGAACATGCTCAAGGCCCTGGGCTTCACAACGGTCACCGTCCACCAGCCCAAGCCGCAGTAAGACGCACCGATCGGTCGTGAGCCGCTAGGCGAGCGGCCGGGTCGGGACACGAATAAGCAACGCGTCGCCCTGGCCGCCGCCGCCGCAGAGGCCGGCGGCGCCGACGCCGCCGCCGCGGCGCTTCAGCTCGTGGGCCAGGTGCAGGGCGATGCGGGCGCCCGACATGCCGACCGGGTGGCCGAGCGCGATGGCGCCGCCGTTGACGTTGACCTTGTCGGGTCCGATGCCGAGGTCGCGCATCGACTGGATGCCGACGGAGGCGAACGCCTCGTTGATCTCGACGAGGTCCAGGTCGTCCACGCTCAGGCCCTCCTTGCCGAGGGCGTGCTTGATCGCGTTGGACGGCTGGGACTGCAGCGAGTTGTCCGGGCCGGCGACGTTGCCGTGCGCGCCGATCTCGGCGAGCCACGTCAGCCCGAGTTCCTCGGCCTTGGCCTTGGACATCACCACGACCGCCGCGGCCCCGTCGGAGATCTGCGAGGACGAGCCGGCGGTGATCGTGCCCTCCTTGCTGAACGCGGGACGCAGCTTGGCCAGCGACTCGGCGGTGGTGTCGCCGCGCACGCCCTCGTCGGCGGAGAACACGATCGGCTCACCACGCCGCTGCGGGATCTCCACTGGGGCGATCTCGTCGTCGAACACGCCGTTCTTGGTGGCCTCGGCGGCGCGCTGGTGGGAGCGGGCGGAGAACTCGTCCTGCTCCTCGCGCGAGATGTTCAGCTTCGCGTTGTGCATCTCGGTCGACTCGCCCATGGCGATGCCGTCGAACGCGTCCGTCAGCGCGTCGTGGGCCATGTGGTCGAGGACTTCGACGGTGCCGTACTTGTAGCCGCCGCGCGACTTGGGCAGCAGGTGCGGGGCCTGGGTCATCGACTCCATCCCGCCCGCCACGACGATGTCGAACTCGCCGGCCCTGATCAGCTGGTCGGCGAGCGCGATCGCGTCCAGGCCGGACAGGCACACCTTGTTGATCGTGATCGACGGGACGCTCATCGGGATGCCCGCCTTGACGGCCGCCTGCCGGGACGGGATCTGGCCCGCGCCCGCCTGCAGGACCTGGCCGAGGATCACGTACTGCACCTGGTCGCCGGACACCCCGGCGCGCTCCAGCGCCGCCTTGACCGCGTGCGCTCCGAGGTCGGCCGCGGAGAAGTCCTTCAGCGAGCCCATCAGGCGCCCGATGGGGGTGCGCGCTCCGGCGACGATCACGGACGTGGCGGTCATGAGGGGGCCTCCAGGGTGGTGCTGCGGCGACGTTTGCCACCATACCCAGGAGAACCGTGTTCGGTTCCGTTCGCCCCCGCCTGGCCGTCCGAGTAGGGAGAAAGCCCATGCTGACCCGTATCGACCACATCGGCATCGCGTGTCATGACCTGGAGGCCACCGTCGAGTTCTACAAGGCGACCTACGGCTTCACCGACGCGCACTTCGAGGTGAACGAGGAGCAGGGCGTCCGGGAGTGCATGCTCAAGATCAACGAGACGGGGGACGGGGCGGCGAGCTATCTGCAGCTGATCGAGCCGATCCGGGACGACTCGGCGGTCGCCAAGTGGCTGGCGAAGAACGGCGAGGGCGTGCACCACATCGCGTTCGGGACGGACGGGACCGTCGCGGAGGAGGCGGCCGGCATCGCGGGCAAGGGCGTCCGGGTCCTGTACGACGCGCCGCGCAACGGGTCCATGGGATCCTTGATCAACTTTTTGCACCCCAAGGACTGCCACGGCGTCCTGACCGAGCTCGTCCAGAAGCGCTGACGGACGCGCGTGATCTTCGAGCGGCGGCGCCGCAGGGGCGCGATCGGATCGTGACGTGTTCGATATCACTGTCGCCGACGACGGGGTACTGACCGCCGCTGTGTGACCGTTGCGCCACATCTGGTGCATTTGTGGTGCCCGCACCTGGGCGGCGACCCACGCGGAGGTCAGGTACACAAAAGGGACAAAATACGCAGCGCGTCAAGATGAGCCCCCAACACGGCAGCGTCCGGAGTACGCTTCAGTCGCCGGAAGAGGTCTGGGGCACTGCGCCCGTCATGTCAGGCGATCAACCGGTCCCCGGAACTACCCGTAGCCCCGTCACATCAGGATTGAGCCACATGCAGTCCGACATCGACGCCCAGCTCAGCAACTTCTTTGAAGACACGCCCCCGCGCGAATTCGACGTGGTGCTCCGCGGCTACGACCGGCACCAGGTCGACGAGCACATCAAGACGCTCGACAACGAGGTCCGGCAGACCCGCGAGCAGACACAGGCCATGCAGCGAGAGCTGTCGGACGCCCATCGTCAGCTGCAGGAGCAGGAACGTCCCACCTACTCCGGTCTCGGCGCGCGCATCGAGCAGCTGCTCAGGCTCGCCGAGGAGCAGGCCACCGAGCTCGTGCAGGCCGCACGCTCCGAGGCGAACGAGATCAAGGCCGCGGCCAAGGTCGATGCCGCCGAGCAGCGCGCCACCGCCGAGAACGACGCCGCCGAACTGCGCGCGAACGCCCAGCGCGAGGGCGACGACATGCGCGGCGCGGCGGAGCGCGAGGCCGAGGAGGTGCGAACCTCCGCCCGCCGCGAGGCGGACGAGCTGACCTCCACGACCGAGCGCGAGGTCGCCAAGCTGCGCGCCACCGCCGACCACGAGGTCGCCGAGAAGCGCGCCGGCGCCGAGCGCGAGATCGCCAAGCTGCGGACCACGACCGAGCGCGAGGTCGCGCAGCTGCGCGCGTCCACCAAGCGCGAGCGGGACGAGATCCTCACGACGGCCAAGCGGCAGGCCGACGAGATGCGGGCCCAGGCCCAGCGCATTCTGGAGGAGAGCGAGGCCCAGCGCGCCCAGGCCGAGGCCGAGTTCGAGATCCAGCTGGCCGCCCGGCGCGAGGAGGCCGACCGGCAGGACGCCGAGCGGCACTCCAATGCCCAGGCCGCCACGCAGAAGCTCGTCGCCGAGGCCGAGCAGCGCGCCGCGTCCGCCGAGCAGCGGGCCGCCAAGGCCACCCAGCAGGCCGAGCAGACACGGCGTGAGGCCGACTCGCACGCCAAGCAGCTCATGGCCAACGCGCGCAAGAACTCCGACAATGTGATCGCCGAGGCCAAGGCGCAGGCCGAGCAGCTGCTCGCCGAGACCAAGGCCGAGTCCGACCGCGTCCGGACGGCGGCGCAGCGGCAGGTCGACGAGCTCACCCGCCAGCGCGACAGCATCACCAGCCACCTCAACCAGCTGCGTCAGCTGATCGGCGGTGTCGCGCCGAACCTGGGCGGCGACGCCGAGCTGGCCGCGCCCCCGGAGAAGGCCGCGATCCCCGCGGCCGAGCCCAAGCCGGCCCCGGCGCAGCAGGCCGAGCAGCCCAGACAGCAGCAGCCCGCGGGCAAGGCCGCGCCCGCCAAGCAGGCCGCCCCCGCCGCCAAGTCCGAGGAGGACGACGAGGACTGGTGGCAGGAGTGACCGTCATCTGACAATGGCCCGAACGTGACGGAAAGCCTAGAGGCAGCGGAAACGCCTCTAGGCTTTCCGTCGTCTCACCCTGTAGCGCGGCCCAGGCCCGCGACGCGGCGTGCGGCATGACCACGGCAGGATGGAAGAGGAGAGCGGCGTGTCCAACGAGACCCCCCACGAGGACGGGCCGGAGGCGATACCCGGCGAGGGCGGTCCCGCGACCGGCCGCAAGGTCCCCGCTCCCACCCCGCCCGCCGACGACGACACGACGACGGACGACACCGCCGCGGACGACGACACCGCGGACGACGACACGACGGCCGGCGGGCCGGGGGAACCAGAAGAACCGGGCAAGGACGCCGTCGCGCCCAGCGGTGCGCTGAAGCCCGAGAAGATCGACGAGCCGTCCGGGGAGCGGGACCCGGCCACCGGCACGCCCGTCAACCTCCCGGCTCCGGTACCGGCGCCGGGAAAGGCGCCACCGGCCTCGGACGCGCCCGACCCGGCGCACGACGTGGAGCAGCGCAGGCGCGAGGCCGGCGTCGACCACCTGTTCCCGTTCGGGCGGCCCGGCCAGCCGCTCGGCCGGGCCCACCCGTTCGTGTTCGGGTTCACCGCCGCGCTCGGCGTCATCACCGCGTGGCTGCTGGTGCGGGCCGCGACGAACGCCAAGTCCGTGATCGTGATGATCGTGGTGGCGATGTTCCTCGCGGTCGGCCTGAACCCGGCGGTCGACCGGCTCCGCAAGTTCGGGTTCCCGCGCGGCGCGGCGGTCGCGACGGTGTTCCTCGTCGTGATCCTCTTCTTCGCGGGCTTCGTCGCCTCACTCGTCCAGCCGGTCACCGAGCAGGTCACCGAGCTGCGCAAGAGCATCCCCGAGTACGTCGAGCAGCTGCAGAACAACAAGACGCTGGCCGAGTGGGACAAGCGCTACGGGCTCCTGGACCGCGCCGAGAAGGCCGTCAACAGCCCGGACTTCCAGAACAGCCTCACCGACACCGCCACCGGCATCGGCAAGGTCGCGGTCAGCGGCGTCTTCCAGACGATCACGATCCTGATCCTGACGCTGTACTTCCTCAGCTCGCTGCCGCAGATCAAGACGTTCTTCTACCAGCTCGCCCCGCGCTCCCGAAGAGCGCGCGTCGCGCTGCTGGGCGACGAGATACTCGACCGGATCGGCGGGTACGTCGCCGGGCAGTTCACGATCGCGTTCATCGCGGGCGTCACGTCGTACATCTTCCTGTCGGTCCTCGGGGTGAAGTACGCCCTGGCGCTGGCGCTGATCGTCGCGGTGACCGACCTGATCCCGCTGGTCGGCGCGACGATCGGCGCGGTGGTGGTGTCCCTGGTGACGTTCCTGACCGGCGACACCACGGACCTCATCGCCTGCGTGATCTTCTATGTGCTCTACCAGCAGGTGGAGAACTACGTGGTGTATCCGCGCGTCATGAAACGGACGGTGGACGTGCAGCCGGCGGTGACGATCGTGGCGGCGCTGGTCGGCGCGGCGCTGCTCGGTGTCGTCGGGGCGCTGCTGGCGATCCCGACGGCGGCGGCGATCTCACTGCTGATCCGCGAGGTCGTCATGCCCCGGCAAGAGGTGATCTAGCCACCCGCCGAACGCTCAGCGGCTGGTGCGGGCCAGGGCGGCGGCGAACTCCGCCACGGCCTGGTTGAACAGGTCCGGCTGCTCCACCGCGCACAGGTGCCCGGCGCGCGGCATGACCAGCAGTTCCGCGTTGGGCAGCGCGTCGGACATGGCGCGGGCCTCGTCCTCGGTGGCCAGCGCGTCCTCGTCTCCGATCATGACGAGGGCGGGCACCCGCATGCCGCGGAGTGTGCCGAACGCCTCCGGGCGTCCGGCCATGGCGCGCTGCGCCCACGCGGCGGCGTGCGGCGGGGTGGCCTGGACGAGTCCGCGCACGCGCCCGTAGATGAGCGCGCGCTGGCGCAGCGTGGTGGGTCCGACGAGGCCGGGCAGGACCTCGTCCACCAGGATCTGCGTGGTGCCGTCGTGTTCGAGCCGGCCCGCCTGCCGCAGCCGGGCCTCCCGGACGGCGTCGGCGTCGGCGGCGGCGCGGGTGGCGGCCAGCACCAGGCCGAGGACGAGGTCGGGGTGCCGCCGGCACAGCGCCATCGCCACGTAGCCGCCCATCGACAGCCCGCAGACGACGGCCCGGCCGACGCCGAGGCGCCGGAACATACCGGCGACGTCGTCGGCCATCGCGTCGATCGACGGCTCGTCGTCGCCGAGCACGGAACCGCCGAAGCCGCGCAGGTCGGGGGTGATGACGCGGAACCGGTTCGCGAGGCCCTCCCGCTGGCCGAGCCACATCGCCGAGGAGAGCGGGAAGGCGTGCAGCAGGACGAGTGGCGTGCCGGTTCCGACATCCCTGGCGTACAGCTGCACGGTCATGGGCGGTCCCTCCTCACGGCGTCCCGGTCGGGCCGCCGTGAACGCGATCACTAAGCCCATCGTTACCCGCTATCGGGTCATGCGTTACGAGAGTGGCCGCGATCGGCCGCATGAGGTTATTCGCCCGGTTCGTCCCATTCAGTGGGGAGCGGGGCCGCCGTCGGAGCGACCCGCTTGACGATCTCGTTCAGGACGATCCGGACGTACGGCTCGCCCACCCAGAGGTGCTTGGCGTTCTCCACCGCGACCACCTCGGCCTGCGGGACGCGCTTGAACCGCTCCCGCGCCTCCGCCGGACGCAGAAAGTCGTCGAACTCCGGGACCAGCGCCACGACGGGCCGTCCGTCGGCGCCCCAGGCGTCCAGGTCCGCGTCACCCGCCCGTCTCAGCGGCGGGGACAGCAGGATCGCGCCCTCGACCAGCGGGTCACGCCCCCACTTCAAAGCCAGTTCGGTGCCGAACGACCAGCCGAGCAGCCACGGGTGCGGCAGATCGTGGTACTCGGCGTACTCCAGCGCCGCCGCCACGTCGAACCGTTCGGTCTCCCCCTCGCCGAACTCGCCCTGGCTCGTGCCGCGCGCCGACGTCGTCCCGCGTGTGTTGAACCGCAGCACGGCGACACCGGCGAGCGCGGGCAGCCGGTAGGACGCCTTGCGCAGGACGTGGCTGTCCATCATGCCCTGAGCAGTGGGCAGCGGATGCAGGCACACCAGCGTCGCCACCGGCGGCCGGTCCAGGGGAAGCGCCATCTCACCGACCAGCTTCAGCCCGTCGGAGGTGTGCAGCGTGATCTCCTCGCGCCGCGCCGGCAGCACCGTCGCCGCCCTGATCTCCGCCATGGCTCTCCTCTGTTCATTTCGGGGACGAACCCCGGTCAAGGGCTAAAAGCGCGGCGCGTCACGCGAACGCATGATGCGGGGCGAACGCCGGCCGCGGGCCTGCCAGCAGGGGCGATGCCAGTGCCGGCGGTCCTCGCCGCCCCGGTCGTCCGCCGGCCACGCGACGACGTGCGCGACGCCCGGCGGGATCTCCTGGTCGCACCCCGGGCACCGGTACGCCTTCGTCGCGGCGGCCCCGGAGATCGCCCGGACGATCCATGCGCCGTCCGGGCCCTCCTCGGTCTCCTGCGCCCACACTCCCCCGCCGCCCCGCGAGGGACGTCCGGACAGCGCACGACGATTCTTCCGGGGGCTCATGCCTTCGAGGATATTCAGTACAGCGGGCTTCCGGCGGTCACGTGTTCCGTGAGGAGCGGGGTGGGGGCCAGGGCCGGGTCCCGGGTCTCGGCGTGCAGGGCGCGCAGGACGGTGACCGCGCGGTCCAGGCCGAGCCGGTCGAGGTCGGCGATCGGGCCCGTCGGGTAGCCGCAGCCGAGCGTCATCGCGGCATCGATCGAGTCGGCGTCGGCGTATCCGGCGCCGAGCATCGCCGCGGCGTCGTTCAGGTACGGGAAGCGCAGGGCGTCCACGATGAAGCCGGCGCGGTCGCGGCAGCGCACGACGGTGAGGCCGAGGCGTCCGGCGAGGTCCGCGGCCCGGTCGGCGATCCGCGGGTCGGTCGCGACCGTGGCGGCGACCTCGGCGAGCGTGCCCGCCGGGTCGGGCAGGTGCAGGCCGACGACGTCGGCGGGACGGCCGGTCGCCATCGCCTGCTCGATCACCGGGCCGGACACCGACGTCACGGCCAGCACGGCACCGGGCTTGGCGGCCTGGGCGGCGGCGGACAGCAGCGCACGCCCCGCCTCGGCGTCCTCCGCGGCCTCGACGATCAGGTCGCAGTCGGCGAACCGGGCGGCGGAGTCGCGGACCTCGGCGCCCGCCCGGTCGCACAGCGCGGCGATCGCGTCCGCGAGGGGGCCGACGCCGACGATGCCCACGACCGGCTTCGGGCCGCCGGCCGCCTCCGCCGCGGGTTCGGCGGCGGACGTGTCGTAGGTGTAGAAGCCGCGGCCCGTCTTGCGGCCGAGGAGCCCGGCGGTGACGAGTTCGCGCAGCAGCGGGGATGCGGCGTGGCGCCGGTCGCGCGACTCGGCGTAGATCGCTTCGAGCACCTCCAGGCAGGTGTCGAGGCCGATCAGGTCCATGAGGGTGAACGGGCCCATCGGCAGGCCCGCGCCCACCTTCATCGCGGTGTCGATGTCGTCGCGGGTCGCGTGCCCCGACTCCAGCATGGACGCGGCCTGGTTCAGGTATCCGAACAGCAGCCGGTTCGCGACGAAGCCGGCGCGGTCCCCGATCGTCACCGGGGTCTTGCCGAGGCCCGCCACGAGGCCGGCGACGCGGGTCACGGCGTCCGGCTCGGTCAGGACGGTCGCGATGACCTCGACGAGCTTCATCACGGGCGCCGGGTTGAAGAAGTGCACCCCGACGATCTTGGTGGGACGTCCGGTGGTGACCGCGATGTCGGTGACCGACAGCGACGAGGTGTTGGTGGCGAGGACGGCGTCGTCCCGGCACACCCGGTCCAGTTCGGCGAAGACCTTGCGCTTCAGGTCGAGCCGCTCCGGGACGGCCTCGATGACGAGGTCGCAGTCGCCGAGGTCGGCGAAGTCGGTCGACAGCGCGACCCGGCCGAGGATCTCGCGCTGCGCGTCCTCGGTGAGCCTGCCGCGCTTGACGGCCCGTCCGGTCGAGCTTTCCAGGTGCCCGCGCCCGCGTTCCAGCGCGTCCTGGTTCACCTCGATGCCGACGACCGCGAGGCCGCCGCGCGCCAGCACCTCGGCGATGCCCGCGCCCATCGTGCCCAGTCCGACGACTCCGACTCTGCTGAACGAACCACCAGTCATGACGGCAGTCTCCCAAAACGCTCGCGCGCCCACGAGGGCGGGTACGACGGGGACGTGCGCCTCGGAATCTTCCTCCTCGCCACCCGCCACCCGCCCAACGAAACTTCCCGCTCGGGTCCCCAGCGGGACGCCGCCGCCCTGGCCCGGACCGTCGAAGCCGCCGCCGCCGCCGAACGGGCCGGGTTCGACGACGTCTGGCTGGCCGAACACCACTTCATGTCCTACGGGGTCGTCCCGTCGGCGACCGTCCTCGCCGGGCACATCCTGGCGCTCACCGGCCGCGTCCATGTCGGGACGGCGGTCAGCGTGCTGTCCACCCGGCACCCGGTGGCACTGGCCGAGGAGGCGGCGATGCTGTCGCTGCTGTCCGGCGGCCGTTTCCGCCTGGGCGTCGGACGCGGCGGGCCGTGGCGGGACCTGGAGGTGTTCGGCACCGGTCTCCCCCGTTATGAGGAGGGCTTCGCCGAGTCCCTCGACCTTCTTCTGTCCTGGCTGCGCTCGGACCGGGTCGCATGGTCCGGCGAGCACTTTCGCTTCCGCGAGGTTCCGGTCGTCCCGCGCGCGCTTGCCCCGCCCCCGGTGGCGGTCGCGTGCACATCCCCCGCCACCGAGGCGCTCGCCGCAGAACGCGGCCTGCCGATGCTGCTGGGAATGCATGTCGGACCCGACGAGAAGGCCGCCGCCGTCGCCCGCCACGGCCGCCCGGAGGCTCCGCACATCTCCACCCATGTCGCCCAGGTCGCCGACACACGCGAAGAAGCCGTGAAGACCCTCATGGACGAGATGCCGCGCTGGCTGGGCCCAGGGCTGGAGGGATACGTTCCCATCGACGACCGTCCACGGCCGTCCCGTGACCCCGTCGCCTACACGCGCCTCATGTGCGATCTGCATCCCGTCGGCTCACCGGACGACTGCGTGGAATCGCTCGTGACCACCGTCGAACGCACCGGAATCCGGCACCTGATCCTGCTGGTCGAAGCCGCCGGCTCCCGCGCCGCCACCCTGGACAACATCGCCCGCCTGGGCGCCGACGTCCTCCCCAAGGTCCGCGCCGCCACACGCTGACCTGCGGCGTGTCGCCCTGATGAGGCCGTTCTCAAGGGCGGCACGCCGCAGGTCGGCGAAGCGGTCAGCAGTCGCGGAGTTCGGGGGACTGGTTGAGGATCTGTTCGCGGGCCGTCACGAACGTCCGGTGGGCGTCCGACTCGCCGGCCGGGAAGACCGCCACGCGGTGGCAGTTCTGGAAGGCGAGCCTGACGCCGAAGTAGCGTTCCAGGGTGCCGCGCATGGCGTCGCTCGCGAGGACGCGGAGCAGCTGACCGCGGGCCTGCTCGTCCGGCGGCGGCGTCAGGTTGTCGGCGAAGTCTCCGCCGTCCACCTGCAGCCGCGCCACCAGCCCGCTGATCATGTCCCACGCGTACGGGAGGGACGTTCTGATGCATTCGACGAACGCCGCGTCGCCGACCTCGCCCTTCTGCGCCGTCTCCAGGAGTTCCGGGGTCACGTCAAGAGACATGCGGGGGTCCTTTCGCCAGACGGAGGATGACTCCCACACGCGACGCTAATCACGACGCCCGGAGAATTCCAGGCTTGACAAAGATTTTCATTTCGCTACGCGCCGCCCCCGGCCGGACACTCCGGCCGGGGGCGGGTCACCGTGCGGGCGCCGCACCGTGCTCGGACGGCCGCCGCCGGGCCGGGCGGGCCGCGCCGCGCTCGGCCTGGTCGGCCCAGAACTCGCGGGCCAGGCGCGCCAGCCGGCCGGCCCTTGCGGCCCGCGCCTCCGCCCGCATCTCACGGGCCCGCTCCCGCATGATCGACTGCATGATGTCGTGGTGGTACACGGCCCCTCCTCTTTGGATTCCGGGCCCACGGACGGGCCCGACATCCAAGAGGTTCGTCCTAAGGCGTCCGCCCCCACATCGGCACGACGCCTTAGATCCGCGGCCGTCCCGCCTTAGCGACCCGCCACCGTCGCCGCCCTCGCCGTCCGCGGCCGATCCGGCCCGCGCGCCCGGCCGCGCCGCTAAAGTTGGGCGGCGTGCGTCTCGTTATCGCCCGGTGCAGCGTCGACTACGCCGGCAAGCTCACCGCCCACCTGCCGATGGCCCCCCGCCTGATCCTGATCAAGTCGGACGGGAGCGTCAGCGTCCACGCCGACGACCGCGCCTACAAGCCCCTCAACTGGATGAACCCGCCCTGCTCGCTGCGCGAGGAGAGCTACGAGGACAACGGCGCCATCGCCCGCTGGACGGTCACGCACGGCAAGTCCGGTGAGCGGCTCATCCTCACCATCGAGGAGATCCTGCACGACACCAGCCACGAACTCGGCGTGGACCCGGGCCTGCAGAAGGACGGCGTGGAGGCGCACCTGCAGGAGCTGCTCGCCGAGCACATCACCACGCTCGGGGACGGATGGTCGCTGATCCGCCGGGAGTTCCCCACCGCGATCGGCCCCGTCGACATCCTCTGCCGGGACGAGGGCAGTGCCACGGTCGCCATCGAGATCAAGCGGCGCGGCGAGATCGACGGCGTCGAGCAGCTCACCCGCTACCTGGAGCTGCTCAACCGCGACCCGCACCTCGCGCCCGTCCGCGGCGTGTTCGCGGCGCAGGAGATCAGGCCGCAGGCCCGCGTCCTCGCCACCGACCGCGGCATCGACTGCGTCACCCTCGACTACGACGCGCTGCGCGGCATCGAACACGAGGGCACCCTGTTCTGATCGGACCTCCCGCGGCGCCGGTGCGGACGGCATCATTGCGGGCATGACTTTCCAAGCCGGCGGCAGCTTCGACATCGACGCCTGGGACGCCGACAAGCCCTATGACGAGCGCGGCGGGACCAAACTGACCCGGGTCACCGTCCGCAAGACGTTCCACGGCGATCTCGTCGGGACGAGCACGACCGAACTGATCACCGTGGAGTCCGCGGCCGGGCCCGTCGCCTACGTGGGGGTCGAGCACGTCCAGGGCATCCTGCACGGCCGCGAGGGCGCGTTCGTCCTGCAGCACAGCGCGGGCAGCGAGGACGGGACGCCCGGTACGCAGTGGCTGCGGTGGCTGATCGTCCCCACGTCCGGCACCGGCGAGCTCGCGGGCATCCGCGGCACCGGCCAGATCACCGTCACCGAGGACGGCGCCCACACCTGGACCCTGGAATACTCCCTGGACTGAGGGTCGGCGCGCGGCCGGTAATCTGCAGGCATGCCCCCGGTCAGCACCGACGCCACGCGCGAGCGGATCATCGAGGCCGCGCAGGAGTGCTTCGGCCGCTTCGGCGTGGCCAAGACCACGGTCGAGGACATCGCGGCCGCGGCGAAGCTGTCCCGGGCGACGGTGTACCGCAGTGTCACCGGCGGGCGGGACGAGCTGATCCTGGCCGTGCTGGTCCGCGACCTGCACCGGTTCCTGGACCGGCTCGCCGAGCGGCTGCGCCGGGAGCGGTCGGTGCCGGAGGCGATCGTCGAGGGCACGATGGACGCGGTCGAGTACGTCCGCGGCGAACCGACCGTCGCGCACTTCCTCGTGCCGGAGGCGGCGGGCCACATGCAGGCGGCGGTGGCGGGCGCGGCCGAGCACATCCTGGCGCTGTGCTGCGACTATGTGCGCCCCTACTTCGAGCAGGCACAGCGGCAGCGGACGCTGCGGGCCGACATCGACGTGGAGGGGACGGTGGAGTTCCTCTTCCGGATCATCACCTCGCTGATCGTCATGGACCGCGACCGGGACGCCGACGGGCTGCGCCGCTTCCTGCGCACCTATGTCGTTCCGGTGATCGCGGCACCGTGACTCCGGCGAGAAGGTAGCTTCGAAGACCGGTCGGGGCACCGGCGGAACGGCGTGGGCGAGAGGGGCCAGGGCGATGGAGGGGACTGCGCACGGGACGCGGGGGGGTGCGGCCGTCCGGCCGAGCCCGGTGTTCCTCGCGATCGTGGGGGCGACGGTCCTGTGCGGCCTGATCGCCTGGCGGTACGGGGAGGATCCGGCCAAGCCCGCGCGGCTGGCGCTGTTCGGGTTCGTCCTGTCGGCCTGGATGCTGTCGCTGTGCGTGCACGAGTTCGGGCACGCCTACATGGCCTACCGGTCGGGCGACCGCAGTGTCGTCTCCAAGGGCTACCTGACGCTGAACCCGCTGAAGTACTCCGACATCACGCTCAGCTTCCTGATCCCGGTGGTGTTCATCGTGCTCGGCGGGATCGGCCTGCCGGGCGGCGCCGTCTGGATCGAGCGGCACCGGATCCCGGGCAGGCTGCGGCACAGCCTGATCTCGGCGGCCGGCCCGCTGTCCAACGCGCTGTTCGCGATCATGCTGGCGGTGCTGTACAAGAACTTCGCCCACCAGGATCACGGCGTGTTCTGGCTGGGCGTGGCGTTCCTGGCGTTCTTGCAGGTCACGGCCGCGGTTCTGAACCTGCTGCCGGTCCCCGGGCTGGACGGCTTCGGGATCATCGAACCGTATCTGCCGCGCCGGTGGGTGGACAAGGTCGCCCCGTACGGCGGCTACGCCTTCCTCATCCTGATCGCCCTGCTGTGGCTGGGGCCGGTCAACGGGGCCTTCTTCAACGTGATCTTCAACCTCACCGGCGCGCTGGGGCTGGACGAGTTCCCGATCCAGTTCGGCCACTCGCTCTTCCAGTGGTGGCAGAACTGACGACGTGAGGCCGGGGGTGCCCACCCGGGACATAGGGTGATTTACTAGCGAGCACATCTCTGCAAGCAACCACTTACCAGGCTCCTCCCGGGAGGTTCCCCATGTCCGTGGCCACGGAGAGCGCCGAAACCTTCGCGTCCCTGAACCCGGCCACCGGCGAGGTCGTCGCCGAGCATCCCGTCCAGGACGCCGCCGCCGTGGCCGCGGCGGTCGAGCGCGCCCGGGAGGCGGCCGGGTGGTGGCGCGCCCTCGGCTGGAAGGAGCGCCGGCTGCGGCTGCTGAACGTCAAGGGGTCGCTCGCCCGCAACCTCAACCGCATGGCCGAGCTCATCCACCAGGAGACCGGCAAGCCGCTGCAGGACGCCCAGCTGGAGACGATCATGGCGATCTCCCACCTGGACTGGGCCGCCCGCAACGCCCGGAAGACCCTCGGCCCGCGCACCGTCTACCCCGGCATGATGGCGATCAACCAGAAGTGCGTGCTGGAGTACCAGCCGCTCGGCGTCGTCGGCGTGATCGGCCCGTGGAACTACCCGATCTTCACCCCGATTGGCTCGATCGCCTACGCGCTCGCCGCCGGCAACGCCGTCGTGTTCAAGCCGTCGGAGTTCACCCCCGGCGTCGGCGTGTTCCTTGAGGAACTGGTCGCCGCCGTCGTCCCCGAGCACCCCGTCCTGCAGACGGTCACCGGGCTGGGCGAGACCGGCGCGGCGCTGTCCTCGTCCCCCGACATCGACAAGATCGCCTTCACCGGCTCGGCCCGCACCGCCAAGCGCGTCATGGCCGCCTGCGCGGAGAACCTCACCCCGATCGTCGCCGAGTGCGGCGGCAAGGACGCCTGCATCGTCGACTCCGACGCCGACCTCGACGCCGCCGCCGACGCCGCCCTGTGGGGCGCCATGTCGAACGCCGGCCAGACCTGCATCGGCGTCGAGCGCATCTACGTCGTCGACGACGCCTACGACAAGTTCCTCGGCAAGCTCACCGACAAGGCCCGCGACCTGCGTCCCGGCTTCGACCGCGAGGCCGCCTACGGCCCGATCACGATGCCGTCGCAGCTCGACATCATCGAACGCCACATCAAGGACGCCCTCGACAAGGGCGGCACGGCCGTCGTGGGCGGCGCCGAGTCCGTCCGCAAGCCGTACGTGGAGCCGGTCGTGCTGACCGGCGTGCCGGACGACTCGTCCGCGGTCTGCGAGGAGACGTTCGGCCCGACCATCACCGTCCACCGCGTCAAGGACCTCGACGAGGCCGTCGAGAAGGCCAACCGGACCAGCTACGGCCTCGCCGGGACGATCTTCTCCGGCGACAGGTCCCGCGCTATGGACGTCGCCCGCCGGATGCGCTCCGGCATGACGTCCATCAACGCGTTCGCCGCGTTCGCCCAGGTCGCCGCCCTGCCGTTCGGCGGCGTCGGCGAGTCGGGCTTCGGGCGCATCCACGGCGCGGACGGCCTGCGCGAGTTCACCCGCCCGAAGGCCATCACCCGGCAGCGGTTCGCGACGATGAACCTGACGTCCTTCGAGCGGACCGAGAAGGAGATGGCCCGCGTCCTCGGCCTGATCAACATGATCCACGGCCGCCGCTACAAGCGCTGACGCCCGCGCGCCCCCGCCGGGACCCGGCGGGGGCACGGCCTAGACTCGAAACCATGTCATCAGGGACGTTCGGCGCACCGGTACGCAGCCGCCTCCAGGCGTCCCTGCGCGCGGCGCCCCCGCCCGCACGCGGTTTCCGCCTGTTCGCCGACGACGACGTCCCCGCGCTCGCCGCCCTCATGTGGGACGCCTACCGGGGGACACCCGACGAGGCCGACGTGGGCGACCCCGAAGGCGCGGAACGCGAAATCCAGCTCACCCTGGACGGCGAATACGGCACCTTCCTGCGCGAAGCGTCGTTCGTCGCCGATCCCGAGGGGCGTCCCGTCGCCGGGGCCCTCGTCACCCTCTACAAGGACCTTCCGCTCCTGGCGTTCCTGTTCGTCAGCCCGTCCCATGCGGGACGGGGCATCGGACGCGGCCTGATCGAAGCCGTCATGCACACCCTCGCCGAGCAGGGCCACGACACCCTGTCCCTCGCCGTGACCCGCCGCAACCGCCGCGCCCGGCTCCTGTACGACCGCCTGGGCTTCGTGGAGGTCGCCTAGCCGCGCAGCTGAGCGAACAGGCTGGAGAAACCCTCGTGGCCGTGGCCGGCGGCGATCCGCTCGTCCATGAGCGTCTTGACCTCGCGCATCCGCGTCACGTCGACGCCGAGGGACCGCCGGTGGTCGATCAGATCGTCCATCAGCGCGGCCTGCACCGACAGGGGGCCCAGGTCCGGCGGGAACTCGCCGTCGCGGACCGCCTTCCCGATCGCGGTGATCAGCGGCGGATAGCCGGCGGCCATCGACTCCGCGACACGCTCGGCGAACTCCGCCGGATCCACCCCTTCCGCCTGCACGAGCCGGAGGGTGTGCAGGAAGCCGATGAGCAACTCGTATCCGGTCGCGACCTGCGCCATGAACTCCACGGACGCCGATCCTGCGTCGGTGCCGTAGAACGTGCCGTTGCCCAGTTCCCGCAGCGTCGGCTCATGGGCATCGAACGCTTCGCGGGAACCGCTGTAGGAGATGAACGCGTTGGACGTTCCCAGATCCGGCGGGTCGGCCATGATCCCGCCGTCGATGTACTGGGCGCCGTGCTCGGCCGCCCACCGTCCGGTCGCCCGTGCCCGCCCGGGAGAGCCGCTGGTGAGGTTCACCAGCGCCTTGCCGGCGACCGCGCCGCCGACCCCGGCGAGAACCTCGTCGACGGCGTCGTAGTCGAGGACGCAGACCACCACGAGCGGGCTCGCGCGCACCGCCTCGGCCGCGTTCGCGGACACCGACACACCGGCCAGGGACGCGCCCTTGCCGGCGGTGCGGTTCCAAACCGTTGTCGGATGGCCGCGCTTGACGAAGGTCTCGGCGATGGCCGATCCCATCTGGCCGAGCCCCAGTACCGTGACGGGAACGGTCGTGGTCATGGAGATCCCCTTCGGACGATGTCTGACCTCGCCGCCCGAACGTACGACCTCAAGTGCGGTCGAGGTCAAAACCGGCGGCCGTCCACGCCGTCATCCCGCCGAGCACGTTGAGGACCGGCACGTCCCGGTGCCCGGCCAGCAGGCTCGCGGCGACCGAGGAGCGGTACCCGGAACCGCACGTCACGGCCAGAGGTTTGCCGCCGGGCACCTCGCCGAGTCGTTCGGGCAGGTCCGCGCCGGTGATGAAGGCGGCGCCGGGGGCATGTCCGGCGGACCATTCGGCGGGCTGGCGGACGTCCAGCAGGTTCACCTCGCCGGCCCGCAGGCGGTCGCGGAGTTCGTGGACGGTGATCTGCGGGACGCGCCCCAGTGGTTCGGCGGCGGTGCGCCACGCGGCCATGCCGCCGGACAGCCAGCCGATGGGCGGTTCGTAGCCGACGCGCAGCAGGTCCCAGATCACCGTCCACAGATCCTCGGGCCGGTCCAAGACGAGGAGCACGCGGGCGTCCTCCGGCAGCACGGTCCCCGCCCAGGTCGCGAAGGACGAGCCGAGGCCGACGTTGAGCGCGCCGGGCACATGGCCCCCGCCGAACGCCTCCGGGGCGCGCACGTCCAGCACCACGGCGCCGTCGTCGCGGGCCTGCTTGACCTGTTCCACCGGCAGAGCGGCCGGCTCCTCGATCAGGGTGATGGGCTCGACTCCCGCCAGGTTCCTCGCGCGCATCCTGCGCCAGTACGGCGGGACGGCGGGCAGGTCCTCCAGGGACAGGCAGTTTTCGACGAACCGGGCCGTGTCGCCCGCATCGGCGAGCCGGGCGTTGGTGCGCCGCTCGTAGCCGACCGTGGTGGACAGCCGGCTTCCGATGCTTCCGCCGCACAGCGACCCGGCCACGTGCGTCGGGAAGACCTCCACATGGTCGGGAAGAGAAAGGATCTTGTGCTGCACGGTGGCGCAGAGGGCGCGGGCGGCCTCCTCGGCTTCCGCACGCCCGCCGAGCAGGTCGGGCCGCGCCAGATCACCGACCAGCAGGGCACCGCCGGACAGCAGCAGCGCCGGTTCGTCCGAGCCGGCGTCCCGGTCGTGGACGAGCAGGCTGATGTGCTCGGGGGTGTGCCCGGGGGTGTGCAGCACCTCGATGCCGATCTCGCCGATCTCGAACTGCTCCCCGTCGCGCAGCGGCCGGTGCCGATAGCCGAGGTCCGCGGTGGCCGCGCCGAACACCTCCGCGCCGGTGCGGACCGCGAGCTGCGTCACCCCGGAGAGGTAGTCGTTGTGGCCGTGGGAGTCCAGCGCGTACCGGATGCGCAGCCCTTGGCGGCGCGCCTGCGCCAGGTAGTCCTCGACGTCCCGCCGGGGATCGAACACCAGCGCCTCTCCGGTCTGCTCCGACCCCAGCAGGTACGAAGCATGCCCCAGACCTTCGAGGTAGAACTGCTGGAAGAACATCGGGCCGCCCTCCAGGTCAGGACTTGGTGCCGGGTTCGCCTGCGTCACGAACGTCGGTGACGCCTGGAATGGGGGCGGTGTGGGGAAAGTCGTCCTTCATCTCGTCGACGCCCCACTGGGGCCTTGCGATGCCAAGGAAGGACTGGCGGTCGGCACGTTTGGCGGCGGTGTCCACACTCATGGCCTCGTTGCGGTCGCGGCGCAGTTCCTCGTCGCACTCACCGTCACGGTTGAACGACCACATGAGCTTCGGATCGCCATAGGGCAGATCCGTGCCCGTCCGCCCGCCGGTGTGCCAGGTGTGCCATGTCTTGCCGTAGGAGTTCATCAGCTGCTTCATGAGCGCCTTCTCGGCGGCGTCGGGCAGGCCGGGCGCGACGAGCTGCCCGGACAGCACCTCGAAGTTGTGCGGGTGCCAGTAGGGCCTCTCCCCGGCGGGCATCGTCTCGAACAGGCGGCCGGAGACGATGTACTCGATGCCGACGAGGTTGGCGTCCTTGGTGTTGCCGTCGAAAACGACGCATTGGAGCAGGTCGTCGTTGACCACGCGGCAGTAGTGGTGGGCTTCCATCTGCATGTCGGGTTCTCCCTTCGCGCAGTGGAAGCCGACGACATAGACGTCGAAGCCCTTGAGCGGGGTCGCCTCCTGCAGCAGGTTCGCGCCCTGCTCCAGGGTCGCCAGCCGGCCTCCCTTGCCCCGTCCGGCCGGGGCGGGGCTTTCACGATCCTTGATCATCAAATTGACGGCCATGGCCACCCTTCGCCTCTCGGTCCGGCCCCGCCCCAACGAACGGCCGGGCAGACGTCGCTTCGGACACTGGGGCCTGCCGTACCCGTAAAGACGCGTTTCGCACCCCCGGGTCGACCTGCGCACGGACCGCTTCAACCGCACGGAACGGGTACCCCGACAGCATGAGTCCATGGGGGAAGCGGGACGACATGCTGGTACACCAGCGGGAGCCCTTCAACGCCGAGCCGCCCCGCACGGCGCTGGCCGGGTACCGCACGACGCCACCGGACGCGTTCTACGTCCGCAACCACGGCCCCATTCCCGGCGCCGACCCGGCCACCTGGCGGCTGACCGTGGACGGCCTGGTGCGGCACAGGCTGGAACTGTCCCTGGAAGACCTGCGCGAGCGGTTCGACGAGGTCGAGGTGACGGCGACGCTGCAGTGCGCCGGCAACCGCCGCGCCGGCCTGATCGACGTCCGCGACATTCCCGGTGAGGCCCCGTGGGGTCCGGGCGCCACCGCCACCGCCCACTGGAGCGGGGTGCGCCTGGCCGACGTCCTGACACACGCCGGCCTGCGCCCCGACGCCGCGCACATCGCCTTCGCCGCCCCGGACGTCTCCCCGCTCGCCGACCCGCCCCAGCCGTACGGCGGCTCCATCCCCACCGGCAAGGCCCTGAGCCCGGAGGTGCTGCTGGCCTGGGCCATGGACGGCCGTCCGCTCCCCCGGATCCACGGCGCCCCCCTGCGAGTGATCGTCCCCGGATGGATCGGGGCCCGGAGCGTCAAATGGCTCACCCGCGTCACCGCACGGGCCGAACCGTCCGGCAACTACTTCCAGGCGACCGCCTACCGCGTGCTTCCCGCCGAGGCCGACCCCGGCCGCGCCGGGCCGGGCGACGGCATCTCCCTCGGCCCCATCGCCCTGAACTGCGACATCCTCAGCCCCGACGACGGCGCGCGTCTGCCGCCCGGCCCCACCCGTCTCACCGGCTACGCCCTGGCCGGCGACGACCGCACCGTCGCCCGGGTCGACGTCTCCCTGGACGGCGGCCGCTCCTGGGCACAAGCGGACCTGGACGCGGGGGACGAACCGTGGATGTGGCAGCACTGGCACACCACCGTGAACCTCCCCGAGGGCGAAGTCGAGGTCACCGCAAGGGCCTGGGACTCCACAGGCGCGGTCCAACCCGAATCCCCTGCCCACCTGTGGAACCCCAAGGGCTACGTGAACAACTCCTGGGCCCGAATCCACCTGAACACCAGCTGACCCCCACCTGAAAGCCTCGGTCAACCGGAGCGTGTCGCTGCACGTCGAATCAGTAGCGGCCGAGGAGCGCCGCCATGACGGGGACCGGACCAGGACACAGAGTCGCGACTGGTCGCGACGTCCGAGAGCGCGGCGGGCACCACCGCCGACACGGTGTTCGTCCTTGCGAATCTCTCGTCGATTCTGATCGGCACGACCCACGCCCTGGTCATCAGGCGCCGCATCTTCCCCGCGTCCGCCCGGCCCGATCCCCTCGAACAGGCCGAGCGTGAGGCACGTCACCGCCGCGACCTGCGTGCCCGCGCGGCCGACATCGCCCGGAATTCGCCCCAAACGGCGTGGGAGATGCGCATCGGCCGTCCCGACCTGCCGAGGAACGTCGACGACGGCGGCCTCGTCGACATCAACCACGCCCCCGCGTCCGCGCGCATGACCATCCCCCACATGACACCGGACCTGGCCGAACGCATCGTACGGCTGCGGGACGACGTGGGCGGCTTCGGCTCGGCCGAGGAGGTCGCGGCCCTCGCCCAACTCCCCCCGACACTCACACCGCACCTCCCCGAACACGCGGTCTTCCTCCGCTGACCCGGGAGCCAAGGCGGTCCCGGTCAAGGCACACGACGCAAGGCCGTCTTCACCTGGACCAGAGCGTCGGTCAGATGATCTCCCTCGCACATCCAGATGCCACCACCCCAGCTGAACCACCAGCGATCCGCGTCGTCGGCACGGGGCAGGCACTCGATCTCCACACCACGCGAATCCGGCCCGTCGGTGACCCGGAGCCGACGTTCACGGGTCCTCTTCACCGTGTACCCGTGGCCCTGCAGGAGCTGCGCAAGCGCGGCCACGAACACGTGCCCGTCCGTCATGGCGCCGCCCGTTCCACGTCCGCCCGGATCTGGTGCGCGGCCGCGCCCAATTCGTTCACCGGCCGGATCTGCTCGCCGGTGCGTGCGTAACAGAACCACCACTGTCCCTCGCGGTATCCACACCCGACCGTTGCCGCGCGGCCGGGGATCTCCAACGGCATCACGTTGAGGACGGGGTAGCCGTCGACCGCGGTGAACGCCGTGAACAGCCCGGTGACCGGGACGAACAACGTGGCCAGCCGGGCCAGGAAGAGGACCCGCTCACGCTGGGGGATCAGATTGCCGCCGGTGAAGCATTTAACAAAATCCATGATCGACCTCTTTGCCGTTCGGGAATTTCCTTTTCGGCCTCCAATCCTCAGCCATCCCGGTTACTCTCGGCCATAAGTCCGTCTCCACAAGCGATACAGGGGCCACACAAAGCCCTGTGCGGATAGAAAGGGTTCTCATGCCGACGCCGCCCCCGTCTGAATCGGCCCGAGCATTCTTCGCCTTTCACCTCAAGCGGCACCGAGAGGAAAAAGGCTGGTCACAACCCACACTTGGGACAAAAATCCACATCTCGGGCAGCCTGGTCAGCGGAATCGAACTCTGCACCCGCCGCCCGACCTTCAAGGTCTGCCAGAAGCTGGACGAGGTCTTCGGCCTGGACCAGTTCTTCGAGGCCCTCTATCCCCGCGTCATCGAGGAGACCGGCCTCCCGGCGGGCTTCCCCGAGTTCATCGACGCCGAGGCCGACTGCGACCTGATCAAACTGTACGAAAACTTCGTGATCACCGGCCTCTTCCAGACCGAGGACTACGCGCGTGCCGTCCTTCGCGCGGGCCAGCACCCCGAGAAGCTGGAGAACCTCGTCACCGAGCGAATGGGACGACAGGAGGTCCTCAAGCGAGAAAACCCGCTCGTGATCACTGCGCTCCTCGACGCCTCTGTACTCCGTCGATCCTTCGGCGGTCCCGAAGTCATGCGGGCTCAACTCGATCACCTGCTGACGCTCTCAGAGCTGCCCCACGTCCACATCCACGTCGTACCGGAGGACGCCGAACTCTGCCCGGAGGGCGCATTCATGATCTTGTCCTCCGCGGGCGAGCCGGACACGGCCTACGCCGAATCTGCGGGTGGACGCGGGCGCCTGATCGACGATGACGGATATGTCGCCGAACTTGGCATACTGTTTGAGTTGATCAGGTCTAAGGCGCTGAACGCCGAGGACTCGCAGGCCGCAATCCGCAAGGCGTTGGAGGAACTGTGAAGACGACCGACTTCTCATCCGCCCACTGGCGCAAAAGCAGCCACAGCGGCGGCGCGAGTGGCCAGTGCGTGGAAGTCGCGCGGGGGTCCGCCCTCATCGGCATCCGTGACAGCAAGGATCCCCAGGCAGGCCACCTCACTATCGACCGCACCGCCTTCGCCGGGCTACTGGCCCAGGCCAAGGCGGGAACTCTCGATCTCTGATCCGGCACTGTCGGCCCCGGCGGATGTCCTGCCGGGGCCGGTGTGGTTCTCCCCGTTCTGTTCTGCCGTGTGGGGGTGCCGGAATCACTGCCGGTCGGGGTGGACGATGTACCAGGCGCCTGACGGGGTGACCCAGATCAGCAGTCCGGCCCAGATTTGAAAGAGTCTCCAGTCCGTGCGCTGTTTCAGCCTGTGATGGCGTCTGCAAAGAGGTGCGAGATTGCAGCGGCACGTGATTCCGGGCCGCCAGGGCACCGTATGGTCCAGGTCGCAGCGGTGTGAGGGCTGGTTGCAGGTGGGGAACACGCACGTCTGGTGGCGGGCTTCGACCTCTCGCCGCATCGCCGCGGAGGGCCGGTAGCCGGGTCTGCCGTGGACCTCGTCGCCACCCCGACAGGCCGCGTCGCGAGCGTCTGAGAACTGGCCGTGGATGCGCTGCACCGCCTGCCGGATGGCATGAGGCAGTTCACAGGGTTGGACGCGTGCGTGCACGTGTCTCAAGCGTCGATCCACCTCGTCCGTCAGCGCTGCGATGCCGAGATCGTCGGACGTGCCGCCCGATTCGGTTCGCGTGCCCGGAAAGGGTGGTCCGGCGTCCGTCCCACTGCCCGGTTGGGGGGAGCAAGCCGGCGAAGGGTCACCGTTCCGGTAGGTCACGGCCTCGCCGTCGAGTCCTCGGACGTTACCCGAGCGCTGACCGGGGACGGCGACCGCGGACGATGGCACAGAGCCGCCGCCCGGCACGGCTTCGGTGTGGCCATGCAGCACCGGCAGACTGGGTGATGCACAGTCACGACCGATGGCGGGGCTTTCGTCCTCCTCGGGAGGCGCAGGGTCGGTGTCGTCGCGCGTCTGTGTGAGGACGGTCCGGATGGCGTCGGGAAGTTCAACGCCGTGCAGAAGTTGTGCGGCGAGGTCGGCGCGGATGGCGTTCAGGGGACGGGTGTCGCCGTCGGTCTTGATGCCGTGCGCGGCGGCGGTGATCTTGTTGTAGATGGCGTGGGCGTCCTCGGTGGCCAGGTCGCACAGGGCCAGGTCGGTGGTACCGGACGAGGTGTCCCACACCTCCAGCCGCCGCAGCCTGGTCGCCTCCCGCTTGCGTTCCTCGATCGCTTCGGGTGCGAGGCGCTGCGCGATCCTCCTGATGCGGCGACGCAGTTGCCCCGTGGTCTGCCCGGACGCCTTCTCCAGGGCGGCGCGCTGCACCCGACCGGCCGCCTCTTCGGGAAGGCGGTCGGTGACATCGCAGATGACGCGGGCCTTGGCCATGTCGAGTTGCCCTGCGCCCAGCGCGTCGCCCGTCTCGGCCAGCGGGCCGGTCAACTGTTCGGCGAGGTGGACCAGGGTTGCGGCGGTGTTGCTGGTGACGGTCAGTGCGGCGGCGACCTCTTCGGTGACCGACTCCCGGGCGGACAGGATCCGGTAGTCGGGGTCACCGGCGTCCTCATCGGCGGTGTGGCGACGGGTGAGTTCGGCGATCGCGGCCAGTTCCCGCGCCTGCGCCCATGAGGTCTGCCGCCGGGCCGCCGCCGCGACCTGGAGCAGTTCATCGTCGGTCAGATCGTCCAGGCGGTTCTTCCCGCCGGACAGGCAGATCGCCAATTGCGGTCCGGGCGGGAACCACTCCCGGTCTTCCCATTCACGCCGCCCACCCGCAATTGCGGTGACCGATGCCGACATTGACACCACCGTTCACCTCCAACCCGAACTCCCATCCCCCATCATAGGCGACTCCCCCGCCAATACCGGCAGACAATCCGGACACGCCACATTACTGTCACCACCTTTTCCAGCCTGCGCCACGAAATGGCCAGCCCGCGCATGCGTCACGCATCAAGCACACGCTCCAGGCTTGCCATCACCAGCACCCCAAGGCAACCACCCGTCCTCGCAGACCGCTTTTCCGCGCGCAGCGCGGCACCGACAGCACCCCGCACCGAACCGGCAGATGAACACCCCACCCGAACCATAACCGCAACCAACGTGACAGCAACCGGCGACACAGCGAAACGAGCGCTCCCACCTTCGGAAGGCCACCTCAGCCACCCACCCACAGCGACCAGACTAAACCGATAAAAAAAGACCTCAGCCACGCGCTCAACACTAAGGAACCCCACCGTGAGCAACCGGCAGCAGGCGACCAACCGCAAGAAACGCCACAGAGAAGACCGCAAAAGAAAAGACGCGCCAAGGCCAGGCCCGAAAGGCCCTCATTCATCTCACTCACCTGAGTCAGATGCTGAGCGCATTCTCAGATCTTGCCGCAGGGCCGAGGACCATCAGAAGTTGACGGTGGTGGCCACGCGCAACGTCCAGGCGGGCAAAGGCCGACGCCAGCGCCAACGCCCCCGCCCGGAAAGGACGAGGGCGACGGCGTTCCTCATTTCGCACATGAGCCCGGCCCGACAGTCTGGAACCCGTCGGTGAATGCCGCGCCGATGGTTCAGTCGGCGACGAGGCGGGAGCCCCATCCGCCGGCCGTGTATTCGCGCTGGCGGCGGATGGCGTAGCGGCCCGGTGTGCAGCCGGAGGCGCCGTGCTCGGGATGAAGCAGGTAGACGGGGGCCGACGCCTCGAAGACGCCGAGGGTGAGGCCGCCCCCGTCCGACACGCTCTTCGTCCAGCGGCAGGTGTGGGGCTCGGCGACGAGGGTGTGGGGGTTGCCACCGGCCTCGCCCCGGAGCAACTCGACGCCCTCGGGCGGCACGTCCGTCCAGGTGACGTTCGGCAAGAACGACAAAGACGCCGAGATTTCGGACAAGGGGATGACGATCAGGTCGCCCTGGGCTTGGAGCCCGTCGATGACGGGGATGCTCACCGACTGTTCAAGATGGTCGAGCACGGCGAGCCCGGTCTGCTGGGAAAGGGACGCGAGAGTCACGGTCATGGGAATCACCTCAATCACCTCAGGTTCGTCGGACGAGTCGTGAGTACTGGTCGGCGGACAGCCCATAGGTCCATCCGGCGGCGGCGATCGGGTCCTCGATGCCGCCCGGCACGGTCAGCCCGTACCGGCGGCGATGTCCATCGCGTTCGACGGAGCCGTTGACGGCCAGAAGCACCCTGGTCTGCTCGCGCAGGTCGTAGAGCCGCAACTCCGAGCCGGGGTTGCCGGGATCGGGCGCGGCGGCGACGAGCCGCAGCCCGGCCCGGTCGATGTAGTCGCCCCAGCCGATCTTCTCGATCGCACACCGCCGGACCTCGACGTTGGTCTCCCGCGTGATCCGTTCCACGTCCGGGTCGTCGATCACCCAGGACGGCACTTTCGTGCCGTGCCAGGCGTGCACGGTCCAGCCGTCGGCGAAGCGCAACGCGGGACCGTCCGGGCGATGAAGCCGCACCTGCCCTTCGTCGCCCCAGACCTCGGTGTGGATCTCGACGGGCCGCTCGGAGACGACGCAGACGTCCTCGCGCGGCCACCACCAGCCGCAGGACCTGGCCAACGTCGCCCACAGGTCGAGCAGACGGTTCTGTTCGGGCGTGAAAACCACACCGGACGTCCGGCGAACCGCGTCATAGTGGGCGGACCAGGACGCGCAAAGAGCCGCGTACCAGAAGTCGCTCCGCCTGTCCGTCCTCTGAACCGACCAAAGCGCCATGGCAAGCGTGCTGCTGCCGGAAACCGCGATCGGTGCTCGGACCAACTGCCTCAACATCAGGTCCAGTGGGCGGTAGCCCCGGAGGACGCAGACGTCGAGCTGCGCGGTCAGTTCGCTGATCAGCCTGCGGAAACCCAGTGGCTGGGGCCAGTCGGCGAAACGGTCCACGGTCTCGGACGCCCGCAGCCGCACGCCGGGCGGGACGGTTTCCAGGGCGGACACAGGGGAGGCGACCCAGTGGAATCGCGGTGGATCGAGCCCGATCAGCCGGTAGAGCTCGGAGATGGCGGCCTCGGCCGCCGGACGGTCGGCGGGCTCGGTGGACAGCAGATGCCCGAGCCATTCCGCACGGATGTCGGCAGCTTCCCGCTGCGCGAAGACGCTCACCGGACGAGGGCGGCGACGCCCCTTTCATAGATCATGAACCGGATGCTGACAGACCGCTGGCCCGCCTGTCCACCCCTTTCCCCATCACCACGCACGAGACAGCGGCTTACCGGCAACGCTTGGCATCGGCCGCTCACAGCAGCATCTGCTCACCGACGACGCCCACTACCAACCCCTCACCAGCGGCGCCCCGACCGGCCGCCTACCAGCAGCGCCTACCGCCAACCCCTCACCAGTGGCGTCCGCTGCCAGCCGCTTACCAGCGGCGCCTGGTGTTGGCCGCCTACCGGCGGCGCTTGGCGTCGGCTGCTCTTCGCTTGGCCACACGGGTGCGGAGGCGGCGGACCGCGCGTTCCGCTTGCCTCCTCCGGACGGCCTGGATCGTCCCCGTTTCCAGGCCCAGTGCCAACCGGACCGCGTCGGCGACCTCGTCGGCGAGGCCCAGCGGTGCGAGGGTCAGGAGGTTGGGCATGTACGCGAAAGAGAATCCGCGATCGGGGTCGGCGAAGGCCAAGCCGCCGCTGCCGGACGTCCAGCCGAAGGCGCTCGCACTGCCCATGCCCATGATGCCGACCATGTAGCCGAGTCCCTTCGGGACCGGGCCCCAGGTCACCCGGTCCTCTTTCGTCGTGATCGCCCTCGAGAGGCGGCCTGTCCTGGCCGGGCCGATGAGTCGGACACCGTCCACCTCACCGATGAGGGCGGCGTACATGCGGGCGAGAGCATGGGCCGTCGCCCCACTCCCGGACGGGGCCGTCTGCAGTTCTGGCCGGTTCGCCAGTGCGGCGTGTTCTTGCAGCCATGGCGGGACCACCTGGTGGTACAGCGAGCCGTCAGGGAAGTTCGCCATCGGTTCCGATCGGTCTGCGTCCTCGAACCGCGCTACCCGGGGCAGGTGACCGGTGGGGATGCCGAACCACAGGTCGCCGGAAACGCCGAGCGGGGCTGCGACCTCGTCACGCAGCACCGCCGAGACGGGCCGCCCGGTGACCCGGCGGACGACCTCGCCGAGGATGAAACCGAAGGTCAGCGCGTGGAAACCGGTCGCGGTGCCCGCCCGCCAGAGCGGCCGCAGGTCCGCGATCCGCGCGCACATCCCGTCCCAGTCGGCGAGGTCGTCGAGTGTGATGCCGGGCGGTGCCTGCGGTACCCCGGCGGAATGAGTGAGAACGTGGGCGATCGTCATATCGTGCTTACCGTGGTCGCCGAACTCCGGCCAGTAGGCGGCAACCGGGGCGGCGTAGTCGAGCAGTCCACGTTCGGCGAGGGTATGGACGACGGTCGACACCGGCCCAGGGCCCGGACCACAGGTGAAGAGGGTTCGTTCATCGACCGGACGGCCGGTGGTGGTGTCCGCCTTGCCAGAGCACACGTTCACCACGAGTTCGCCGTTCAGGTAGGCGGCGATCTGGAGGCCGACCTCCTGCCCGGACGCGACAAGGTGGTCGGCCAGTTCCTGGGTGCGTGACTGCGCGTCCATCTGAGGTTCCTCCGGAGGGTCGGCACGAATCTAAGGCGTCCTAGGCGGCGTAGATAAGGCGTCGTCCCAATGTGGGGGGTGGGGTCTTAGGACGAACCTTGTACATGTCGGGCCAAGAGAGGCCCGGCGGGAACAAGGAGAAGGACATGAACCGGCCGGAGTTCAGCAAGGTGATCATCAACGACCGCGTACGGGTGCTGCGGAACGAGGCGAAGAAGGCGCGTCGCGTTCGCATCGCGAAGGCGATCAAGCGGTGACGCCCGCGGCCTGTACGCACACAGCGCCCCCGTCGGACGGACGGGGGCGTTGCTCTTTCCACGGCCTCCCCAGGCCGGGCAGACCAGTCAGACTGGCCCGACCAGTCAGAGCGGGCCGACCAGGCCAACCAAGCAAGACCAGGCCAACCAAGCAAGACCAGGCAGACCAGGCAGACCGGACGGGCCGTTAAGCGTGTGCGGCCGGGTGGATGTTCTGGTTCGCCCGGAAGAAGTTGTCGGGGTCGTACTTCGCCTTGACCTGCGCGAGCCTCTCGTAGTGGTCACGGTAGGTGGCCCGGACCCTGTCCTCGCTTTCGTCCGCGCCGAGGAAGTTCACGTAGGAACCGCCCATCGAGTACGGGTGCAGGTCCTCCCAGTAGTCCACGCACCATTGCCGGATGGTCGCCGCGTTCGCGGGATCGGGGTCGATGCCGGCGTAGACGCCGGACCAGGTCGCGTCCCGGTAGCTCCAGGCGGTGTCGTCCCTTCCCACCCGGTGGGCCGCGCCGTCGATCGGGTACAGGTGCATGGTGGACAGGTCGGTGGGGATCTCCGAACCGTACTTGTGGTGGACGTCGATGGCCTCGTCGGTGAGGCGGTCGAAGAAGTCGCCCCGCCAGTACCACTGCAGACCGGCCGGGATGAGGTCGTCGAACATGGTCTGGAGCATCGGGTACGGCATCGGGCTGGTGAAGTGGAACGCAGGCCGGCCGGGGGCGGTCACCTCCGCGAGGGCGCCGTCCAGCTCGTCCGGGTCGCCGGTGTAGCACCAGACGACGGCGCACATCTTCCTGCCGTGGATCTCCTCGGGGAACGGCGGTCCGGGAGGGATGACGAGGACGGCGAAGAAGCCGCTCAGGTCCTCGGGCGCCTGTGGCAGGAAGTCGCGGTACCACTGGAGCACGTCACGTGTGGCATCGATCGGCCATGCGGTGATGCCGACCCCGACCGTCCGCACCGGGTGGAGCCGGAAGGTGAACTCGGTGACGACGCCGAAGTTCCCGCCTCCGCCTCGAAGCGCCCAGAACAGGTCGGAGTTCCGCGACTCGGACGCGGTGACCCAGGTGCCGTCCGCGAGGATGACGTCGGCGGCGAGCAGGTTGTCCACGGTGAGGCCGTACTTGCGGGTGAGATGTCCGTGGCCGCCGCCGAGCGTGAGGCCGCCGACCCCGGTCGTCGAGACGATCCCCGCGGGAGTGGCCAGCCCGAACCCGTGGGCGGCGTGGTCCAGGTCGCTCAGGAGGCTTCCGCCGCCGACCTCGGCCGTGCGCGCGTCCGGATCGACCCGCACCCAGCGCATGGGCGACAGGTCGATGGTCACGCCGCCCTCCACCAGGCACAGGCCGGGACCGCTGTGGCCACCGCCGCGGACGGCCGCCTCCGCACCGGCGTCGCGGATCAGGCCGATGGCCGCCGCCACGTCCGCGGCGTCGGCGCACGGGACGATCGCGGCGGGAGATGTGTCGATCATCGCGTTGTAGATCGCGCGCGCCCGGACGTACTCCGAGTCCTGTGGGCCGACGACCGGGCCGCGCAGCGTAGTCCGCATGGATTCCAGAACCGTGGCCTCCATCAGGCCTCCCCCGTCGGGCCGCGGCACACCCCGTTCCGCGTACCCGGGTATCGATGCCCCGCCGGGTCCCTCCCGGCAGGGAGTTACCACCAGCATCAACCCGCACTCAATCCCCCCACAACCAGACAAAGGGAAAATACTGCCCGACGTCCGAGCGGACGGGACCATGGCCACCCCGGGCGCGGCCTATCCCGGGCGCGGCCTCGCCTCCTCCGGGGCGCGGCTTAGGTCGGGGCGTTGGCGGGTTTGAGGGGGGTGCGGCCGCGGATGAGGTCGGCGGCGCGTTCGGCGATCGCGATGGTGGGGGCGTTGGTGTTGCCGCGCGGGACCGCCGGCATGACGGACGCGTCCACCACGCGGAGGCCCTCGACGCCGCGGACGCGCAGGTCGGGGTCGCAGACCGCATCGCCCGCGCCCATCGCGCAGGTGCTCGTGGGGTGGAACAGCGTCGCGACCTCGCGGCGGACGAAGTCCGTGATGGCCTCGTCGGACTCCACCTGCTCGCCCGGGGCCCACTCGCCTCCGACCAGGGACGCCAGCGGTCCGGACGCGGCGATCTCGCGGGCCTGCCGGACACCGGCGACCAGGATGTCCAGGTCGGCCTTCTCCGCGAGGTAGGCGGGGTCGATCAGCGGCTTGGAGCGGGGGTCGGCGGAGCGGAGGGTCAGCGAGCCGCGCCCGGCGATGGAGATCGCGGTGACCATGACCGACAGGAGCCGCTCGGCCGTATCGGTGAGCCCCTGGTTGACGAACGGCGTCGGCAGCACGTGGTACTGCAGGTCGGGTGCGGGCAGCCCCTCGGCCGTCCGGACGAACCCGCCCGCCTCGGCGACGTTGGACGCGTACGGGCCGCGTCCGAGGGCCTGGTAGAGGGCGAGGGAACGGGCGTTCGCCAGTTCCCACAGGGCCTTGCTGCGGGGGGTGGCGAACATGACGTTCACGAACGGGTGGTCCTGGAGCCCCTGCCCGACCGGGGAGTCGACCAGGACGTCGATGCCGAGGGAGCGCAGGTGGCCGGCGGGCCCGACCCCGGAGAGCATGAGGATCTGCGGGCTGTTCACCGCGCCGCCCGACAGGATGACCTCGGCCCCGGCGCGGGCCAGCATCGTCTCGCCCCGTGCGTCATAGCGGACGCCGGTGGCGCGGCCGTCCTCGATCACGACGCGGGTCGCGAGGGCGTCGGTGACGACGGTGAGGTTCGGGCGGTGCTCGATCGGGTGCAGGTACCCGGCGGCGGTCGACCAGCGCCGGCCCCGCTTGTGGGTGACCTGGTAGAAGCCCACGCCGTCCTGGTCGGCGCCGTTGAAGTCGGGGTTCGCGGCCAGCCCGTACGCCTTGGCCGACTGCACCCAGGCGCGGGTCAGCGGGTGCTTGTAGCGCAGGTCCTCCACGCGCAGGGGACCGCCGACGCCGTGGTAGGGGATCTCGCCGCGCTGCTGGTCCTCGGCGCGCAGGAAGTAGGGCAGCAGGTCCTCATAGCCCCAGCCGTCGCAGCCGTGCGAGTCGCGCCAGGTGTCGTAGTCGTGCCGGGCGCCGCGGATGTAGATCATCGCGTTGGTGGACGAGCTGCCGCCCAGCGTCCGCCCCCGCGGCCAGTACACGCTGCGTCCGGCGGCGTGCTCCTGCGGGACGGTGGCGTAGTCCCAGTCGTACGGTCCCTTGATCATCGACGCCACTGCGGCGGGGATGTGGATCTCGGGAGCGTCGTCGGGCGGGCCCGCCTCCAGCAGCAGGACGTTCACCGAGGGGTCCTCGGTCAGCCGGGCGGCGAGGACACAGCCCGCGCTGCCCGCTCCCACGATGATGTAGTCGTACACGGCGGCCTCCGGGAGTCTTTCCGAAACCCTACCGAACGGGCTTCTACGTGCGACGGCGCTAGGCTTCTGGCCATGGCGAAGAACAGGGACAACCCGGTCGTGCTCTCGCGGATCTACACCCGGACGGGCGACGACGGCACCACCGCGCTCGGCGACGCGTCCCGTACCCGCAAGACGGATCCGCGGCTCGCCGCCTACGCGGACGTCGAGGAGGCCAACGCCGCGATCGGCACCGCGATCGCGCTCGGCTCACTGCCCGAGGACGTCGTCACGCTGCTGACCCGCGTCCAGAACGACCTTTTCGACGTGGGCGCCGACCTGTGCGCACCGGTCGTCCCCGACCCGCAGTACCCGCCGCTGCGCGTCGATCCGTCCTACGTCGAGCGGCTCGAGGAGGCCTGCGACGAGCACAACGAGAACCTGCCGACGCTGCGCAGCTTCATCCTTCCCGGCGGCTCTCCGGGGGCGGCGCTGCTGCACGTGGCCCGGACGGTCTCCCGGCGCGCCGAACGCACGGCCTGGGCGGCCGTCGAGGCCCACGGCGCCGCCGCCGAAGGCGACCCGGACGCGGCGGAGGGCGGCGTGAACCCGCTGACGGCCAAGTACCTCAACCGGCTGTCCGACCTGCTGTTCATCCTGTGCCGCGTCGCCAACGCCGAGCACGGCGACGTTCTGTGGAAGCCCGGCGGGGACCGCTGACAGGTGCGGGGTGGGGCTAACCCCACCCTCCGGAGACCGGCTCACCTCCTGGTGACGGCGCCCCGTCCAAAGCAGGCTTGGTTCGTACGGGCGCACTGCGACAAGGGGAGAGACCACGTGAGGATCCTGACGGCTACGGCCATGCTGGCGGTCGCGGCGACGGCGGCTGCCGGCTGCGGGAACCTGAGCTTCGGCACGCACGGGGAGACCCGCTCCTACACCGCGCCCGCCGGCATCACCGCACTGAAGATCAAGGGGGACGGGAGCCGGGTGCAGGTCACGGCCTCCGACACCGACGCCATCAAGGTCAGCGAACGGCTGCGCTGGTCCAACGAGAACAACAAGCCGAAGGTCAAACACGCCACCGCGGGCGACACGCTCACGCTGTCGGCCAAGTGCGCCAAGGCCACGATGGGCACCACCAGATGCGGGGTCTCCTACACCGTCCAGGTCCCGCGCGACATCCCCGTGGAGATCAACAGCCGCGACGGGTCGATCGTCGCGTCCGGTCTCGCCGGAACGGTGAAGCTGCACAGCGACAACGGATCGATGGAGGTCAGCGACATGAACGCGACCTCGGCGTCCCTCAGCTCCAACGACGGGTCGATCCGCGTCTCCGGACGGGCCGCCACCGCCGACCTGCGCAGCGACAACGGCTCGATCACCGCCGCCGGCCTCACCACCGACCGGCTGACGGCCCGCTCCCGCGACGGGCGCATCCGCCTGAGCGGCAGCGTGAAGACCGCCGACCTGGACACCCACAACGGCTCCATCGAAGCCGTGGGCCTGACGGCCGACCGCGTCACCGCCAAGACACGCGACGGCGGCGTCCGGCTCGGCTTCGTCTCGGCTCCCACGGACGTGAAGGCCAACAGCGAGAACGGCTCCATCCAGGTCGCGCTCCCGGGCGCCCAGAGCTACGCGATCACCGCGTCCACGTTCAACGGCGGCGAGCGGATCGACCCGGCCGTGAACCAGGACTCCGGGTCGTCGCACCGCATCAAGCTGGGCGCCAGGGACGGCAGCATCACCGTCACCCCCGCGGATCAGCGGAGCTGGTAGGGGCCCTGCCAGAGCGGCCGGTAGGACGGTTCACGGAACAGGATCAGCCGGGCCCCGCCGTTGACGGCGACGGTGGTGCGGGCCAGGTGCTGGGTGACGTGCGCGATGCCGTCGACGTTGGTGTCGAGAAGCTTGAGGTTCACGTTCTTCAGGCGGTCGCACTTCGCGTGATAACACGGGTCGTACACCTTGCCGGCCTTGCCGCCGAACGCCTTGGCCTCCGCGGCGGTCTTGACCCCGTCTGCGCCGGTGTCCATACCGCCGGCGGGGATACCGTGCTCGACGAACGGGCCGTAGTCGGACCGGCCGTTGAACTCGCTCTCCGTCGTCGGCAGCTTGCGGCCCTTGAAGTAGTCCCGGAACATCTTCTCGATCGCGCCCGACCCGGCGGGCGCCCGGGTGCCGGCACCGGTGGAGTGGTCGCCGTCGTACACGCCCCGGGTGCCGTTGCGTGAACCGAGCATGTCGAAGTTGAGGTTCAGGGCGATGGCGTCGCGCTTCTCGTCCGACAACGACTCCACATAGTGGGCGGAGCCTCGCAGGCCCTCCTCCTCGGCACCCCACCAGGCGAAACGCACCCGGTTGCGCAGGCCGCCCTTCCCGAGTTCCTTGATCTTGGCGGCGATCGCGATGAGCGCGGCGGCGCCGGTGCCGTTGTCGTTGATCCCGGGACCGTCCGGGACGCTGTCCAGGTGCGCGCCGAGCAGCACCACGTTGTCGGCCCGTCCCCGCTCGGTGTCGGCGATGACGTTGGACGACGACCGCTTCCCGTGGACGGTGTCGGCCTTCACGCGCAGCTTCAGCCTGCCCTTCTTCGCGTCCTTCACCAGCGCCGCACCCAGCTTGTGGGTGGGGCCGACGACCGGGATCTTCGCCGGCTTGCCGACCGTGCCGTTCACCGGCCCCTTCTCCCCCGGCTTGTTGTAGATCACGACGGCGGACGCGCCCGCGGCCCTGGCCTTGGCGGCCTTGCTCTCGAACGTGCAGGTCCCGCGCTGGACGAGCGCGATCGACCCCTTCTTGAAGCCCTTGAAGTCGCGCTTCTCGCAGCCGCTCGTCCCGTCCTTGCCCCTGGCCGGGACATCGACGGCGATCACGGGCGCGGTCACGTCACCGGAACCCGAGTAGGCGAGGGCGACGAAGTCGTCGCCCCGCTTGTAGGACTTCTTGGACGGCGCCGTCCGGGCGAGGACCGCGCCGGACTTCTCCCGCCAGTACGGGTAGGTGAACTTCTGGATCTTCGGCCGGAAACCGGCCTTCCGCAGCCGCCCGACGACGTACTTCACCGAAACGTCGTAGCCGGCGCCTCCCGCGGCGCGGTGACCGCCGTTGTAGTCGGCGATCTCCTGGAACGCCTTCAGGTGGGCCTCGACGTCCTTCAACGTGACCAGCTTCGCCAGGTCGGGACGCGCCGGCGCGGCATCCGCGGCCGGCAGCGCCGACGGGATGAGGGCCGCCGGCAGAAAGGCGGCGGGCAGCGCCACGGCGGTGCCGGTGAGCAGTTTCTGCTTCCACTTGGACTGGCGCACGTGCACTCCTGCGGACGGAGACGAAGCGGACCAGGAGCGATCCTGGTCCCGCGTCCCGTCCGCCTCAAAGGACGGCACGGCGCCCACGCCGATTCGATACCGGCGCCTTACCCCCCGATTGCGAAGCGGCCCCCAATTGCAGGGCGGCCCCGGATCGCGGGCCCGGTCACTCCGGGGAGCGCAGGTTCACCGGGAGACCCGGCGGGGCCGCCTCCAGCCAGGCCAGGAAACCGGTCAGTGCCGCCGCGCCCATCGCCAGCTCCAGGGTCACGCCGCCGTCCCTGACCTCGATGACGGTCGCGTCCGGCAGCAGCCCTTCGGCCTCCTCCGGGTCCGGGTCGCGGCGGTTGGACACGACGAGGCCCCGGCGGTGAATCACCTGCCGGGGCCTGCTGCGGAATTCGAACACGCGGTGCCAGTGCAGGGCGTCGCCCCTGTAGCGGCCGATGCCGAGCCTCCACACTCCCGGGGCTCCGCCCTCCCGGGGAAGTTCACGCAGGCTGCACTCCAGGGTGCCGCCTCCCCGCGCGAACAGCCGGCGGCGCACCCTCATGGAGACGTACAGCAGCGCCGCCACCAGAATGAGCACGGCGAGCACCCCGCCCGCTTCCAGTGCCAGGTGCTCGCCCACATCCCCCGCCGTCCGTCCGAACCGCCGCGCGCGGCGCCTAGGCTTCGATGCCCGCGGCGCGCAGCCGCGCCCGGGCCCGCCGCTCCGGCGTCGCGTCCTCGCTCTCGGCCGCGAGCGCGTCCTCCAGCGCCCGCCTGGCCTCCTGGACGTCGATCTCGCCGCCCAGCTCGGCCTGCTCGGCCAGCACCGACACCTCGTCGGCGGCGATGGAGAAGAAGCCGCTGCCGACCATCGCGGTGACCGGCTCGCCGCCGTCGGCGGGCTCGATCTTCACCACGCTGCCGTCGAGGAGGACGCCGAGCACGGGGGCGTGGCCCGGCAGGATGCCGAGTGAGCCCTCGATGGTCTGGGCGACCACCATCTTCGCCTCGCCGGACCAGATCTCGCGCTCCGGCGAGACCAGCCCGACCTTCAGGGTTGCCACGTCTGTTCCTCCGACTACTGGAGCGTCCCTCGACTGCTGGAGCGGGGCCGCCCCGCCAGGGACGGCCCCGCCGGAGCGGACTACTTCTCCAGCTCCTTGGCCTTCTTCTCGACGTCCTCGATGCCACCGCACATGAAGAACGCCTGCTCGGGCAGGTGGTCGTACTTGCCCTCCGCGATCGCCTTGAACGAGGCGATCGTCTCGTCCTTCGGCACCGTCTCGCCGGGCTGGCCGGTGAACTGCTCGGCCACGTACATCGGGTGCGACAGGAAACGCTCGATGCGCCGCGCCCGCTGGACGGTGACCTTGTCCTCCTCGGACAGCTCGTCGATACCGAGGATGGCGATGATGTCCTGCAGTTCCTTGTACTTCTGCAGGATCCGCTTCACCTCCTGCGCGACGGAGTAGTGCTCGTTCCCCAGGATCAGCGGGTCCATGATCCGCGACGTGGAGTCGAGCGGGTCGACCGCCGGGAAGATGCCCTTCTCGGAGATGCCGCGCGACAGGGTCGTGGTGGCGTCCAGGTGCGCGAACGTGGTGTGCGGCGCCGGGTCGGTGATGTCGTCGGCGGGCACGTAGATCGCCTGCATCGAGGTGATCGAGTTACCGCGCGTCGAGGTGATCCGCTCCTGCAGCACACCCATCTCGTCGGCCAGCGTCGGCTGGTACCCCACCGCGGACGGCATGCGCCCGAGCAGCGTGGAGACCTCCGAGCCGGCCTGCGTGAACCGGAAGATGTTGTCGATGAAGAGCAGCACGTCCTGGTTCTGCACGTCGCGGAAGTACTCCGCCATCGTCAGCGCGGACAGCGCCACCCGCAGCCGGGTGCCCGGCGGCTCGTCCATCTGGCCGAACACCATCGCGGTGTCCTTGAGGACGTCCGCCTCGGCCATCTCCACCCAGAGGTCGTTGCCCTCGCGGGTGCGCTCACCGACGCCGGCGAACACCGAGGTGCCACCGAAGTTGCGGGCGACGCGGCGGATCATCTCCTGGATGAGCACCGTCTTGCCCACACCCGCGCCGCCGAACAGGCCGATCTTGCCGCCCTGGACGTACGGGCACAGCAGGTCGATGACCTTGATGCCGGTCTCCAGCATCTCGGTCTTCGACTCGAGCTGGTCGAAGGCCGGAGCGCGCCGGTGAATGCCCCAGCGCTCGTTGATCTCCAGGGACGCGGTCGGGACGTCCAGCGCCTCGCCGAGGGCGTTCCACACGTGGCCCTTGGTGATGTCGCCCACCGGGACCGCGATGGACTTGCCGGTGTCGCGCACCGGCGCACCGCGGACCAGGCCGTCCGTCGGCTGCATGGAGATCGCCCTGACCATGTTGTCGCCGAGGTGCTGGGCGACCTCGAACGTCAGGGTCTTCTCCTCGCCGCCCAGCGCGATCTCCGCGTTGAGGGCGTTGTAGATCTCCGGAATGGCGTCGGCGGGGAACTCCACGTCGACGACCGGGCCGATGACACGTGCGACGCGCCCGGTGGCGGTCGCCGTCTCTACCTGAGCAGTCATTATCACTCCCCGCCAGACTCGGCGAGCGCGTCAGCGCCACCGACGATCTCGCTGATTTCCTGGGTGATCGCGGCCTGCCGCGCCTGGTTCATCTGGCGCGTGTAGACCCCGAGCAGTTCGTTGGCATTGTCGGTCGCCGACTTCATCGCCCGCCGGACCGACGCCTGGAACGACGCCGCCGACTGCAGCAGCATGTGGAAGATGCGGCTCTCGATGTAGTTCGGCAGCATCAGGTCGAGCGCGGCCGCCGGGGACGGCTCGAACTCGTACGCCGGCGGGACCTTGGAGGACTCGGCCTCCTCGATCTCCAGCGGCATCAGCCGGGTGACCCGGACCGTCTGGGTCAGCATCGAGACGAACTCGGTGTAGACCACGTGGATCTCACCGACGCCGCCCTCGGCGTCGGTCTTGAGGAAGTCCTCGGTCAGCCGCCGGCCGATCTCCTCCGCGTTCGCGAAGGTCGGCCGGTCGCTGAACCCGTGCCAGGTCTGCGCGACCGGCCGGTCCCGGAACCGGTACCAGGTGATGCCCTTGTTCCCGACGACGTACGGGACGGGCTCGCGGCCCTCGTCCCGCAGCGCCTTGATCAGGGACTCGGCCTCGCGGATCACGTTGGCGTTGTAGGCGCCGCAGAACCCGCGATCGCTCGTGACGATCAGGACCGCGCTGCGGGTGTCGGCCGGCTGCTCCTGGAGCAGCGGGTGGTCGATCCCGACGTGATGGCTCACCAGCGCCGTCAGGGCCTGCGTGATCTGGTCGGCGTACGGCTTGGACGCCGTCACCGCCTGCTGGGCCTTGACGATCCGCGAGGTGGCGATCATCTCCTGGGCGCGCGTGATCTTGGCGGTCGACTTGACCGACTTGATCCGCTGCCGGAGTTGACGAAGCTGTGCGGCCATTGCCGTCAGTCCTTCTTGACGCGGGTGATCGTCTCCTGCTCGACGTCCTCGTCCGCGATCGCCTCGACGGGCTCGTCCACGAGGATCTCGCCCTCGCTGGTCTGGAAGCCCTTCTTGAACTGCGTGATGGCGTTCTTGAGGCTGGTGAGGCCGTCCTCGGAGAGCTTGCCGGTCTCCCGGATGGAGGTGAGCATGCCGCTCTCCTCCCGCTCCATGTAGTCGAGGAACTCGCGCTCGAAGCGGCGGATGTCGGCGACGGGCACCTCGTCCAGCTCGCCGGAGGTGCCCGCCCACACGGACACGACCTCCTGCTCGACCGGGAACGGGCTGCCCTGCGGCTGCTTCAGCAGTTCGACCAGGCGCGCACCGCGGTCCAGCTGCGAGCGCGAGGCGGCGTCCAGGTCGGACGCGAACGCCGCGAACGCCTCCAGGTCACGGAACTGCGACAGCGCCAGGCGCAGCGTTCCGGCGACGGTCTTCATCGCCTTGATCTGCGCGTCGCCGCCGACCCGGGACACCGAGATGCCGACGTTGATCGCCGGCCGGACGCCCTGGTTGAACAGGTCCGACTCCAGGAAGCACTGACCGTCGGTGATGGAGATGACGTTCGTCGGGATGTACGCCGACACGTCGTTGCCCTTGGTCTCGATGATCGGCAGACCCGTCATCGAACCGGCGCCCAGGTCGTCCGACAGCTTCGCGCAGCGCTCCAGCAGACGCGAGTGCAGGTAGAACACGTCACCGGGGTAGGCCTCGCGGCCCGGCGGGCGGCGCAGCAGCAGCGAGACCGCGCGGTACGCCTCGGCCTGCTTGGACAGGTCGTCGAAGATGATCAGGACGTGCTTGCCCTGGTACATCCAGTGCTGCCCGATCGCGGACCCGGTGTAGGGGGCGATGTACTTGTAGCCCGCCGGCTCGGACGCGGGAGCCGCCACGATCGTGGTGTACTCCAGCGCGCCGGCCTCCTCCAGGGAGCGGCGGACGTTGGCGATCGTGGAGCCCTTCTGTCCGATCGCGACGTAGATGCAGCGGACCTGCCTGCTCTCGTCGCCGGACTCCCAGTTCTCCTTCTGGTTGATGATGGTGTCCACGCAGACGGTCGTCTTGCCCGTCTGCCGGTCACCGATGATCAGCTGCCGCTGGCCGCGGCCGATCGGGGTCATCGCGTCGATGGCCTTGATGCCGGTCTGCAGCGGCTCGCTCACCGACTGCCGCTGCACCACCGTCGGGGCCTGCAGTTCGAGCGCGCGGCGCTCGGTGCTCTCGACCGGTCCCTTGCCGTCCAGCGGGTTGCCCAGCGCGTCCACGACGCGGCCGAGGAAGCCGTCGCCGACGGGGACCGAGAGGACCTCGCCGGTCCGGCGGGCCTTCTGGCCCTCCTCGATCTTGCTGAAGTCACCCAGGACAACGGCGCCGATCTCACGCACGTCCAGGTTCAGAGCCAGGCCACGGGTACCGTCCTCGAACTCGATGAGTTCGTTCGCCATCGCGGAGGGAAGGCCCTCGATGTGGGCGATGCCGTCGCCGGAATCGACAACGGTGCCGACCTCTTCGCGCGCGGCGGCCTCAGGCTCGTACGACTGGACGAAGCGCTCCAGCGCGGTCCGGATCTCGTCCGGACGGATCGTCAGCTCCGCCATGATTCCTCTCTTGCTCCCTTTGGGGTCGGCTCCGCCGGTCGGCGGCCGGTCACGCCGGCGTCAGCCGGCGCCGAGCCGCCGGCGGACGTCGTCCAGCCGTCCGGCGATCGTGCCGTCGATGACCTCGTCCCCGATCTCGATCGACAGTCCGCCGATCGCCGTGGGGTCGAGTTCGATGTTCAGGTGTACTTCGTGGCCGTAGGCGGCGGCGAGGACCGCGGCGAGCCGGGTCCGCTGCGCCTCCGACAGCTCGGCGGGCGTGCGCACGAGCGCGACCAGCCGCTGCCGGCGCTGGGCGACGAGCTTGCCGTACTCGGCCAGCCCGCCTTCCAGGCTACGTCCTCGCGGACGCAGCACCAGCTCGGTGACCAGCGTCAGCGTCGCGGGTGTGACCTTGCCGTCCAGCAGGGCCTTCACCACGCCGAGCTTGCGCTCGGCCGGCAGGCCCGGCCCGGCGAGGGCACCGCGCAGTTCCGACTCGCCCTCGATGACCCGGGAAAACCGGAACAGCTCGTCCTCCAGGTCGTCGATCCGCCGGTCGGCCTCGGCGCGGGCGGCCTCGGCGGTGACCGCGAGGACCTCCACCGCGTCCGACAGCTCCGAAGGCTTGGACCAGCGCAGCCGGACGACGTCGGCGACCAGCCCGAGAGCGGCCGGCGACACCTTGCCCTCCAGCAGGATCTGGACGAGCTGCGCCTTGTCGGCACCGTCCCGCGACGGGTCGGAGACCGCCCGCCGCAGGCCGTGCTCGCGGTCGATCAGGTGCAGCACCGCGAACAGGTCGCCGCCGAGCTCGGCCAGGTCGGAGGACGGGATGACCGCCTCCAGCCGCTCCTTGGCCTCGGCCAGCGACGCCCTGCTCACCGCTCCCGTGATGGTCATGATGTGATCTGCTCCTGCGTGCGAGCGCGGTCCTCGAGCTCCTCGAGGAACCGGTCGACGACCCGGCTCTGCCGCGCGCTGTCCTCAAGGGACTCGCCCACGACCCGTCCGGCCAGCTCGACCGACATGGCACCGATCTCGGCCCGCAGCGACTGCAGCGCCTGCAGCCGCTCGGCCTCGATCTGCGCCTTGGCGTTGTCGACGATCCGGCGCGCCTCGACCTGGGCCTGTTCCTTGGCCTGGGCGATGATCTGCGCGCCCTGCTCCTCGGCCTTGCGGCGCTCGTTGGACGCCTCGACCGCGGCCGCCTTCTGCTGCGCCTTGTACTGGTCGAGGACCTGCTGGGCCTCCTTCTGCGCCCGCTCGGCCCGCTCCAGCCCGCCCTCGATCGCCTCGGTCCGCTCCTCCAGCGTCTTCTGCAGGCGCGGAGTGAGGATCTTGCCCAGGACGATCATCACGACGAGGAACGCGAAGATACCGACGACGAGCTCGTAGGCGTGCGGGACGAGAGGGTTGTTCTCCTCCGCCGCAAGGACGGAAGCTGCTCCGATCATGTCTGCAGCCCTTCCTCAGCTGGGACCGTGCTCAGATGCCCTGGAAGATGAACGGCGCGACCAGGCCGATCAGCGCCAGCGCCTCGGTCAGAACGAAGCCCAGCATCATGTTGGTGCGGATCACGCCGGTGAGCTCCGGCTGACGGGCGATCGCGTTCACGCCCTGGCCGAAGATGATGCCGATGCCGATGCCCGGGCCGATGGCCGCGAGGCCGTAACCGATCGAGGTGACGTTGCCATTGACTTCGGCGAGGACTCCCGTCATGGGTTCATTTCCTTTTCTGTCGGCCGGCGGAGTCTCCGCCGGTCTGGCTTTATCGAGGTTGTCGTGCTGGGGCCCCCGTGCCGGGGCACTGCGGGCCCGGGCTTAGTGGTCCGCGTGCAGGCCGCTCTGGATGTACATGGCGGCGAGCATCGCGAACAGGAACGCCTGCAGGAACTGGATCAGCAGCTCGAACACGGTCAGCAGGATGGTGACCAGCACGCCGATGATGCCGACCCCGAACCCGAGCGCCGTGGGCTTCTCGAACAGGAACCAGAATCCGACGAGGCTGAAGAACGCCAGGATCATGTGCCCGGCGAACATGTTGGCGAAGAGCCGCACCGCGTGGGTGAAGGGGGCGATGATGAAGGTCGAGAGGTACTCGATCGGCACCAGCAGGAAGTAGACGGGCAGCGGCAGGCCCTTGGGGATCATGTTCGTGAAGTACTTCACCGGGCCCTGGTGCTTGATGCCCAGGTACACCTTGATGCAGTAGACGAAGATCGCCAGGACGGCGGGGAACGCGATGTGCGAGGCGATCGGGAACTGGATGATCGGGATGACCGAGAAGATGTTCCAGATCCAGATCAGGAAGAACAGCGACATGAGCAGCGGCATCCACCGCTCGGTGTTGCGGCCGAGGAACGGGCGGGCGATCTCGTCCCGCACGAACATGTAGCCGACCTCGCCGATGTTCTGCATGCCCCTCGGCACCAGCTTCGGCTTGGCGAACGCCATCCAGAACACGACGCAGACGACCAGCGCGCCGAAGACCGCGAAGACGGCGGGCTTGGTGAGCCAGGCGGGGCCGCCGGCGAACAGGGGCGGGAAGTCGAACAGCTCCGTCCCCGGAGCCTGGAACTCCCCCTCACCGGAGGCGGCGAGGACCGTCAGCGCGTTCACGCGGCGTTCCCTTCATCAATGTGGTGATGTTTCACGAAGGCTTCCTCGGCGGCGGGGCCGCTCAGAGGGAGTGGCGACCGTACTTCACGTAGACCAGGTAGATGGCGAGCCCGATGCCCAGGACCACGCCGACCAGGGTCAGCCAGGTCTGCCCCGTCCATTCGGACAGCAGCCACCCGACCCCGCCCCAGATGATCATCCCGGAGAGGAGGTAGCTGGGTACGGACCAGGCGGCGTCGGCGAATTCCCGTTGGCCGTCCTCCGGCCGACGTTTGTGCTCGCTCATCGCGCTCCGGACGATAGCAGGCCACCCACGCGGTGGTCATATTGGAGTAGCCCATTGGGGTCACCGGCGTCCGTGGCGCGGACATCACGGACTCCGGTCCAGCGCGTTCTCGGGTTCGTCAATGTAGGGCCTCCGCTGCAGCGCGACTCGGAACTCGGCGGCGATCCAGAGCAGTGCGAGCCCGATGACCGTCCAGCCGAAGACCTTCGTGTTCCAGATCGTGACGCCGTCCATGCTCGTGACCAGCAGCATCACCGCGAGGATCTTGACCATGTAGCTCGCGAGCGCGGCGAGCATCATCGTCTGCGCGGAGTACTTGCCGGCCCACGAGACCACGAGCGCGCTGATCGAGAAGAAGGCGATCACCACGACGGCGGCCAGCGCCGCCGCGAGGGCGCCCTTGCCGCCGGCGACCATCAGGCCGATCACGACGGCGCCCACCCCGGCGGCCGCGGTCGGGATCGCGGCGCCGCGGAGCATCCTGGCGTCATTGGATTGCATGAGGGCTCCGGCTGGTCACGTTCGGTGGTCGTTTTCTGTTCGTGAAAGGTATCACAAGCGTCCGGATCGTCCACAATTACCCTTGAGGTAATGCCCGTCCGGGCCTGTGACCCCCACCTCCGCAACGCTTCCACCAGGGACTTTAGCCGAGGCGAACCCGTGCTTCAGGCGTCAGCGCGAAGACGGCCGGTCACGGAACACCCGCGCCATGGCGTGACGACCGACCGGGCCGGGGCGGGGACGCCAGCGGGTCGCGCGGGGTGGACGACCGCGGTTTGCGGAGCATCAGCAGGACACCGGCGATCGCCACCAGCAGCGTGATCCCGAGGGTGATCCAGGCGGCGTCGAACAGCGCGAGGCCGACCAGCCCGGAGGCCAGCAACCCGACCCAGAAGTACATGATCAGCACGGCGCGGCGGGTGGAGTGGCCGAGTTCCAGCAGCCGGTGATGCAGGTGCTGCTTGTCCGGCGAGAACGGCGACCTGCCCTGGTTGGTGCGCCTCCACACGGCGAGCAGCATGTCGATGAACGGCACCGCCGCCACCGCCGGGATCAGCAGCACGGGGACGAAGAACGGGAACAGCCCGTTCGCGAGGATCGCCGGGTCGAACTGGCCGGTCAGCATGATCGTGGACGCGCTGAGCAGCAGCCCGATCAGCATCGAGCCGGTGTCGCCCATGAAGATCTTCGCCGGGCTGAAGTTGTGCGGCAGGAAGCCCGCGCACATCCCGAACAGGACCGCGGCGATCAGTGTCGCGGCGGTCAGCGTGGTGAGCCCGTTCGTCCGCGACAGCAGGTAGGCGTAGGAGAACAGCGCGAGCGCGGCGATCCCGACGACGCCGGCGGCCAGCCCGTCCAGCCCGTCGATGAAGTTGACCGCGTTGATCGTGGCGACGACGACGAGGACGGTCAGCGGCACGCCGTAGGCGGGCGGCAGCGACAGCGACTCGCCCGTCGGCAGCGGGATCACATAGATCTGGATGCCCTGCATGATGAAGATCCCGGCCGCCGCGACCTGGCCGGCGAACTTGGTGAGCGCGTCCACTTCCCAGCGGTCGTCCGCGATGCCGATCAGCACGATCAGCCCGCCCGACAGCAGCAGCGCCTTGGCGACGCTGACGTCGCCGTCCGCGAGGACCTTGCGCATCTCCGGCAGCCCGGTCGCCACCACCAGCGCCGCGACCATCCCGCCGAACATCGCGAGACCGCCCAGCCGGGGCGTCGGGATGACGTGCACGTCACGGTCGCGGGGAACGGCCTGCGCCCCGAACCAGACGGCGAACCTGCGCACCAGCGGCGTCAGCAGGTAGGCGACCAGGGCGGCGACCAGGATCGCGAGCAGGTATTCCCGCACTCCCCTGCGCCTCCTTCACCGATCACCGCTGGTCGTTGGACTGCCCCGTGCGCGCGATCCCTCACATCCCGCCCCCGGGACCGCCCCCGGATTCCGGGCCGCGTCACCTTATAGACGGCTGAGCAGGACGATCTGTTCACGATCGCGATCGGTCAACTGTAAACCTCCCGGCGACTCTTCGCGGCGCTTACACCGCCCGGAACCGGTGGACGAGCATCGCCCCGGCCCCGACGATCACCAGCGCGAGACCGGCGAGGCACCGGTCGCCCAGCGAGAACGCCCACAGCCCGTGCGCCGCGACCTCGGCGCCCGCGTCGGCGGCGGCCAGCAGCGCCCCGGCCGCGGCCAGGGCAGGGCCGGCCCGGCGGCGCGGGACCGGACCACGGGACAGCAGCGCCACCGTCCCGAGGGACAGCGCGAGCAGCGCGGTGCCCGGCCAGCCGCCGGTCCAGCGCGGCGGGACGTACCGCGGGGGCTGGACGGCGACCGCGTGCTTGGGCAGCCGGACCCGGACCTTCATCCCCTCGTGCGGGGCAAGGGTGCGCTGGATGAAGTCCACGGCGTAGGGGCCGTCGCGGTCGCGCAGGCACCGGGTCGTCGCGCCGGAGGTGCCGGCGGCGCAGGTCACGTGCCGCAGCGGGACCGGCGCCTCCACCCGGACGGCCGCGTTCCTGATCGGGACGTCCCATCTCGTCCCGATCGCGTCCCAGACCAGCACGTCGTGGTCCGGGCGGGGGGTGAACGCCCCCTCGACCTCGTACTCGATCACGTAGGCCTGGCGTCCGCGGACCTCGCGCTGCAGGCCGCCGACGCTGATCTGCACGTCGTTCAGCAGTTTCATCGTCCGGACCCGGGCCGGGGCGCCCGTCGACGAGCTGCTCCTGATGCCGCGGATCCCGTACAGCCGGTCGCCGCGGCGGAACGGCACCTGCCGGACGATGCCGTGCCGGCCGGTATCGCCGAAGTCGTAGGTGATGGTCTCCCGGACGCGCAGGACCCCGTCGGTGCCCAGGGCGAGGACGACGTCGTAGGTCGCGATGCTCTCCGTGAGTTCCCCGGCGCCCGTTTCCGGCGGCGGCACCGCCCCGGACACCGCGGGAACGGGTTCGGCCGACCCAGAGGTCCCGCTGGTCCCGTCGGTTCCACCGGTCTCGTGGGTTCCGTCGGCGCCGCGGGCGGGCGGCAGGAGCACGAGGGCGGGCATGGCGAGGGCCAGCAGTAGCGTCCCCGCGGCAATCGCGGGACCACGGACACGGCCACGCACGTCAGGCATAGTTTCACCGTTGCCGCCGCTGTGTCGGCGTAACGACGTCGATACACCCGCCAGGCTACGTGCCACTGGCGGGTCCGGAGCCCGCTGTGACGTGAGTCATGGGCCGCCGGCCGGCCGGGCGCGGTCCCCGTTCTACGCCTGCTCCTCGCCTTCGGTGAGCGACTCTTTGGTGAGCGACGGCTTCACGTCCGCGCCGGCCTCGGCGGCCCCGGCGGAGACCGTCCCGTCGGCGGGCCCGGCGGGCTCGGCGACGGGCTCGGGGGCGGGCTCAGCCGCCGCGTCCGGGGCTTCCGGCTCCTCCCCCTTCGTCAGGGAAGGCTTGGCCATGTCCAACGCCGGCACGGCCCCTGCGGGCTCGGCGTCCGCCGTGACCTCGCCGGGCTCGTCCGTGCCGTCCGGGTCGTCCTCGTCGGTCAGCAGTACGCCGACCACCGCGCGGATCCGGTCCTCGGGAACGGCGCCCGCCCGCAACAGCCGCGGGACGGCGCCGGTCAGATCCACGATCGTCGACGGGGCGGCGTGCCCGGTCGCTCCGCCGGCCAGATACACCGAGACCGAGTCGCCGAGCATCTTCTCCGCGTCGTCGGCGGTGCGGGCCGGGGTCTGCCCGCTGAGGTTCGCGCTGCTGACGGCCAGCGGACCGGTCTCCTTCAGCAGCTCCACTGCCAGCTCGTGCATCGGCATCCGCACCGCGACGGTCCCCTTGGTGTCGCCGAGGTCCCACATGAGGTTCCGGTTCGCGCGGCACACCAGCGTCAGCGCGCCGGGCCAGAACTCGTCGATGAGGTCCTGCCCGTAGGTGCCGAGGTCCTCCACCAGCGCCGTCGCCGCCCGCACCGACCCGACCAGGACCGGCGGCGGCATCTCCCGCCCGCGCCCCTTGGCGTCCAGCAGCGCCGTGACCGCGGGCGCGGTGAACGCGTCCGCTGCGACGCCGTACACCGTGTCGGTCGGCATGACGATCAGCTCGCCGCGCCGTACGGCCGCCACGGCCTCCTCGATCCCGCGGGTGCGCTGCTTCGGATCGGCGCAGTCATAACGTCGGCTCACGGTCGCCCGTCTTCCTGTCTTCGCGGCGCTCATCGGGTATGGCACCGCCAAGGATAACGGCCGCGCGGCGCGTCACTCCGCCGCCAGCCGCGCCGTGACGAAGCGGTCCCGGTTGGTCAGGTCGCGGCGGTTGCGGACGTCCCGCCAGCCGTACTCCTCCGCGAGGATCCAGTAGACGCCGTTGCCCTGCAGGTCGCTGTGCTCGACGGCGACGTAGCCGCCGGGACGCAGCAGCCGGCGGGCGGTGCGCTCCACCACGCGGATCGCATCCAGGCCGTCGTCCCCGCCGCCCCACAGCGCGTCGGCGGGATCGTGGTCGCGGACGTCGCGCGGCACGTACTCCCACTCGCTCATCGGAATGTACGGGGGGTTGCTGACGACGAGGTCGACGGTGCCGTCCAGCTCCTTGAGCGCGGAGGCGAAGTCGTCCAGGTGCAGCCGGACGCGGCCCCGCTCGTCCAGCTCCTCGATGTTGCGGGTGGCGTGCACGAACGCGGTCGGGTCCTTCTCCACCGCGTGCACGCGCGCGCGAGGCGCCTCCAGCGCGATCGACAGCGCGATCGCCGCCGAGCCCGTGCCGAGGTCGACGACGAGGGGGTCGCGGACGTCCATGTCACGCAGCGTCTCCAGTGCCCAGCCGACCATGACCTCGGTCTCCGGGCGCGGGACGAACACGCCGGGCCCGACCTTCAGCTCCAGGTAGCGGAAGAACGCACGCCCGGTGATGTGCTGCAGCGGCTCCCCCGCCTCACGGCGCGCGACGAACTCCCAGAACCGGGCGTCGAACGCGCTGTCGGGGACGCCGTGCAGCTCCGTGCGCCGCACCCGGTGCACCGCCGCCGCCAGCTCCTCGGCGTCGGCGCGCGGGGACGCCGCGCCCGCGTCCGCGAGCCGTGCCGTCGCCCTGGCGATCTCGTCGAGCAGCAGATTCATGATCCTTGTGCTTCGGCCAGTCGGCGTTCCATCTCGGCGTCGACGAGCGCCTGCGTGACGTTGTGGAGATCGCCGTCCAGCACCTGGTCGAGGTTGTAGGCCTTGTAGCCGACCCGGTGGTCGGAGATCCGGTTCTCCGGATAGTTGTAGGTGCGCACCCGCTCGGACCGGTCCACCGTCCGGACCTGGCTCTTGCGCTCGGCCGCGGCGGCCGCGTCGGCCTCTTCCTGCGCCATCGCCAGCAGCCGCGACCGCAGGATGCGCAGCGCCTGCTCCTTGTTCTGCAGCTGGCTCTTCTCGTTCTGGCACGAGACGACGGCACCGGACGGCAGGTGCGTGATGCGGACGGCGGAGTCGGTGGTGTTCACGCTCTGCCCGCCGGGGCCGGACGAGCGGTACACGTCGATGCGCAGGTCGTTCGGGTCGATCTGGACGTCGACGTCCTCGGCCTCGGGCGTCACCAGCACGCCGACGGCGCTCGTGTGGATGCGTCCCTGGGACTCGGTCGCGGGGACGCGCTGCACGCGGTGCACTCCGCCCTCGAACTTGAGCCGCGTCCAGACGCCCTCCTCCTGGGCGCCCCTGGCCTTCACCGCGACCGTCACGCCCTTGTACCCGCCCAGGTCGGACAGGTGGGAGTCGATGATCTCGGTCTTCCAGCCGACGCGTTCGGCGTACCGCAGGTACATGCGCAGGAGGTCACCGGCGAACAGCGCGGACTCCTCACCGCCTTCGCCCGCCTTCACCTCGAGGATGACGTCCTTGGCGTCGTTCGGGTCGCGCGGGACGAGAAGATGCCGCAGCCGCTCCTCCAGCCCCTCCCGGCGCTTCTCCAGCTCGACGGCCTCGGCGGCGAACGCCTCGTCCTCCCCGGCCAGTTCACGCGCGGTGGCGAGGTCGTCCTCCGTCGACGCCAGGTCCCGGTGGGTCTCGACGATCGGCCGCAGTTCCGCGTAGCGCTTGCCCAGCTTGCGGGCCAGGTTCTGGTCACCATGGACGGACGGGTCGGCGAGCCGTTCCTCGATGCCCGCGTATTCGCTGATCAGATCGTCGAGATTCACGCTGTGTCCTGGCCCGTCCCGGCCCCCGGGGCCACGGCGGCTTCCGGAAACCGACTTCGGACGGCCCGGGGACCTTTCGAGGTGTCCCCGGGCCGTCCCTGGTCGCTGTGTGCGGCGCTCGCGCTACTTGTCGGCCTTCTTCTTGCCGAAGCGCTGCTCGAAGCGCGCGACCCGGCCACCGGTGTCGAGGATCTTCTGCTTGCCCGTGTAGAACGGGTGGCAGTTCGAGCACACGTCCGCGTGGATCACGCCGTTCTCGGCGGTGCTGCGGGTCTCGAAGGTGTTGCCGCACGTACACGTCACGGTCGTGACGACGTAGTTCGGGTGAATGTCAGGCTTCATTGTTCTCCTCGCTTCTGGCGGTCGCCGGGCGCCCCGGGGTCACATGGCCGATCACGCCCGACAGGGCCATGAATGATGCAGGAGACGTGAACCGGTACCGCAGCGGTTGCGCGAACCGTCCTCATCCTCGGCTGGGTCGGCGGTGCCGGGCCGCCGGAACACCCCGGATGAGAACGACTCGCTCCAAGTGTGCCAGATACCTGAACGTGGCGAGGTCACCGGGCATTCCCGATCCCGCCGGGGACGCACGCGCGCGCGGAACGTCCCCGGTCACGGGCGCTCAGCGGCCCGTGGTCAGCGGCCCGTGGTCGGCGGTCAGCCGCCGCGGCCCAGGTAGGCGAGGACGGCCATGACCCGCCGGTGCCCACCCTGCGCGAGCTGCAGGTCCAGCTTCATGAAGATGTTGGAGATGTGCTTCTCCACGGCGCCCTCGGTGACGACGAGGTCCGCCGCGATGGCGCCGTTCGACCGTCCCTGCGCCATCAGCCCCAGCACCTCCCGCTCACGCGGGGTCAGCGCCTCCAGCGGGTCCCCGATGCGCCGCCGCCCCAGCAGCTGGCCGATCACCTCGGGGTCGATGACCGTCCCGCCGCCGGCGATGCGGCGCACCGCGTCGATGAACTCGGCGATGTCCGACACGCGCTCCTTCAGCAGGTAGCCGACGCCCTCGGCACCGCCGCCGATCAGGTCGGTCGCGTACCGCTCCTCCACGTACTGCGACAGGACGAGGATCGGCGTGCCCGGCCTGCGCTCCCGGACGGCGAGGGCGGCGCGCAGCCCCTCGTCGGTGAACGACGGGGGCATCCGGACGTCCACGATCGCGAGGTCCGGGTCGTGCTCTTCGACGATCCCCAGGAGCCCGGGACCGTCACCGACCGTCGCCACCGTATCGATCCCGGCGTCGCCGAGCAGCCGGACGAGCCCTTCGCGCAACAGCACCGAATCCTCGGCGATCACTACCCGCATCCACCCATTATCGGGCCTGCGGCGGCCGTGGCGGGCCACCGCAGGCCATCCGGCGCGGGCTACCAGGTGCAGGGAAGGTCGGCGCGGATGATCGTGGGACCGCCGGCCGGGCTGTCCACGATGAGCATTCCGTCGATCGTGGCCGCCCGGTCGGCCAGCCCCGCCAGACCGCCGTCGGGGCGCGCGACCGCGCCGCCCATCCCGTTGTCGATCACCTCGACGACCACCCAGCGGTCCTCGCGGACGACGCGGACGGACGCGCGGGTCGCGCGGGCGTACTTGGCGATGTTCGCCAGCGACTCCGCCACGATGAAGTAGGCGATGCTCTCCACCGCCGCCGGGGGGCGTTCCGGCAGGTCGACGTCCACCTCGACGGGCACCGGGGCGCGGCCCGCCAGCCCCGACAGCGCCGGGTCCAGGCCGCGGTCGGTGAGGATCGCCGGGTAGATCCCGCGGGCCAGGTCGCGCAGCTCGGAGATCGCCTCCCGGGTACCCGAGTGGGCCTGCTCGATCAGCGCCCGCGCGCCCTCCGGGTCGTCGTCGAGCTTGGCGCGGGCGCGCCCGATGTCCATCGCCACCGCCAGCAGCCGCTGCTGGGCGCCGTCGTGCAGGTCGCGCTCGATGCGGCGGCGCTCGAACTCCGCCGCGTCCACCCCGCGGGCACGGCTCGCCCGCAGATGCTCCGTGCGCTTGCGCAGCTCCAGGTTCTCGGTCTGCGAGGGGCTCGGGCCGAGCATCAGCCGCGCCCACGCGGAATGCCCGATCGCCATGGTCCGCGTCACGTACATCGCCAGGACGAGGAACACCAGCCCGCCCACCGACAACGGCAGCGCCTCCAGCGGATTGCCGGCCCAGTACGAGACGAACCCGACGCTCACCTCGGCGCCGCCGTCCAACGCCACGATGACCGGCATCGCCAGCAGCATCCCCGTCGCGGCCCACACCGTCACCGACACGACGAACTCCACCAGCGTGATGGGGAACAGGACGGCGAGGTAGAGCAGGTCCTTCCAGGTCGCGGGGTCGGACGCCATCCCCTTCAGCTTGGCCAGCGGGTTGCGTCCCTTCGGCAGCCGCCGGTACGGGCTCGGGATGCGCACGCCGAACGCCGCGCGGACGAACTGCCGTTCCAGTATCGCGGCGCACCGCCACGCGATCATCATCAGCGCCAGCATCGGCAGGCCCACCCAGATGATCAGCAGGCCGAGGGACAGCGACAGCCCCACGGCCAGCGCGATGAAGCAGGCGAGCCCGAACGCCATGCTCGCGGCCAGATAGATCGCCGACCGCCATGTCAGCGACGACTTCGCCATGGCGAGCGGAGTCCACGGGGTGTTCGCGACGGTCGCCGCCGTGTCCCCGCCGACCTGCATCACCGCGGCCCATCGCGCCGCCGCCCACCGCGCGGCGGCGCCGCCCGCGGTCGCGCCCCCGCCGCCGGGGTCCCTGCTGCTCAGCTCGCCCACGTCGTCCCTCCGTACCCGTTCCAACCTACGGTCCAAGCCTGCCGAGCGGGAGGGACGGGCGACATGACGGCCACCGCCCAATGGGAGGTAGGGCTATCCCCACCCCCGGCGGAACCGCGTCCGATCGCCGCATCGGCCGGTATCGGCTGGCGATCGTCGGCATTGCCACCTGCGCCGGCGCTTCGAGGCCCTCCACACCTGCCGGCCGCATCCGGACGTGGCGCCCGCCGTGGCACTCGCCGCGCGCGCCGGGTTCCGGCTGGTGGTCGCCTCGGACGAGGATCCGGAACTCGTCCACGTGGCGTTGCGTCCCCTCGACGGCGCGTTCGCCGCCGTCTTCACACGCCGCGATGTCCACGACTGCGGATCCGCCAGCCTGGTCGACCAGGCGCTGGCCAGGCTCGACATCCCGGCGTGGCGGATCGTGCACGTTGCCGCGTCCCCGCGTCAGCTGAACATCACCGGGGCGCCCGGCGTACGCCGCGCCTGGCTGGACCGGCGACTGCCCGTGGCCTCCGCTGCCGGTCACCCGGTGTCCACCGGCGACGGAAGCGACCGTCTGCACCGGCTCCAGTACGACTGGCGCGGCGGCTCTCTGCCAGACGGTGCGGGCCCTTGTCGGCCGGATGGTGGTGATCCCCGCGGCGGAGGAGGCCACCCGGCAGATGGAGGAGCTGCCGCATGAGGCGCACCGGAGCGACGTGGTGGAGGCGGACCGCGCGTTCCACAATGCGCTGGTCGAGGCGGTCGGCAGTAAGCGGCTCAGCCGCCTCTACCAGGCGTTGGACGGAGAGATCCGGCTGTGCGTCGCCCAGCTGCGGCCGGCGTGGGCATCGCCGGCCGCGCTCGGCCGCGAGCACCGTGAGGTCTTGTCGGCCATCACCGAGGGGTCGATGGACGACGCGGTGGAGCGGATGCGCACCCACCTGGAGAAGGCGGTCGTCCATCTGACCGGCCGCCGGCCCGACCAGGCTACGGCGCCGCGGGGGTCCCGCTGCACGTGGCCACGACGGGGGCCGTCGAGGACGACTGACGCGCTCGCCCCGGGAACGCCGACGCCCCCGCCGGAACGATCCGGACGGGGGCGTCTGCGGCTTCTCGGTCAGCGGTCGTCGGAGACCGTGGTCTTCTGCACCTGGAGCAGGAACTCGGCGTTGGACTTGGTCTCCTTCATCTTCTCGATGAGGAGCTCCAGCGCCTGCTGCGTGTCGAGCGCGTGCAGCACCCGGCGCAGCTGCCACACGACCCGCAGCTCCTCCGGAGCCATGAGGATCTCCTCCTTGCGGGTGCTGGACGCGTCCACGTCCACCGCGGGGAAGATCCGCTTGTCGGCCAGGCTCCGGTTGAGCTTCAGCTCCATGTTGCCGGTGCCCTTGAACTCCTCGAAGATGACCTCGTCCATCCGGGACCCGGTCTCCACCAGCGCGGTCGCGAGAATGGTCAGCGAGCCGCCGTTCTCGATGTTGCGCGCGGCGCCGAAGAACCGCTTGGGCGGGTACAGGGCCGTCGAGTCGACACCACCGGACAGGATGCGTCCGGACGCGGGCGCCGCCAGGTTGTAGGCGCGGCCCAGACGGGTGATCGAGTCGAGCAGCACGACGACGTCGTGGCCCAGCTCGACGAGCCGCTTGGCGCGCTCGATCGCCAGCTCGGCGACCGTGGTGTGGTCCTCGGCGGGACGGTCGAAGGTCGAGTGGATGACCTCGCCCTTCACCGTCCGCTGCATGTCGGTGACCTCTTCCGGACGCTCGTCCACGAGGACGACCATCAGGTGGCACTCCGGGTTGTTCTTGGTGATCGCGTTGGCGATCGCCTGCAGCACCATCGTCTTGCCGGCCTTGGGCGGCGACACGATCAGGCCGCGCTGCCCCTTGCCGATCGGCGACACCAGGTCGATGATCCGGGTCGTCAGGATGCCCGCGTCGGTCTCCAGCCGCAGCCGCTCCTGCGGGTACAGCGGAGTCAGCTTGCTGAAGTCGACGCGGCCCTTGGCCTGGTCGGGCTCCATCCCGTTGACGGTGTCGAGGCGCACCAGCGCGTTGAACTTCTCGCGCCGCTCGCCCTCGCGGGCCTGCCGCACCGCACCGGTGATGACGTCGCCCTTGCGCAGCCCGTTCTTGCGGACCTGCGCCAGCGACACGTACACGTCGTTCGGGCCCGGCAGGTAACCGGTGGTGCGGACGAACGCGTAGTTGTCGAGGATGTCGAGGATGCCCGCGACCGGGATCAGGACGTCGTCCTCGGTGATCACCGGCTCCTCGTAGCGCTCGCGGCCGCGGCCCCGGTTGCGCTCGCGGAACCGGCGCCCGCGCCGGCCCCTGCCGCTGCCGTCGTCATCGTCGTGCTGGCCGCCCTGGCCGCCCTGACCGTGCTGGCCGCCCTGGCCGCCCTGGTTCTGGCCGCGCTGGCGGCCGCCGCCCTGGTCGCCCCGCTCGCCGCGGTCGCCCCGCTCGCCCCGCTCGCCGCGCTCCCGGCCGCCGCGCTGCCGCTGGCGTCCGCCGCCCTCGCGCCCCTCACGGCCGTCACGGCCGCCGTCGCGGTTCTCGCGCCCGTCCCTGCCGCCGTCGCGTCCGCCCTGGGATTCGCCGTCCTCGGCGTTCTGCTCGCGGCCCTGGTCACGGTCGCGGCCCTGCCGCTCACCGCGCTCGCCGCGTCCTTCGAGGCCCCCGCGATCCTGCCTGTCGTTCCGCTGCCGGCCGCCGCCCTGCCGCTCGGCCCGGTCCTGCTTCTCGGGCTTGTCGGCCGGCTTCTCGGCGGTCCTGTCCGCCTGCGCGTCCGCCTGCTTGTCTGCCGGGGCCTGCGCCGCGGCCGGGGCCTGCGCGTCGGCCGGCTTGGCGGCGGGCGCCTGCTCGCCCTCGCCGATCGTCACCTGGTCGTCGGACACCTCGTGCTTGGCCGCGGCGGTCCGGCTGCGCCGGGGACGCTCGGACTTCACCGAGGCAGCGGCTCCCTGCTCGCCCCCCGCCGAGCCCTGCTGCTGACCGCCCTGCTTCTCCTGGATGGCGGCAATGAGCTGGCTCTTGCGCATCCCGGTCACACCGGTGATGCCGAGGCTGGACGCGAGCGCCTTGAGCTCGGGCAGCACCATGGCCGACAGGCCGGTGCCCGACCGGCGGCGCCGGGGGGTGGCGGACTCCGCGCCGGCCGGTGCGGCGTCGGCGGGTCCCGTGCTTGATGCGTCCGTAAGGAGTTCGCTGGATTCGCTCACTAAGGGTCCTTCCCAGGGCGCGGGCGTTGGCCGGTTTCCGGCCAGTCGACCCGATGTTGCGGCCCGGCGGGGGCGCCGGAACGGGCTCCGCTGATCACGGTGGGGCCGGGATCTGCGTGTTCTGGGCGCAGCCAGATGGTGGACGGAACGGTTCGCTCGTGCGTGTTCCCGGTACCGCCACGTCCGAAGTTTCGCTGGAATGCCGGACAACGGGTTGTCACGGTGTCGGGAAGCCTTGTACGCGGGACCGATACGGCCGGAGGGCCGGACAGGCGACGCGCGGCTGACGAGCACGCTGCCCCGAACGGGGCATCTGGTGCGGCATTCAGCCTAACATCACCAGGCCGCACTGCTATTCCCCAGAGGTCGATGTCTTCGCATTTTACCTAGCGGGATCATGCCGGGACCTGAGCCGGGCGGGGGCCGCGACGGGCCCCGCCCCCGGTGCCGCCATCAGGACCGGAACCCCGATCATCCGGTCAGGACGCGTGCGCCGCGGGTCGCGACGTCCAATGGGTGCTTGAGCCACCCATTACCCACTCCGAGAGCCATCGAATCAACTTGTGATGCGCTTGTGAAGGCCAGGACAGTAGGACCCGCCCCGGAAATCACCGCCGGCACTCCCGCCGCGCGCAGGCTCCTGACCAGTGCGGCGGACTCCGGCATCGCGGGAGCGCGGTAGTCCTGGTGCAGCCGGTCCTCCGTCGCGTCCAGCAGGACGCCGGCGTCCAGCCCGCCGGTGAGCGCCGCGATGAGCAGCGCGGCGCGTCCCGCGTTGGCGGCGGCGTCGCGGTGCGGGACGGTCCCCGGCAGCAGCCCCCGCGCCCGCTCGGTCGCCAGCCGCTGCTCGGGAATGAACGCCACGACCTGCTTGACCTGCGATTCCAGGCGCACGAGCCGCGGGCCGCCCGGCGTCGTCCAGGCGATGGTCAGACCGCCGGCGAGGCACGGCGCGACGTTGTCGGGGTGCCCCTCGGTCTCGGTGGCCAGACGCAGCACCGCGTCGTCGTCGAGCAGCTTGCCCGCGGGGTGCAGCGCGCGGGCGGCGACGATCCCGGCGACGGTCGCGGCGGACGACGAGCCGAGCCCGCGGCTGTGCGGGATCCGGTTGCGGCATCGCAACCGGAGCCCCGGCGGCCGGCCGGGACCGGATCCGGCCAGTTCGTCCAGCACGCCGAAGGTGCGGTGCAGCGTCCTGACGATGAGGTGCCGCTCGCCCCGGTCGGCGGTCTCCGCCCCTTCGCCGTCCACCTCGATGGACAGCCCACCGCCGGTCACCTCGACCTCGACGTCGTCGTGCAGGCTCAGCGCGAGGCCGAGCGAGTCGAACCCGGGGCCCAGGTTGGCGCTGGTGGCCGGGGCCCGGACGAGCACCGGCCCTTCCGTCCAGCCCACCTCAGGTGAGACCGAGCTCGGACGCGGCGGAGTGCGCATCGACCTTGATGATGGTCGGGGCAGGCGCACCGGAGATGGCCCAGTCGGGGTCCTTGAGGCCGTTGCCCGTCACCGTGCAGACGACCTTGGAACCGGGCTCGACACCACCCTGCTCACTCGCCTGCAGAAGGCCCGCGACACTCGCCGCAGAGGCGGGCTCGACGAAGACCCCCTCTTCCCTGGCGAGAAGCCTGTAGGCGGCCAGAATCTGCCTGTCGGTCACGGACGCGATGGCGCCGCCGGACTCGTCCCGCGCGGCGATGGCGAGATCCCAGGACGCGGGGTTGCCGATCCTGATCGCGGTGGCGATGGTCTGCGGCTTCAGGACGGGTTCGCCCTTCACGAACGGCGCGGCCCCGCTCGCCTGGAAACCGAGCATGCGCGGCGTCCTGGACGCCTCCTTGTCTGCGGCGTACTCCTTGTACCCCATCCAGTACGCGGAGATGTTGCCGGCGTTCCCGACGGGCAGGCAGTGGACGTCGGGGGCGTCGCCGAGCGCGTCGACGATCTCGAACGCCGCCGTCTTCTGGCCCTGCAGCCGGTACTTGTTGACCGAGTTGACGAGCGCGACCGGGTAGTCGACCGACAGTTTCCGCGCCAGTTCGAGACAGTCGTCGAAGTTGCCGTCGACCTGCAGCAGCCGGGCCCCGTGCACGAGCGCCTGCGCCAGCTTCCCCATCGCGATCTTGCCGTTGGGGACGAGGACCGCGCAGGTCATCCCGGCACGCACCGCGTAGGCGGCGGCGGACGCGGACGTGTTGCCGGTCGAGGCGCAGATCACCGCCTTGGCGCCGTCCTCGGCGGCCTTGCTGATCGCCAGCGTCATCCCGCGGTCCTTGAACGACCCGGTCGGGTTGGCGCCCTCCACCTTGAGGAACACCTCGCAGCCGGTCAGCTGGGACAGGCGGCCGGCGGGCAGGAGCGGGGTAGCGCCCTCCAGCAGCGTGACGACCGGCGTCGCGTCCGTCACCGGAAGCCGGTCGCGGTATTCCTCGATAAGGCCACGCCACGCGCGGGCGTTCGGATTCAAGTCGATCTCCTCGGATGACCTGCGATGTTGACCGGATTCTACCGGTCGCTCACTCCTCGCCCTCGACGCGCATGACGCTCGCCACCTCGCGGACGATGTCGAGCCCGCGGAGCCCCGCCACCGTCGCCGACAACGCCGCGTCCGGTGCCCGGTGCGTCACGACGACGAGTTGCGCCTCCTCGCCCAGCCCGACCTGCCGGACGGCCTGGATCGAGACGCCGTGCCTGGCGAACTCCTCGGCGACCGTGGCCAGGACACCGGCCTCGTCGGTCACGTCCACCTGGATGTAGTAGCGCGTGACCGTCTCGCCCATCGGCAGTACCGGAAGCTTGGCGTACGTCACTTCGACCGGTCCGGGCGTACCGCCGGCGACGTTCCGCGCCACCGCGACCAGGTCACCGAGAATCGCCGACGCCGTCGGCGCTCCACCGGCACCCGCGCCATAGAACATCAGCGAACCGGCCGACTCCGCCTCCACGAACACCGCGTTGTACGCCTCGCGGACGCTCGCCAGCGGATGCGACCGCGGAATCATCGCCGGATACACGCGAACCGACACGCCACGGCCGTTGCGGCCGTCCTCCGAAGGAACCCGCTCGCAGATGGCGAGAAGCTTGACGACGCAGTCCATCCCCTGGGCGCCCGCCACGTCCGCGGCGCTCACCTCGGTGATGCCCTCCCGGTGAACGTCCGCGGCCGTCACCGGAGTGTGGAAGGCGAGCTGCGCCAGGATCGCCGCCTTGGCCGCCGCGTCGAAACCCTCCACATCGGCCGTCGGGTCGGCCTCCGCGTAACCCAGCGCCTGCGCCTCTTCGAGCGCCTCGTTGAACCCCGCACCATGCGTGTCCATCTGGTCGAGGACGTAGTTCGTGGTGCCGTTCACGATGCCGAGCACCCGATGCACGTGGTCGCCGACCAGAGACTCCCGCAACGGCCGCAGCAGCGGGATCGCCCCCGCCACGGACGCCTCGTAGTACAGGTCGGCGCCGTACTCCCTCGCCGCCGCGAACAGCGTCGCCCCGTCCTCGGCCAGCAGCGCCTTGTTCGCCGTGATGACCGACTTGCCGGCCTTCATCGCCTCCAGCATCAGCGTCCTGGCCGGCTCGATACCGCCGATCACCTCGATGACGATGTCGACGTCGTCCCTCGTCACCAGGCCCTGCGCATCCGTCGTCAGCAGCTCTCGGCCGATGCCCTCGCGCACCCGGTCGGGCCGCCGCACCGCGATCCCCGCCAGCTCCAGCGGCGTCCCGACACGCGCGGCCAGGTCGTCCGCCTGCTCGTTCAGCAGCCGGACGACCTCCGTGCCGACCACCCCGCATCCGAGCAGGGCCACGCGCAGTCCGGGTTTCACGCTTCGACCTCCGCATCGAGCCGCAACAGGTCCTCCGCGCTCTCCCGGCGGACGATCACGCGTGACCTGCCGTCCCGCACCGCCACCACGGCCGGCTTCGGGACGAAGTTGTAGTTACTGGCCATCGATCGACAGTACGCACCGGTCGCGGCGACCGCCACCAGGTCCCCCGCCGCAAGATCTTCGGGGAACCACAGGTCACGCACCACAATGTCGCCGCTTTCGCAGTGCTTGCCGACAAGCCTACTGAGCATGGGCGGTGCCTCAGACGACCTGCTGGCCAGCACCCCGGTGTACTCGGCGCCGTACAGGGCCGTCCGCAGGTTGTCGCTCATCCCCCCGTCCACCGAGACGTACGTGCGCAGGCCCTCGACGTCCTTCACCGTCCCGACCTCGTACAGCGTGACGCCCGCGGGACCCACGATCGCCCGCCCCGGCTCCACCGTCAGCCGCGGCACCGTCAGCCCGTACGCCCGGCACTCGCGCACCACAATGTCCCGCAACGCGTCCGCGATCGACTTCGGGTCATGGGGCTCCTCCCCCGGCACGTACGCGATCCCGTACCCGCCGCCGAGGTCCAGCTCCGGAAGCTGGACCCCGTGCTCGTCCCGGATGGCCACCAGCAGCCCGGCCAGCCGGTGCGCGGCCACCTCGAACGCGTCCACCTCGAAGATCTGCGACCCGATATGGCTGTGCAGCCCCACCAGTTCAAGTTGCTTCAGCCCCAGCACCCGGCGCACGGCCTCAAGGGCGGCCCCGGAATTCCTGGAGAACCCGAACTTCTGGTCGTCATGGGCGGTCGCGATGAACTCATGGGTGTGCGCCTCAACACCCGTGGTGACGCGCACCATCACCTTGGCCCGGACGCCCTTCTCCTGGGCGATGTACCCCACGCGGGCGATCTCCTCGAACGAATCGAGCACGATCCGCCCAACCCCTACCTCGAGGGCCTTCTCAATCTCCCAGGACGCCTTGTTGCTTCCATGCAACGTGATGCGCTCCGTGGGGAACCCGGCCGCCAATGCAATGGCAAGCTCGCCGCCACTGCACACATCGAGCCCGAGCCCCTCCTCGTTCAGCCACTTCGCCACGGCCGCACACAGAAACGCCTTGCCCGCGTAGTGCACGTCCCCGTCATGGAACGCCGCCGCATACTCCCTGGCCCGGCTCCGCACGTCCTCCTCGTCATAGACGAAAAGAGGCGTCCCGTACTCCCGCGCGAGATCCCGGACGTCGACACCACCGACGGTGAGAACGCCCCCGTCCCGCTTGGCGCTGCGCGGCCAGACCGTTGGCTCCAGCGCATTCAGATCGTCCGCAGGCCCCACCGGATGGTCCTCCGGCAAAACGTCAGCGTGCAGGGGCCCAGCTGGATGTACTCGACTCATATCCGCTCTCTAGGGGTCTCACCAATAACGTTCAGCCCGTTGCCGAGGACGACCTTCACGGCCTCCGCCAAGCCCACCCGCCCGGCATGCACCGTCCCGGGCTCCTCATCACCCCTGGGCACGGCAGGACACCGCTCATGGACGTCGTGGTACGCCCCGGCCACTCTCTCCAAACAAAACATCAGCGGCCTTGCATCCCGTTCCCGCTCCGCCTGTGCGGCGCGCCCCGGCACGTCCCCCAACGTCCCCACAAGCTCAAGCTCCTCAGGCGCGAAATCCCGAGGACGCTCTGCCCAGACCCCAAGCTCAGAAGCCCAGCGCCCCACCCAGCAAGCCCGCGCATAGGCATAACGCACCGAAAACCCCGGATTCTCAAACGTCCGGGGCCACTCGTTCCATCCACCCTCGGGCACCGGCCCACCGCGAAACCTGGCAACGGCCTCCACCACGTCGGCCGCTGGAACCACGACCCGCACGAACCCGCGCCCTGTCACGACACCCCCGGCACGGCGCGCGATGACCCCCGGATCAACCCCGAGCTTCAGCGCCACGGGACTCTCGTAAACTCCGGGACCCCGGCTGAAAACGACCACACTCTCAGGCACCCGAACATCAAGCTCACCCTGCGCCACGGCGTCCCGCACCGCGCGCACAAGGGCATCACCGACATCGCCTGGAGTCACCCTGGTGAGACTATCCGACCATTATCTGGACACAGTGGCGAGCTTCCGCACCGTCTGGATCAGCTGGTTCGGGTCGAACGGCTTGGTCACGTAGGCGTCCACACCGATCTCATGCCCCCGCCGCACATCATGCTCCTGCGCCCTGGCGGTGATCATCACGACCCGGATGTGCGCCGTCCCGGGATCCTCCCGCAACCTGATCGCGGTGACCCATCCGTCCAGCCGCGGCATCATCACATCAAGCGTGATCACGTCCGGGCTGACGTCCGCCACCTTCTCCAGGCAGTCCTGGCCGTCCACCGCGGTCGCCACCTCGAACCCCTCCAGTTGCAGGTTCACGGCGATGAGCTGGCGGATCACCTCGTCGTCATCGACGACCAGCACGCGTCCCAGTGGCTCGGTCACGGCCTCGAAGTTAGCCCACTCCCACCCCACACGCACGGCGAACGCCCACGTGCGCGTCACCCTGCCAACCCTGGTAACCTTCTACCGCGCCGCCCGAGGGCGCAGGGCCCCCTTAGCTCAGGGGATAGAGCAACGGCCTCCGGAGCCGTGTGCGCAGGTTCGAATCCTGCAGGGGGCACCCAGAAGATGGGAACGACCGGTCTCGCTGTTGGTCGTGATCCCTCGGCATTTCAGATCCTCGCTCTGTGACGCTCTCTGTGGCTCTGGTGAGCATCTTCAGCGTATCTTCTCGCACGGTCACACGGAACGTGGCTTCGTGGCGGGTCCGGTTGTAGCGGATCTGCAACTGGAAGGCGTCGAGAAGTCGTCGCTCCAGTTCCTCGGGTAGCTCTGAAAGTTTGAGCGGCAGCTGTGGGATGGAGCCGAGCAGATCGGCGTCGTCACCGGCTGGAGGGTTTTCGGCGTTGAGTTGGTCGAGTTCGCCTTGCTTAGCGCGCCGGGTGGCCGTCAACTCGGCGAATCGACGTTGGACGGACTGCCTGTACTCACGATCGGCGTCGGTGTCACCGGTGGACTCGAAGGTCTCCAGCTGAAGGGATTCACCATGTCCTGCGGTTCCGGCTGGCAGGAAGCCGCTCCTTCGTCACCATCGCGAACCGAGGTTTCACGGTGGAACCGGTCAAGCCGCCGGCATTTGACCCGCGCATTTTCCTCCAGCACCGCGGCCCCAGTTGATCTTCATCGGGCGTGATCAATGTCGGGTATCCACATGCCGGTGCTGACGCACAGGGCGTCGCGCACACGCCACGTCGCAGCGTCTCATTGAAATGTCAGGGGTTGTACCTATTGTGGAGGTGTGACCCATACCGTTTTCCATCGGGGCTACGGCATCGAGCTCAACCTCACCGAAGACGATCTGGGGCATCCCGACCGCCCAGGTCTCCTCGATGAGCTGTACCGCAACTACATGCCTGACTTGCTGTACTGCGTTGACGCATATGAACATGGTGGTCGCGCGTGTCCCGGGTTCATGACGATCCGGAAGCTCAATGGGTGTCCGCACGCGATGCATGTCAACATCGGCGAACTCAGGAAGACGAAGAACGAGAGCGATCTTCATAAGGCTCTCAAGGAGTACACGGCGAGGACCGCCGACCGTGAAGGCTTCACCGCCCATGTAGAGGATCGGCCCAGGCATGGCCGCCGGCGCACCGATGTGGTCGTCAAAGGCGACAAGGGTAAAGAGATCGGCTACGAGATCCAACTGTCCGCCATCGCCGGCGGCTCGGTGGACAAGCGGACCCGTGTCGCCCACGCGGACGCGCTGATCCCGTTGTGGCTGGTCAACGATGAGAACGCGATCCCCATTGACCGTGCACCCTGGGCGCGGTTGAGCGTCTTCAACTGGAGAGACATCGGCAGCCGCGAAGCGCTCCCCGTGCGCGGCGGCGTGAAGACGCTTCGCCTGATGACCTGCGACTGGAGCAACCCTCAGCCGTGCCCGAACCAGGGTCGTGGACGCTGCGGCGGCCGCCATGGTGTGTGGGAAGCAACCGCTGGCTTGTACTACGACGATGTGATCTACCGGACGGCCGCCGGCGAACTCGTTCCGCTCTACTTCGAGCGCTCCGACGGCCGACGCGGGTGGCACATGTGGGTCACCCCCGCGGACAAAGAAGAGTTCCTCCAAGGCCGCCCAGAGGCATCGCCAGGAGCCAGCCAAGGCAAAGCGCTGGGGCGCGAGGGCCCTGCGCCCGTCCCGAAGGCGCGCGACCCCGCGTGTTACTACGGGGAGGACGCCGGAATCCGTGTCGAACTTGCCCGCCCTCGTGACAACGGCGATCCGATCGACGCCTCTGACTGGATCTCTGAGCCGCCCTTGACGCAATTCACCACGACTCGGGAGATGGATGGATACTACATACCCGGCGATCTCATAGCCGCACAGGGCGCTTATCAACTAGCTGATGAGCAGTGCGAACGAATCTCTGGAGCCCTCCCGCGGTCCGCCGATATCGCAGATGGCCGCGCAGAGATCACCGCACGTCAGGAATCTGAACTCTCGACTGCCCGACGGGAGCGCCTACGGCTGGTTGAAGAGCTCAACGGCCACCCTTGGTGGAACAGCGTTGACAATCGACATCTGGCCAAACAAGCGCTTAGGAAAGTTGCCCGATAGGCAGCTGCTCTGAAATCGGCGGCAATCACCCCAGTCACGCTCGTTCGGATCTGGATCCGCGTATGGCCGGAAGGCTCGCTGTGAGGGTCTGCGCGTAGTCGATAAGGCGATCAGCCGTGGCGTCTGACGCAGACAACGACTGATCGATTTCAGTCATGGCCGCTTTTTCCGCGTCTCCGCTGAGTTCCTCCTCTTGAAGCTGGGCCTCCAGCTTGGCAATTCTGATCTTGGTCTCGCGCACTGCTTCGACGGAGGTAGATACTTTCGAGATCGCATCGACAGTCTCCGTTGGAACCCCGCGCTGCGTGAGGAACTCTGTAAGCTCTGTGGTTTCCACTAGCAGCGGCATGCGATGTTCCTGCCAGTCGCGGCCCCAAAGCCGACGTCGGCGTGCTTCGGGGAAACCGTCCTCAACAAGTGTCGGCTCTCCGCCTGGTCCCGTCTGGACCGTTAGGCCAAGGCTCTCGATGTGCTCCTGTGTCTTCGCCGCGAAATCCTCAGAACGCGGATCACCGGGGAGGGCTGGCCCGTCGGCGAGAACCATCCCCAACTCGGCAAGATTGCGGTCGTGCTCAGGGATTTTGGGAAGATGCTTCATATCTTCATCTGTCAACCACGAATAGGGATCGCCTGCAGCAACGCGAACGGCATTAGGCTTCCGGCCATGAGCGGTGAACAGAACAGCGATCATGGCTGCGTCTGCCCACCAGGCGACGAGGCCACGGAACGCCTCGCGATGTTGCCGGGAACTTTCTTGAGCCAGTTTGCACCGCAACGAAAGGAGCGTATCCTGCGGAAGAGGGATGGCCGTAATATCAGTGGTACCTGCCATCCTGTTGGCAACGCGCTCTTCCAACCGTCGCTCGGCCTCGTCGTCCAACCGCTCGGCGAGCGAGTCCACCTCCAGGTACTCAGCTCTGAACTGCTCAACGACCACCGCCAGATCGGCCAGCACTTGATCGAGGTGCTCGTCAGACATCTTGATCATGGAATCCTGCGATGGACCAGCCGCCATAGGACACTTCCTCCCGGATTCATGCTCAACCACGCAATCATTGCGAGGTTTCTGGCGCTATGCGCGTTTTCTCATCTCGCTGAGGCAACTCAAGAGAGTAGCCTCCGCCGTGAGACCCGGTGACTGAAACGCGTAATCGGCATAGGTACCGGTTGGCACAAGTCCTTCAATCAGGTGATGTCAAGGTTGCCCTGTCGCCTGCCATCAGCGCATGTCTCGGCCAAGGGCATGCCTGCCCGCGCCCCTCAATAGCAACCGATCACGGTCTTCGTTGGCCTTGGCTCGCAGAGCGTAGCTCCCGGTGCCGAGCGGCCACGGGGCGCCGGGCCTCCCGGGCTTACCCAACGGTTGTCCGGCGCCGAGCGGCGAGTGGTCGAGGCGGCGGCGCGAAGGCTCACGACAGGCAACTCGCTGATGACAGCTCAGGAACTCGCTTCGCCGAACGGGAGATCCAGCTCCCGGTGACCTCGTCCAGATCGCGGCTCTCGCCCAAGCCCTCCGCGGCGTCGGCCCCATCACCGAGCCGACGAGGCGGGCGCGGAAGTCTGGGCATCAGCACCCCTGAGTGGCGGTGCGCTCACCAACCCGATCAACGCCGACCTGGCCGACTTCATCGGCCCCGGCTCCACCCCGGCGGCCGCCGCGCTCGCGGCAGTGGCCTCAACACCCGTGAACGGGTGCGCACCGCCTTCACCGCAGCGACCACCAGGCTCAACTGCACCCGAGCACGCCGAGCCGCCGAAGCCTGGGGACACAACGGCAGGACCCTCGGCGTGGCCGTCACCGCGCCACCCCGTCTTGCCTGGCTCCGCTTGCTCCACGCCTCGGAGCGCGGAGGCGGCCTTCAAGATCTCGTTGGCCGCTTCAGCTCGCTGTTCTCTTTGCGCACCCGCTTGAGCTCTTCGCGCTCGGCGGTGGTCAGCTGCTCGGGCCGCTCGCCCGGCCTGACGGTCTTCATGGTTCGTTGCCGAACCCGAGGCCGGCGACCGCATACCCCCGGCGGCAGCGAGCGGCACTGAGGTACCCAGATATCCGAGCCAGGCCGACGTCGGCACCGATGAAGCAATAATGCAAGTTTTGTGTGATCGACTGAAGCGATTGGGATACACTCAGACCTCGCGCCGAGTGAAGAGGGGCAGTAAAAGTGGACGCTTCAGAACCGGCCTGGGCTGTAGACTTGTTCGGCGAGGACGCCAGCGCGATTCGGGTAGCGATCGAAGCCGCGCTCGCTGAGACTCAGGAAGCGATGCGCGACAGCCATACGGCAGGCCGCTCCAGCAAGAAGTTCACCGCCGGTAGTTCCCGGATGACCAACCAGTTCGAGCGGCTCGTCGAGCAGATCGTCGCTCTGGACATCGAAGGCACTGAGCAGGTGTCGGTGGACGGCGTCTTCTACGAGCTGGCACTCGTCCACAACGTGCTCCTGTACCCGTACCAGATCGACCTCAAGAAGGGCGCCGAGCCCGGCGACCGGTGGCCGAAGCCGAAGCTCTCCCGTGTCATCCGAGAGCTCTTCAAGCTCACTGAACCACAGCAGGGCCAGTGGGTGGAGGACACCTTCGAGGGCATGGAGGTTCCGGGCATTGAGCTGCGCCGGACGCTCGCCGAGCTCGCTCTGCGTGCCCCGCGACCCTCGCTTGTCCTCATCCCCTACGCCATGAACCTGTCCGGTCTCCAACGGGCCTGGTGGGGTCAGGCGACTCTGCTGGATGAGGCGGGGCACATGCGCTGGATCACTGAGTGCTCCGAGCTGGCCACTGCGCCCATCACCTTGAGCGAGGCAGCGCAGCAGGGGTCTGACCAGGACGGCTTCTCCTCAGGAGACGTACCTTCAATCACCATGTCGGCTCGTTCGGAAGCTGATCGGCATGGCAAGGTACCTCCGAGGACAGAATCTGAAGACGATCAAGCCGACGCCGTTGAGAGAGATGAAGACTGATCAGCCGCCAATCCCAGGGACCGATACGGCCATCACGCCCAAGGCGGTGTGGGAAGCGTTCTACGCTCCACGACTCACTCAGGCTCGTCGGCTGGCTGGCATGACCAAGAAGCAGGTCGCCGAGGGGATCGGGGTCTCGCCAGCCGCAGTCGGCCAGTACGAGACCGGCAGCACCAGGCCCCGACCTGATGTGCTTCCTCGCCTGGCCGAGACACTCGATGTCCCGGTTCAGTTCTTCGCTGCAGGACGCCCCATGGCCCCCGTCGACTTGTCCATGGCTCATTTCCGCGCGTTGCGCTCCACTTCGGGAGCGCAACGCGACCGTGCCCTTGTGTTCGCTGAGCAGATCTGGGAGCTGACCCACGCGCTGGAACGACGAGTCCAGCTCCCGCTGGTCGATCTACCGGGCTTCGCAGGAGGAGAAGTCCACCCTGGCACGGATCTGCCCGGCGACCCCGCAGGAGCCGCCCGAGAACTCCGAATGATCTGGGGTCTCGGCGATGGACCGGTCCGACACCTGACCCGGCAACTTGAGGGTCACGGCATCGTGGTCGTGGCGCCACAGGAGAACAGGGTCGCTACGAAAGTGGACGCGTTCGCCAATGCCGGGCTGCCCCGCCCGCTGATCGTCTTGACCACCAACCGCACTGACGACGTGTACCGCTACCGATTCAGCGGGGCACACGAACTCGGCCACCTCGTTCTGCACGCCACCTCTAGAGGTGACCAGCAGCAGGAACGTGAAGCCGACGCGTTTGCTGCCGAATTCCTCACCCCCCGCAAGAGCATCCTGCCGCTCCTACCTTCACGCCTCGATCTCGCTCAGCTCGCGACACTGTCCGGCACCTGGGGCGTCTCCGTCGACTCCTTGATCTACAGATGCAGAGAGCTTGGTTTGATCTCAGACGCCACCACCAGCCGCGCCTACCAACGCCTCCGCGCACTCCGACACCAACCAGGATTCGCTCCCGAGCCCGTCGCTCACTATCCCGGAGAGCAGCCAGTGATGCTCCGACAGGCGTACGAGCTCGCCGAACAAGAGACCGGCCTCACCATCCGCAAACTCGCTCACGAACTCTGCTGGCACCCCAACCACGTTCGCGAACTCCTCGGAATGCCCGACACCCGACCCACGCTCCGACTCGTGTAGCGCTCCACGCTGCTCTTATGGCCAACGGTCACCTTGGCGAAATCCCCATTGGATGGGCATGCGATCAGTCGGTGGTGGCGACGAGAAGTTTCCACAAGATTCCGTCCTCACCCTGGACTAAGTTAGGCCCTTGTGTCGTTTCCGTGGGTCGTTGATCGGGTTATAGGCGTCCGGGCAGGGGTGGGCAGAGGCCGCCGCGGGTGAGGGCGGCCATGGCGAT
>NZ_JBICUT010000010.1:0-296287 GCF_043198445.1 Spirillospora sp. NPDC048823 | reverse complement strand
CCGACACCTCGACCGTCTCACCCACCACCGCCTTGGCCGGCCACCGGCCGCACCCCACCACCGGCGCCACGTCCAGAATCGGAATGCGGCCGAGCTCTGCCTCCAGCTTCACCTGCACGTGCCGCTCCCGATCGCCGCGATGTCCGTGGGCATTGGTCCTAGGCATCCATGCCCCGTCCGCAACTTCCCGCCATCACCGCCACGACAAGATCATGCAAAGAGATCATGTGCCGGGATTCGCCGATCCCCGCTCACGGCCGGCTAGCTGCCGCGCGGATCACCGAGGTGATGCCGGCGGTGGTCGTGACGAGCCGCCGGTACTCCGGCTGCCGCAGCTCACCGCCCATGGACGGGTACGGGTTGCGGTGCACGGCCGGGCGGGCGTCCCGGGACAGGACGAGAGACCGCGCGGCCCGTGCGAGGCCGGTCAGGGTGAGGCCGAAGAGGGGGCGCCGGCCGCCTGATCGGGGACGTGCTCACCGCACTCGTGAACATCTTCAACCCCGACGCGCTGGTCATCGGCGGCGGCCTGTCGGGCGCCGAGCCCCTCGTCGCGACGATCAGGGGCGTCATCTACGAGCGCTGCCTGCCGCTCGCCACCCGCAATCTGGAGATCGCCACGTCCCGCGCGGGCCGCGACGCCGGCATCCTCGGCGCGGGGCACCTGCTGCTCGGCGTCTCCGACGAGTGGATCGGCCGCGTCCTGGAGCGGTGACGCTCAGCGGTGCGCGGCGGCCGACGCCAGGGCCTTGCGGGCGGTCGCCACGTCCGGCGCGATGGCGACCCGGCGCTGCAGGCCCGCCACGTCCGAGACCCGGCGGACGATGCCGCGCGGCGGCAGCACCACCCACATCGGCACGCCCAGCTCACTCGCCCGCATCTGGGAGCGGGTGATCACGTTCAGTCCGTTGGAGTCGCAGAACGTGCAGGGGGACAGATCGAGGATCAGGGCCGGCGTGCCGGAGTCGAGGAGCCTCTCGGCCTGCTCGAAAATCGCCTCGCCGTTGCTCAGGTCCACCTCGTCCGGGAACGTCAGCGTTCCGCAGGTCTGCGTGATCTCCACTCGCGCCACACCGAGATCCATGGTTTGCCCCAAAGTCGGTTCCCTCACCTGGATGACAACGGGGGGTACTTCACTGCGACTGTAAGCCCCAAAGCTGGACGGAACCTGAAAGAAATGGTCAAGTCTAGGGCGGCGATCACCCATATCGGCGACGATCCCGTTCATCGTGGATTGATCCTGATTTGTTCTCCTACGGGAGCCGCCCGCGCCTACCGCGGCGGACGTGGCCGAGCAGACCCGTGCCGTCCGGGGTGTGGCCGCCGTCATGGTCAGGGCAAACCTCTATATTTCACCCTGTGGCCTGCTAGCTTCGCGGGCAGCGGAACCGGGGGAGAGGGTATGGGCTCGGACCCAGTGGTCATCGACGGCGGCGACCGCTCCTGCGTGCGCCTCCTCCTGGAACTGCGCGGCCATATCGCGGGCCTCGCCCCCGGCACCGTCGTCCACCTGATCGCCAGTGACCCGGCCGCCCCCATCGACCTTCCCGCCTGGTGCCACCTGACCGGCCACGCCTACCTCGGCCCGCTCGACGGCGCCGCGTCCCCCACCTACGCCCTCCAGGTGGCGGCCGATGCGCGCCCCACCTCCCCGGAGTCCCCCTGGCGCCCCCGCTGACCGGCTCCTTCGCCCTGAACGCCTCTGCCGGGTCGAAAGATCTACGGCGACGCCGGGTTGTCGGTGCCGCGTGCGAAGCTGGGCATGTGAGCGCCGATGAGGAACGCGACGGGGTCCGGCTGACGAACCTCGACCACCCCCTGTTCGAGGGGGCGGACGCGACCAAGCGCGACCTGGTCGACTATCTGGACGCCGTCGCCGGCCGGATCATCCCGCAGCTCGCCGGCCGTCCGCTGTCGGTCAAGCGCGTGCTGCGCGGCCAGAAACCCTTCATGCAGAAGAACACTCCCAAGTACACGCCGTCCTGGGTGCGGACGGTGAAGGTGTGGGCGGAGACGTCGCAGCGCGAGGTGTCCTACGCGCTGTGCGACGACCGCCGCACCCTGCTGTGGTTCGCCAACCAGCGCGCCGTCGAATACCACCCGCCCCTCTTCCGCCAGGACGCCCCGGACAGGCCCACCCACCTCGTCATGGACCTCGACCCGCCCGAGTCGGACGCGTTCGGCCCCGTCGTCGGCGCCGCGCACCTCGTGCGCCGGGCCTTGGAGGACTGCGGCCTCGCGGGCGCGGTCAAGACCAGCGGGGCGAAGGGCGTCCACGTGTTCGTGCCCCTGGACGGGGAGGCGCCCGCCGACGACGTGGCCGCCGCCACCCGCGCCCTCGCCGCCCGGGCCGAACGCCTCGACCCGGCGCTCGCCACGACGGCCTTCATCCGCGAGGACCGCGGCGGCAAGGTCTTCCTCGACTCCACCCGCGCCGGCGGCGCGACCGTCGTCGCCGCCTACAGCCCGCGAATCCGTCCCGGCACGCCCGTCTCGTTCCCCGTCCCGTGGGACGACCTCGACCGGGTCGCCCCGGCCGACTTCACCATCCGGAACGCCGCCGCCCTCGTGGCCGACCGCGATCCCTGGACCGATCCGATGCCGCCCCCGCAGCGGCTGCCGTCCGATCTGATCGAGGAGGGCCACACCATCCCGATCGCCCGGGTCCAGGCGATGCACGAGGGCAAGCGCCGGGCCCGCGCCCGCCGTGCCACCTGAAGCCCGCCAGGGCACGTGAATCCCGCGCGCCACTCCGGATCCACGGTTCCGCATGAATCCGGAGCGGCGAACGAAAGCCCTGCGGCGCCCTATTCGCCCGCCGTTTCCCCGGCTTTTCCAACGGATCGGCCGGGGAAACGGAAGAATCGACGGGACGATGGCGCCGGGCTCAGGAGTTCAGGTTGACGGGCAGTTCCCGGTGACCGTTGGAGATGAACGACTCCACCGGACGCAGTTCGGCCGGATCGACGGCGAGGGACATATCGGGGAAGCGGCCGAATAGCGCGGGAAGGGAGATCTCGGCCTCCATCCGCGCGAGATGCTTCCCGACGCAGAAGTGCACGCCGTAGCCGAACGAAACGTGCTCCTTGTCGGCGCGGTCGATGTCGAACAGGTCGGCGTCCGCGCCGTGCAGGGCGCGGTCGCGTCCCGCAGCCGCGTACGCCGCGAGGATCGCCTCGCCCTTGCGGATCGTCACGCCGCCGACGTCGATGTCGTCCACGGCGTAGCGCAGCGGCAGGTTCGCGACGGGCGCCTGCCAGCGCAGGGTCTCCTCGATCACCTCGTCCCACGGCACCTCGCCGGACCGGACCCGGGCGTACTGCCCGGGGTGCGTGAGCAGTGCCAAAATCGCCTGGTCGAGCAGGTTCACCGTGGTCTCGTGGCCGGCGGAGATCATCAGGATCAGCGTGTCGACGAGTTCCGCCTCGCTGAGCCGCGAACCCTCGTCGTCCCGCGTGGAGATCAGCACGCCGGCCAGGTCGTCGGCGGGCTCGCGGCGCCGGTACTCGACGAAGTCCTGCAGGATGCCGTACATCTCCCGCTGGTTGGCGAGGGACTCCTCGGCCGTCAGCGCCGTGTTGAAGATGCCGTCGACGCAGCGGCGCAGGCTCGGGCGCGTCTCGTCCGGGAGGCCGAACAGCCGGCAGATCACCTCGATCGGCAGCGGGTAGGCGAACTCCTCGCGCAGGTCGGCGCGTCCGCCGGGGGACGCGGCCAGCCGGTCGGCGAGGTCGCGGGTGATCTGCTCGACGTCGGGCCTGAGGGCCTCGGTGCGCCGCGGGGTGAACGCCCGGGAGATGATGGTGCGCAGCCGGCGGTGGTCGTCGCCGTAGGCGGTGAACATGTTCTGCACCGACACCCACAGCGAAAGCGGCCAGTCCGGCGGTATCTCGCCGTCGATCCATTTGGTCCAGTGCAGGTTCGGGTTCTTCGACACCATCGGATCGGCGAGCAGTTGCTTGAGCTCTTCCTGGCCGGTCACCGCCCACGCGGCCACGCCGCCGGGGAGTTCCACGGGCGTCACCGTGCCCCTTTCCCGCAGTTTCGCGGCCTCCCCCTGGACGTCGCCGCCGGTGGGGTCGATGACGTGCGGATTCTCCATTGGATCCTCTCCGGAGGTCGCGTCGAGACGCGTCGTGAACGGGTGCGTGCGAATGGCAACGCTGCCAACCTAGGACGCGGCCGGTGCCTCCGGCTAGATCATCGGGCCGACTTACTCGTTTTCTGCTTTTCGGCCATTCCTTAAATGGCGGCCCGGAAATCCTCATGAGGGACGGGCTCCGGGTGCGGCGGTTCGGCGAAGCGGCCCGCGCCCGGCAGGTCCGGCTCGCCGCCCGGCCGCGCGGTCTCGCCCCAGCCGTGCCCGGGCGACACGACGTTGTCGGGCGGTGCCTCCGAGGCGGCGCCGTAGAGGTAGGAGCCGAGGCCGATCAGCAGCCGCTGCACGTCCTGCTGCGGCCGGACGACCAGCCGCACGAACCGGCTCGTCGAGCCCAGCTTGTTGCCGCACTCGCGGACGAACACGCCGTGGTGGGAGATGAGGTGGTCGCGCAGCGCGACGCCGTCCCTGCCGTCCGGCAGTTTGACCATGATGAAGTTGCCCTGGGACGGGAAGACCTTCAGCCCCGGCAGCGCCGCGAGCTGCTGGGCCATCAGCATCCGGTCGCGCGCCAGCAGCCGCAGGCTCTCCCGGTACTCCGCGCCGTGCTCGCGGAGCAGGAACACCACGACCTCGGCGAAGGAGTTGAGGTTCCATTTCGGCAGCGCCGACCGCACCATCTGCGCCAGCGCCGGGTTCGCGACCATGTAGCCGAACCTGATGCCGTGAAGGCCGAAGTTCTTGCCGAGGCTCTTCAGGACGATCGCGTTGGGCCGGATGCGGGCCTCGTCGGCGACGCTGGTGTGCGGCTCGGCGTCCACGAAGTCGAGGAACGACTCGTCCACCACGACCAGGTCCAGGTCGATCAGCAGGTCCAGCAGCCGGACGACCTCGCGGCGCGGGACGTAGCCGCCGTCGGGGTTGTTGGGGTTGCAGATGACGGCGACCCGAGACCCGCGCGTGCGGACGAAGTGCACGAACGCGTCGACGTCGAACTCGAAGCCGCGCATCTCGTGGAGCTGGAACATGTCGACGCGCTTGCCGGTCTCCAGGGGCTGGTCCGTCCAGCGCCCGAACGTCGGGATCGGCGTGGCGAGGCTCTCGCGGACCAGCAGATGGTCGATCCAGGTGATCAGCTCCGTCGACCCGTTGCCCATCACCACCGTCTGCGGGTTGTGCCCCAGCACCGCGCACAGCTCGGCGGTGATCGTGTCGGCGTCGCTCGGGTAGTACTTCAGGATCTGCTCCATCGCGCCCGCGAGCTGGGAGAACATGCCGGGCGTCGGGAAGTACGGGTTGCAGGGGATGCAGAAGTCGACCAGGTCCTGCCGTCCCGACGAGGCCCGCTGGAGGGCGAAGAAGGACGGGCTGTGCGCGTTCTTGCGCAGCATGCTCGGATCGATCGAGTCCGATGACACGAAAGGTGCTCCTCGCGTGCGGGGACGTCCGCTCGGCCGGGGGGCGGCGTCCGACCGTTTCGTCGGTGGGGCCCGGGGCCCGGGGCCCGAGGTCCGGGGTCCGGGGGCCGGTTGGTGCCCGTCGCCAGAAGTACGTCCTCGCCGCCGCCCGGGTTCAGCCCGCGCGGCGCCGGGCCGGGACGGCGCCCGGTCAGCGGCGGCCGGCGTCGGCGTCCAGGAGCTTGCGCAGCTGGTCGGTCGCGTCCGGTTCGAGCGTGTCGAACCGTTCCCGGTACAGGGCGGTGGACCTCGCGGCGGGCCAGTCGTCCGGGAGGTGTTCGGCGGGCAGGCCGGGGTCGGTGCGCAGCAGCTGCAGCCAGTCGGCGCCGAGGAGGGTGAGGCGGGTCAGGGGACGGCCCGCCTCACGGCGGTCCGGCGTCCAGGTGGCGAGGAACGACTCGTGCTCGGCGCGGATGGCGTCGACGTCCCACGCCCGGTGCAGGAGCTTCGGCACGTCGGTGCCCTCCACCGGCACCGAGTAGAACGCGTCGGCCAGGTCCGCCAGCCCGGCGAACTCGGGGCCTTCGAAGACGGCGGCGATGTCGACGCGGCCCGGCGCGATCCACAGCCCGTCGCGCAGGCCGCCGAAGCCGGCCCAGATCAGCCGGGCGCGGATCTGGTGGCGCAGGTCGCGGCGGCTCTCCGGCATGGAGTAGCTGAGCAGCGTCCATTCGCCGTTCGGGTGGGTGAACGGCGTCGGGGAGTCGACCCGCGGTTTGGCCTCGCGGAGCAGGTCCTCCGCCCACGGGCTGAGGAAGAACCGGGCGGTGCGTCCCTCCCGGACCCGGGTGAGCAGGCCTTTGCGCGTCATCCGGGCGAGCGTGGCGCGTCCCGCCGCCTCCGCGACCCCGAGATCGTCGAGCAGGTGGAGGAAGACCCGGGAGCTGATCGGCGGATAGCCGCGGTCGAGGACGACCGAGCCGAGGAAGCCGAAGAGCAGCTGCTGCGGAGCGCGCGGCCGCGGCCGCGGGTTCTGAGACGCGTCCTGCTCGGCGGTCATGCCCGTCCTCTCGTCGTTCTCATGGTCGCGCGTTCCCAGTGGGGCCGTGTTCCCGGTGGTGCCGTGTTCCCGGTGGTCCGGGCCCCGCGCGGGCGCGCCGCCAGCCATCACACCATGACCCCGCGCGATGCCGCTGTGACCCAGGTTATTCGATTAATTCTTGACGCACGACAACTTTGAATCTAATTTCTAGGCCACAGGGGGACGACCGGACCAGCAACGCCGGACAAGCAAGGCCGGACCAGGAAGGGTGGCAATGGAGCTGAACGGGAAGGTGGCGGTGGTCACCGGCGGCGGGCGGGGTCTCGGCCTCGCCTACGCCGGTGAGCTCGCCCGCGCGGGCGCGGCCGTCGTGGTCAACGACGCGGACGCGGCCACGGCCGAGGCCGCGTCCAAGCAGATCAACGACTCGGGAGGGCGGGCCGTCGCGCACGTCGCCGCCATCGGCACGTCCGAGGCCGCCGACGGCCTGGTCGGACGGGCCGTGGACGAGTTCGGGCGGCTCGACGTGATGGTGACCAACGCCGGCGTCCTGCGCGACAAGGTCCTGTGGAAGATGACCGACGACGACTTCGACACCGTCGTCCAGGTCCACCTCAAAGGAACGTTCACCTGCGCCCGCGCGGCGGCGGTGCGGTTCCGCGAGCAGGGCGAGGGCGGCCGGCTCATCCTGGTCGGCTCCCCGGCCGGGCAGCGCGGCAACTTCGGCCAGACGAACTACTCGGCGGCCAAGGCCGGGATCATCGGGTTCGTCCGCACCTGGGCGATGGAGTTGGCCCGCGCGAAGGTCACCGTGAACGCCATCGTCCCCGTCGCCGCGACCGCGATGACCGAGACGATCCCCGCGCTCGCCCCGTTCGTGGAGGAGATGCGGCAGGGACGGGAGATGCCGCCGTTCGCCCGCCGCGCCCTGGCCTTCGGCACCCCGGAGGACGCCGCCGGGCTCGTCGCGTTCCTCGCCTCCGACGCCGCGTCCGGCATCACCGGGCAGGCCGTCGGCGTCGGCGGCGACCGGCTGTCGCTGTGGACGCACCCCACCCAGGCCGTCGCCGCCTACCGGGACGGCGGCTGGGGCGCCGGCGACATCGCCGCCGCCTGGCCGACGATCTTCGCCGAGCACGAGCAGAGCGTGGGGGAGAACCTCCCCGAGGCGCCGGAACCGGAGCCGTCCCGGTGACCCGCCTCGACCTGGACGCACTGGAGGCCATCGACGTGCACGTCCACGTCGAGACCGACCAGCACGGCCACCTGTCGCTGCCGGAGGAGTACCTCGAAGCCTCCGCGAAGTACTTCGGCGGCGGGCACCACACGCCCGACATCCACGAGATCGCGGCCTACTACCGCGAGCGGCGCACGGCGGCCGTCGTGTTCACCGTCGACATCGAGAACGCCACCGGCCACCCGGCGCTGTCGAACGAGGAGATCGCGGACGCCGCCGCCGAGCACCCCGACGTCCTCATCCCGTTCGCCAGCGTCGACCCGGCCAAGGGACGCGCCGGCGCGCGTGCGTTCCGCCGCCTCATCGAGGAACGCGGCGTCCGCGGGATCAAGTTCCATCCGTCCCTGCAGGACTTCGCTCCCAACGACCGCAGCGCGTATCCGCTGCTGGAGGTCGCCGCCGAGCACGGCGTCCCGGCCCTGTTCCACACCGGGCAGACGGGCATCGGCGCGGGCATGCCGGGCGGCGGGGGCATCCGCCTCGGCCTGTCGAATCCGATGCTGCTGGACGACGTCGCCGTCGACCTCCCCGACCTGACGATCATCCTGGCGCACCCGTCGTTCCCGTGGCAGGACGAGGCGCTCGCCGTCGCCACGCACAAGCCGAACGTCTACATCGACCTGTCCGGCTGGTCGCCGAAGTACTTCCCGCCGCAGCTCGTCCGGTACGCCAACAGCCTTCTTCAGGACAAGGTGCTGTTCGGCTCCGACTACCCGGTCATCACCCCGGACCGGTGGCGGGCCGACTTCGACAAGCTGGAGATCAAGCCGCACGTCCGGCCCAAGATCCTCAAGGACAACGCCGTCCGGGCCCTGCGCCTGGCGGACAAGGAGATCACATGAGCACGACGGTCGCTTTCGAGGACCTGAAGAGCCTGGCGGGCGGCTCGCTCGGCTCCAGCCGGTGGCTGGAGGTGGACCAGGCCCGCATCAACACCTTCGCCGACGCCACCGACGACCACCAGTGGATCCACGTCGACCCCGAACGTGCGAAGGACGGCCCGTTCGGCGGCCCGATCGCGCACGGATACCTGACGCTGTCGCTGGTCATCCCGCTGTGGACGGAGCTGCTGGACGTCACCGGCGTCACGACCAAGGTGAACTACGGCCTGAACAAGGTCCGGTTCCCGGCACCCGTCCCGGCCGGTGCGCGCATCCGGGTGTCCGGGACGCTCGCGGACGTGACCGAGGTCGCCGGTGGCGTCCAGGTCACCCCGGACCTCGTGGTCGAGATCGAGAACGGGGACAAGCCGGCCTGCGTCCTCCAGCCGGTCTTCCGCTTCTATCCCTGACTTCCGCTTTCATCCCTGACGCGGGTGCCGCCGCCCACGGGCCGGTCAGTTGTCCGTACGATGGACAGTTGACGGGCGCGGGCGGTCGGCGTGCAGGACGGCGAGGGGATGATCGATGCCACGGGAAGGCACCGGACCGGACTTCATCGAGGCGCTGGCCCGCGGCCTCGACGTCATCACCGCCTTCGAGGCGCGGCGCCCCGTGATGTCGCTGGCGCAGGTTGCCGAGGCCACCGGCCTCGCCCGGCCGACCGCCCGCCGCATCCTGCTGACCCTCGGCGAACTCGGCTACGTGCGCGCCGGCGACGGAGGATACGCCCTCACCCCGCGCGTCCTCGACCTCGGCGTGTCCTACGTCCGGTCGATGGGGCTGTGGGACGTGGCGCGCCCGCACATGGAGCGCCTGTCCGAGCGGACGAACGAGTCGTGCTCGATCGCGCAGCTCGACGGGTCCGACATCGTGTACGTCGCCCGCGTCGCCGTCCCGAAGATCGTCGCGCTGGCGGTGCAGATCGGGACGCGGTTCCCTGCCCTGCAGACGTCGCTCGGCAAGGTCCAGCTCGCCTCGCTCGACCCGGCGGAGGTCGACCGGATCCTCGCCGAGCCGACCCGCTCCGGCCTGGAGCCGCGCGTCCACCTGTCCAAGCGGGAGCGCGACGCCGAGCTGCGCGAGGTCCGGGCGCGCGGGTGGGCGATGACCGACGAGCAGCTCGCGCGCGGCATCCGCTCGGTGGCGGCGCCGCTGCGCGACGGCTCCGGCCGGGTCATCGCGGGCATCAACGTCAACACCCACGCCGCCGAGACGCCCGTCGAGCGGCTTCTGGAGGAGCACCTGCCGCTGCTGCTGCACACGGCGGGGGAGATCAGCGCCGACTTCGCGCGGCTGGAGACCGTCCCGCAGGTCACCCGGCCGGTTGCGGGGTGAGGACGATCCGTCCCGCCGCCGTCCCCTCGCCCTGACGCCGCCACGCCTCCGCCGCGCCGTCCAGCGGGACGGTCTCGTGCGCGACGGCCAGCCTCCCCGCGGCGGCCTCCCCGGCGACGAACGTGATCGCCTCCGCGCGCTGCTCCGCGGTCAGTTCGTTGTTGGTGAAGCCGAGCAGCCGCAGCGACCTCCCGCGGATGGTGGACGACTCGATCGGGCAGGTCTCGCCCGCCGAGCTCCCCAGGTTGACGAGCCGCCCGCCGGGGCGCAGCGCCCGCGCCGCGGCCGCCGCGGGGGCGCCGAACAGCGGGTCGAGCACGAGGTCGACGGGACCGTCGGCGGCGCCGGTGAACCGGCGGGCCAGTTCGGCGACGTCGCCGGTGTCGAGCGCGACGACCGCGTCCGCCCCGGCCTGTTCCGCCCGCTCCATCGCGGCCGGTGACCGCGCCCCCGCGATGATCCGCCGCGCTCCCGCCGTCCGGGCGAGCCGGACGGCGGCCTGGCCGACCACGCCGCCCGCGCCGAGCACGATGACCTGCTCCCCGGCGGTCAGCTCGCCGCGCCAGGTCAGCGCCATGTGCGCGGCGACCGCCGACAGCCCGAGCGCGGCCAGCCCGGCCGGGTCGACGCCGCCCGGCAGCTCGACGAGCGCCGCCTCCGCGACGGTGGCGGCCTCGGCCATGCTCCCGTCGCCCGGCGCCATCCCGGCCGGGGTCGGGAACCAGACCGTCCGCCCGCCCGCGGTTCCCACGCCCTGGACGCCCGGCACGTACGGCGTCGCCGGCTTCCCGAAGTAGGACGTCCCGGTCGCGCAGAGCAGGTCGAGCGGCGTGATCGGCGCGGCGAGGACGTCCACCAGCACCTCGCCGTCCCCGGGAACCGGTGCCTTCCGCTCCGCCACCACCGGCGGGCGGCCGCACTCGCGAATCTCCGCGGCGCGCACGGTCAGGTCGCGATGTCGGGGTAGGGAAGCGTCATGTGCGAGAGCTTCCGCGCGTACTCCAGCTGAAACCCGAGCGGCTCGTCGTGGTCGCGCTCGAACATCGCGATGAACAGCGTCAGCGTCAGGAACGGGTGTGCGCCCAGCTCGAACAGTTTCGGGTAGTCGTGCCCGGTGAGGGCGTCCCGCTCGGCGTCGTCGAAGCGCAGCCACGTGCTCGACTCGCCGCCGTGGCAGTTGATGATGCGGTTGGCCTGCTCCCCCTCCCACCACGCCACGGTCGCCTCCGGCTCCTCCCGGTAGCGCTCGACGAGCGCCGGGTCGCGGTCGACGGTGTAGAGGAACTTGTTCAGCAGGTACTTGCTCACTCGCCCGCTCCGTTCGGATACCAGTTGACTTCCTCTCCTCCCTGACGGGAGGGATTCCTACGGCTCGCGCCGTGGGTGTTTCTGCTTCGCGGCCGATTGCGGAAGGGAGGGCCCTTGCCGTCTGACATCAGCTCCACAGACCTCGCCGGGGTCGCCCTCGGCTACGGCTCGACCAGCCGCAAGGATGTTCTTGGCCGCGTTGTGGTCCCGGTCGTGCCGGGTGCGGCAGCCGTTACGTGAGCTGGGATGGCGTGGCGGGCAACGTCGTTCTCTGACGTTTTCGGTTGCGCCGGTTCATTCATGCCGGTGTCCGTGTTCCTCTCGGGACTGAAGGCTGGAGGTATCGGGATACCAGGTGAAGTAGGCCTCCATCGTGTGGAACAGGTCGTAGGTGTCGACGTAGTCGGCCTTGCGGCCCTCGCCGGCGACGCCCATCATCAGCATGAAGTCCATGAAGCCGTGGGTGGCGTTGCCGGGCGCGTGCAGGCTGTCGAGCGTCACCTCCGACAGGCAGCCCTCGATGTCGCCGGACGAGATCCACTCCACGGCCTTCGCGTCGAACTCCGGGTCGGGGCCGTGCGGGCCGAACTGGCGCGGGCCGCCGAGCTCCAGCGACAGGTGCCCGGTGCCGATGACCGCGACCCGCCGGTTCCCCGGCCACGACTCGACCAGCTCCCGGATCGTCTTCCCCAGCTGCACGAACCGCTTCGGCCGCGGCAGCGGCGGCGCGAAGATGTTGGTGTAGACGGGGACGATCGGCAGGTCGTTCTGCGGGCGCAGCGTGATGATCGGGCACGTGATCGAGTGGTCGATGCGCAGCTCGTTGGAGAACGCCAGGTCGAAGCCCGCGTCCAGGCCCTCGCGCAGCATGTACGCCGACAGGTCCTCCTGCCCCTTCATCAGCATCCTGGGGAGCCCGAACTCGCGTTCCTCGTTGTACCAGTTCGCGTCGTAGAAGGGCGCCTTGCCGATGAGGAACTGCGGCATGTTGTCCAGCCACAGCTGGTGGAAGTGGTCGGAGCCGACCATCACCAGGACGTCCGGCCGGGCCCTGGTCAGCGTCTCGCGGAACGCCTCGACCTTGCGGACCCACTCGTCCGCGAAGTCGGGACGGTCCGCGCCGGTCGCCGTGCTCGCGCGGTGGTAGAAGGGATGATGGGTCGAAGCGATCACAGCGACCAGTTCAGCCATGACGGTCTCCGGGGGAGTAGGGGTCGGGGGCGACGGAGCGGTTGCTGAGGTCCACTGAAAGGAAGATCTCGTTGCCGACGGGGTGGCGCAGCTCCTCGGCGAGCTGCCCGATCAGCCCGGCGGTGCGGGCGAGCAGCGCGAACCCGCGCAGCAGTTCCAGCGGCAGCCCGAGATCGGCGAGCGCGGCGCCGCACACCCCGGCGCCGTTCAGCGGCAGCGTCCTGCCCAGCACCTCGGGGTGGACGCGGCCGATCGCGGCGAACAGCGACAGGTGCGGCCCGAACAGGCCCTCCTCGGCGGCGATCTGCATCAGCCGGGGAGTGCGCGGGTCGCCGTCCTTGTGCACGTGATGGCCGAGGCCGGGGACGAACCGCTTCGCCTCGCGTTCCGCCTGGACGGTCCGCAGCGCCAGCGCGTCCCACCCCTCGTCGTCCACCGGCAGGCCGGACGGCGGATCCCCGCCGGCCGAGGTCAGGACGTCGTGCAGGAAGCGGCCCGTGTCCTCGGTGACGCCCAGGAAGCGGGAGCCGCCGCCGAGCAGCCCGGCGGCGAGGGCGCCCTGCACCGAGTCGGGCGCCGACAGGTACGTCAGCCGGGTGACGATCGCGGTCGGGGTGAAGCCGTGGTCGGCGAGCGCGGCGAGGACGGCCTCGAACACGCGCGTCTCGCCCGGCTCGGGCCGCCGCTGCGTCGCGAGCCAGAACGCCAGCTCGCCGAACCCGACCTCGCCCATCACGTCCTTCGCGAGATCGTGCCCCAGCAGCGTGATCGTCTCGCGGCTGGACGCGCCCAGCGCGGTCGGATACCCGGGTTCGCGCGGCGGCTTCGGATCCGTCGGCTCAGCCACGGCCGTCCTCCCGGGGCTCGTCCTCCTGCGGCTCGGCCAGCCACTTGCGCAGGTCGGCGCCGTGCTCGTCCAGCCTGGGCGGCGGCAGCCGGTACGTCACGGGCGTCCGGGAGAAGCGTATGGGGTGCCGGGTCGTCGGGACGGCGTCATCGCCCTCGCCGACCACGACGACCGGGTCCAGTTCGAAGCGCTCGGCCATCGCGAACCCGCCGTCGACCGTGTTGATCGGCCCGCTCGGCACCCCGGCCTCCACCAGCAGCTCGAACCATTCGACGGCGCCGCGCCGCGCCAGCCGCTCCACCAGGATCGGGCGCAGCTCCGCGCGGTTGGCCGTCCGGTCGGCGTTGGCCGCGAACCGCGGGTCGTCCGGGACGTCCGGGATTCCGAGGACCTCGCACAGCTTGCGGAACTGGCGGTCGTTGGCGGCCGTGACGATGAGATCGTTGTCGGCGGTCGGCAGCGGCTCGTACGGGAACACGCTCGGGTGGGCGTTGCCCATCCGGTAGGGGACGGTGTCGCCGGCGACGTAGGCGGAGCTGTGGTTGACCAGGCCCGTCAGCGCCGACGACAGCAGGTTCACCTCGACGTGCTGGCCCTCGCCCGTCGCGTCGCGGTGCCGCAGTGCCGCCAGGATTCCGATCGCGGCGTGGTTGCCCGCCATCACGTCGAACACCGAGATCCCGGCCCGGTAGGGCGGGCCGTCCGGGTCGCCGGTCAGGCTCATCAGCCCGGAGATCGCCTGCACCATCAGGTCGTAGCCGGGGACGTCGCGTCCCGCCCCCGCCCCGAAACCGGTGATCGAGCTGTAGACGACGCCGGGGTTGGCGGCGCGGACCGTGTCGTAGTCGAGGCCGAACCTGGCGAGCCCGCCCGGTTTGAAGTTCTCGATCAGCACGTCGGCGCGGCGGGCCAGCTCCCGGCCGGCCGCGGCGTCCTCCTCGTCCCGCAGGTCGAGGGCGATCGAGCGCTTGCCCCGGTTGATGCCGAGGTAGTAGGTCGACACGTCGCCGCGCGCGGGCGGTGTCCAGGACCGGGTGTCGTCGCCCTTCGGGCCCTCCACCTTGATCACTTCGGCGCCCAGGTCGGCCAGCAGCATCGTCGCGTAGGGCCCGGCCAGGACCCGGGAGAAGTCCGCCACCAGAACCCCCGCCAGGGGGCCGCCCGGCCCTTCGCGCGAGGTGTCGTCCGTCATCCGGCTCCCTTGCTCGTCCATCGGTCGTCCATCGGCCGTCCACCACGTCCGTTGGGCGGACGCTCGTCCGCCATTTCGATTCTGCCACGTCGATATCGGACCTGGTCAAGTGGTTGACACTTTGACTACCGATGGGAAGAGTGGCCACATGCAGGTCTGACCGTAGAGCGGACATGAGTCCGTGCCTGCTCGGCGGTAGAGCGTCCCGAGGACGAGGAGTGCAAGCGATGCCGAACACGACGAGCGAGTTCGAGCCGGGCCGCCCCGTGGTGCTGCGCGGCGGCACGGTCCTGCCGATGACCGACGGGCGCGAGGTCCTCCACCGTGCCGACGTCCTCATCACCGGAGACAAGATCACCGCGGTGGGTCCGGACCTCCGGGTACCGGAGGGGACCGCCGAGATCGACGCGACCGACGGCATCGTCATGCCCGGGATGATCGACACCCACCGGCACATGTGGCAGACCGCCATGCGCGGCTACGGCGCGGACTGGACGCTGACGCAGTACTTCGTCTGGTACTACCTGGAGCACGGAAAGCGGTTCCGCCCCGACGACGTCCACGCGGGCAACGTGCTCGCCGCGCTGGAGGCCGTCGACGCCGGCGTCACCACCGTCGTCGACTGGTCCCACGGCCTGCAGACCCTCGACCACGCCGACGCCGCGGTGGACGCGCTGCGCTCGGTCCCCGGACGCTTCGTCCTCGCCTACGGTAACATCCAGGCGCCGCCCGCCGAATGGACCGGGACGCCGGAGTTCCGCGACTTCGCCGGCAGGCTCATCGGCGGCGACCTGCTCGGCTTCCAGATCGCGTTCGACGTGACCGGCGACCCGTCCTTCCCGGAGAAGCCCGCCTTCGAGGTCGCCCGCGACCTGGGCGTCCCCGTCACCACCCACGCCGGCGTGTGGGGCGCGACCAGCGACGACGGCATCAAGCTCATGCACGACCACGGGTTCATGACGCCCGAGACGGTGTACGTGCACGCCGCGTCCCTATCCGCCGACTCCTACCACCGCATCGCCGCCACCGGCGGATCCATCTCGGTCTCCACCGAGAGCGAGCAGAGCGCCGGGCAGGGCTACCCGCCCACCTGGGTCCTGCGCGCCCACGACATCCCGGTGTCGCTGTCGATGGACACGAGCGTCTGGTGGAGCGGCGACCTGTTCTCCGCCATGCGGACCACGCTCGGCGCCGACCGCTGCCGCATGCACCTGGAGGCGCACAACAAGGGCGAGACCGTCACGCACTGCAACCTGCGCGCCGACCAGGTCGTCGAGTGGGCCACGCGCGGCGGCGCCCGGACGATCGGCCGCGACGACCTCGGCAGCCTCGAACCCGGCAAGAAGGCCGACGTCGTCCTGATCAAGAACGACCACTCGCCGGTTTCGTTCCCCGTCCTCAACCCCTACGGGCACGTCGCGTTCCAGGCGCAGCGCGGCGACGTCCACACCGTGGTCGTGGACGGGCGCGTCGTCAAGCACGAGCACCGCCTGGTGGACGCCGACCTCGCCGCAGCGCGCCGCGAGGTCGAGTCGACGGTCGAGTACCTGCGCTCGTCGATGGGGGACGAGGAATGGGCGGCCGGCATGAACCCGGACGTCCCCGAGACGAAGGTCCTCGACAACCCCTACACCTACACCGACTACCGCAGCGCTTCGACCCACACCCGCTGACCCGGTTCTCCAGATCCGCGGGTCTGCGTCACCGGCTCCGTGCCCTCGGAGGGGAGGTCACGGGGCCGGTGGCATGCCGGGCGAGACCCGTCCCGGCCCTCACCGCCACGGCCACGGAGCTCAGGCGTTCAGCGTCCCCGCGCCGAGGAGACCGAACAGGAGCAGCCCGATGACGATCCGGTAGATCACGAACGACGTGAAGCTGTGGCCGGCGACGAACTTGAGAAGCCAGGCGATGGACGCGTAGGCGACGATGAACGACACGGCGGTTCCGACGATCAGCGGGAGGGCGCCCGCACCCGACGTCAGCGCGGTGGGCAGCTCGTAGATCCCGGCGCCGGTCAGCGCCGGGATACCCATGAAGAACGACAGCCTCGTCGCGGCGACGCGGTCCAGGCCCAGCAGGAGGCCGGTGGAGATGGTCGCCCCCGAGCGGGAGAAGCCGGGGAACAGCATCGCGAGGATCTGCGAGCCGCCGATCAGCATCGCGTCGGTGAGAGACGTGTCGTCCTCACCGCGCTTGTGCCTGCCGTACCGGTCGGCGAGCCACATCACGACGCTGCCGCCGATCAGCGACCCCGCGACCACCCACAGCGAGGCGAGCGGGCCGTGGATGAGGTCGTCGGCGGCGACACCGACGGCGACGACGGGGATCGTGGCGTAGATGACCCACCAGCCGAACTTGTAGTCGTGGTGGTACCGCTCGTCCTTGTCGACGACGCCGCGTCCCCAGGCCTTGACGATGCGGACGATGTCGGAGAAGAAGTACACCAGCACCGCCGCGATCGCCCCGGTCTGGATGACGGCGGTGAACCCGATCACCGCGCGGTCCTCCACCGGGATGCCCATCAGGCCCTCGGTGATCTTCAGATGGCCGGTCGAGGACACCGGGAGGAACTCGGTCAGGCCCTCCACGATGCCGAGAACGATGGCCTGCCCGACGTTGATCCCGCTCAATGACCCGGTTCCTCTCCTGACCTGCACCCGTCCGCGGCGAGCCTACTGCGCGTCCGCGATCACGTTCGGTCATGGAGAGGAGAACTTCACCCGCCGTTAACCGGATGGCCGGCGTGCGGTGGTCCGTCCGCAACGGGAAACGCCGGCCGGCGCGTCGTGCCGGCCGGCGTGTCGGCCCGGGAGTGGCCCGCGGGGGAAGGTCGACCGGGGGAGTGGCCGACCGGAATGGCCTATCCGGAATGGTCCACCGGAGTGTGCTCAGCCCCAGACGTCCTCGGCGGTCTCGGCGATGAGGCGGAGCTTCGCCGCCTGCTGCTCGGCGGTCAGCACGTTGCCCTCGACCGTGGAGGAGAACCCGCACTGCGGCGACAGGCAGAGCTGCTCCAGCGGGACGTGCCGCGCCGCCTCGTCGATGCGGCGCTTCAGGTCGTCCTTGGACTCCAGTTCGCCGCGCTTGGTCGTGACCAGGCCCAGCACGACCATCTTGCCCGGGGGGACGAACCGGAGCGGCTCGAACCCGCCCGACCGCTCATCGTCGAACTCCAGGAAGAACCCGTCCACGTTCAGCTCGCCGAACAGGGCCTCGGCCACGAAGTCGTAGCCGCCCTCGGCCGTCCAGGACGACCGGAAGTTGCCCCGGCACATGTGGGTGGTGACGTTCATGCTCTCGGGCCGCCCGGCCAGCGCCGCGTTGATCTGCCGGATGTAGCGCAGGTGCAGGTGCTCGGCGTCGTCCCCGCGCTCGGAGATCATGGCCCGCTGCGCCGGGTCGTTGAGGTAGGCGAGGCTGGTGTCGTCGAGCTGCAGGTACCGGCAGCCCAGGTCGCCCAGCCGGCGCACCTGCTCGGCGTAGGCGGCGGCCAGGTCGTCCCAGAACTCCTCGATGTCCGGGTAGACCTTCGGGTCGATCGACGCCGGTCCGCCCCGGTAGTGGACCATGTTCGGCGACGGGATGGTCAGCTTCGGCGTCACCCCGTCCCCGGCGACGCTCTGCAGGTACGAGAAGTGGTCCGCGAAGATCGTGTGCTCCAGCCGGACCTTGTCGTGCACGCTCAGCGCCGCCGTGGTGAACTCGATGTCCCCGGCGTCGCTGTGGAACTGGACCTTGATCTTCTCGTCCGCCGGGCTGATCCCGCCGAGCTGGTAGATGAAGTCCATGTGCCACGAGGTGCGGCGGAACTCCCCGTCGGTGGCCGACCGCAGCCCGGCCTCGCCCTGCATCCGCACCACGTCGCGGATGGCGGCGTCCTCGATCTCGGCGAGCCGGGCGGCGTCGATGCGGCCCTGCGCATGATCCTCCCGCGCCGCCAGAAGCTCGGCCGGACGCAGGAGACTGCCGACATGGTCGGCCCGAAACGGTGGCTTGGTTCGCACGGACAAGGCTTGCTCCTCTTGCGGGCGGGACTTGGACGATGCCAATCTAGGCACTGTCGCGACGGCAATCAATAAGCTGCCTAAGATGCGGCGCGACCTCCCACGACCCCGTCCGCGCCGGGCGCCGGGCACGGGAACCGGTGGATCGCGCCGGCTCGCCCGCAAGCACGATCTGCGGGTCAGCTTCCGGCCGTCCTCGCGCGGCGGCATCGGCGTGATCGTGCTGATCCCCGCCAAGCTCGTGATCTACTCCCCGCAGCCCGACCCCGGGCACGCCCCCGACGGACGGGGCCACACGCGGCCCGGCCGTCGCCGTCCCCGCCGCGCGCCGCCCGGTGGCGCCACGGCAGGCGGCGGCGGTGGCCCCGCCGGACGACGCGGAGTCCGACGATCTCGTCCTGCCCAAACGCAACCGCGGCGCCGCCCTCGCGAACGCGCCCGCCGGGCCGCCCGCGGCTCGGGACCGCCTCCCCCGTGACACCGGGAGCCGGTTCGCCGCGTTCCGCCGGTCCGCGGCAGGGCATCCCCCCGTGTCCGCGCCCGGACCGGAGGACACCGGGACGGAGCGGACCGCGACCCGGGAGACCGCGACCCGGGAGACCGCGACCGGGGAGACCGGGCCCGGCGACACCGGCTGACAGTGCACGGACCCCGCGGGATCGACAACCAGCAGGAATCACAGATGGGAGGAGGGGCGTCCGGGCCACCGGCCGCCCCGGAAACCGATGAGCACCGATCAGCGTGATCTCGATTGGCTACTCGCGGGCCTCGTGGACCGCGCCGGGTGTCCGGCACGTTCTGGTGCTGTCCAGGGACGGCCTCAAGATCTGCTACACCGCCGGGCTCGACGAGGACAGGGCCGACCAGCTCGCCGCCGTCGCGTCCGGCATCCACTCGCTGAGCGCCTCCGGCGAGTTCGGCGACGCCCTGGGCACGGGCCAGTCGATGGTGGAGTTCCCCGGCGGCGTGCTGCTCATCGTGCCGGCGGGCGAGGGCGCCCACCTCGCCGTCGTCGCCGACGACATCGCCGACGTCGGCCTGGTGGGGCACTCCATGAACGAGCTGGTCGAGCAGATCGGCGGCTATCTCACGGCCGCACCCCGCAGATCCGAGCACGACGTCAGCGCATGAACTCCCGCCCTCTCGGCCGGGAGGACCCCGACCGGCTCTACACCGTGACCGGGGGCGGCCGCAGCGAGGCCGCCGACGACACGCTCGACCTGGTGGCGCTGATCGTCGCCGAGGACGAGCCGGTGTCCGGCATGCAGTCCGAGCACGCCGCGAACCGGACGCCGGTGCGCAGACCGGCGGGCTGATCGCTTCGGCCGCATCTCCCTCGACGAGCAGAAGGTGCTCTACCTGTTCGGGGCGCCGGGCCAGGAACGGTTCTGGTTCCTGTGGGACCAGTTGTTCTCCGGAAGCCTGGGCGCCATCGTCCTGGTGGACACGCGCCGGCTGGAGGACTGCTTCTACAGCCTCGACCGCCTGGAGGCGCACGCGATGCCGTTCGTCGTGGCGGTCAACCGGTTCGGCGACGGCCGGCGGCCGGCGCTCGACCGGGTCCGGGACGCGCTGTCCCTCGACGAGGGCGTCCCGCTGATCGACTGCGACGCCCGCGTCCGGGACTCGACCAGGCGCTCACCCAGGTGCTCTGGGAGGACACGCCGACGCAGAACTTCATCGGCCGCTGGGCCGTGCACGCCTGCCGGCTCGGCGGCCGCGACATCCGCTCCGGCGACCTGCTGGTCATGGGGCTCGCTGCGGCCAACACCGACCCGCAGGTCCGGCCGGCGGACCGCGGCGACATCGGCAACCGCGCCCACCTGTCGTTCGGGCACGGCGAGCACGGCTGTCAATTGACGGATGATCAAACTCGAAAAAGTCCATGCATCCCCTCGTGCCAGTGAAGCGGAGCCTTCTCCCGCAGGACCTCGTAGCCGCTGAAGGGGTCGGACGCGAAATCGTCCGACAAGATTTCGGGCAGCTCCGTACTCGTGGTCATGACACTCCCTGGAAAGCGATTCGGTGACTTCCGCCGAACCTGGGAATGAGCGGAGGGAAGGTCCAGGTACCCGCGGTTTCGGACATGTCAACTGACCGAACCGAAACATAAATCAACGCCGTAAATGCCAGGGAATGGCCGATCGCGGTCAGCCCGCCGCCAGTTCGCGCTCGACCTGCTCGAATTCCACGGCCATGGCGTCGGCCAGTGCCCGGGCCGCCGACAGCGGCCGGACCATGACCGTCAGGTCCTCGATCAGGCCGTCGTCGTTCGTCCTCAGGAAGTCGCAGCCGCTGATCGTCAGGTCGCCGACCCTGGCCTCGAAGAGCAGCGCGTGGTCGCGGCCGTCCACGTCGTTGATCTCCCGGACATAGCGGACGTCGGTGAAGACCCGCAGGACGGCGCGCAGGATCGCCGCCGTGACGGGCTTGCCTGAGTACGGCTTGAAGACGACCGGGCTGGTGAAGACGACGTCGTCGGACAGCAGGGCCTCGATCGCGTCGTGCTCGCCGGCCTCGGCGGCGGCTCGGAACGGATGCATGCGCTCACCTTGATAGTCATATTGTTGACTAGCCAGTAACCAGAATACTGGCGGGCCGCGACGCCGGGGACCACTAGCCGCGAAGAGTGCGTTCGTTCTCCCCCGGGTGAGCGTTCACCGTCCGCGGGGAGGGTCCTGGTCTGCCCCCTAGAACACGTTCTAGTATCGGGGGCATGCGCCATGGCATCGTGCTCTTCACCAGTGACAGGGGCATCACGCCCGCCGCCGCCGCGAAGGCCGCAGAAGAGAACGGGTTCCACACGTTCTACGTGCCTGAGCACACCCACATCCCGGTCAAGCGCGATGCCGCGCATCCCGGTACGGGTGACGAATCCCTCCCGGATGACCGCTACATGCGCACGCTGGACCCCTGGGTGTCGCTGGCGTCCGCGGCCACCGTCACGTCCTCCATCCGGCTCGCGACGGCCGTGGCGCTCCCCGTGGAGTCGGACCCGATCACCCTCGCCAAGGCCATCGCCACGCTCGACCACCTGTCGGGCGGCCGCGTCACGATCGGTGCGGGGTTCGGCTGGAACACCGACGAACTCGCCGACCACCACGTCCCGGCCGGCAAGCGCCGCACGGTGCTGCGCGAGTACGTGGAGGCGATGCGGGCGCTGTGGACGGAGGAGCAGGCGTCCTACGCCGGTGAGTTCGTGTCCTTCGGCCCGTCCTGGGCCTGGCCCAAGCCGGCCCAGCCGCACATCCCGCTGCTGATCGGCGCCGGCGGGGGCCCGAAGACGTTCGCGTGGATCGCCGCCAACGCCGACGGCTGGATGACCACCCCCATCGAGCAGGACATCCTGCCCAAGGCCACCGCCCTCCGGTCCGCCTGGGAGGACGCGGGCCGCGCCGGACGGCCGGAGATCTCCGTCCTGGCCGCCGCGCGCCCGTCGGCCGAGGACATGGCGGCCTGGGAGCGGGCGGGCGTCACCGAGATCATCTGGGGCCTCCCGGACAAGCCCGAGGAGGAGGTCGTCGCCTTCCTCGGACGCCACGCCGGCCGCCTCGGCCTCTGACCCGGCGGACGGGTCAGCGCAGGAGCCGCCGGGCCCCCTCCCGCGCCCGATCCGCGGGGATCGCGAAACCGATGCCGATCGAGCCGCCGCCCCCGCCGCGCATCAGCGTCGCGATCGCCGTGTTCACGCCGATGACCTCGCCGCGCGCGTTGACGAGCGGCCCGCCCGAGTTGCCGGGGTTGATGGACGCGTCGGTCTGCACGGCGGTGCCCGCGCCGCGGCCCTCGCCCAGCCGCACCTGGCGGTTCAGCGCGCTGACGATGCCGCCGGTGACGGTGCCCTGCAGGCCCAGCGGGGAGCCGAGCGCGATGACCGGGTCGCCGACCCGCACGTCCGAGAAGCGGCCGAACGCCAGCGGCTCCGGACCCCGCCCGGCGGGGATCGCGATCACGGCCAGGTCGAGGGCGCTGTCGGAGCCCACCACGCGCGCCGCGACCCGGCGCCGGTCGGCCAGCACCACGGTGACGCGGCCGCCGTCCTCGACGACGTGCGCGTTGGTCAGCACGTGTCCCTGCCGGTCGATCACGAACCCGGACCCGGTGCCGCTCGCGTTCCCCGCCTCCACCTCGATCGACACCACGCTCGCCTGCACCCGCGCCGCCACGTCGCTGAGGTCGCCGGACCCGGCGTTCACCGGCCCGGCGGTGGACTGCGCCGGGCCCGTGAGCGGGCCGCCGGCGGTCACCCGCCCGGCGACGGCCCCGGCCAGGCCGCCGGCCAGCAGCGCCGCGAGCACCGCGGCGACGACCGCCCGGCCGGAACCGCCCCTGCGGTCGCGGCGCGGCTCGTCGTAGCCGGGCGGCACCCAGGGGTCGGCCGGCGCCGGCCGCCTGAACGGATCGTCATGCGGCCACGTACGAGGGGGCGGAGGCGACAGGAAGTCGGTCCCGTGCGCATCGCCCAGGCCGTACCGGACGTCGTCGCCCAGGCCGTACCGGACGTCGTCGCGGAGACCGTACTGGGCAGTGTCCCGCCCCATGCCGTACCGGGAATCCGCCTGCGGTGGATAGCTCATGAGGCTCCTCACGCTCTTCTCTCCCCAGTGAGTACTCCGCTGCCCTGCGTTTCGTTCAGGAAGGGAGCCGGGGAAGGCGTGCGAAGTCAGCTGACCCAGGTGAGCAGCGGCTCACCGTGGCGCGGGTCGCGCAACTGCGCCAAAGCCTGCTTCTCGAGCTGGCGGACCCGTTCGCGGGTGAGACCGATGCGGTCGGCGATGTCCTGGAGGGTGTGCGGGCGGCCGTCGCCGAGGCCGTACCGCAGGGTGAGGATCATCGCCTCCCGGGGCGGCAGCCGGTCGACCATCGACCTCACCTCCACGGCCAGCTGCTGGAACTCCACCAGGTCCGGCGCCGCGATGGCGCTGGTGTCGGCGATCAGGTCGCCGACCCTGGTGTCCTCGTCCTCGCCGACCACCGTGTCCAGGCTGATGGCGTCGCGGCCCACCCGACGCAGCGCGACGATCTTCTCGACGGACTCTCCGGCCTCGGCCGCGACCCGCTCGTCGGTCGGCTCCGTGCCCGCCAGCTCCAGCCCGCGTTCGATCCGGGCGAGCTTGGACAGATCCTCGACGACGTGCGCGGGCAGCCGCACGATACGGGCCTTCTCGGCGAGGCCGCGTCCGATGGCCTGCCGGATCCACCACATCGCATAGGTGGAGAACTTGTAGCCCCTGGCGTAGTCGAACTTCTCGACCGCGTGGATCAGCCCGATATTGCCCTCCTGGACGAGGTCGAGGAACGACAGCCCGCGATGGGGGAACTTGCGTGCGGCCGCCACGACCAGCCGCAGATTCGCCCGGATCATGTGATCCTTGGCCAGCGTCCCGTCCCGGGCGATCGCCTCCAGATCCGCACGCCCGGCTCGTGTCTCCTCGCCGTCCAGCAGGTGACGGGCGTACACCCCCGCCTCGATCCGCCGGGCCATCTCGACCTCCTCGTCGGCGGTCAGCAGCGGCGTCCGGCCGATCTGGTTGAGGTACTGGCCCACCAGGTCGGCCTCGTTCTCCGGCCCCCGGGGCTCGGAACGGTGCCTCTTCATGATCTCAGCCGCCTCATGGCCTCCCCCTACGGCCGATGCGTCCGGCAGGATCAACCCCATACCCAATGGGACCGGTGACAATCCCGGCCGCGGCGTCACGGCCGCCTCGGAAGCCGTCCGTTCGCCTGCCGGGACGCCGGTGGAGCTCACAGGTCGCGGCGGCGCAGGAGGAGGCCCGCGGCGAGCGACCCCGCCGCGCCGCCGGGCAGCCACGCCTGGAGGGCGTCCACCCGGTCCAGCAGCGGCGCGGCCAGCCCCCAAGGACGCTGAGCGAGCCCGCGGTGGGGCGGACGAGCCCGAGCAGCATGCGCAGCGTCGTGGTCTTCCCGGCGCCGTTCGGGCCGAGGAACCCGTAGACCTCGCCGGTCCGCACGTGCAGGTCCAGGCCGTCCACGGCGACGAGGGAGCCGTACCGCCTGGTCAGCCCGCTGGTGGTCAGCGCCGTCGTCATCGGGGTCCGCCTCCCTTGCGGGCGACCCGGATCCGGCCCCACGGCTTGGCCACGGCGAGCACGGTCGCGAGCGTCAGCGTCGTCAGCGACACCGCCGGCGGGAAGAACAGGCCCGAGACGTCCAGTGGCTCGGGCACGCCGGTGCCGAGGCTGCGGCCGTACTCGCCGACCTCGTCCATCCCCGGTCGCAGCACCACCAGGATGAGGACGCACAGAGTGAGGTTGAGGGCGAGCTTGACGGCGACCCACCAGTAGCGCAGCAGCCCCCAGCGTGTGCCGAGCCCCAGGACGATCCCGGTGACCAGGCAGACCAGCCCCGAGGTCAGCATCGGCCAGACGACGAAGGTCGCCAGCGCCTCGTACGCCAGGCCGCGTACCGCGTCGGTCGTCCCGAACCGTCCCGTGAGGACCAGGACCGCCACCATGACGTCGATCCCGATCCAGGCGCCGGCGGAGACGATATGGACGATGAGCGTCGCCTTGCGCCACTTCTTGCCGAGCCGGAACAGGCCCTCCTGCCGCCGGGTCGCGGACGACGATCTGGTCGGTGCGGTGGTCATGATTCCCCCTGAGGTGAGAGGACGGTCATGGTCCGGGATCCGCACGAGCCCGGTCCGTTCACACGAAGACGATCCCGCTTCGCCGCCCGGATGCCGTCCGTTGCGCGTCGACACTTCGGGTACGCCACGTGGTGCACGCCGCCGCCCGCCCATACGGTGCGCGACGTAACGCCGGCCAGGTGGACAAGGGTGGCGGCGGTATCGGCCGGATGGCCGCCGCGCCACCGGGGCCGGGAGTACGCCCCCGGGCGTATGCCCGAGTACCTCCGGCAGCGGACGCCGCAGCCGGGAGGAACCCCGACCGTGTGGTCATGGAGCCGGAACGCCGGGTTCGGCGGGGGTACCTAGATGACTTAGGCAAAGCTAAGCTAAATTAGGCCTGCCTAATTTCTCGGCGAGGTGTTCCTCGCCCGACCGTCCTGGAGCCGAGCATGAAAGCCGTCCGTCATCTCCGAAGCTGCGCGGCCGCGGTGGCCGCTCTCGTGGCGCTCGTGAGCGTCCCCGGCTGTGCGGAGAAGGACGGCGGCGGATCGGACGCGATCCAGGTCACCGCCGGCGATACCGAGTGCGAGGTGTCGCGCACGGAGTTCCCTGCCGGGAACGTCCGGCTGCACGTGGAGAACAAGGGCTCCAAGGTCACCGAGGTCTACATCTACGCGCCCGGCGACCGGATCGTCACCGAGCGGGAGAACATCGGGCCGGGCACCACGGCCGACATCACCGCCGAGGTCAAGGCCGGGTCGTACGAGATCGCCTGCAAGCCCGGCATGAAGGGCGACGGCATCCGCCAGAAGGTGACGGCCACCGGCCAGGGCTCGGTCAAGCCGCAGGACCCGCGCCTGGACCACGCCGTCGCCGAGTACCGCAAGTACGCGCAGGCGCAGGCCGACGAGACCCTCCCCAAGGCGGAGAAGTTCGCCGCCGCCGTCAAGGCGGGCGACATCGAGGGCGCCAAGAAGACCTACGCGCTGTCCCGCATCGGCTGGGAGCGTACCGAGCCGGTCGCGGAGTCGTTCGGCGACATCGACCCCAAGGTCGACGTCCGCGAGGACGGCCTCGAACAGGGCCAGAAGTGGACCGGCTGGCACCGCCTGGAGAAGGCGCTGTGGCAGGACGGCGAGATCGGTGACGAGGAGAAGAATCTCGCCGACCAGCTCGTCACCGACCTGCGGGACTGGCAGAAGCGCGTCGGCACCGCCGAGATCACCGCCACCGGCATGGGCAACGGCGCCAAGGAGCTGCTGGACGAGGTCGCCACCGGCAAGGTCACCGGCGAGGAAGAGCGCTACAGCCACACCGACCTGGTCGACTTCCACGCCAACGTGGAGGGCGCCAAGAAGGCCTACGACCTGCTCAAGCCGGTGGTGACCGAAAAGGACCCGGCGCTCGCCAAGGAGCTGGACGAGCAGTTCGCGGCGCTGTTCGGGCTGCTCGACAAGTACCGCGATGAGGACCGTCCCGCCGGCTTCGTCGCCTACGACACCGTCGGCGACGACGACCGCAAGAAGCTGTCGGACGGGGTCAACGCCCTGGCCGAGCCGCTGTCGAAGCTGGCCGCCGCCGTCGCGAAGTGAGGGAGGCCCGATGAGCCCCGAGGACAAGGGCGAGTCGAAGACGTTCTCGCGCCGGGCCCTGCTCGGCTGGGGCGGGGCCGGCCTGGCCATCGGCGTGACCGCCTCCGGCGGTGCCGCCGCGGCCGCGATCGGCATCACCGGCGACGCTCCGGCCGGGGAGGCCGTCCCGTTCCACGGCTCGCACCAGGCGGGGATCGCCACACCCGTCCAGGACCGGATGCACTTCGCCGCGTTCGACGTCACCACCGACGACCGCGACGAGCTGATCGCCCTGCTCAGGAAGTGGACGCGGGCCGCGGAGCAGATGACGGCCGGGCGGGCGGCCGGCGACGGCGCGGTCGGCGGGCCGCCCGAGGCCCCGCCCGACGACACCGGCGAGGCGCTGGGGCTCAAACCGTCCCGGCTGACCCTCACCGTCGGCTTCGGGCCCACCCTGTTCACCAAGGACGGCAAGGACCGGTTCGGGATCGCCTCCCGCCGCCCGCCCGCGCTGATCGACCTGCCGGCGTTCGCCGGCGACAACCTCGACCCGGCGCGCAGCGGCGGCGACCTGTGCGTCCAGGCGTGCGCCGACGATCCGCAGGTCGCCGTGCACGCCGTGCGCAACCTGGCGCGCATCGGCTTCGGCGAGGTGACGGTGCGCTGGTCGCAGCTCGGGTTCGGCAAGACCTCGTCGACCACCCCCGAAGCGCAGACCCCGCGCAACCTGCTGGGCTTCAAGGACGGCACGCGCAACGTCTCCGGAACCGACACCGCCGCGCTGAACGACCACGTGTGGGTGTCGCCGGAGGACGGCCCGTCCTGGATGGCCGGGGGCTCCTACCTGGTCGCGCGCCGGATCGCGATGCGCATCGAGACCTGGGACCGCACCTCCCTCAGGGAGCAGGAGGACATCTTCGGCCGCACCAAGGGCGAGGGCGCGCCGATCGGCGGGAAGCGCGAACACGACGAGCCGAACCTGAACGCGATGCTGCCCGACGCGCACGTGCGGCTGGCGCACCCCGACGCCAACAACGGGGCGCGGCTCCTGCGCCGCGGCTACTCCTACACCGACGGCACCGACGGTCTGGGACGCCTCGACGCCGGGCTGTTCTTCCTGGCCTACCAGCGCGACATCCGCCGCGGGTTCCTGCCGGTGCAGACCAGGCTCGCGCGGATCGACGCCCTCAACGAGTACATCCAGCATGTCGGCTCGGCGGTCTTCGCGGTCCCGCCCGGGGTCCGGGACGCGGCCGGCTGGTGGGGCAAGGAGCTGTTCTCCTGATGTTCGCCAACTACCTGATCGGACTGCGGGAGGGCCTGGAGGCCAGCCTCATCGTGTGCATCCTGGTCGCGTACCTGGTCAAGACCGGGCGGCGGGACGCGCTGCGTCCCATCTGGGCGGGCGTGGCCATCGCGGTCGGCATCAGCCTCGCCTTCGGCGCGATCCTGCAGTACGGGACGACGACGCTGACGTTCGAGGCGCAGGAACTCCTCGGCGGCACCCTGTCGATCATCGCGGTGGGTCTGGTGACCTGGATGGTGTTCTGGATGCGGCGCACCGCCCGGCACCTGAAGGCCGAACTGCACGGCAAGCTGGACCAGGCGCTGGTGATGGGCACCGCCGCGCTGGTGATGACGGCGTTCCTGGCGGTGGGCCGGGAAGGGCTGGAGACCGCGCTGTTCATCTGGTCGGCGGTGCAGGCCACCGGCGACGGCGTGCGCCCTCTGGCCGGCGCGACCCTCGGGCTGGCCACGGCGGTGCTGCTGGGCTGGCTGTTCTACCGCGGCGCCCTGAAGATCAACCTGGCCCGGTTCTTCACGTGGACGGGCGCGATGCTGGTGGTCGTGGCCGCCGGGGTGCTCGCCTACGGGTTCCACGACCTCCAGGAGGCGCGTTTCCTGCCGGGCCTCGGCACCAAGGCGTTCGACGTCAGCGACGCGATCCCGCCGGGCAGCTGGTACGGCACGCTGCTCAAGGGCACGATCAACTTCCAGCCCGACCCCACGGTGCTGCAGGTGGTCGCGTGGACGCTGTACGTCGTCCCCGTCCTGACCCTGTTCCTGCTCCCGAGCAGGAAGAAACCCGCCCCCGCGCGGCCGGCGCCCGCCGCCGACGCGACCCCGACGAAGCCGTGAGGGACGCCTGAACCGGGCCGACGGAGTGGCGGATGACGCACCGGCGGACGACGTGCCGGTTCGCGATCACCGGCGCGATGCCGGGGACAGCAGGTGCGCGTTGAGCGAGGATCGGGGGCGTCCCCGCAGGGCGGCCACCAGTTCACGGACGCCGTCGAGCCCGGCGGCCCGACGGGCGTCGGCGGTCTGCCCCGCCAGGTGGGAGTAGACCGTGATGCCCGGGACGTCGCGCAGCGGGCTGCCGTCCGGCAGCGGCTCGGTGCCGGTGACGTCGAGGGCGGCGCCGGCGATCCGGCCGGTGCGCACCGCGGCGGCCAGTGCCGGCTCGTCGACGATGGCGCCGCGCGCGGTGTTGATCAGATGCGCCGTCGGTTTCATCCGCGCGAGCGCGGACGCGTCGATCAGGTGCCGGGTGGCCGGAGTGAGCGCCGTGTGCAGGGAGACGAAGTCGGCGCCGGCCAGCAGTTCGGGAAGAGCCACGAACTGTACGGAGGCGTCACGCCGCTCGCTCGCCGGCACACCGGTCGTGCAGAGAACCGACAGTCCGAAGGCCCGGGCGAGAGGCACCACGGCCCGGGCCGCCGCACCGTATCCCACGACCCCGAGCGTCTTGCCGCGCAGCTCATGACCGTCCTCGCGCGGCCAGCGGCCGGCCGCGACTCCGGCGGCGACGGGCACCAGCCGGCGGGCCTGGGCCAGCAGCAGGGCCATCGTGTACTCGGCCACGGCGTTGGCGTTGACCCCCGGCAGATTGCTGACCGAGACACCCGCGCGGGTCGCCGCCGCGACGTCGACGGAGTCGTGGCCGACGCCGGTGCGCACCACCGCGCGCAGGGCCGGAGCCTGCGCGAACACGTCGGCGGTCATCGGCTCATTGGCGATCAGCGCGCCCACGGCGCCGTCCAGGATCGCGATGAGCTCGTCGATGTCCCGGGTTCCCCGCAGCGGCCGGTGCCGGGTCGTGAATCCGGCGTCGTGGAGGTGGCCGTCGACCTCGTCGCCGGGGAGCAGGTAGTCGGTGGTGATGAGGACGATGGGCGACGTGCTCACAGAGGGGCCCCTCCCGTTTTTGCCATAGCAAAGATAGCAACATACACCATCCTCCCTTGCCATTGCCTCTGTTATCATGCAACCCATGATGGCCAAGTCGACGACGGACCGGTCCGGTGCAAACGGCGAGACCCGAGCGGATCTCGCATATCAGAGCCTCAGGGAGGCGATCGGGTCCGGCACCCTGCAGCCCGGCCAGAAGGTGACCGAGCGGGGCCTGGCCGAACAGCTCGAGGTCAGCCCCACCCCCGTGCGCGAGGCGCTGCGCAGGCTTGAGCAGGACGGCCTCATCCAGCGCACGGGGCCCCGGACCGTCGTGGTCGCCGACATCGCCGAGCGCGCCATCGACGACCTCGCCGAGGTCGAGATCGGCCTGCGGGGCCTGGTGGCCCGGTTCGCGGCCCGGCACGCCACGCCCGAACAGCTCGACGCCCTCGACGCGATCCTCGACGACGCCGACGACCTCCTGATCGTCATCACCGCCCGGCACCGGAACGGCGAGGACACCGAACGGCACATCACCGCGCTCCTCGACCGGATGCGGGAGTTCAACGAGGCGGTGAACGCGTGTGCGGCCAACCCGGTGCTGATCCGGCTCCTCGAACAGTCCCGGGTCTTCTCCCAGCCCGAGCGCCGGGCCCTGCGCCTCGAGACGATCGCTGAGGACGACCGCTTCGGACTGGACCGCTACTCCATTCACCGCGCCCTGGTGCGCGCCCTCCGGGAGGGCGACTCGGCGACCGCGGAACGGCTCGTCATCGAGGACGCCCAGGGCGGCCTGGCGGCGCTGAGGGAACGCTCCCGCAGGAGGACGCGATGACGGCGCCCTCGTACCGGATCGCCGTCATCCCCGGCGACGGGATCGGCGCCGAGGTCGTCCCCGAAGGACTCCGGGCGCTGGAGGCGACCGCCGGATCGTTCGGTCTCGACCTGCGGTTCGACCACTTCGACTTCGCCTGCGCCGCCTACTGGCAGCGCCATGGGGCGATGCTGCCGCCCGACTGGCAGGAGATCCTCCGCTCCTACGACGCCCTCTTCTTCGGCGCCGTGGGCTGGCCGTCGATCGTCCCCGACCACATCTCGCTGTGGGGCAGTCTCCTTCAGTTCAGGCGCACGTTCGACCAGTACGTCAACCTGCGGCCGTGCCGGCTCATGCCGGGGGTCCGGAGCCCCCTCGCAGGCCGCGCGCCCGGCGACATCGACTTCCTCGTCGTCCGGGAGAACACCGAAGGCGAGTACTCCAGCGTCGGCGGCCGGATCTTCGAGGGCACCGAGCGTGAGACCGTCCTGCAGGAAACGGTGATGACCCGCGTGGGCGTCGACCGGGTGCTGCGGTACGCCTTCGAACTCGCCCGGCAGCGCCCGGCCGGGCACCTGACCTCGGCCACGAAGAGCAACGGCATCTCCATATCGATGCCCTACTGGGACGAACGCGTCGAGGAGATGGGGAAGCGGTTCCCAGGCGTCGCCCATGACAAGCGGCACATCGACGCGCTGGTGGCCGACTTCGTGCTGCACCCGGACCGGTTCGACGTCGTGGTGGCCAGCAACCTCTTCGGCGACATCCTCTCCGATCTGGGGCCGGCCTGCACCGGCACGATCGGGATCGCCCCGAGCGCGAACATCAACCCGGACCGGACCCATCCGAGCCTCTTCGAACCTGTCCACGGCTCCGCACCGGACATCGCCGGCCGCGGCATCGCCAACCCGATCGGGCAGATCTGGTGCGCCTCGATGATGCTCGACCACCTCGGGCACCCGGACGCCGGCGCCCATCTGCTGGGAGCGATCGAGGACGTCCTCAAGGCAGGCCCCGATGAGGCGCCACTGACTCCGGACCTCCAGGGCCGGGGCACCACCGTGGAACTGGGGCGGGCGATCGCCGAGCGGGTCGTGGAACGCGGGCGGTCCGCGCGCACCCCCGGCGCAGCGAACTGATCACGGCGCACACCCGGCGCCCCGCCACCGCATGCGGGTGGCCCGTCCGAGCATCGAACCCGTCCAGCGCGAGGGCCTCGCCATCGCGCCCGGACGGGTGTCCAACTATCCATAGCACAACATCATCTGCACTCTTTAGCTCTTTTGCTATTGCATCCACCGTGTGGTGTAGCCCATACTCCTGGAAGCAACCTGGCCTGCGCACCAGCGCAGCCTGACCCGCTGGTAAGGAGCACATGATGGGAGCCTTCACAGTACGTGCGGCCATGGTCGCGGTCGTCTGCGCCGCCGCCCTCGCAGGCTGCGGATCATCGGCGGACGTCGAGGGGGCCGGCGAGCCGACGGTGAAGTTCGACCCCGGAGAGGCCGCGCCCCCCACTCCCCTCAGCGACGAGATCATCAAGGCCGCGAAGGACGAAGGCGCCCTGCTGATCTACACCAACGGGGACGAGGAGAGCATGAAGCCGCTCGTCGACGGGTTCGAGACCGCGTTCCCCGGAATCAAGGTCAGCGTGATCAGCCTCGGCAGCGCGGAGGTCGTGCAGAGGTATCGCACCGAACGCGCGACCGGCACGCCGTCCGCGGGCGTCCTCATCTCCACCGACGGCGTCGCCATGCGGGCCCTCACGGAGGACGGCAAGATCCTCGACTACGAGGACCCCAACCTCGTGCACCTCCGCGACGATGCCGAGCTGGCCCCGGGAGTCGTCGCGTTGTCGATGGACCCCATGATCGCCATGTTCAACAAGGCCCTCCTGCCCGTCGAGAAGCAGCCCAAGAGCCTGGCGGAGTTCGCCGAGATGGCACCGTCCATGAAGGGGAAGATCGGGACGACCGATATCAGCAACCCCGTCCAGCTGGCGGCGACGTCCGGCTACATCGACGCCACCGGCGACAAAGGCTGGGAGACCCTCGGGAAGCTGGGCTCGAACGCCGGCGTCGAGTCCGGCAACGCCGCCGTGACGCAGAAACTCCTGAAGGGCGCCTACACGGCGGGCTTCTTCCTGTCCGGGACCCTGCGACCGCACATCACCGGCGACGTCGCGAAGGTTCTCAACTACACCTACTTCTCCGATGTCGCGATGGTGATCCCGCGTGGCATGGGAATCACGGCGGACGCCCCGGCGCCGAATGCGGCGAAGTTGTTCGTCAACTACGCCCTGTCGGTCAAGGGCCAGGAAGCCGGGTGCGCCGGCGGCTTCACGCCCTACCGCAGCGGTGTGAAGTGCGAGTACGCGCTTTCCGCGGTCCGCGCGGATGAGGAGAGCCTGAAGGTCGCCGGCTGGGCCTCGGACTTCTCCGGCAAGAAGAAGGCGACCGTGTCGCGCTGGAACGCGGCGTTCGGCCGATAGACCAGGCGAGAAGAGCGCCGGTGCCGGCGGCCGCACACACACCGACCACGTCTCGCGGTGCGCCGGCGGGTTGCCCGCCCGAAATCAGGAGTCAATGAGAATGTTGGAGAAGACCCGCGGCGAGCGGTATCTCGGGATACTTCGCACGCGGAGAAGGCAGAGACTGGGGGAGACGGCCAGTCACTACGTGTTGTGGGCTCTCCTGCTCATCGTGACGGTGGGGTCGCTCGTCCCGGTCGCCGTCGCCTCGCTGTGGTCGACTCCCCTGTACGAGTCCGGTGGCCACTTCACCCTCCAGAACTATCGTGACCTGCTGTCCGACTCTTCCTGGTGGACCGCGGTGGGCAACAGCCTGCTGTTCGCGTCGCTCACGACCGCCGGATCCCTGGTGATCGGCGTCTTCTTCGCGCTGCTGTTCACACGGACGAACCTGCCGGGCCGGCGGACCCTCGCCGGGATGTTCGTCCTTCCCGTCCTGCTTCCCGGAATCGTCCTGGTCCTCGGGTGGACCCTGATGTGGGCCCCGTCGGGCTTCGCCGCGTCATGGCTGGAAGAGAACACGTTCCTCGGGATGCCACTGGACCTCCACAGCGTGCCTGGAATGGCGCTCGTCGGCGTGAGCGTCGCCGCACCCGTCGTGTTCCTGTTGTCCCGGGGCACCCTTCTGTCGATCGATCCGTCGCTGGAGGACGCGGCGAGGAGTTCGGGCGCGTCGCCGGTCTTCGCCCTGGTATCGGTCAGCGTTCCGCTGCTGCGGCCGGCCGTCATCAATTCGGCGATCCTGATCTTCGCGCTGCTGATGGAGGTGCTCGGCCTGCCGCTCGTGCTGGGCTTCTCGAAGAACATCGACACGGTCTCCACGTACCTCTACAACAACTGGACGAACGAGGCGCCGCCGCGGACCGGACTCGTGTCGTCGGGGGCCATGATGCTTCTGCTCATGGTCACGGTGCTGCTGATCCTGCGGAACCGCGTGGTCGGCAACGTGAGCCGGTACCACACCGTGGGCGGAAAGCCCGCCGGTGACCGGGTGGTGCAGCTCGGGCCGGTCCGGTGGGCCCTGAGCGCCGTCGTCGCGCTGGTCCTGGTCGTCTTCGTGCTCGTCCCGCTGGCGGGCGTCGTTCTCGCCGCGTTCACCACCGTGCTGACCCCGTTCATCAGCCCGTGGAGCGTCCTGACGCTGGACAACTTCTCCTCGATCCTGGACAACCCGCTCTATACCAAGTCGATCGTCAACAGCCTGCTGATCGCCGGCGTGGGCGGCGCTCTGACGACCGCGGCGATCGCGATGCTCTCGGTCGTCGCCCATCGATCGCGGTTCCGGTTCCGGGGCTCCCTGCAGCAGAGCATGCTCTGGCCCCGGATGATCCCGGGCCTGATCACGGGCATGGCCTTCTTCTGGTCGTTCGTGATGCTCGATCCGTCGGGGGCCGTGCGCGGATCGCTCTGGGGAATGGGACTGGCGTTCGCGGTGCGGAACCTCGCGCTGGGCTACAGCGCCTTCTACCCGGCCCTCGCGAGCATCGGGGAGTCGCTCGACAACGCCGCCCGGACCTCCGGAGCCACCTGGTGGCAGGCGATGCGGACGGTCGTCCTCAGGTTGGTCACGCCGGCGATGGCCGCCTCGTTCATCCTCCTTTTCGTGGCCATGATGAACGACGCGGAACCCGCGGTCTTCCTCGTCACGGAGAACACGCCCGTCCTCGGGCTCACCATGCTGCAGCTCGCGGCAACGTCCATCGGCGGCTCGGTCGCCGCACTGGGAGTCATTCAAATGATCATCACCCTTGCCGTGCTCGGCATCGGCCGAGGCCTGTTCGGGGTGCGTCCGCGTGCCTGACCTGAACATCACGGGGCTGACGAAGAAGTTCGGCGACAACGTCGTGCTGCGCGACCTGTCGCTCACGGTGCGGGACGGCGAGGTGCTCGCCCTGCTCGGTCCCAGCGGATGCGGCAAGTCCACGACGCTGTGGTCGGTCGCGGGTCTGCACCGGCCCGACGGCGGGCGGATCGCCTTCGGCGACCGGGTCGTGTACGAGGACGACAAGATCGATGTGGCGCCGGAGCGCCGCAACTGCGGGGTGGTGTTCCAGTCCTACGCGATCTGGCCGCACATGTCGGTGTTCGACAACGTCGCGTATCCGCTGAAGCGCCGGAAGGTCAAGGGCGACAGGCGCCGGGCGCGAGTGCGGGAGGTGCTCGACCTGGTCGAACTCGGCGATCACGCCGACCGTTACCCCCACCAGCTCTCGGGTGGCCAGCAGCAGCGTGTGGCGCTCGCCCGGGCGCTCGCCCACCCGCCCGACATGCTTCTCCTGGACGAGCCGTTCTCCAACCTCGACGCCAAGCTGCGCGAGCGGTCACGTGAATGGCTCAAGGCGCTCCAGCAGCAGGTCGGCATCACCACCGTGTTCGTCACCCACGATCAGGACGAGGCGCTTTCCATCAGTGACCGGGTCGCGGTGATGGACAAGGGCGTCATCCGGCAGACCGGGACTCCGACCGAGGTGTACCAGAACCCCGCCGACCTGTTCGTCGCCGACTTCGTCGGGACGGCCAACGTCCTGCCGGCAGAGATAGTCGAGGTGGACGGAGCCCGAGCCGTCGTGAGGCTGCCCGGAGCCCCCGGAGTCCTCTCGGTCCCGCACGACGGTTCCGACGTCGGAAAGGCTTTCCTTTCCATTCGCCCCGAGGCGATCCAGATCGTTCGGGATGTCTCCAAGGGAACCCCGGAAAGCGCCATCGCGGCAAAGGTCGAGTCCGTGTCCTATCTGGGCGACCACTACCGGTACGTCGTCCTCATCGGAGACGAGCGGGTCGTGGTGACGACGACACGCCCGGCCGACGACTCCGAACTGACCATTCGGTTGCCGTCCGAAGATCTTCGGCTCTTCTACCCCGTATCCACCATCGACCGAGTTCTGTAGGGGAGACGTACGTGAACAAGTCAGCCGGAACCATTGAGCGAGTCGGTGTCCTGACACCGCTCGGCATGCTCGGCGCGGGCTTCGACCCGGCCACCGTCGAGCGGGGTCTGTCCCTTGGGGCGGACGTCATCACGGTGGACGGCGGCTCGACCGACTCAGGCCCCTTCTACCTGGGCGCCGGACGAGCGAAGACCGCCGCGGCGGCGGTCTCCAGGGATCTGCGCATCCTGCTGACGGCCTGCGCGACGGCGGGAATCCCGCTCGTCATCGGCTCATGCGGCACGTCCGGCACCGATTCGGGCGTCGACTGGGTCGGCGGAATGGTGGACGCGATCATGCGCGAAGAAGGGCTGGACCTGAAGGTCGCCCGCATCTACAGCGAGCAGAAGGCCGGCTTCCTCAAAAAGCAACTGGCCGCGGGGAAGATCCACCCCCTGGCGCCCATGGGGGAGCTTGACGCGTCAACGCTCGACGAATGCGCGCACATCGTCGGGATGATGGGCCACGAGCCGTTCGTCGAAGCGCTGCGAGCCGGCGCCGACGTCGTCCTCGCGGGGCGGGCGACGGACACCGCGGTGGCGGCCGCCGTTCCCCTGATGCTGGGCATGCCGGCCGGACCCACCTGGCATGCCGCGAAGATCGTGGAGTGCGGGGGGCAGTGCACCACCGATCCGAAGTCCGGCGGGGTGTTCGCCACGATCGACCGGAACGGGTTCGAGATCGAGCCGCTCGACCCGGACACCTCGTGCACGCCGATCTCGGTCGCGGCCCACATGCTCTACGAGACGGTCGACCCGTTCGTCATGAGGGAGCCCGCCGGCACGATCGACGTCACCGATGCCACCTACACGGCGCTCGACTCGCGTCGCGTGAGGGTCGGCGGTTCGCGATTCATCGACGCGGACCAGCACACCATCAAGCTCGAAGGCGCCAAGGTCGTGGGCTACGAGACGATGTCCTTCGCCGCGATCCGCGACCCGCACATCATCGGTCGTATCGACGAGTGGGTCGCCTTCATGAACAAGATCCTCACCGAACGGGTCGCGCACACACTCGGACTCGAACCGTCGGAGTACGAGTACGACCTTCGCCTGTACGGACACAGCGCGATCCTGGACGACATCGAGCCGGCCGACGTTCCCTGCCGCGAGATCGGAGTCATGTTGCTGGTGCGCGCCGGGGAGCAGGCGACGGCGACGTCGATCGCGAAATTCGCCAATCCGCTTCTTCTGCATCTGCCGCTGCCGGACATGAAGTACCTTCCGAGCTTCTCGTTCGCCACGTCGCCGGCGGAGGTCGAGCGTGGTCCCGTGTACGAGTTCGCGCTGAACCACGTCGTCGACGTCGATTCGCCGACGGGAATGTTCCGCGTCACGCAACTGGAGGCATCGAGTGCCTGATTCAACGCAGCCGAAACTCGGGGACTTCGCGATCGAGATCCGTTCGAAGAACGCGGGCCCCTTCTGGATCACCTTTGAGACGTTCATGAAGGATGAGCTCTGCTATCGCATCGCCTCTGACCGGAGCTTCCTGAACGAGGACGTGATCGGTGAGATGTACAACGTGGACCCCGCGACCGTTCAGATATTCCGGATCCCGTCGCTCAACGTCGTGAAGATCTCGTTCCCGCGGCCGGTTCCCCAGGCCGGCCTGCGCGACCGCGACGTTCACGCCGGGCAGCACCACGTCCCGCTGGCGATGCTCAGGGTTCCGGACCGGCTCCTGCCGGAGAGCGCCTAGGGCCGCGGCGGAACCGACGCGTCGAGCCGGGACCGCCCAGGCTGATCAGAGCGGACGTCGGCTCTGGTCAGCGCCGGTTCCGCCGGTCAGGCCCGTGTCGTGCCGGGCCCGGCGGGGATGAGCGGCCTGATGAGCCGCACCGCCTGCCGGGCCAGCTCATCGACGGCCGGCGCGACGTCCAGTGCGGCGCCGTGCTCGTCCGGCTGGAGGGCCTCCAGGGTCTCGAACTGGGAGCGGAGCAACGCGGGCGGCATGAAGTGGTCGCGGTTTCGCATCCGCTGGTGTAACAGGTCCTCGGCACCGTGCAGGTGGAGGAAGAAGGTGTCCGGCACGGGGTGTCGGAGCACGTCGCGGTAGGACCGCTTGAGGGCCGAGCAGGCGAGGACCGTGGACGTCCCGGTGGCCTGCCGATCGGCCGTCCACCGGGCGAGTGCCTCAAGCCACGGCCACCGGTCGTCGTCGGTCAGCGGGTCGCCGCCGGACATCTTCGCGATGTTCGCGGGCGGATGGAAGTCGTCGGCCTCGGCCATCCGCAGCCCGAACTCGTCCCGGAGGTGCCGTGCGATCGTGCTCTTGCCGCAGCCGGCCACTCCCATCACCACGACGTGGAAGCCTGCGATCAAGGGATTGCTCCGTCCGCGGGTACGCTGGCGGCCATGTCGACTCTGCACGAGGAGGTCCTCGCCAAGCTCGGGCCATTGATCATCTCGGGGTCCCTCGTGCCGGGTTCGAAGGTCAACTTGGAGTGGGTGCAGCAGGAGTTCGGCGTGTCCCGGACGGTCGCCCGGGAGGCGGTTCAGGTGCTCGCGTCGATGCGGCTGGTCACCAGTCGCCGGCGGACCGGCGTCACCGTGCTGCCGAAGGACGAGTGGGACTCCTACGACCGTGCCGTGATCAGGTGGCGGCTCGACGGGCCGGAGCGGGGCACGCAGTTGCACCAGCTCTCGCAGCTGCGTACCGCGATCGAACCGCCCGCCGCCGCGCTGGCCGCCCGGTACGCGGACGGCCGCCAGCGGGACCGGATCGTCGAGCTCGGCGCGGCGATGGAGTCGGCGGGCGCGGCCGGCGACCTGACCACGTTCCTCGAACACGACATCGCCTACCACCGGTTGCTGCTCGAAGCTTCGGGAAACGTGATGTTCGCCGGCCTCGCCTACGTCGTGGAGGAGGTACTGCGCGGGCGCACGCTCCACCACCTGATGCCGCCGCAGCCCAAGCCCGAGGCGCGCCGGCTCCATCTCGTGGTCGCGGAGGCCGTCGCCGGCCGCGAGTCCGAGGTCGCCAGGGCCGCGATGACGGCGATCTGCGTCGAGGTCGCCGACGAGATGGGCCAGGTGGCCGGGGACGGTGCCCCGGCCTCCTGACCCGGCCGGACTCAGGTGACCAGCCACAGAAGGTAGGCGATCACGAACACCGACAGCCCGAGCGTCGTCTCCATGACGGTCCAGGTCTTCAGCGTGGTCTTCTCGTCCATCCCGAACAACCGGCTCACCAGCCAGAAGCCGGAGTCGTTCACGTGCGAGAGCACGGTGGCGCCCGCCGCGATGGCGACCACGAGGAGAGCCAGCTTGAAGTCGCTCAGGCCCGCGTCGCCGACCGCCCCCGCGATCAGCCCGCCGGTCGTGGTGAGCGCGACGGTGGCGGAGCCCTGCGCGACCCGCAGCAGGGTCGCGATGATGAACGCTTGCAGGATCAGGGAGATGCCGAGATCGGACAGGCTCCCGCTCAGCGCGTCGCCGATGCCGCTGAGCTCCAGCACCCCGCCGAACATGCCGCCCGCGCCGGTGATCAGGATGATGGCGCACACCGGCCCGAGGGCCTGATCGACGATCCTGCTGACGGTGGCCATCGACGCGTTGGGCCGGCCGAGCACCAGGATCGCGACGATGACCGTGATCATCAGGGCGACCGGTGTGATGCCGATCAGGCTCAGGAAGCCGACCCAGTCCTGCCCCTCTTCGAGCACGCCGCTCTCGACCAGCGTCGAGAGCACCGTGTTGAAGGAGATCAGCACCAGCGGGATGAGCAGCAGCATGAGGACCGTGCCGAAGGACGGCGCGCGCCAGTCGGGCTCCTCCGCGTCCTTGCCGTCCTGCACCTCGCCGAAGATCACGTCCGACACGGACACGTCGAACCTGGCGGCGAGGAAGCGGGAGACCAGCATGACGCCGACATACCACGCCACCACCGCGATCGGGATGCCGACGAGCAGCGTGAGCCCGACGTTGGCGCCGATCAGGTTCGCCGCGGCGACGGGCCCGGGGTGCGGCGGGACGACCGCGTGCATCGCGGCGAACGCGCCCGCCGCGGGCAGCGCGTAGTAGAGGACCGACCCGCCGAAGCGCCGCGCCACGGTGAGGATGATCGGGACGAAGACGACGAGCCCGGCATCGAAGAAGATCGGGAACCCGAACAGCAGGGACGCGATGCCCAGCGCCAAGGGGGCCCGTTTCTCACCGAACCGGCCGATGAGGGTGTCCGCCAGCGTCTGCGCGCCGCCGGTCACCTCCAGCAGTCGGCCGAGCATGACGCCGAACGCGACCAGCAGGGCCACCGAGCCGATGGTGTCGGCGAACCCGAACATCAGCACGTCGGGGATGTCACCGGGCTCGAATCCGACGGCGATGGCCGTCAGCACGCTCACCAGGACGAGGGATATGAAGGCGTGCAGCTTCACCTTCATGATCAGGAACAGCAGTACCGCCACAGCGCCGGCCGCTATCAGCAGCAGCGTGACGGTCCCGAATTGGGGTTCGATCGCTTCCACGGGCGACTCCGATACGTTCCGGCCCGGCCGGTCTCGGGCGAGTACGCACACCTTGCCGCAAAGGTAGTACCTTTACAAGACCCGTCGCGGAAGACTCTTCGCAGGCCGTGGCGGGGTCGACGATCGCCGACCCCGCGACGGCCGGCATCACGTGGGCGAACGGCGGCCATTACGAGTCCTGATAGACCTCCAGCTCGACGATGCGGGAGTAGTCGCCGCTGTTGGACGCGAGCGCGACGACGCGTACCGACGTGGCGGAGACGACCGGATCGGGCGAGATCTCCAGCCGGCCCGTGGCGTTGCCGCGGACGCTCGACACCGTCGTCCACTCGCCGCCGCCGAGCACCTGCACGTCGAAGTCCCGCAGGCCGTAGCGAGCGGCGGGATAGCGCGCGGAGTCCAGGGTGTACAGGACGATCCGGTCGATCGGCTGCGGGGCGCCGAACTCGACCGTGTAGGTGTCCGGGAACACCGTGCGCGTGCCGTCGTTCCAGCCGGTGCGCGTGGACCAGGCCTCGGAGTCGGTGTTGCCGTCCACAGCGCCGCACACGTGGAAGTTGCCGTGCGTGGACGAGGCGTTGACGGGACCGCCGAGGGCGAGGTTGGCGCCCGGCCCGGACGGCTTCGGCGTGACCGTGACGGAAGCGTCCTGCCGAGGCCCGTGCGGACCCAGCCGCAGCGACACGTCGTGGGTCCCTCCGGCGGAGCCGAGCGGCGCGGAGACCTGTACCCGGACGACGACGTCGCCGTCAGGCGGCACGTAGGTCGATATGACGTCATGCGAGGTGACGAGGGGACGCTCCGGCGTGATGAACACGTCGGCGTAGGCGCCCTCGGGGCCGGAGTTGGTGAGGGCGACCACCAGCGGCTCGCCTCCGCACGGGGCGGCGAGCACGTCCAGCGGCCCGGACTGCAGCGTCATCGTGACCGACCCGCGCCCCTGTTCGGCGGCGGAGGCCGCGCCGGCGTGCAGGACGACGCCGGCGACCGCCGTGAGCGACACGGCCAGCAGGGCGATGATCTTGCGAACGCTCACTTGCGGTTCCCCTTCAGCGGCTCGGGAGGATCGACCTCGGAGGCGGGCAGGTAGCTCGTGCCGCGTGCCGCGCTCTGCGAGTCGGCCTGCAGGCCGGGCCTGCCGTCCTCGACGGAGAAGCTCGCGCGGGTGAACACGGGCGCGCCGCGCTCCCGGACGTACGGCACGACACGGTAGGACGCGTTCCATGTGCCGGGCGTGACGTTGAACGTCATGTATCCGCGCTGCCCGTTGTAGAAGCGGATGTGGTCGTTGGCCGCGAGGAACTGCGAGCCGTACTCGTCCATGTCCGCCCCGTCCATGCCGGACGAGATGGACGAACCGAGGAACTCCGTCGCGATCGTGGGGGACGCGGGGTCGTCGAAGTCCTGCTTGACGTTCGCGGCCATGCTGCGGTGGAAGTCGCCCGACAGCACGATCGGGTTGCTCACGTTCCGCTCGACGATCCCGTTCAGCAGCCGGTCCCGGGACGGCTTGTACCCGTCCCACAGGTCCATCCCGAACGCCTGCCCGGGATCGGTGTTGAAGTCGACCTGCGACACCATGATCTGCTGCGCCAGAACGTTCCACGTCGCCTGCGAGCGTCCGAGGCCGTCCAGCAGCCACGCCTCCTGGGCGTCGCCGAGCATCGTCCGGGACGGGTCCAGCCGCTGGGCGCAGTCGGTCTCCAGGCCGTCGCCGCACGCCTGGTCACTGCGGTACTGGCGGGTGTCCAGGACGCTGAACTCCAGCAGCCGGCCGAAGGTGAACCGGCGGTACAGCGACATGTTCTGGCCGGCCGGCTCCAGCGCCCGCAGCGGCATGTGCTCCCAGTACGCCCGGTAGGCGTTGGCGCGGCGGACCAGGAAGTCCTCCGGCGGCGCCGACGGGTGGGCGAGGTCGGCGTAGTTGTCGACGACCTCGTGGTCGTCCCACGTGACGAGCCACGGTGCCATGGCGTGCGCGGCCTGCAGCTCCGGGTCGAGCTTGTAGAGCGCATACCGGTCGCGATACTCCGACAGGTGCACGGTGGGGGTGTGGAACTTGTCCGGCACCGGTGTGTCCGGTCTGCCGCCGTTGGTCTGCACGCCGTATTCGTACAGGTAGTCGCCGAGATGAACGACCAGGTCGAGGTCCTCCTCGGCCAGGTGGCCGTACGCGGTGTAGTAGCCGTCGAACCATGCCTGGCACGACACCATCCCGAAGGTGAACGCGTTCGCCGTCGCCCCGGGGGCGGGGGCGGTCTTGGTCCGGCCCGCCGGTGAGATCTCGTTGCCCGCCTGGAACCGGTAGAAGTACTCCCGTCCGGGCTGCAGGCCGCGCACGTCGACGTGCACCGAGTGCGCGTACTCCGGCCTCGCGGTCGCCGTCCCCTCCCGGACGATCCGGCGGAACCGCGCGTCCTCGGCGACCTGCCAGCGGACGGGGACGCGATGCGGCTCCATGCCGCCGAGCGATGCCAGCGGTTCCGGTGCCAGCCGCGTCCACAGGACGACCGAGTCGGGCAGCGGATCGCCGGACGCGATGCCGAGGCTGAACGGATTGTCCTTGAACCGGGTCACCTCACGGATCAGGGTCGACGGCTCCGCCCGCAACGGCCCGAACGCCAGTGCCAGCGCCCCGATCCCGGAGTACCCCAGGAAACGTCGCCTGCCCGGATCACCCAGAGCAGGCCCGGTCTCTACGTTTCTGCCCACCTATGCGCTTCCCTTCCCGTTCGTCATCCTCATTTGAGAGTGAGTCCATCTCAGGATTACCTGATAGATTCACGTCAAGATAACGCCCAGACTGAGAAATGTCTCCCCCCGGCTTAACATTCGGGGGCGCGGAACCGGCACGGGCCGTGAGCGGTCCGGCGACGCGGCGCGCGCGGGACGTCCCATCGACCGCAGGGCACGGAGAGCAGAGGGACAAGCGCGACGGGTGTAGGCGGAGCAGCGTGCTCCGGTTTCGCGTCCTACCGGGTCGAAACGACGAAGCCCAGGTCGGCTTGTGTGTGCCTGACCTGGGCTGGTGTGGTGGGCGATACTGGGATTGAACCAGTGGCCTCTACCGTGTCAAGGTAGCGCTCTCCCACTGAGCTAATCGCCCTTGTGTGCTGCGAGGTGGAGACGGGATTTGAACCCGTGTACACGGCTTTGCAGGCCGTTGCCTCGCCTCTCGGCCACTCCACCAGAGCGAGGCCTGACCGGGGGCCTCAGAGCGGACGACGGGATTCGAACCCGCGACCCTCACCTTGGCAAGGTGATGCTCTACCAACTGAGCCACGTCCGCGTGCCGACCGGAGGTCGCCCTCCGGGCTTGCACGGACAACTCTAGCGGAATCCAGGGGTGCTTGCGTACAGGGCGGGTGTGGTCTCGCTGACTTCGTCGTGCAGGGAGTTCCAGAAGGCGAGTTCGCTGTCCTCTTCGAGGTGGGCGATGCGGCCCCAGAACTCGCGGTCCTCCGCCTCGTGGGCGGCGGCGAGGGAGAGGACGGGCATGACGGCGGTGCCGGCGTCCGCGGACTCGAGGTCGGCGGGGGTGAGGTCGGCGGGCAGGGCGACGGGGGTGGAGGGACGGTGGTGCTTGCCGCGCTTGCGGACGCGGATGGGCGGTGTGGTGGGGGTCTTGGCGGCGGCGGCACGCCCGGCGGCGAGGGCGACGCTGCCGCACAGCACGAAGGCGAGGATGCCGCCGAGGACGACCTCCTGGGTGGGGAGCTGCTCGGGGGCGGCGTGCTCCTGCTCGTGGGTGTTGGTCGAGGTGGTGCGGGTGCCGACCTTGTCGACGGTGGGGGCAGCGGCGGCGTGTTTCGGGGTGTACTTGGCCTCGACCTTGACCTTGGAGGGGTAGCCGAAGCCCACGACGGTGCCCATGTCGCGGGTCTTGCGCATGAGCTTGTAGCCGTCGGCGTTGCCCTCGATGGTGTGGAGGGTGTGCCCGTCGACCTTCTCGACGATGCCGACGTGGTCGATCCGGTCGATGTCCTTGGAGCCGTTCCAGTCGTAGAAGACGATGGCGCCCGGTTCGGGCTCGCTGCCCCAGGCGTCGTGCTTCTCGAACCACTTGGCGTGGTCGACGGTGGCGGCGAACTGCCCGACCTGCTCGGTGACGTCGGCCTTGTCGGCGGCCCAGGCGAGGAACATGTCGCACCAGGGGGCCGTCGTGAAGTAGTCGTCGTGGTCGCCGTCGACGTTCTCGGTCCACCAGTTGCCGAACTTGGTGTAGCCGTCGCCCTTCTCGGTGTATCCGAGTTCGTTCTCGGCGATGTCGAGCAGCTTCTTGCCGATCGGGTCCATTGCGCTCCCTGCCGCCTCGCTCGTCCGGGCAGGGTGGTGCCCGACCGGGGGGGACGGACCATGCCGTGCCGCACGGGCACGTTCCAAGGTCACGTTCTGATCTCGACGGAATGTAGCCGAGGTAAACCCTGGGCGGCAACCTGTTCCGTGAAACCGGTCAAATCGGGCTACTCAGAAGTAGCCCCTGGGCAGGACGGTCACGGGGCACGATGCGGCGCGCAGAACCTTGAGAGCGACCTCGCCCAGGAACACGCGGTGGGCGGCGGCGTCCTCGCTGGACGCGAGGACGAGGATCTCGTCCTCGGGCCAGTCGACGTCGTCCAGGGCGTCGGCGACGTCGTCGCCCTCGGCGAGTTCCGCGGAGACGTCCTCGGGGGGCAGGTCGGCGGAGTCCACGGCGAGGCGGATGGCGAGGGCCAGGTCGTCGCGGAGCCGTTCGGCGCCGTCGTCTCCGCCGACGTCGCCGACGGCGAGCGTGACCAGGCGCAGGGGGACGTCCAGGCGCTCGGCGGCCTGCGCCGTGCGGATGACCGCGTCGTCGCACTGCGGCCGCCGGACGTACATGACCGTGATGCGGCCGAGGTCCTCGGGCGGTGTGTAGCCGGCCGGGGTGAGCATCACGGCCTCGGTCGCCGAGTGCAGCAGGTGGTCGGCGGCGGCGCCGACGCCGATGCGTCCGCGCGCGCCGCCCTCGGGGGAGCCGACGACGATCAGGTCGGCGCCGATCCGGCTGGCGAGGACGGTGAGCCCGCGGGCGACGCTGCGCCCCTCCTGGGTGAGGAGGTCGGCGGGCTGGCCGTCCAGCAGGTCGGGAACCTGGTCCAGCAGCGCGCGGGCCTCGCCTGCGGCCGCCGGGAGGTCCGGGGGATGGACCGTCGCCACGCTCAGCCGCCCGCCGGTCAGTGCGACGATCGCGGACGCCAGGTCGACCGCCTCCCTGCCGCCGCCGTCGTTGACGTATCCCGCCAGGACGTGATCCCCGATCATGTGATCCGCGCTCCGATCATGGGACCAGCATTCCCCCGAGGCGGCCGATCAGACCAAGGGGCTTCAGGGTACCCGGCTCGGCCGTCCGGGACCTGCGGGACGGCCAGGAATATGATCTCCGCCTGCGGCGTTCGATAAGGTGATTGAAAGTTCTACTATTTTTGGAGCCCGGCATGCAGTTCGGAATCTTCACCGTCGGTGACGTGACCCCGGACCCCACCACCGGACGCGTCCCGTCCGAGGCCGAGCGGATCCAGGCGATGGTCGCCATCGCGGCGAAGGCCGAAGAGGCCGGGCTCGACGTCTTCGCCACCGGCGAGCACCACAATCCGCCGTTCGTCCCGTCGTCCCCGACGACGATGCTCGGCTACATCGCGGCCCGCACCGAGCGGCTGATCCTGTCCACCGCGACGACGCTGATCACCACCAACGACCCGGTGAAGATCGCCGAGGACTTCGCGATGCTCCAGCACCTGGCCGGCGGCCGGGTGGACCTGATGATGGGACGCGGCAACATGGCGCCCGTCTACCCGTGGTTCGGCAAGGACATCCGCGACGGCATCCCGCTCGCCATCGAGAACTACCACCTCCTGCACCGGCTCTGGCGCGAGGACGTCGTCGACTGGGAGGGCAGGTTCCGCACTCCGCTGCAGTCGTTCACCTCGACGCCGCGCCCGCTGGACGGCGTCCCGCCGTTCGTGTGGCACGGCTCCATCCGCAGCCCCGAGATCGCCGAGCAGGCCGCCTACTACGGCGACGGCTTCTTCGCCAATCACATCTTCTGGCCCAAGGAGCACTTCCAGCGGCTGATCGGCCTCTACCGGCAGCGCTACGAGCACTACGGTCACGGCTCCGCCGACCAGGCGATCGTCGGCCTCGGCGGGCAGGTCTTCATGCGGAAGAACTCCCAGGACGCCGTCCGCGAGTTCCGTCCCTACTTCGACAACGCCCCGGTGTACGGGCACGGCCCCTCGCTGGAGGAGTTCACCGCCGAGACGCCCCTCACCGTCGGCAGCCCGCAGCAGGTCATCGACAAGACCCTGACGTTCCGCGACAACTTCGGCGACTACCAGCGCCAGCTGTTCCTGATGGACCACGCCGGGCTGCCGCTGAAGACCGTCCTGGAGCAGATCGACATGCTGGGGGAGGAGGTCGTCCCGATCCTGCGCAGGGAGTTCGAGGCGCTGCGCCCGGCGCACGTCCCCGCGACGGCCCCCACCCACGCGTCCCGCGCCGAGGCGCGGCGGAACGCCGAGGAGGTTCGATGAGCACGCTCGCCGTGGTCTCCGCCGGGCTCGGGCAGCCGTCGTCCACCCGGCTCCTCGCCGACCGGCTCGCCAGGGCGGCCGCCGCCGCCCTGCGCCCGGACGCCTCCGGGCGCGACGCCGCCATCGAGGTGATCGAGCTGCGCGACCACGCGCACGCGTTGGTGGACGCGGCCCTGACCGGCTTCCCGGCCGGGGCGTTCCGCGCCGCCGTCGAGGCGGTCGCGACCGCCGACGGGCTGATCGCCGTGACGCCCGTCTTCAACGCGTCCTACAGCGGCCTGTTCAAGACCTTCTTCGACGTCGTCGGACGCGATTCCCTGGACGGCAAGCCGGTGCTGCTCGGCGCGACCGGCGGGACCGAGCGGCACTCCCTCGCCATCGACTACGCCATGCGCCCGCTGTTCGCCTACCTGCGCGCCGCGGTCGTCCCGACCGCCGTGTACGCGGCGTCCGAGGACTGGGGCGGTGCCGGAGGGTCCGAAGGCGGCGCGGCCGGCGATGCCGGCCCCCTCGCGGAGCGGGTCGCCCGTGCCGGCGTGGAGCTCGCGGCGCTGATGAACGCCCGCCCCGCGCCGGCGAAGCCCGACCCGTACGACACCCCTGTTCCGTTCGAGGATCTCCTGTCCGCGGCCAGCCGGTAAGTATTTAAGACTTGGCTTATATAAGTTGAGGCTGTAGCTTGGTCGCGTGCACGCATTCGATGTGCTGGGTGATCCGGTCCGACGCAGGATCCTGGAGCTGCTCGCCGACGGCGAACGGTCCTCCGGGGAGGTGTCGGGTGTCATCCGGGAAGAGTTCGGGATCTCGCAGCCCGCGGTGTCGCAGCATCTGAAGGTGCTGCGGGACACCGGGTTCGCGGTCGTGCGCGCGGAGGGCACACGGCGCCTCTACGCCGTCGACTCCGGGCCGCTGCGGGAGGTCGACGCGTGGCTCGACCGCTTCCGCCGGTTCTGGACGCCGCACCTGGACTCCCTGGCGACGGAGATCGCCCGTGGTAAGCGCGCACGCCGCCTGGACCGCCGGACACCGGACGAGCAGGCGCCAAGGGACGAACAGCCACCAGGACGGGAAGCAGGGAGCCAGCCATGATCGAAGTGACCGGTCAGATCAACGCGGTGCGGCGCCGGGTCGGCGAGCGGGTGCTGGAGGCCGGAGCCGCGCGGACCACGACGGTCAGCCAGATCTACGACACCGGCGTCGAGGACCTGTGGGACGCCGTCACCACCCCCGAGCGCATCTCGCGCTGGTTCCTGCCCGTCTCCGGCGACCTGCGGCTCGGCGGCCGCTACGAGCTGGAGGGCAACGCGAGCGGGACGATCGAGCGCTGCGACCCGCCCAAGGAATTCTTCGCGACGTGGGAGTACGGCGGCCAGACCAGCTGGATCGAGGTGCGGCTGACCCCCGAGGCGGACGACCGGGCCCGCCTCGAACTGGAGCACATCGCCCACGTCGACGACGACATGTGGAACCAGTTCGGACCCGGCGCCGTCGGCATCGGCTGGGACCAGGGACTCCTCGGCCTCGCCCTGCACCTGGGGTCCGGCGAGGGCGTCCCCGAGGGGATGGGCCCGGAGTGGGCCATGACGGACGAGGGCAAGGAGTTCACGCGGCAGAGCGGCGAGGCGTGGCGCGAGGCGCACATCGCGTCCGGCACCGACGCGTCCCTCGCCCGGGCCTGCGCGGACCGCACCATCGCCGCCTACACCGGATCGGAGTGACCTCCGCCGCGTGACCCCGCTGCGGGGCCCGGCCGCGACCGACTCGCGCCGGCCCCGCGGCACACCGCGGCCCGGACACGCCCTCCGCGCGGGCCTTCCCGTTCAGGGGACGTCGACCAGGCAGAATGGCGGGATGGACGTCAGGGTCGGCGTCCGCGTCGAGGGGGTCGTGCAGGGCGTCGGGTTCCGTCCGTTCGTGCACGGGCTCGCGATCGGCCTCGGACTGTCCGGGCTGGTCGGCAACGACGCGGGCGGCGTGTTCATCGAGGTCGAGGGCGCACCCGACGTGGTCGGGCGGTTCCTGGACGGCCTGCGCACCCGCCCGCCGCGGCTGGCCGTCGTCGAACGCGTCACCACGCGGAACCTCGACGCACAGGGACGCGGCGGCTTCGCGATCGTGCGCAGCGAAGCGTCGGGGGACCAGCGCGCACTGGTGTCCTGGGACTCCGCGACCTGCGACGACTGCCTCCGCGAACTCCGCGACCCGGCCGACCGGCGCCACGGGTACCCGTTCATCAACTGCACCGGCTGCGGGCCGCGCTTTACGATCGTGACGGACGTCCCGTACGACCGCCCCAACACGACCATGGCGGGTTTCGCGATGTGCGGCCCGTGTGCCGCCGAGTACGGCGACCCGGCGGACCGCCGGTTCCATGCCCAGCCGGTGTGCTGCCCTGACTGCGGTCCCTCCCTGTCGCTACTCGCATCCGCACCCACGTCGGAGTGCGCAGGGATCGCCGGCCCGGCGCGCCCTCCTGCGGGCCACGCTGCGGCGGACCCGATCGCGGCCGCTCGGGCACTGCTCGCGGACGGGGCCGTCCTCGCCGTCAAAGGACTGGGCGGCTACCACCTGGCGGCGCGGGCCGCGGACGAGGACGCGGTGGCCGCACTGCGCGCACGCAAGCACCGTGCGGACAGGCCGTTCGCCGTCATGGTGCCCGGCCTGCCGGCCGCCCGCGCGATCTGCCTGCTCGACGACACCGAGGAGGGACTGCTCACCGGGCCCCGGCGTCCGATCGTCTTGGCCCGCCGGCGCCCCGGCGTGCCGTGCCGCGGGGCACGGCTGGCGGCCGCCGTCGCGCCGGGCAACGACTTCGTCGGCCTCATGCTGCCCTACACCCCGCTGCACCACCTGCTGGTGACCGAACCACTCGTCCTGACCAGTGCGAACGTCTCCGATGAGCCGATCGCCTACCGGGACGACGACGCCTTCGAACGGCTCAGCGGCATCGCCGACGCGTTCCTGTTCCACGACCGTCCGATCCACACGCGCACCGACGACTCGGTGGTGCGGGCCTTCCGAGGCCGTCCGCTGCCGGTGCGGCGCTCGCGCGGGTACACCCCGGAACCCGTGCCGATCGCGCGGGGACGGTCCGTCCTGGCGTGCGGGGCCGAGCTGAAGAACACGTTCTGCCTGACCCGCGACGGCCGGGCCTTCATCTCCCACCACATCGGCGACCTGGAGAACTACGAGACGCTCCGCGCCTTCGAGGAGGGCATCGGGCATTTCCGGCGGCTGTTCGACATCACCCCCGAAATGGTCGCCTGCGACCCGCACCCCGAGTACCTGTCGACCAAGTACGCCCACGACCGGTACGCCCGCGACGGGGACCTGCCGCTGATCGCCGTCCAGCACCACCACGCGCACATCGCGTCCTGCCTGGCCGACAACGGTGCGGCCGGCCCGGTGATCGGCGTCGCCTTCGACGGCACCGGCTTCGGCACGGACGGCACGCTGTGGGGCGGCGAGTTCCTCGTCGCCGACCTGCGCGGCTTCGAACGGGCCGGACATCTGGACCCGGTACCGATGCCGGGCGGCGCGGCGGCGATCCGCGAGCCGTGGCGGATGGCGGCCGCCTACGGAGTCCCGGACGACCTGCCGGTCGCCCGCCGGCCCGGCTGGGCCGCGGTCGACGCGATGGCGCGCCGCCGTGTCAACGCACCGCTCACATCCAGCATGGGACGCCTGTTCGACGCGGTCGCAGCGGTCGTCGGCGTCCGCGACGTGGTCAACTACGAGGGACAGGCCGCCATCGAACTGGAACAGCGCGCCGACCCCTCGGAGCTCGCCGCATACCCGGCGTCCATCGACGGAGCGGAAGGTTTCACGGTGCGGGGCGGTGACCTGCTCGACGCGGTGGTGGCCGACGTCCAGGCCGGCGTCCCCGTCCCGCTGATCGCCGCGAGATTCCACAACGGCGTGGCCTCCCTGATCGTGGACGGCGCGACCCGCATCCGGGCCACGACAGGGCTCGGCACGGTCGCGCTGTCCGGCGGCGTGTTCCAGAACATGTTCCTGCTGGACCGCGCCGTGTCCGGCCTTGCTGACGCTGGCTTCGACGTGCTGACCCACCACCGCGTCCCGCCCAACGACGGCGGTATCAGCCTCGGGCAGGCCGCCGTGGCCACGGCCCGATCGTCCTGAACGAGCCCGCGGCGGCGCCGCGGCACGGCATGATCATCAGATGCCGGACGAATGGGACGAGCCACACGACCGCGACCCGCTGTCATGGCGGATACGACGATGGGCGGCACCGGTCGCGATGGCGTTGTCCGTCGCAGCCTCCATCGGCGCCGTGCAACTGCTGGCCGACGAACACGCTTTGTCCACGACGCCCTACGGTGACCACCGGAAACCGCGCTTTATCGTCACCGTTGGGCCAACCGGAGGTCCCTTACAGGACAACGGACCTGAACCATGGTTCCAGGTGCATTCGCTGCAGAGCGGACGGAAACGTCTGACCGACTCCGTCCAGCCGCCTTCGCCTTCCGCTGGTAAAGCACGAGAACTCCTCGCAGGCCCCGAGGGGACATTCTTGGTGGCCTCGTCCCGCGACAAGCCGTGCGAGTCGCGCATCCACCGGTTCCGGCTCGCCGGCGACGGCCATGCGACCGATATCGCGCCATTGCACGAAGGCGTCATCCCGTCCCGTGTCGCGGGCCTGGCGATGAGCCCGGACGGCGACCGGATCGCCTTCGCGACAACTCCGTGCATGGACGTCCCCCAGCCGTCGCGCGCCGCCTTGACCGTTCTGGACATCGACTCGGGCAGCCGCCGCACATGGAGAACGATCGGGCCTTCCGTCATCGGCGAGATCGTCTGGGCGAGCGACAACGACACCCTCGGCTACACGCTCGGAGACGTCCGCCGAAATGCGCCGTCCGCCGACGGCCCCGTCAACCCGGGCTTTCCGGACGCGGGCAGAGTCGTGAACGTCGCCGTCCACGCTCTCGACACCGATGAGCAGGGCACCGACCTGCGCGCGGCCCGCCGCCTGTTCCGTCAACCGGACGACTCCGGATGGATCACCTCCGCGGTGATGGCCCCGGACGGCCGCACCGGCTACGGGGTGATGAAGAAGGGACGGCCGCCGGCCACCATCATTTTCACCTTCGCCGAGGACGAGCCGATGCGCGTCACCGACACGATCGCGTCCAAGCCGAACACCGTGATGCTGTTCTCCTTCTCCAGCGAGGACGAACCCCGCTACGCCTGCCTGGGCGGTATCGACGCCTTCGGCAGAGCGGTCGACGGCGAATTTCTGATGATCTCCAGTAGCCGCCTGACCTGCGGATCGACCTACGCCTATTAAAGGCGGACGAGATGACGAGACCAGCCGGGTCACATCTCGCCCGCCTGTTCCGTCATCGAGGTGTCACAACCGACACGGCAAGGAGATCGACATGGACGCTCGATTCGACTACTACGGCACCTCTGTCGCGGCCAAGTACATGAAGTACCTCCAGTCGGCGGGCAAGGCGCTCGCGGACTCGACGCTGCCCGCCGCCACACAGGAGCTGGTGAGGCTCCGCGCCAGCCAGATCAACGGCTGCGGCGTCTGCGTCGACATGCACACCAAGGATGCCGCGCACGCAGGGGAGACCTCGGTGCGGCTCAACCTGGTCGCGGCGTGGCGGGAGGCGACTGTCTTCACCGAAGCCGAGCGCGCCGCCTTGGAACTGACCGAACAGGGCACCCGCATCGCGGACGCCGCCGGCGGTGTCACCGACGAAGCGTGGGCGAACGCCGCCAAGCACTACGACGACGACCAGCTTGCCGCGCTGGTGTCCGGCATCGCCCTCATCAACACCTGGAACCGCATGAACGTCATCACCCGGCAGCCCGCCGGCGCCTACCGGCCCGGCCAGTGGGGGTGACCGGCGAGCCCTGCCGCCAGGACCGGCAGGACGCCGGACACGGCGACTGAATCGGACGCCATAACCACCAAGCCATCGACCACCAAGCCGTCGACCACCAAGCCGTCGACCAGCTCGCAAGGCCCCGCCGACATCCGGCGGGGCCTTCTCGCGCTCCGGCTCCCTCGCGATGCGCACCCGAGCCGCTGCGCAGGCCAGGCGCGCCCGGGTAACGGGTCGGTCACGGGCAAGGGTTCTTGGCGCCGGCCATTGACACTGTTCCGCAAACGTTTTCATAATCGTCGGCATGAGCGCGGACAGCACCCGGGCCTCGATCCGGGCCGTGGCGAGCCTCGCAGGGGTATCGCCTTCGACGGTCTCGCGTGCGCTGAACTCCCCGGAGCTCGTGAACGCCGAGACCCGGCGGCGCGTGCTCGAGTGCGCCGAACGGCTGGGCTACCAGCCGAACCGTGCGGCGCAGTCGCTGGTCCTCGGGCGGACCCGCAACGTCGGGCTGATCGTCCCCGACATCGCCAACCCGTTCTTCGCGCCGTTCATCAAGGGCGTGGAGGCCTACTTCAGGGACACCGAGTTCGCGGTGTTCCTGGCCGACACCGACGAGGACACGGCGACGGAGGTCAGGCTGGCCGAGGCCATGGTCGAGCGGGTGGACGGGCTGATCCTGTGCGCGCCGCGCATGTCGGGGACGCGGCTGCGGGCCGTCGCGTCCAAGACGACCGTGGTTCTCGCCTACCGGACGAGCCGGTCGGCGCCGTCGATCGTGTCGGACTTCCAGTCCGGCATGGATCAGGCGGCGGCGCACGTCCACGCGCTCGGCCACCGGCGGTGCGCGTACCTGTCCGGCCCGGCCAACTCGTGGTCGAACCGGCAGCGGCGCAAGTTCATCGGCGCCGCCTGCGCGGAACGCGGCATCGAACTGGTCGATCTCGGCCCGTACGAGCCGCGCTTCACCGGCGGCTTCCGGGCCGCCGACGAGGTCCTCGCCGCCGGCGTGACCGCGGTGTTCGCCTACAACGACCTGGTCGCGCTCGGGGTGCTGTCACGGCTCACCGCGCGCGGCGTCCCCGTGCCCGGCAAACGCGTGCCCGGTGAGCCCGATGGATCCGAAGGGATCAGCATCGTCGGGTTCGACGACGTGCCGATGGCGTCCATGACCAACCCACCTCTCACGACGGTGGCCATGCCCGTGAACGCGCTGTCGCGGGCGGCGGCCGCCACCATGCACTCGATGCTCGACCCCGGGGCGCCGAAGGCGCCTCCCCTGCCGCCGGCCGCGGAGCTGGCGACCCGACTCCTCATCCGAGGCACCACCGGGCCGGTGTGAGCCCGGCCCGGCCATAAGGAACAGACGTCTGAGACCGGACGTCCTGCCAGGAGGCCCACCCCATGAGAACTCCTCGATCCGCCCTCCTCACCCTCGCGACCGCCGCCGGACTGCTGCTGGCCGGCTGCGGAGCGCCGGGCTCGGACGGCGGCACCGCGTCCGAGCCGTCCGCGGCGGACGTCACGATGCCGTCCGACCCCGTCACCCTGAACGTCATCGACGTCGCCGGGAACCTCCAGCTCACCCAGGAGATCTTCGAGAACTACAAGAAGGAGCACCCGGAGCTCATCAGCAAGATCACCTACACGAAGGCGACCTCGCCGGAGCTGGCCGGCAAGGTCAAGGCCCAGCAGGACGCCGGGCAGATCGACATCGACCTGGTGCTGACCGGCACCGACGGGCTCGCCGCGGGCCTGGAGCAGAACCTGTGGGTTGACGTGCTCGGCAAGTACTCCGGCAAGCTCCCGGACCTGAAGTCGCTGTACCTGGAGCCGGCGTCCAAGATGCAGGACCTGGCGCAGGGCAAGGGCGTCGTCGTGACGTACTACCCGTCCGGGCCGCTGCTGGAGTACAACCCGAAGAACGTCTCCGACCCGCCCACGACGGCGGACGAGCTGCTGGACTGGGCCAAGGCGAACCCGAACAAGCTGATGTACGCGCGCCCGTCCAACTCGGGGCCCGGGCGGACGTGGCTGATGGGCCTGCCCTACATCCTCGGGGACAAGGACCCCATGGACCCGGCGAACGGCTGGGCCAAGACCTGGAAGTACCTCAAGGAGCTGGACAAGTACATCGAGTACTACCCGACCGGCACCACCCAGACGATGAAGGAGCTGGGCGAGGGAACCCGCGACATCGTCCTCAGCACCACCGGCTGGGACATCAACCCGCGCGTCCTCGGCCAGGTGCCGAAGGACGTCAAGATCCAGCCGCTGGAGGGCTTCACCTGGGTCACCGACGCGCACTACATGGTCGTTCCCAAGGGCGTCTCGGGCGAGAAGCTGGCCGTCCTGCTCGACGTGATGAAGTTCGCGCTCCAGCCCAAGCAGCAGGCGGTCACGTTCGACAAGGGCTACTTCTACCCCGGTCCGGCGGTCAAGGGCGTGACGCTGGACATGGCGCCGGCGGAGAGCCGGCAGGCCATCGAGGAGTTCGGACGTCCCGAGTACGACAAGCTCATCGCCGACAACCCGAAGGCCCCGCCGCTGGACGCCAAGGCCCTCGTCGCCGCGTTCGACCGCTGGGACCGCGAGATCGGCGGGCAGAAGGTCAAGAAGCAATGACAGGTGAGGACGGCGTGACCCGCCGAACGGTCATGCCCGCGCACCAAGGCGACCGGACGCACGAGATCAGCCGGACGCGAGAAGAGCCGGCGTCCTCGGGAGGTGCGTCATGAAGGCGGAGACCGTGCTGGAAAAAGACGCGCGCGCCGGGTTCGGGCATCTGCGCCTGGACGGTGTGACCCGGCATTTTGGCAAGGCGACCGCGCTGGACGGTTTCGACCTGCGGATCGAGGGCGGCGAGTTCATCGCCCTGCTCGGGCCGTCCGGATGCGGCAAGTCGACCGCGCTGAACTGCCTGGCCGGGCTGCTGCCCCTGTCGGACGGCGCGATCTGGCTGGACGAGGAGCGCATCGACACGCTGCCGCCGGAGCGCCGCGGGTTCGGGATGGTGTTCCAGAACTACGCGCTGTTCCCGCACCTGTCCGTCCGCAAGAACGTCGCGTTCGGGCTGTCGGTCCGGCGGGTCGGCAAGGCCGAGACGGCCCGCCGGGTGGACGAGGCGCTCGCGACGGTCGAGCTGACCGAGCACGCGGGCAAACTGCCCGGCCAGCTGTCGGGCGGGCAGCAGCAGCGGGTGGCGATCGCCCGCGCGATCGTGCTGCGGCCGAAGCTGGTGCTGATGGACGAGCCGCTGTCCAACCTGGACGCCAAGCTGCGCGTGCAGATGCGCACCGAGATCCGGCGGATCCACCAGGACCTCGGCCTGACCACCGTGTACGTCACGCACGACCAGGAGGAGGCGCTCGCGCTCGCCGACCGGGTCGTGGTGCTGCGGTCCGGCCAGATCGAGCAGATCGGGACGCCGGAGGAGGTCTACACCCACCCGGCCAGCGCCTACATCGCCGGTTTCATGGGGTACCGGAACCTGCTGGAGCTGCCCGTCCTGGCGGGCGGCGGCTCGGTGAACGGCGGTGCCGGCGGCAGGGTGTCGCTCGGTGAGAAGGGCGGACTCACGCTGACCGGGCTGAGCCGCCGGCCGGTCACCGGGGCGCGCGCGGTCGCCGCCGTCCGCCCCGAGGACTTCCGCGTCGCCGAGCCGGACGGTTCGGCGACGGGGGAGAACCTCGTGACGGTCCGGGTGGAGGTGTCGGAGTTCCACGGACGCGAGGTCGCCGCCGAGGGCGTGATGGACGACGGCCGCGTCGTCCACTTCAGGTCGCCGGAGCGGATCGCGCCGGGGGAGCGGGTCACGCTGACCGTCCCGCCCGAACGTGTGCTCGTGTTCGGGGACGGCGCCGGGGACGCCGCGGACGCGTTCGACGACCCCGCGGAGATCGGGGTCCAAGATGGCGGTTGAGGCTCCCGCCCGTCCACCGAAGACGCCGGTGCCGCGGCGCAGCGGTCTGCGGCACCGGCTCGCCGAACGCGGCGTCGACCGGGTGCTGCTCCTGCTGCTGCCCGCGGTGCTGGTCGTCGGGCTGCTGTTCATCTACCCGATGGCGTACGGGGTGGGGCTGTCGCTGCAGCCGAAGAACGGCGGCGGCCCGCTCGGCAACTACGCCGACTTCTTCCGCGACTCCTACGAGCGCAGCACCGTCTGGAAGACGCTGCGGCTCGCCCTCCCCGCCGCGCTGATCAACGTCGGCGCGTCGGTGCCGATCGCGTACCGGCTGCGCGGCAGGTTCCGGGGACGCCGGCTGCTGACGGCGGCGCTCGTCCTTCCGGTGACGCTCGGCACCGTCCTCGTCGCGGACGGGCTCCTGCGCTACCTCGGCCCCAAGGGCTGGTTCAACCGGGTCCTGATGGACATCGGCCTCGTCGACGAGCCCGTCCGGCTGATCTACAACTACTGGGGCGTGCTGTTCTCGCTGCTCATCACCGGGTTCCCGTTCGCGTTCCTGCTGGTGCTCGCCTACATGTCGGGCATCGACCCGACGCTGGAGCGGGCCGCGGCCACGCTCGGCGCCGGGCCCTGGCAGCGGATGCGGCGGATCATCCTGCCGCTGCTGGCGCCGGGCCTGGCCACCACGTTCGTGCTCGCGTTCGTGCTGGCGTTCTCGGTGTTCCCGTCCGCGAGCCTCGTCGGTGAACCGGCGGGGGAGACGCGGGTGATGGCGATCGCGGCCTACCAGGCGGCGTTCGAGAAGTACGACTACTCGATGGCCTCGACCATCGCCGTGCTGATGGGCGTGTTCGAGCTGCTCGTCATCTCGGTGACGCTGCTGCTGCGCGGCCGCCTGTACACCGGGCCCGCGATGGGAGGTAAGGGATCATGACCGCTGCCGTGGCGGGCAACGCCCCGATGCGCAGGAGGCGGCTGCCGAAGGGCCGGCTGAGCGGCTGGTTCGTCTGGGCCTGCGTCGCGTTCTTCCTGGTCAACCTGGCCGGGCTGATCCTCTCGGTGATCGTCAACTCTTTTGGTACGAAATGGTTCGCCGACTGGCTGCCGCAGGGCTTCACCACCGCGTGGTACTCCAACGCCTGGTCGGAGTTCGCGCTCGGCGACGTGCTGACCGTCACGCTGGAGATCACGCTCATCGTGGTGGCGCTGTCGCTGCTGATCGGCGTGCCCGCCGGGTACGCGCTCGCGCGGCGCGACTTCCCGGGCAAGCGGATCGTGATGTTCCTGCTGCTGCTCCCGGTGCTGCTGCCGCCGATCACCTACGGCATCCCGCTCGCCACCGTCCTGTACAAGGTGCACCTGGCGGGGACGATGACGGGCGTCATCGCGGCGAACCTCGTCCCGGCGCTGCCGTTCGTCATCCTCGTGATGACGCCGTTCGTCGAGCAGATCGACACCAACGTGGAGTCGGCGGCGCGGATGTGCGGCGCCCGCACCCGGCAGGTGTTCACGCGGGTGCTGGTGCCGCTGCTGCTGCCCGGCATTCTCGCCGCGGGGATCCTGGTGCTGGTCCGGACCGTCGCGATGTTCGAGCTGACCTTCCTGGTCGCCGACGCCGACAGCCAGACCCTGATCGTCGCGCTGTACAGCGCCGCGTTCACGCCGGGCATCCGCGCCGCGCAGGCCATCGACGCGATGGCCGTGATCTACATGGCGTTGTCGGCGCTGCTGTTGATCATCGCGTTGATGTTCGTCAATCCAACACAGATCGTCGCCCAGGTGAGGGAGGCTCCCAGCGAATGAACCTCAGGTATGTGAGGCACATGCACGGTCAGGCAGGGCCCGGCCGAGTGAGCATGACCCTATGAGCGCGGTACGGTTCGACTTCTCGGGGGAGCGGGCGCTGGTCACCGGTGCCGCGGGCCTGATCGGGCGCGCGCTGGTGCACCGGTTCGCGGACGCGGGCGCCGCCGTGCTCGCCGTGGACGTGGACGCCGAGGGGCTGAAGGTCTTCGACGCGATGCCCCGGGTCGCCACGATGGCCGGCGACCTGGCCCGCGAGGACGTCGCCGACGCCGTCTTCGACAGGCTCCGCCGAGACGGCGGCCTGGACGTCCTCGTGAACAACGCGGCGATGACGGAGGTGCGCACCCCGTTCATCGACATCGACGCCCCCGTCTGGGACGCGGTGATCGCCGCGAACCTGCGCTCGGCGTATCTGCTGTCGGTGCGCGCCGTCCGGTACTGGCGTGACGGCGGGCGCGGCGGGGCGATCGTCAGCATGTCGTCGCCGGGAGCCTCCCGCGCGCACGATGACCAGAGTGCCTACGACGTGACCAAGGCGGGCATCGAGGCCCTCAGCCGCGCGATCGCCGTGGAGCTCGGCGGGCTCGGCATCCGCGCCAACTGCGTCGCGCCGGCCAGCGTCGTCGGGGAGGTACGGCCCGCGACCGATCTCCCGGCGGGCCGCACGACCGCCCCCGAGGAGGTCGCCGACGCGACGCTCTTCCTGGCGTCACCGGCGGCGGCGCAGCTCAACGGGCATGTCCTGCGGGTGGACGGCGGCCTGCACGCCCGGCTGCGCACCGACCCGTCCCAGGAGCAGCAGCGCGACGCGTAGGACGTACGGTCCCGCCCCGGCATGTGCGGGGCGGGACCGGTTCGGCGGCCTCGCGGCTCGGGTGGATCAGACGCGCCAGGAACGGACGAGTTCGTCCAGCATGGTCGGGTCGTAGATGATGCCCTGCGCCCGGAGCTCCCCGGCGACCAGTTCGCCGTCGCCGTGGTGCTTGGCCAGCAGCCGGTACACCGCGTACGGGAACCAGTGGTTGTCGCTGATCCGCTGGATCTCGGCCTCGTCGCAGGTGTGGCCCTCGGCCCTGACCTCGGCGAGCGTTCCGGCGACGTCCCCGTGGCGGCGCTCCAGGACGTCGATGACGAGGGCGCGCAGGCCGTCCGGGTCGGGTGCGGGGACCACGGCGGGTGCGGGCTCCTCGGTGGCCGTGCCGTAGCCGCTGCGGCCGTTGAGGCTCCCGCGCGCGGCGGCGCTGACGACGGCCAGTTCCGGCTCGGGCTCAGGCGCGGGGGCGGGCGCCGGGGCCTGGGCGCGGGCCGGTCGGGCGGGCGCGGCGGGTTGAGCGGGCAGGGTCTCCGAGGCCGTTTCGGCTCCGGCGTCCGCCTTGGCCGCGGTCTCCGTCGCGGTGGCCGAGCGGCCGGGCTCGATCGCCTTCCCGGAGTGGCCGGGAACCTGGATCTGCGGGAACGGGCCGGTGTTCCGCAGGGGCATCAGCGTGATCTGGTTCAGGGTGACGGGCCCGGCGATGGCGCGCGTCTGCGGCTCCGGCTGCTTGGGCGGCTCCTCCTCGTCCTCCTGCTGCGCCACGTACCGGTGCAGCGTCCGCAGCAGGACGAACAGGCCGAGCATCGACACGATCGGCGGGACGGCGGCCGTCGCCTGGTACGAGAACGTCTTCTGCCCGACGTGGCCCACGTTGAAGACGAGGCTGGCCGTCCAGCCGGCGAGGGCGATGGTCAGCGGCAGGAAGAAGTCCAGCCAGCTCATCAGGGCCCGGCGGCGCAGCACGAAGGCGTCGATGGCCAGCAGGAAGAGGCCGAGTTCTCCCACGATGATGAACAGGTCGACCAGGAGCGGGAACGATTCGGCCTTCCAGCCCCGCAGGCCGTGTTCCATCGCCCAGTGGTAGAGGCCGGCGTAGGACTGGGCGAAGCCACCGGCGGTGGCGGTCAGGACCGCTGCCGCCATGAATGCGATGGCCCCCCACCGTGTGATGACCTGTGCCCGGTTGGCAACGCTCATGCGGGGTGTGCTCCAGATTTGCTTACCAACTGAAAGTTATCGGGGGGAGACTATCCATTCCTTTGGCGTTTCGTAGGGGATTCGCATCACGTCTCGGTCCCATTCCCGTGGGAGGCCGGATGGGACGGCGTGCCAATAAATGGTGCGAATTACGCTTTTCGGACGACATATGGCCGGCGGCGCTGTGCGCCGCGCCGGTCGGGTGCCGGAGGGAAGGCCGGTCGCATCGATGCCCGGAACCTGGGAAGGGCGTGGGGAGGAAGACGACAAAGGGGGATCGTCGATATGCCGCGCCCAGAAAGTCACAAGTACGACATCAAACGCGCGAAGAGCGGACGGGGCGAAGGCCCGGAGGGCGAGCGGAGGGGATCGCAGTGAGCCCTGGAGCCGTCCCTGGAGCCGTCCCTGGAGCCGTCCCTGGAGCGGGCCCTGGCGCAGGCTCTGGAGCGGGCCCGGCCCCGAGCGACGCCGAGGACGTGCTCGGGGCGGTGCTGCCGCTGGAGTACGAGGAGGACCTCGACCCGCTTCTGGACCGGATCGGGGACGCCCGCTGCGTGCTGATCGGCGAGGCCAGCCACGGAACGCACGAGTACTACGCGTGGCGGGCGGCGCTGACCAGGCGGCTGATCGCCGAGCGCGGGTTCTCGTTCGTCGCGGTCGAGGGGGACTGGCCGGACTGCCGCAGGGTCGGGCGCAGCGTGACGCTGGCGCCGGGTTCGCCCGAGGATCCGCGGGACGCCCTGGACGCCTACGAGCGGTGGCCGACCTGGATGTGGGCCAACCAGGAGACCGTCAAGTTCTGCCGCTGGCTGCGCGACCACAACGCGGGTCTGCCGCCGGGCCGACGCGCCGGCTTCTACGGGCTGGACGTCTACAGCCTGTGGGAGTCGCTCCGGGCGGTCGTCGACTACCTGGCGGAGCAACGTCCGGAGTATCTGGAGGCGGCGCTGGAGGCCTACCGCTGCTTCGAGCCGTACGGGGAGGACCCGGAGGCGTACGGGTGGAACACCGCGCTCGTCCCGGACGGGTGCCAGGACGAGATCCTGGCCCTGCTGACAAGGCTGCGCCGGCCCGTGACCCACGGCGACACCCGTGACCCCGTGGAGGAGTTCGACGCCCGGCAGAACGCCGAGGTCACGGCCGGGGCCGAGCGGTACTACCGCGCCATGATCAATGGCGGCCCGGAGTCGTGGAACATCCGGGACGTCCACATGGCCGACACCCTCGACCGGCTCATGGAGTTCCACGGGGGCGGGGCGCTCCCCGGGGACGGGACCGGCAAGGCGGTGGTGTGGGCGCACAACTCGCACATCGGCGACGCGCGGGCGACCGACATGGCCGCCGCCGGGATGGTCAGCCTCGGCCAGCTCGCCAGAGAGCGGCACGCCGATCGGCCGGGCCGGGAGGGGGTCGTGCTGATCGGGTTCGCCGGCGGTCACGGCGAGGTGATCGCGGCCCCGCGCTGGGGTGCCCAGATGGAGAACATGCACGTCCCGCCGCCGGTGCACGGGTCGCTGGAGGCGGTGCTTGCGGAGTCGGAGCTGCACCGCGGGATGTTCATCGTGCCGCCCGAGCCGGACAAGCCCGACTTCCTCACCCGGACGCTCGGGCACCGTGCGATCGGCGTGGTGTACGACCCGGACCGCGACCGGCGCCAGTACGTCCCGACGAGGCTCGCCGACCGGTACGACGCCCTGTGCTGGTTCCGGATGACGTCCGCTCTGGAGCCGCTGCACCGTGAGGCGGCGCGCCGTGGTGAGCTTGAGACGCTGCCGACGGGAGTATGAGCCGGCGGGGCACGAGGAGCCAACGGGAGCGTTAGGAGCACGGCATGTCGCTGACCATGCGGCCGGGACCGCTCGCCGGTTCGCCGGGAGACGAGGTCAATTTCAGCCTCGACGGGCCGAAGCACAGATTGTTCATGCACGGCTTCCCGCGCCGGGTCCGTGCCCGGTTCGCGGGCGAGACCGTCCTGGACACCGAGCGCGGACGGCTCCTGCACGAGACGGGGCTGCTGCCCGTCCTGTACGTCCCGGAGGAGGACGTGCGGACCGATCTGCTGGAGCAGACCGCCCACTCGACCTATTGCCCGTTCAAAGGCGACGCCGCGTACTGGACGGTCCGAGTCGGCGGCCGGGCGGCGGAGAACGCGGTGTGGGCCTATCCGGAGCCGAAGCCGGAGTCGGAGTGGCTGCGCGGGCTCATGGCGTTCTACTGGGGCCGGATGGACGCCTGGTACGACGAGGACGAGGAGGTCCGCGGGCATCTGCGCGACCCGTTCCACCGCGTCGACGCCCGCGCCTCGTCCCGCCGTGTCCGGGTGCTGCTGGACGGGGAGGTCGTCGCCGAGACCGAGCGGCCGAAGGTGCTGTCGGAGACCGGGCTGCCCAACCGCTTCTACATCCCCGCCGGCGACGTCCGCCTCGGCCTGCTCAGCGAGAGCACGAAGCGGACCGTCTGCCCGTACAAGGGCGAGGCGACGTACTGGTCGCTGGACGGCGCGGAGGACGCCGCGTGGTCCTACGAGGATCCGCTGGAGGCCACCGTCAAGGTCGGCGGCCACCTGTGCTTCGACCATGAGGCCCTCACGATCGAGACCGAGCCGCCGCCGGGCACATGACTTCCGGTTTACTGTTCAGGTGACTGCGGGCATGTCAAGGATTCAGTGAGCACGCCGGAGGCAAGGAGGAGGCTGGTGGCACCCTACGCGGCGACCTCTCCGCGCCCGGAGTTCTGGGCCGCGCTCGACGCCGCGCAGCAGTCCGCGCTGCGCGCCGCCGGGCGTCCCCGCCAGTTCCCGGTGAAATCGCCCCTGGTGTACCAGGGCGACGAGTCCGACCACGTGATCATCATCGAGCGGGGCTGGGCGAAGGTGACCTCGTCGACCGAGGACGGCCACAACGTGGTGCTGGCGGTCCGGGGCCCCGGCGACCTGCTCGCCGAGAGCGCGGTGCTCGGCGGCCGGACCCGGTCGGCGACGGTCACCGCGCTGTCGCCGATCCGCGCCCTGGTGGTGCCCGCCGCCCGCTTCACCGGCTTCCTGGACGACCATCCGAACGTGTGGATGCTGGTGACCGGGACCTTCGTCCAGCGCATCGACGCCATGGACCGGCGCCTGAAGGCCCACGTGACCAGCCGGGGCACCCGGCGCCTCGCGATGCTGCTCGCCGAACTCGCGGAACGGTCCGTCCACTACGCTCCGCCCGCGCCGGACGGGTCGATCGAGATCGGGCCGCCGCTGTCGCAGGAGGAGCTGGGCAGCTGGATGGACGCGTCCCGCGAGACGGTCGCGCGCGCCCTGAACGGCCTGCGCCGCGAGGGCCTGATCCGCACCGGCTGGCGCAAGATCACCGTCATGGACCTGCCAGGCCTGCGCGAGTACGCCAAGGAGAACGACTAGCCGCGATCAGCCGCGGCTAGCCCCAGGTAAGGCGTTCTTCCAGGAGGGCCTGCTGGGCGCGGTTGGCGGTCAGGCGCAGGGCGCGCGCGTCGGACTCGCGGGCCTCGCCGGGACGGCCGAGGTCGCGCAGCAGCTCGGCCCGGGCGGCGTGGTAGAGGTGATGGCCGTCCAGGTCGCCGGCGAGCGCGTCGAGCTCGGACATGGCGGCGGACGGCCCCGCGTGGTGGTGCAGCGCGACGGCCCGGTGCAGCCGCGTCACCGGGGACGGGGCGAGCCGCAGCAGCATGTCGTACAGCACGACGATCTGGTGCCAGTCGGTGTCGTCCCAGGTGGGGGCGTCGGCGTGGCAGGCGACGATGGCGGCCTGAAGCTGGTAGGGGCCGGGCCTGCCCTTGCGGGCGGCGCGGGCCAGCAGGGCGGTGGCGTCGTCGATGGCGGCGTGGTCCCAGCGTGACCGGTCCTGGTCGCGCAGCAGGACGAGGCGGCCGGCGGCGTCGAAACGCGCCGCGGCGCGTGCCTGGTGGAGCCGGATCAGCGCCAGCAGGCCGGTGGCCTCCGGGTCGGCGGGGACCAGCCACGCCAGCAGTGCGGCCAGCCATTCGGCGTCGTCGGCGAGGTGGCGTTCCTGGTCGGGGGTGCTCGACAGGTAGCCCTCGTTGAACAGCAGGTAGATGACCGTGAGGACCTCGGCGAGCCGCTCGGGCATCTCGGCGTCGCGGGGGATCCGGTAGGGGATCCCCGCGTCGGAGATCTTGCGTTTGGCCCGGGTGATCCGCCGGGCCACCGTCGGCTCCGGGACGAGGAACGCGGCGGCGATCTGCGCGGTGGTGAGCCCGCACACGACCCGCAGGGTGAGCGCGATCTGGGCGGTGCGCGGCAGCGCCGGATGGCAGCAGGTGAAGATCAGCCGGAGCCGGTCGTCGGGTTCGTGCGGCGGGGACCAGTCCAGCATCGCCAGCTTGTCGCGGTAGCGCGCCTGGCGGCGGAGCACGTCGAGGCCCCGCCTGCGGGCGACGGTGAACAGCCAGGCGTCCGGACGGTCGGGGATGCCCTCGGCCGGCCAGCGTTCGAGCGCGACGCACACCGCGTCCTGGACGACGTCCTCCGCCAGGGAGAAGTCGCCGAGGACCCGGACCAGGGCCCCGGCGAGCCGGCCCGAGTGCTCGCGCACCACGCGGGCCAGTTCGGCCGCGGCCTCCTTCTCCGGGACGCTCCGCTCGCCGCGCGTGGTCACAGCGCGGGACGGATCTCGACGATCGGGCAGGACGGCCAGGCCTTCGCGATGGCGAGCGCCTCGTCCAAATCCGCGACCTCGACCTCGACGTAGCCGCTGACGACCTCCTTGCCCTCCACGAACGGCCCGTCGGTCACGACCGGGTCGCCTCCGCCGAGCCGGACCGTGGTCGCGGTCTCGCGGCTCTGAAGCCTCGTCCTGTGCACGATCTGCGCCGAGTGGTCGGCCAGCCACTTCTCGACCTTGCCGAAAAGCTCCTGCCGCTCGTCCTCGGGCCTGGCCTCCCAGTCCTTGGCGTACTCCTCGTTCTCCACGAACATCAGCACATACCTCATGTGCGTCACCTCCTGCCCTTGAGACGATCGGCGGCTTCGCCGATCCGACACCGCAGTACATCAATTCTCCGCGACCCGGCCATGAACTTGTCAATGGCAAGATAGGATCGCGGTCATGAGCGGCGACACCTACCATCACGGCAATCTGCGGCGGGCGATCATCGATGCGGCCGTCGGGGCGATCGCCGAATCCGGCCCGGCCGCCTGGAGCCTGCGCGAGCTGGCGCGCCGCGCCGGGGTCTCGCACGCCGCGCCCGCCCACCACTTCGGCGACCGGGCGGGAGTGCTGACCGCCGTCGCCGCCGAGGGCTACACCCGGTTCGCGGACGCTCTCGAAGCCGCCGGCGACGACCTGCACGAGGTGGGCCTCGCCTACATCCGCTTCGCCGTCGACCACCGGCCCTACTTCGAGGTGATCTTCAGGCCGGAGCTGTACCGGCCGGACGACCCCGAGGTGGCCGCCGCCCGCGACCGCGCCGGCCGGGTCCTCACCGCGGGCGTCCGCGGCGCCGCGCCGGGCCGCCCGGACGACGACCGGACGGCCCCGATCGCCGCCTGGTCGATCGTCCACGGCTTCGCGCACCTCTGGCTGAGCGGCGCCCTGCCCGCCGAACTCGGCGAAGACCCCGTGGCCGCCGCCCGCCCGGTCATCCGCCACCTCTTCGACCGCTGACCCGGGTCGGCGTCCGGCCCGGGGTCAGCGTGACGGCACGGACTCCGACTCGGAGCCGGTGATCTCGCGCCGGTCCCCGTCGCCCTCGGCCGGGGGACGTTCGGGGACAACGGCCAGATCCGCCCTGAACCGGCGGTTCAGGGAGGCGCGCACCCGTCGCACGGCGCTGCGGGCGCGCGGGCTCTCGATGCCGTCGACCGGCGGCGGGACGTCCAGGTCGGCGGCGGCCGCCGGGCGCGGATCGGTGATCGCGGCGATCGCCTCATCGGGCAGGGGCCGCTCGACCTCGCTGAACCCGCCGTCCGGCGACTGGCGGATGATGCCGGTCTCCAGCCCGTGCCGGACGAGGCCGAGGTCGCGGCGCTGCAGGCCGAGGCAGATGCGGTAGGCGACGACGTAGCCCAGCACCGGCCCGAGGATGATCAGGCCGCGGAAGAACCAGGTCGTCCAGAACAGCGGGATGTCGAACCGCTCGGCGAGGATGTCGTTGCCGCCCGCGAGCCAGAGCGTCCCGTAGAAGATCACGCCGCCGACCCCGATGCCGGTGCGGGCGGGGACGTCGCGGGGACGGTCGAGCAGGTGGTGGATCTGGTCGTCGCCGGTCACCCAGCGTTCGATGAACGGGTAGAGGGCGAGACCGGTGAACAGCACGCCCGGGACCACCAGCGCCGGGACGATGACGCTCATCGTGACCGTGTGGCCCCACGCGCTGATCTCCCAGGCCGGCATGATCCGCAGCGCGCCCTCCAGCCAGCCCATGTACCAGTCGGGCTGCGATCCGGAGCTGATCGCGCCCGGGTCGTACGGGCCGAACAGCCATACGGGGTTGATCTGTATGAACGCCGCGAGGAGCGTCGACACCCCCAGCACCCACAGAAACAGCGCCGTGGTCTTGGCGATGAAGACGGGGAAGAACGGGTAGCCGTACTGCGCCTTGTTGGAGCTGCCCTTCCCGGGGAACTGGGTGTGCGTCTGCCGCCACGTCAGCACGATCGCGTGCAGCGGGATCAGCGCCGCCAGGATGCCGGGGATCAGCAGTACGTGGACGACGTACAGCCGCGGGACGATGTCGGTCCCGGGGAACTCCCCGCCGAACACGAACATCACCGCGTACGAGCCGACCAGCGGGATCGACGCGAGGACGCCCTCCAGGATGCGGAGGCCCGTGCCCGACAGCAGGTCGTCCGGCAGGGAGTAGCCGAACAGGCCGTTCAGCATGACGAGCATGAACATGGCGATGCCGATCAGCCAGTTCAGCTCCCGCGGCTTGCGGAACGAGCCGGTGAAGAAGTGGCGCAGCAGGTGGACGAGGATCGCCGCCATGAAGATGAGCGTCGACCAGTGGTGCAGCTGCCGGACGAGCAGCCCGCCCCGCACATCGAAGCTGATCTTGAGGGTGGAGGCGTACGCCTCGCTCATCTCCACGCCCTGCAGCCTGGTGTAGGAGCCGTCGTAGATGACCTCCTGCATGCTCGGCTTGTAGAACAGCGTGAGGAACACCCCGGTCAGCAGAATGATCACGAACGAGTACATCGCGATCTCGCCGACCAGGAAGCTCCACTGGTCCGGGAACGCCTTGCGCATGGCCCTGCGGGCGAATCCGGTCGAGCCGAACCGCTCGTCGAGGGCCCGCGCCGTCGCGTCCACGGACTTCGGCGCCCTGCGCTCGCCCGGCCGTCCTCCGCCGGCCGTCCGACTCCCCGCCATCGTCAACGTCCTCTCGTCGCACGTCGTCGCCGCGCGACTGCACATGCCGAACGACCGCGCATGTCGCGCTTGTGCGCATAAGACCGATCCAGTGCGGCGAGATGTGACATCACGCGGATGTGGACCCCGTCACACCCGGGAGTCCGGCGGGCGGGATCCAGAAGGCGGGGTTCAGCAGGCGGGGGTTCAGAAGGCCGGGGGTTCAGAAGGCGCGGTTCAGCAGGCCGGGTTCAGCAGGCCGGGACGGCCAGGCGGCTGCGGCGCCGATAGCGGGGACGCCAGCTCGTCCGGTAGAAGAGCCGGATCGGCGGCGGCAGGAGGTGCAGCACCGCGCGGCGGGTGGCCTCCGGGGCGTCGTCCAGCAGCCACGGCAGGAAGACGCCGAGTCCCCGGATGCCGAGCTCGCGGCGGAACTCGACGTCGAACGTGCCCCACTCGAACGCGGTCAGGGTCCCGGAGATCAGCGGGAGGACCTCCGACTCCTTGAAGGCCAGGAGCGTATCCACGGACGTGTGAAGCTCCTGCGCGTACCGGGCGAACATGAGCCGGTCACGGTGCTCCAGCGCGGCGTCCAGGGCGTCGATCAGCGAGACGACCCGTATCGCCTGGAACGCCATGGAGTCGAGGACGATCCCGAGCCGCCCCGGGGCGCCGGCGTCCTTGGCGTACATCACCGACCAGAGGGCGCTCTTCTCCGTGATGTCCTGGACGCGCCAGTGGAACCGGAACAGGGACCAGGTGTTCGCGACCGCCGGGGCCGCCGGCGTGCCGCCCAGGTCGGCCGCGGCCTCGATCCGGGCCGCGTCGCGGCGGAACGCGTCGTACGCGGCGTGCAGCATCGTCAGGTCGAACCGCCTTGGTTCGCAGCCCATGGCGCCTCCAAGCTCTCCGCCGGTGCCGCCGGACCGGGCACCCACACAGAAAGATGGATCGAAGTCCCCGAACGTGACGTGATCCGGAGACCGACCTTTGTGATCTGCCCCACGCCGCGCCCGATAATCGGGGCGGCGCGGGGCGGTGCCTGCCCGGGAGGGGCTAACTCCAGGTGTCGTTCCCGGTACGGAACGACGTGCCGGTGGTGGAGCCGCGGTTCGCGCCTGAGGAGGCCGTCGGGGTCGCGCCGGACATGGCGTCCGCGTGGACGGCGACCGCGCCGCGCGCCGGGATGGTCACGGTCGCGGTGCCGCCGGACACGGTGACGGCCGTGCCCGCGCAGCCGCCCGGCCCGGCCCCGCCGGTGATGACGTCGCAGTAGACGCCGTCCGCGAGCCCGGTCGGGTAGGACGCGGTGGACGGCCCGGACGAGTCGTTGAGGCCGATCCAGCCCCTCGACCCGCGGCGGAACCCGATGACGCCGCTCGCCGTCGCCGTGAAGTCGGACACGGTCGTGGCGGACGCGGTCGCGTTGCGCCAGCCGACCATGCCCTTGATCCCGATCGACTGGGTGATGCACTGCCAGCCGCTTGAGCAGTCCGTGCCGGTGACGAAGCCGCGCGAGTCGGCGGGCGGTGACTGCCCCCGGGACGACCAGGCGAACCCGGCGAAGATGGCCGGTTTCCCGTACGGGTAGGCCAGCAGGAAGTAGTTGGCCAGGGTGTAGTCGGAGCCGTTCTTGTAGCTGAGCGTCGAGCCGTCCCGCTCCGTGTCGTGGTTGGTGATCATGGCGTAGGTCTGCGAGCCGTCGGCGTCCAGCGACCAGGAGGGGATGCCAGACAGGTTCGCCAGCGTGCCGTCCTGGAACTGGGTCTTGAGGCCCATCGCGTAGGCGAAGCCGAGCACGTCGCCGTTCCGGGTGAACGCGGCCGCCTTCAGATCGGGGTTGGACGCCCCCGGGAAGATCTCCTGTGCGATGTAGGGCGGCCTGCCCTCGGCGGTCGTGGTGTTCAGCGCGCCCTTGACGGCGGCGAAGTCGTCCTGGTCGATGTGCTTGGCGGCGTCGATGCGGAACCCGTCCACGCCGAGCCCGATCAGGTCGTTGAGGTACCCGGCGATCTTCCCGCGGACGTGGCCGGACTGCGTCTTCAGGTCCGACAGCGACACCAGTTCGCAGTTCTGCACCTCGGACTTGTCGTTCCAGTCGTCGATGCCCGCGTCGTCGTCGTGGCAGTACCCGTCGTTCGCGTGGTGGAAGTCGCCGTGGCCGTAGGGGACGGCCGGGTAGGAGAATCCGGCCGGGTCGAACGCCGAGCCGCCGTAGGTGGTGTTCACCGTGTTGTTGTGGCCGGCCATGTGGTTGATGACGGCGTCGACGTAGACGCGGACGCCGGCGTCGTGGCAGGCGGCGACCATGGCGGAGAACTCGGCGCGCGTGCCGAGCCGGCTGGTCAGGCCGTAGGAGACGGGCTGGTAGACCTCCCACCACGGGTGGGCGCCGTCGCCGGTGCTCGCGAGGCTGACCGACTCGGCGGGCGGTGCGACCTGGACGGCCGCGTACCCGGCCGGCCCGAGATGGCCGGTGCACGCCTCCGCGACCGACGGCCAGTTCCATTCCCAGAGGTTGGCGGTCACGTCACCGGTGTTGAGCGATGCGGCGGAGGAAGGGGTGGCGCCGGCGTCGCCGGGGAGCAGGGCGGCGGATGCCGGCCCGCCGAGGACGAGGGCTCCTGCGGCGAGCAGGGACAGGCGGCGGGGGACTCTGGCGCGTTGCATGGGGGCGAACTCCTGTCACAGGGCGCCCGGGTGCCGGCGGTGTGGGCGCCTGAGGGGTGGGGGACGGCCGTCCGCGATGCACCGTGAGAATGCTCTCTTCTTGCAGCAAGGTCAAGAGCTTGCGCAAAATTTCAATGGAGTTTCAGAAAGTCGGCAATCGAGTCAGTCGCGGTCCGACACGGGTGTGGCGAGACGTTCCCGCTGGGGAACGACCGTGTACTTGGGGTCCCGGGCCGACTGGATCCCGGCGTGGAAGACACCGAAACGCGTACAGGCCGAGCCCGCCAGGAGCGCCGCCCCGCTGAGCGCCGCCACCGCGCGGCTGCGCCCGCCGAGCAGGGCGCCCCCGGCGGCGCCCGCGGCCGACAGGATCTCTCCCGCGCGCACCAACCTGCCGGCCCTGCCCTCCTTGTACGGCTCGGCGACCACGCCGGCTCGACGCTCCATCACCTTCGCCGCAGCCAGTTCGAGGGCCGTGCCGAGCACCGCCGCACTGCGCATCGGCGCCGTCTCGCGGACCGGGGAGGTGATCAGCGCCATCCCGGACGCGGCGGCCGCGGACGAGCCCACGAACACCATCGGCAGCTCGCGGTGGACGTCGTGCCAGGCGGGCACGGCCGTGTCGGCGGCCAGTGCCGCGGTGTAGGCGGCGACGGCCGGTCCCAGTGCGGCGGCGCCCGCCGTCGCGGTCCCGCCGAGGCGCGGGAACAGCCCGGTCACGTCCAGGACGGCCGCCGCGCCCGCGGCCGGCCCGTAGGCCGCCAGCAGCCAGGAGCCCATGCTCATCGGCGAGGTGGGCTTCATGACGCGCAGCATGTTGGCGAACCGGGCGGGCCGCCCGAGATCGTGGATCAGCGCGGCCGTGGACCCGCCGATGGCCAGCAGCGACGAGACCTTCAGCGCCCGTGCGGCGCCGGGACGCCCGGTGAGCTGCGCGCCGGCGGCCAGCACCGAACCGGCGCCGGCCAGCCCGCCGAGGAAGAAGTACCCGGCGATGTCGTAGGCCTTCCAGACGGGCGGGTTCAGGATGGGCAGGCCGTAGTAGGAGGTGAACTCCGCCTCCGGCACCATCGCCTTCTCGCCCCGGCGCTTGCGGCGCCTCCCGTCCCGGCCGGGCAGGCCCTTGCCGATCTCCGCCTCGCGGCCCGGCCGCTGCCCGCGCATGCCCTCCTTGCCGACACCGCTTTCGTCGCGAGGGTCGCTCATCGCCCGCCTCCGTTGCGGCCGTGGACGGTGAAGACGGCGGCGAGACCGCCGAGCAGCGTGGCGGCCGCCACGCCCGCGTGCTTCCAGATGGACGGCAGGTCGCGGGTGGTGACGACGGGGTCCGGCGGCAGCCCGTACACCTCCGGCTCGTCCAGGAGGAGGAAGAACGCGCCGTCGCCGCCGACGCCGTCGTCCGGGTCGTGCCCGTACAGGCGCGCGTCCTCCACGCCGATGTCGTGGAGCTGCTCGACGCGCAGGGCGGCGCGCTCGCGCAACTCGTCGAGCGGCCCGTACTGGATGGAGTCCGTCGGGCACGCCTTGGCGCACGCCGGTTCCTGCCCCACGCCGATCCGGTCGTAGCACATCGTGCACTTCCAGGCCCGGCCGTCGTCCTTGCGCTGGTCGATGACGCCGTAGGGGCAGGCGGGAATGCAGTAGCCGCACCCGTTGCAGATGTCCTCCTGGACGACGACGGTGCCGAACTCCGTGCGGAACAGCGAACCGGTCGGGCAGACGTCCAGGCAGGCGGCGTGCGTGCAGTGCTTGCACACGTCGGACGCCATCAGCCAGCGCATGTCCGTGGCACCGCCGCCCGTGGCGCCGCCGTGGTCGACGCCGGCCTCGGCGTTCCCCATGGGCTTGTCCTGCTCGATGAACGCGACGTGCCGCCAGGTGTCGGCGCCGAGGCCCTGCGTGTTGTCGTAGGACATGCCGGTGAACTCCAGGCCGTCCTCGGGAATGGCGTTCCATTCCTTGCAGGCCACCTCGCACGCCTTGCAGCCGATGCAGACGGACGTGTCGGTGAAGAAGCCCATCCTGGGGGGCGGGTCGGTGTAGCCCGCGTTCGCCGCGACATCGGGCTCCGCCCCCGCCAGCAGGTTCCGTCCGACCAGGCTGCTCATTCCGCGACCTCCATATCCCGGGGCGCTGGCCACCTTCCCGGGCAGCCGGGCTCTACACCCTCGTTGACGCCGATTTCGGGGGCTGGATAGCTTCTGGGGATGACGGTTGAACGGGTCGGTTACGCGGGTCCGCTGGACAAGACGCTCGGTCTCCTGGTGGTCGAGGCGTCCGAACAGGAGGTCGTGGCCGAACTGGAGGTCACCGACAAGCTCATGCAGGCGTACGGCATCGTCCACGGCGGTGTGTACTGCGCGATCACCGAGACGGTGTGCAGCATGGGTGCCGCGCTCACGGTCGGGCTCGGCAGCCAGGTCGTCGGCGTCAGCAACCACACCCGGTTCATCCGGGCCGTGCGCGAGGGCCGGCTGACCGCCCGCGCCCGTCCGGTCGACCGGGTGGACGACCATGTGACCTGGCAGTCGACGATCACCGACGAGAAGGGCCGCGTGGTCGCCGAGGGCACGGTCAACCTGCTGAAGCTCACCCCGCCCGAAGGCTGAGGGGGACTCGCGGCCGGTCAGCGGGCCAGATGGCGCGAGATCACCAGCCGCTGGATCTGGTTGGTGCCCTCGAAGATCTGCATCACCTTCGCCTCGCGCATGAACCGCTCGGCGGGGAAGTCGCGGGTGTAGCCGGCGCCGCCGAGGACCTGGACGGCGTCCGTGGTCACCTTCATCGCGTTGTCGGTGGCGACCAGCTTGGCGATCGACGCCTCCCGGCCGTAGGGGCGGCCCGCGTCCTTCAGGCGCGCCGCCGACAGGTACGTCGCGCGGGCCGACTCGACGGCGGCGGCCATGTCGGCCAGCACGAACGCCAGGCCCTGGTGGTCGATGATCGCCTTGCCGAACGCCTCGCGCTCCTTGGCGTAGGCGACGGCGGTGTCGAGCGCGCCCTGGGAGAGCCCGGTGGCGACCGCGGCGATGCCGAGGCGGCCGGCGTCGAGACCCGCGAGCGCGATCGACAGGCCCTGGCCCTCGCCGCCGATCAGGTTGCCGGCCGGGACGCGCGCGTCCTCGAAGCGGACGGTCGCGGTCGTCGACCCCATCAGGCCCATCTTGTCCTCGGGCTCGTCGAACTCCAGCCCGGCCGTGCCCGCGGGGACGTGGAAGCACGAGATGCCGCGGGCGCCGTCGTCGGACGTGCGGGCCATGACGGTGTAGAAGTCGGCCTTGCCGCCGTGGGTCGTCCACGCCTTGGCGCCGTTCAGGACGTAGGAGTCGCCGTCCCGGACGGCCCTGGCCCGCATCGCCGCCGGATCGGACCCGGCGTGCGCCTCCGACAGGCAGTACGCGCCGAGGCGCTCGCCGGACAGCATGTCCGGGAGCCACCGGGCGCGCTGCCCGTCCGTCCCGTAGGCGAACAGCGGGAAGCACGACAGCGCGTGGACGCTGACGCCGACGCCGACGCTCGCCCACGCCGCGCCGATCTCCTCAAGGACCTGGAGGTAGATCTCATACGGCTGGCCGCCGCCGCCGAACTCCTCCGGGTACGGCAGCGTGAGCAGCCCCGCCCGGCCCAGCGTCGCGAACACCTCGCGGGGGAACGTCCCGGTGCGCTCGGCGCCGGCGGCCCGCGGCTCCAGCTCCTTCGCCGCGATCTCGCGGGTGAGTGCGATGAGGTCCTCGGACTCGGGTGTGGGCAGGTGCCGGGTGGCGGGCATGGGCGGACTCCTTTCGGCACGCTCACCGTACCAACGGCAGTACTGGCGAACCGATTCTGGTACTGCGTTTTGGTACCGTCTCGGGCATGACCTCGCTGGACGGCGCCCGCGCCACGCCCGCCGCACGGGCCTCCCGCGCCATGCGGCGGCGCGACGTACTCGTCGGCCGCCTCATCGACGTCTTCCTCGACCGCGGCTTCGCCGAGCTGAGCGTCGCGGAGCTGGCCGCCGCCCTGCGCTGCTCGAAGAGCACCCTCTACTCCGTCGCGGCGAGCCGGGAGCAGATCATCGTGACCGTCGTCCGCGCGTTCTTCCGCCGCGCCACCGAGCGGGTGGAGGCCGCCCTCGACGCGGTCACGCGGGCGGGCGCCGACCCGCGCGACCGCGTCGGCGCCTACCTGCGTGCGATCTCCGGCGAACTGGCGCCCGCGTCGCCCGCCTTCTTCGCCGACCTGGACGCCTTCGCCCCCGCCCGCGAGATCTACAAGCGGAACACCGGGTTCGCCGTCCGGCGCGTGCAGGGACTCGTCCGCGAGGCGGCGCCCGGCACCGGCGCCGGGACCGACGCCGCGTTCGTCGGCGCCGTCGCGGGCCAGGTCATGGAGTCCATCCACCGCGGCGAGATCAAGGCGCAGACCGGCCTGGACGACTCCGCCGCCTACGCCGCGCTCGCGTCCCTGATCGTCGCCCGGATGGCCGCCGGCCAGACCGCGCCGGGCTAGACCTTCGACGCCTGCAGCGCGTGCTCGACGAGCGCGACGAGCGCGCCCTTCGCCATGACGGGGTCGCGCACGTCGCAGAGCATGACGGGGACCTCGGGGTCGACGTCGAGGGCGTCGCGGATCTCCTCGACGGTGTAGGCGCGGGCGCCGTCGAACCTGTTCGCGGCGATGACGAACGGGATCTCCCGCTGCTCGAAGAAGTCGATGGACGCGAAGCTCGTGGTGAGCCGGCGGGTGTCGACCAGGACGATCGCGCCGATCGCGCCGTAGGCGATCTGGTCCCACATGAACCAGAACCGCTCCTGGCCGGGCGTCCCGAACAGGTACAGCCGGACACCGCCGGAGAACGTCAGCCGGCCGAAGTCCATGGCGACGGTCGTGGTCGTCTTGCCTTCCACGCCGCCGAGGTCGTCCACGCCGACGGAGGCGTCGGTGAGCGTCTCCTCCGTGCGCAGCGGGTGGACCTCGCTCACCGTGCCGACCAGCGTCGTCTTGCCGACGCCGAAGCCGCCGGCCACCAGGACCTTCAGCGTGTGCAGAGGGATGTCGTCGTCCGCGTCTCGCGGCGGGACGGTCTTAGAGGCGGCGAAGTTCATCGAGCACTCTCATCAGTATGCGGGGGTCGGGGCGTTCGGACGGCCGGTCCTGGTCCGACTCCTCGATCAGGCCGTATTCGCGCAGATCCGCCAGCAGGATCTGCACCACCCGGAACGGCAGGTCGGCCTTCGAGGCCAGGTCGGCGGGGGTGGACGGCCGCCCGCACATCTCAAGGAGCATCCGGTGCTCACGGGACAGCCACACCCGGTCGCCCGGGGTCCGCCCGGTCGCGACGAGGATCGCCACCAGGTCGACGACGGGACCGCGGGCGCGAGTGCGCCCGCGGGTGACCGCGTACGGCCGGACGACCGGGCCGGCGTCCCGCCCGATCCAGCGCTCTCTCGGAGTCTCCACCGTCGGCTCAGCCCGAGGCACCCGAATGCAGCGAGGGGTCCTGCGCGTCGTCCGGGGTCCGGGGCGACGCGCTGAGCTGCCGGCGCACCCGCTTGATCAGCATGGTGGTCTCGTAGGCGACCAGCCCGGCGTTGCCTCCGGCGTCGCTCAGCACCGCCAGGCAGCTGCCGCTGCCGGCGGGGATGATGAAGAACAGCATGCCGTCCAGTTCGACGACGGTCTGCCGCACCTGCTTGGCCTCGAAGTGCTCGCGCGCCCCGTTGGCCAGGCTGTGGAAGCCGGACGACAGTGCCGCCAGGAACTCCGAGTCCTTGCGGGTGACGCCCTTCGACGCGCCCATGACCAGCCCGTCCCGGGACAGCAGGACGGCCTGGTGGACCTCGCCGACCCGTTCCACCAGGTCGTCGAGCAGCCAGTCGAGCTCGCCCGTGGCGTGGCTCTGCCCCATCATGAGTCCCCCCATTCGTCGCGTGGATCGAGATCGCCCGGTTCGTCGTCGGCGTTCCTGCCGCGCAGCCAACCCGACTGTAGTGAGGCCATCAGGTCGCGGCTGAACTCCGGACTGGGCTCGTCGAAGTCGTCGTCGGCCCCCCGGGATGATTCGGCGTTCCGCCGTGCGGGACGCTTGCGCAGCTGAGGTGCCAGGTGGGCACGGCGTACCCGGCGCGGGAGCCTGCCGGTGATCTCGCTGTCCTCGATGCCGCCCGCCTCCGGATCCTCGCCGGACCGGCGGCCGCGGCCGCCGGCGAGCGCATCGCCCGGCTGCGCCGGGTCGTAGGCGGGGCCGGGGCTGAGAACAGGGCCCGGGTCCAGAACAGGGCCCGGGTCGAAAACGCGGCCCGGGTCGAGAACGGGTCCCGGCGGCGGCTCGCCGGACGGTGCGGGCGGCTGGTCGGCGGCCGGGAGCGCCGGGCGGGCCGGGCGGGCCGGGCGGCCGAGCGGCGGCGGGGATCCGGCCGCGGCCGCCGCCCCGACCGGCTGCTGCGTGCCGGCGCCGAGGCCGCGGGAGGAATGCCAGTCGTCGCTCAGGACGACCAGGGAGTGCGGGACGAGGACGATCGCGGTGGTGCCGCCGTACGGCGACGGCTGCAGCGAGACCTTGATGTCGTGCCGGGCGGCCAGCCGCGCGACGACGAACAGGCCGAGACGTTCGGTGTCGACCAGGTCGAACTCCACCGCGCTGGCCAGCCGCCGGTTCAGCTCGTCCCGTTCCTGCGTGTTGAGCCCGAGGCCCCGGTCGACCACCTCCACGGCCAGTCCGTTGGCGACGGTCTCGACCTTGACGGTGACCTCGGTGGCGGGCGGCGAGAACATCGTCGCGTTCTCGATCAGCTCGGCCAGCAGATGGATGACGTCGGCGACCACGCCGCCGGAGACCGCGGCCGACGACTCCCCGGTCAGCTCCACCCGGGTGTAGTCCTCCACCTCCGCGATCGCCGCGCGCACCACGTCCTCGGCCGCGACCGGATGGTCCCAGGCCCGGACGGTCGGCGAGCCGGACAGGATGACCAGGCCCTCGGCGTGCCGCCGCATGCGGGTGGTCAGGTGGTCGAGGCGGAACAGGTCGTCGAGCTCCTCGGGGCTGGAGGCGCGCCGCTCCATCTGGTCCAGCAGCCGCAGCTGCCGGTGCAGGAGCGACTGGCTGCGCCACGACAGGTTGACGAAGACCCGGTTGATGCTCGCGCGCAGGTCCGCCTCACCGATCGCGGTGCTGATGGCCGTCCGCTGGACGGTGTCGAACGCCTCGCTGACCAGGGCCACCTCGCGGGTCCTTCCGGCCGCCGGGCCGGGCGTCTCCGCCTCCAGGTCCACGCGCTCGCCGCGCCGCAGCCGCTCGACGACGCGGGGCAGCCGGTCGTTCGCCAGCTCCTGCGCCGACCGCTGCAGGCTCCTGAGCTCGTGGGCGTGCCTGCGGGCGAACAGCAGCGACAGCGCGATGGACGCGATCACGGCCAGCAGCCCGAGGCCGCCCGCCAGGTAGACCCGCAGCATGATCCGCTGGGCGGCGGGCTCGACCTCGTCGTGCTGGATGACTTCGCCGGCCTTGTAGGTCGTGCCGAGCCATATCTGCCCGGCCGCCTTGACGGCGGCCTGCCACCGCTGCGGGTCGGGGGTCCTGCCCTGCTGCACGACGCCGTTCTCCAGGGCGACGTAGGAGGCGAGGGCGGGGGAGTTCACCAGGCCGCTCATGGTCCGCGCGACCTCGCCGCCGATCCCGGTCTGGCCGAGGTCGAACAGCTCCGCGCGGGTGCCCGCCCACTGGGCGAACGCGGCCCGGCCGCCGGACTTCAGCCGGTTGCCGCGCAGGCTCGTCAGCAGCAAATCCTCGCGCAGCATGAAGTCGCGCGACCAGTACATGTACAGGATGCCGCTGGTCTGCTGGTAGACCTCGATGTCGCCGATGCTCACCAGCGTGCTGAGCAGCCGGACGACGTTGTCGAAGACCTCGCTGTAGGTGTTGATGGTCTCCAGCGCCGAGACGTTCCGGGAGGTGATCTGGGACCGGATGCTGGCCAGCTGGTCGAACTGGTTGCCGACGTTCCGGGTGCGCTGCATCGCCTCGGCGGTTCTGTTCTCCGCGGCCTCGGGGGAGAACGCCGACTTGCGGAAGAGGGCCACCGCACGGTCGGTCTTGGCGGCCTGCGCCTGGAACTTCTGCGTGTTCGCGGGGGACGGCGCCGTCAGCGCGGCGATCCCGGCGGCACGTTCCTCCTGCAGCGCCTGCATGGCGAGGTTGGACGGCTGGCCGACCCGGTCGTGGTTCCCGGCGTACTGGATCCGCTCCAGCGCGTCGCTCAGCGCCGGGACGGCCGAGAACGACCACAGGGACACGAGCGACACCAGCGGGATCGCCAGGAGCAGTGCGATCCTTCGTCCGATCGGGCTCGTCCGGGGGCGTCTCCGGGATCGATGCACCTGTTCGGGACTCGACAACAGCCCACTCCTGATCGTCGGCGGCCACCTGGTAGGGGTCACGAAGCATACTCAGGCCGTTTTGTCCGGGGCCAGTGGTCTCACCTGCTGGAACTCGGGCGCGCCGGGTGTGCCGCGGCTCTCGGCGCCCTGGCCGGCGGGTGCCGTGTGCCCGCGTGCCCCTTCTCGCCGTTCCCGCAGGTCACGGCGTCCGCAGGGGCGGCCATTCCGGCGCTGACCTTGGAGAACGCGTTTCCGTGGTGCCGTCATGATCGACACTAACGGTGGTGGCGAAGGGAACGGACGGTGATCGCGATACGGATGCTGATCTTGTAAATACGGGTTCCGAATGAGACCAATATTGGCCGTTTTGATGCCGAGTCGTGTCTTGTTGCGTGAATTGACGCGTGTCAGGCTTCGGGTTGCTTCGTCCCCCCCACAAAACGGAGACCAAGTCATGCGCAGAACCGCGCTAGCAGCCCTCACCGGGCTGTCACTCGCCGCCACCACCCTGGCCGCGGTACCGGCCCAGGCCGCCGCACCGGCGCACTCCCAACTGGCCCGCCTGGTCAAGCTCAAGAACGTCCGCCACCACCAGCTGAACCTGCAGAAGATCGCCGACGCCAACGGCGGCAACCGGGCCGCCGGGCTCCCGGGCAACGAGATCACCGTCAAGTACATCGCGAACCAGCTCGAACGGGCCGGATACGACCCGACCGTCCAGAAGTTCACGTTCGACTTCTGGCAGGAAATGTCGGAGCCGGTCTTCGAGCAGACCGCACCCGGGCAGAAGACGTTCCAGCCCGGCACCGACTTCGCGACCATGCAGTACTCCGGCGCCGGCGACGTCACCGCCGCCGCGACCCCCGTCGACCCGGGCGCCACCGGGGTCGGCAGCGGCTGCGAGGCCGACGACTTCGCCGGCTTCCCCGCGGGGCACATCGCGCTGATCCAGCGCGGCGGCTGCTTCTTCTCCCTCAAGACCGACCACGCCATCGCCGCCGGCGCCGCCGCCGTCGCCATCTACCAGCTCCCCGACCAGCCGGGACCGGTCGCCGGCACGCTGACCAAGCCGTACGGCATCCCGGTCATCGGCCCGACCAGCGCCGTCGGGACGGCGCTCGTCCAGCAGGCGCAGGACGGCGGAGTGACGCTGCGCGTCAAGACCGACACCTTCACCGAGGAGCGCGGGGCGGCCAACGTCATCGCCGACACCCGCCGCGGCAAGACCGACAACGTCGTGGTCGTCGGCGCGCACAACGACAGCGTCATCGACGGGCCCGGCATCAACGACAACGGCTCGGGCACGGCGGCGCTGCTGGAGATGGCCAAGCAGATCCACAAGCTCGGGCCCAAGCTCCGCAACACGGTGCGGTTCGCGTTCTGGGGCGCCGAGGAGGAGGGCCTGCTCGGCTCCAACCACTACGTGGCCAACCTCCCGGAGGAGGAGCGGGACAAGATCGCGCTGAACCTCAACTTCGACATGATCGGCTCTCCGAACTTCGTCCGGTTCGTCTACGACGGCGACAACAGCGAGGGCCAGAACCCCGTCGAGTCACCCGCAGGGTCCGGCGCGATCGAGAAGGCGTTCAACGACTACTTCGCCAAGCGCGGGCTCGCCACCGACCCGTCGCCGTTCAACGGGCGGTCGGACTACAGCGCCTTCATCGACGCGGGCATCCCCGCCGGCGGGCTGTTCACCGGCGCCGAGGGCATCAAGACGCCCGAGCAGGCGCAGGTGTACGGCGGAACCGCGGGCGAGGCGTACGACCCGTGCTATCACGCGGTCTGCGACCGCTACGGCAACGTCGACCCCCGCGGCCTCGACCAGATGACCGACGGCGCGGCGGCGGTCACCCAGAAGTTCGCCTACAGCACCCTGACCGTCAACGGCAACGAACTCGCCAGAAGGCAGGCGTCGGCCGGCAAGCGCGCCGTGCCGGACATGATCGGCCACTTCGCGACGAAGTAGCGGTCCCAGCCGTTCGACCGGGGGACGCGTCCGCGACCGGGCGCGTCCCCCGCCGTTTCCCCGCGCCTCCCCCCGTTGCGGGGTCAGCGCGGGGAGAGCGTCTCGGTGATCGTCCGCAGCGCGGGACGAGGGTCTGCGCCCTGCTCGGTCAGCACCTGGACGGCGACGTGGTCGGCACCGGCGTCCAGGTGGCCGCTCAGCCGCGCCGCCACCGCCGCCGGATCCCCGTGCGCGACCAGCGCGTCCAGGAGCGCGTCGCTGCCGTCCCCGGCGACGTCCTCGTCGGTGAAGCCGAGCCGCTTGAAACTGGCGACGTAGTTCGTCAGCCGGAAGTAGAAGCCGATCTTCTCCCTGGCCAGCGCGCGGGCGCGCTCGGGGTCGGTGTCGAGCACCACCTTCTGGTCCGGAGCGAGGATCGGGCCGTCGCCGAGCGTCTCCCGTGCCCGGCGCGTGTGCTCGGGCGTGGTCAGGTACGGGTGCGCACCCCCGGCGCGTTCCGCCGACAGCCGCAGCACCTTCGGCCCCAGCGCGGCCAGCACCCGCCTGCCCACCGGAACGTCCGCCGCGTCGAGCCGGTCCAGATACGCCAGGATCGTCTCGTACGGGCTGCGGTACTCCTGCGTCGCCTCCGGATGGCCGATGCCGACGCCGAGCAGGAACCGGCCGCCGTACGCGTCGTCGAGCCGGTGGTACGACGCCGCGACCTCATCGGCGGGCGTGGTCCACATGTTCACGATGCCGGTCGCGATCACGATGCGGTCGGTGGCGGCGAGGAGCCGCTCGGCGACCTTCAGGTCCCCGCGCGGCGAACCGCCGATCCAGATGGTGCCGTAGCCGAGGTCCTCGACGTCCTTGGCCAGCTCGGGGCCGAGTTCGCTCCACGGGCGCCAGATCCCCAGCCTGCCCAGATCGATCTTCGTCATGTCGCCCCCAACACGTCGTCCGGCTGTTTCATGCCACCTTCCCCCGGTGCCAGGATGGGATGCATGACCGACCGGCCCCGCCTTCTTCTCCTGGACGGCCACTCGCTGGCCTACCGGGCGTTCTACGCGCTGCCGGTCGAGAACTTCAGCACCACCGCCGGGCAGCCCACCAACGCCGTGTACGGGTTCGCGAACATGCTGGCCAACGCGCTGCGCGACGAGCGTCCGACGCACGCCGCGGTCGCGTTCGACGTGTCGCGGCGGACGTTCCGGACGGAGGCGTTCCCCGAGTACAAGGCCACCCGGTCACGGTCGCCGGACGAGTTCGGCAGCCAGCTGAGGATCCTGGACGAGCTCCTCGCCGCGATGAACATGCCGGTGCTGCGGGCGCCCGGCTACGAGGCCGACGACGTCATCGCGTCCCTCACCGCCAGGGCCGAGGCGGACGGCCTCCAGGTGCTCATCATCACCGGCGACCGGGACGTCCTCCAGCTCGTCAGCGACGACGTCACCGTCCTGTACTTCTACCGGACGGCCTCGGAGATGATCCGGTACACGCCTGATGCGGTGCGGGAGAAGTACGGCCTGACCCCGGCGCAGTACCCCGACTTCGCGGCGCTGCGCGGCGACCCGTCCGACAACCTGCCGAGCATCCCGGGCATCGGGGAGAAGACCGCCGCGAAGTGGGTCCGCGAGTTCGGCTCCCTCGACGCTCTGCTGGACCGGTCCGGCGAGGTGAAGGGGAAGGCGGGCGAGAAGCTGCGCGCCGCGCTCGACTCGGTGCGGCTCAACCGGCGGCTGACCGAACTCGTCCGCGACCTGGACCTGCCGGTGGAGATCGGGGACCTGCGGCGGCGGCCCTACGACCTGTCCGCGTTCACGTCCCTGCTGGACGAGCTGGAGTTCCGCAACGCCAGCCTCCGGCAGCGCCTGTTCGCCGCCGACCCGGGCGGCGGCCGCGCGCCGGACACCGGGCCGGCCGGGTCGGCCGGGCCCGAGCCGATCAGGGGCCGTGAGCTGGGGCCGGACGAGCTGGCGGGCTGGCTCCGGTCCCACGCGGCCGGCACGGTCGGGCTGGCCGCCGACCACACCTGGGTCCGCGGCGCGGGCGACGTCACCCGGATCGCGCTGGCCACCGGCGAGAGGCATGCGGCCTCGTTCGAACCGTCCGGCCTCACCGAGGACGACGAGCGCGCCTTCACGGAATGGCTGGCCGACCCCGGCCGTCCCAAGGCGCTGCACGACGTGAAGTCGCTGCTGCGCGTGTTCGGTGAGCGCGGCTGGCGGCTCGCCGGGATCGCCGCCGACACCGCGATGGCCGCCTACCTCCTGCTGCCCGGCCTGGCCGCCTACGGCATCGCCGACCTGGCGGGGCGTCACCTCGGGCGCCGTCCGCCCGCCGACGGGGCGGCCGGGCTGATGCTGAGCGCGCGCGCCGTCCTCGACCTGGCGGGCAGGTTCGCCGCCGACCTCGCCTCCACGGGCATGGACGAGGTCCTCCGCGACGTCGAGCTGCCGCTGTCGGGCCTGCTCGCCAGAGCGGAACGTGCCGGAGTCCATGTCGACGCCGGCCTCCTGCACGAGCTGGAACGCCACTTCGCCGACGCGATGGAACGCGCGGCCGGCGAGGCCGCCGACATCGCCGGGCGCCGCTTCAACCCTGGCTCGACCAAGCAGCTCCAGGAAGTCCTGTTCGGCGAGCTGGGCCTGCCCAGGACCAAGAAGATCAAGTCCGGGTACTCCACCGACCTCGACGCGCTGACCTGGCTCGCCACCCAGACCGACAACGGCCTGCCGCAGGTCCTGCTCCATCACCGCGACCAGGCGCGGCTGCGCGCCACCGTGGCCGGGCTGATCAGGGAGATCGGCGCGGACGGCCGGATCCACACCACGTTCCAGCAGACCGTCGCCGCCACCGGCCGCCTCACCTCCACCGAGCCGAACCTCCAGGTCATCCCCGTCCGGACCGAGGAGGGGCGGCGCATCCGCCGCGCGTTCCTGCCCGGCGGCGGCTTCGAGTCGCTGATGACGGCCGACTACGGCCAGCTCGAACTGCGCGTCATGGCGCACCTGTCGCAGGACCCCACGCTCGTCGCCGCGTTCGAATCCGGCGAGGACCTGCACACCACGATGGCCGCACAGGTGTTCGGGGTCGCCCCGGAGGCCGTCACCCCCGACATGCGCCGCAAGATCAAGGCGATGTCGTACGGGCTGGCGTACGGCCTGTCGGCGTTCGGCCTGGCCAAGCAGCTCGGCGTCCCGATGGCGGAGGCGCGTCCGCTGATGGACGCCTACTTCGAGCGGCTCGGCGGCGTCCGCGACTACCTCGACCACGTCGTCGCCGAGGCCCGCGTCACCGGCTACACCCGCACGGTCCTCGGCCGCCGCCGCTACCTGCCGCACCTGACCAGCGACAACCGGCAGCGCCGCGAGACCGCCGAGCGGATGGCGCTGAACGCCCCCGTGCAGGGCTCCGCCGCCGACATCGTCAAGATCGCGATGCTGCGGGTGGACGAGGCGCTGACCGGCGCCGGGCTCGCCAGCCGCCTGCTGCTCCAGGTCCACGACGAGATCGTCCTGGAGGTCGCGCCGGGCGAACGTGACAGGGTGGAGGATCTTGTCCGCACCCACATGACGACCGCGTACCCGCTCTCCGTCGGACTGGAGGTCGCCATCGGCACCGGCCCCGACTGGAACGCCGCCGCCCACTGAACCGCCGCCCGATGAACCACCCGACAGCGGATATGAAGATGCACGGGGAGGCATGCATGGAGATCGAGATGATCGTCGAGATCCCCAGGGGATCGCGCAACAAGTACGAGATGGACCACCGGCTCGGCCGCATCCGGCTGGACCGGATGCTGTTCACCTCGACCCAGTACCCGGTCGACTACGGCTACATCCCGGACACGGTCGCCGAGGACGGCGACCCGCTGGACGCGATGGTGCTGCTGGACGAACCCACCTTTCCCGGCTGCCAGATCACCGTCCGCAGCCTCGGGGTGTTCTGGATGCACGACGAGGGCGGCCCCGACGCGAAGATCCTCTGCGTCCCGTCCAAGGACGTCCGCTACGCCGAACTCCGCGACCTGGACGACGTGCACGAGCACATCCGCAACGAGATCGCCCATTTCTTCGACATCTACAAGAACCTGGAGCCGAACAAGAGCTCCGACGTGCGCGGCTGGCAGGACCGCCAGATCGCCGACCAGACCATCTCCCAGGCCGCCGAACGGGCACGGACCAAGACGACGCCCTGACCGCGGCCACGGCCGCGCCCGGCGTGGCCGCCTTTACGGCGGCGGCCGGGAGGCGCACCATTTTCAGGTGAGCTCCCGGAGCGTGATGGAGCCGGTCGTCATCGTCGGCGCCGGGCCGGTCGGTCTGGTCACGGCGCTGCTGCTGGCGCGGCACGGCGTGCCCAGCGTGGTGCTGGAGGCCGCCGCCCGGCGTGATCCGTCCGGGTCCAGGGCCATCTGCTTCCAGCGCGACGTCCTGGACGTCCTCGACCGGGCCGGCTGCGCCGAGCAGCTGATCGCCCGCGGCGTGACGTGGACGACCGGCCGGACCTACTACCGCGGGGATGAGCTGTTCTCGGTCACCTTCCCCGGCGCCGGGCGCGGCGCCGTCCCGCCCTGGATCAACATCTCCCAGGCGGAGGTGGAGCGGCACCTGCGCGAACTCGCCCTCGCCGAGCCGTTGGTCGATCTGCGGTACGGGCATCCCGTCAGCGGGCTCCACCAGGACGGGCGAGGTGTCGAGGCCGACGCGGGCGTCACCGTCCGGGGCAGCCATCTGGTGGGCGCGGACGGCGGGCACAGCGCCGTCCGGCGGCTGCTCGGCATCGGCTTCCCCGGGCGCACGTTCGCCGACAGGTTCCTCATCTGCGACATCCGGGCCGAGCTGCCGTTCCCGAGCGAGCGGCGGTTCCACTTCGACCCCGAGTGGAATCCCGGCCGGCAGGTCCTCGTCCACCAGTGCCCGGACGGCATCTGGCGGATCGACTGGCAGGTCCCCGCCGACCACGACCTCGACACCGAACGCGCCTCCGGGGCCCTGGACGCGCGGATCCGGAAGATCGTCGGGGACGTCCCGTACGAGATCGTGTGGGCGACCGTGTACCGGTTCCACGAGCGGCGCGCGGCGACGTTCGCCTCCGGCCGCGCGTTCCTCGCCGGGGACGCCGCCCACCTGTACGCCCCGTTCGGCGCCCGCGGGCTCAACTCGGGCCTCCAGGACGCGGAGAACCTCGCGTGGAAGCTCGCGTTCGTCCGGCACGGCCTGGCGCCCGAGGGGCTGCTCGCGTCCTACGACACCGAGCGCCGCGCCGCGGCGGGGGAGAACCTCCGCGTCACCACGCGGACGATGGAGTTCCTCGTCCCGCAGACGCCCGCGCAGCGCACCCACCGGCTGGAGTCCCTGGAGCGGGCGCGGACGCACCCGGAACCCCGCACGATCATCGACTCGGGCAAGCTCGCCGAACCGTTCTGGTACCTGGACTCGCCGCTGACCACCCCGTCCGGCCCGGTGGACGACTTCCCGCTCGAACCGGGGGCCGCCCGCCCGCCCGTGCCCGGAACCCTCTGCCCGGACGGCCCGTGCGCCGTCTCCGGCGAGACCACCCGCCTGCGCCGCCTGTTCGGAACCGGCTTCGTCGTCCTGACGGCGCGACGCCGCGCGCTGGAACCGGAGACCGACGTCCCCCATGAGATACGCGCCTTGGACGACATCGACGTGGACGGGGTCCTGCGGACCACCCTGCAGGCCGGCCCGGACACCGTTCACGTCGTCCGCCCGGACGGCCATCTCGCCGCCGTCCTCCCGTCCTGCGACCCCGCGACGCTGACCGACGCCCTCGACCGCGCCTGCGGCCGCCCCTAGCCCGTCAGGACCACCGCCTGCGATGACGACAGGACGGGGAAAACGGATCGCCGCTTACGGGTACGGGAGCGCATGCGGGCCGGGGTGATCGCCGAAACCCCGTTGGCCCGGGGCGGTCCGGCGGGGATCATGGGGCGGGTGAAGATCCGGCTTGCGTGGGGTGTGGTGGCCTCGGGCCTGTGCGCCTGGGCCGCCCGGCCGCCGGGTCCGGCCCGGCTGCCGGATGAGGCGGACGCCCGTCCCGGGGAGGCCGTCGCCCTGGGGCCCGAGGAGGCCTCCGGGGAGGACGTCGCGCACGCCGTCGCGGAACTGGGCCGGCTCGTCGGGGCCGGGGGAGTGGTCGCGGCGGGAGCGGGCGTCGATCTCGGGGCGGGGTTCCGGTCCGCGCGGCTGGACGGGGCGCGCGGGGACCAGCGGGACGCGGTCCTGGCGGCACTGCGGGCCGTGGGCCTGCGCGAGGCGGGCCAGCTGGGGGACCGGGCGGGATTCCTGGTGGCTCTGTTCGGGCCCGCGGTCACACGACGGGTGGGCGCGGCGGCCGGGCGGGCCGTGGAGGACGGACGGTGGGCGGCGCTGCATCTGGCGGTGGCGGCCAGCGACGTCCTGGGGCCCGAGCAGCTGGAGCGGGTCCTCGCGCTGGAGGCGCCCGAGGGCGTCGACATCGTCCCCGGCGGCCTGCCCTCGGTGCTCGGGGAGCATCTGCGGCAGGTGTTCGAGCCGGTCCCGCGGCCCCGGAGGCTCGACCTGATCCTGGACCTGTGGGAACGGGTCCTGGAACACCATGCGGGGGTGGCGCGGCGGAAGCGGCGGCTGGGGACGCAGGGCCGCCGGGACCGGGTCGCCGATCTGCGTGAGCGGCGCCGTCACTACGAGGACGAATGGATCCTCAACCTGCTGCGGACGTCCCTGGGCATCGTGAGGGACCCGTCGCTCGCGGAGGCCGCGCGCTGGAAGCCGGACGAGCGGTACTGGAGCGACCGGCTTCAGGTGATCGTCCAGGACGCGCTCGGCGCGACGGCGCTGCTGCGGACCGCGACGGCGGTCGCCGACCACGGGCTGCAGGACGGCCTGGACCGTTCGGCGGCCCTCATCGGCGCCGCGGCGGCGCAGGTGAACGACATGACCGCGGCGCAATCGGCGCGCCGCGTGCCGGGGCTCACCGGCATCCCGGCGCGCCCGGCCGCCCACGTCCGCGACATCCACCGCAGGCTCTCCGGCGGCGCCCCGAGGGACGCCAGGTTCGCCGCCCACCTCAGGCCCCGACTGACGTCCGCCCGCGACTACGCCCTCGTGATCATCGAGGACGTCGAGCGGCTGCTGGACGAGATGCGCGGCGTCCGTGACGAGATGCTTCGCGAGTGGGGGGCGACCGGGCTGCGGGACTGGCGCGAGGCCGTGGGATACGAGCGCCCTCCGGGCGAGTGGGCCGGCATTCCGCCCTGGTCGGGCCCCCTGCTGGGCGACACCGCGCCGCTCCACGAGCGCCTCACCGCCACCGAAGAACCGGCCGCTGTGGAAAAGGTCGGCGACCTGCTGTGGTACGCGGATCTGCTCGACGCGCTCGCACGCCTGCACGGGCACGACCGGGCGCAGGGCGTGCCCGGCTTCGGGGCGCCCTGGCTCGACCACGACCCGGAACCGGTCGTCGAACCGCTGGCGCCCCGCCTCGACTCGATCACGCTGGCGGTCTCGGGCGCCGCCCAGCTCGCCGCGCTCGGCGGCGTCCCGCCGCGCGGCGCCCGGACCTGGTCCGCCCTCACCGGCGGGCTGATGTCGGGCACCGCCATCGCCGAGGCGCTGACCGGCGGCTTCGCCGTCCCCGCGCCGCTGCTCGCATGGGACGGCAAGGCCGTCCCGGGCGCCGGGGTCAGGGTGAAGGTCGCGCGCGGCGCACGCGATCTGGCGGAATGGGCCGACCACATGGGCAACTGCATCGCCGGCCCGGCCTATCTCGACGACGCCCGCAAGGGCCGCACCGGCCTCCTCGGCTTCTACGGCAAGCACGGGCTGCTCGTCGTCAACGCCGAACTGGCCCCGCTGCGGCCCGCCTCGCGGGGATGGCGGATCAGCGAGATCGCGGCCAGGTTCAACGACGACCCGGACGAGGAGCTGGAGCGGCGGATTCGCGACTGGGTCGCCGCGATTCCCGGCACCCTCGAAGAGGAGCCCGCTCCTCCTCCCGACGAGCTTCCGCCCGCGCGGCCCGCCCGGCGCCGTGCCGCGCCCCGCCTCGTCGAGGACGCGGGCCCGGCGCTCGGGACGCTTGCGCGCCGGGCCTGGGAGGAGACGGCCCCCGGGGTCCTCGGCGTCTTCGCCGCCGTCGCCGCGACGCCGCCGGACGCCGCTCTCGTCCGGCTGCGCCGCCTGGGCGCCGCCCAGCTGGCCTCCGCCGTCCGGCGAGCGCTCGCCACGGAGCGGGCCGACCTGATCGAACTCTGGGCGGCGACCGGGAACCGTCCCCTCGAAACCGCGCTGGACGGCCTGGACCCGTCGCTCCGCGACCGCTTCGACCAGCTCCCGCTCCTGCTGGGCGAGCCGCCGCTCCCCAAGACGCTGCGCAGGCTCATCAAGGTCCCCGCCATCGCCGACGCCTACAACCTCGACCTGGCGGGACGCCGGACGCGCCGGGCGATCGGGCGGCTGGCCGTCCAGGACGACCCGGTCATCGCCCGCGCCCTCGCGCGGCGCGCGACCGAGCCGCTGCTCTGCGCGCTCATCGTCACCGTCAACTGCGACGCCTCCGGGATCGAGCCGGTGCCCGTGACGGCGCCGCGGAGGGTCAGGGTCCCCGGCTACCCGGCCACCACGCTCAAGGACGGGGACGGCCCGTGGCAGCGCGCCCTGCCCGCCGCCCGCGAACTCGGCGCCGACACCGCCGCCTTCTGGGACGGGATCGCCGGACACGGGCTGCGCGTCCCCGCGTCCTGGCTCGCCTCCGGCGGATGGACGGCGCTGTGGGCCCGTGCCCACGGTCACCGCCGCTGAGCCGCGCCTAGGGGCGGCGGAAGATGGTGATGGAGTGGCCGACCTCGCCGATCCGCTCGCTGGAGCGGATCAGCGGCACCAGCCGCGGGTCCTGCTTGGAGATCCAGCTGTTGGACACCACCAGAAGCCCGTGCACCTCGTCCGGGCGCGCGGTGCGCGGATCGGACGCGTGGACGCCGTAGTAGGCCGGGACGCCGCCGCCCTTGTAGACGAGCCAGACCCTCTCGCCCGGGTGGCGCTCGTGGAGCCGGTCGGCGAGCCGCCAGAGATCCTGCCCCCAGTCGACGTTGGAGTCGTGCAGGTGCAGGCGGGTCTTGGCGGGGCCGCCGAACGCCTCGTTCGAATAGGGCAGGTAGTACGGGAACGTCCGCAGCGAACTGACCGCCACGAACAACACGAGTCCACCGGCGGCGGCCCTGGCCCAGCGCCATCGCACGAGCGTCACTCCGGCTGCCGCCACCGCCAGGAACATCGGCATGAAGATGACGTACCGGATGCCGAAGTCGCGGGTGCCCGTCATCGCCGCCGCCAGCAGGACGGCCGTGGTGCCCAGCACGTACGGCGCGGCGGGCCGCAGCCGCGGCAGCGCCGTCATCGCCGCGATCCCCGCCGCCCACAGGGCGAGCGTCCCGAGCGGTGTCTTCACCAGCAGCGCGGCCGGAAGGTAGTACCAGCGAGTGCCCCGGTAGGCGTCTCCGAACAGGAATCCGCCCCATTGCAGGTCCTCGAAGCCGAACTGGAGGCGCATCCCGTCCCGGAAAGGCTCAGGGAACGGCATGAGGGCGACGGCGAGTCCCCGCAGCCCGTCCACGGCGGGGACGCCGGGGGGCGTCGTCCAGTGCAGCCGCGGATCGACGGCCAGGTAGGACGCCCACACGACGGCGACCGCCAGCGCGGCCACACCGGCCGCCGACGCCGCGGCGGCGCGCACGGAACGGCGCGACGACCACACCGACCCCGCCACCAGTGCCATCAGGACCGGCACGGCGGGAAGCGTGGACATCTTGGTGGCGAGGGCCGCGCCGAGTGCCAGCCCGGCCAGCGGCACATGGAGCCGGGGCCGCCCGCGCGCACGCCACGCCAGCCACGCCGATGTGACCAGAAGGCCGGCCGTGGGCACGTCCAGCGTCGCCAGGGAGCCGTGCGCGATGACGCCGGGCGAGAACGCGTACAGGGCGAGCGCCGTCACCCCGGCGGCCGGGCCGGCGAGGTCACGGGCGAAGGCGAACACGACCAGCCCGAACAGCAGCGTCACGAGGATGACCGGGATCCGCGCGGCCAGCAGCAGCCGCTGCGCGTCATTGCCCGACCCGTAGAGGAGGTGCCGCCCGGCCTGCGTCTGCGAGCCCGTGTAGGCGGCGTCGAAATGCGGGCCGGCGAGCACCGCTCCGGCGCCGATGAGCAGCTTGCCGAGCGGCGGATGCTCCGGGTTGTGGCGCAGGTCGTGTTCGAGGAGGTACTCGACGCCGGCCACCACGTAGACGGGTTCGTCGGAGGTCGGCGACTGCCGCACGGCCGTGGCGGCCATCGCGACGGCCATCTCGGCCAGCAGCGCCGCCACGACGAGCACGAGCAGCCACCGCCGGTGCCGGCGCAGCGCCCCGAAACGGCCCGCCGGCGTCTCGCGGGGAGACGCCGGCGGCCGTCCGGGCTCGGCGGACAGTGAGGTCACCGCATCACCCTCGCATGCTGTGGCTTCTCATCACGGCTCCCACCACGGCGTTTCACGAGGACGCCCTCACCACGGCGCCTTCACCACGGGGTCTTCACCACGGGGTCCTCACCACGGGGTCAGGCCGATCGCTGCGGAGGAGGGGGAGCCGTCGTGGACGAGGGACTCGAACCCGCCGACATCGTCGAACGCGAACCCGTAGGCCCTGCCGTCGACCATGTTCTCGTGGACGATCCGCGAATAGTGGTCGGTGACGTCCCGCGTGTAGAACTGCCCGGAGTCGTAGGTGGGCTGGGTGTGCAGGTGGCCGAGCGTCGAGCGGTGGAACGCCGCGCACAGCGTCCGCGCGATCGGGCCCACCACGGCGTCGTTGGGCGCGTGGAGCCTGCCGTCGCAGCCGAGCACGTCCTTCGTGCCGGGCTTCTCGAAGGAGGCCACGGTGGCGCCCGTGCCGTCGGTGAAGCGCATGACGTCGTCCGCGCCGGTCCGGCCGGTGAACCGCTTCTGCGGCTCGTGCTGGAATGGCACGACGGTCAGCGCGCGAGTCCTGTAGGTGTTCCATGCGCTGCTGATATAGCCGTCGAGATACGCGGGACTGAAAACACCGGCGTCGATGCCCTTCGCCGGAGAAAGGACGCGGAGCCGAAGGCCGTCCGAACGCGTCGTGATCAGACTGGTCCAGTCTCCGGCCTGGCCTTGTACGGCATTGAAGATTCGTTCACGTCCATTCGTGACGAGCACGCCGGTTCGCGTCGTCGAGCCCGCGCCGTTCGTCACCGCGACGGAATGCGGGATGCTGAACATGTCGACCTGGGAACTGTTGAGCCACAGCCCGTCGTCATTGTAGGTGAATTCGCTCCAGTCGAAGAGGACGTCGTGGTTGGGGTCGCCCGGATTCCACGGTGCCGGCTGCACGAGCCCGGTCGGCGTGAGGAAGAACCTGATCTTCTCCCCGAACGAGAAGTAGACGCGCCCGGAGAGTCCGCGCGGGATGCGGAGCGTCCTGGTCGCGCCGTCGGCCGGGCCGCTGATCGAGACGTCGGGGGCGGGGCTCGGCGGGATGGAACCCGCCGGCCACGGCGTGAACGTTCCGGACTCGTCGACGTATCCGAGCCTGCCCGTGTCGATGTCCGTTCCGACGATGTAAAGATGCACCTGGCCGGTGCGCCCGGATTCGTTGGCGACGTGCAGCGGCAGCACGTCTCGCACGGCGGCGCGCACCGGCGAGAACGGGGCGAGGACGAGGAGGCTCGCAATGACCGCGGCGAGCGGGCGGAATGCCTTTCCGGGACGGGACTTCCAGGGCGTGCGGGAATGCGGCCGTCGGGGTGGGTACGGCATGATGGCCTTTCCACAGGAGTTGGCGGGGAGGTGGGTCGGCACCTGCGGATGCTGATCAATTCTGATCAACACTGACCATTCCCGGGATGCCTTCCCGCCAATCCGGTCAGCCGCCGAAAGCCGTGAGGAACCGGTCGCGGAAGTCCTTCATCGGCCATACCGGACCGTTCTTCGCGGGCTTGAGACCGTCCTGCCAGCCCCAGCCGGAGATCCGTTCCAGGACGGCGTCGTCCTTGGCCACGACCGTGATCGGCACGTCGCGGCTCGCGCCCTGGCCGGTGAGGACCGGCGCGGGCTGGTGGTCGCCGAGGAAGACGAGCACGGTGTCCTCGTCGCCGAAGGTCTCCATGAACGAGACGAGGGCGTTCAGCGTGTACTCGACGGACTTGCGGTACTCGCCGCGGATTTCGTCGGGCGGCGGCCACGGCGCGTCGTAGCCCTTGCCCATGCCCTGGAAGACCGAGCCGTCGCCGACCTTGTCCCAAGGGACCATGCGGGGGATCGACGCCCACGGCGCGTGGCTCGACACGAGGGCCGTCTCCGCCATCACCGGGGCGTGGTCGTCCGCCGCGAGTTCGCTGCGCTGCAGGACCGACAGCGTGTACTGGTCGGGCATGGTGGCGAACGCGAAGCGCGGCCCCCGGTACCCGAGGTTGCGGTTGTCGTACACCTTGTCGTAGCCGTAGAACTCGCCCTCCGGCCAGGCCCGGGTGATGGCCGGCATGAGAGCGACCGTCCGCGAGCCGGCGCGGTGGAACGCGTGGTTGAGGGTGAAGCGGTCGCTGTTGACGAGGGTGCGGTAGCGCTGCTGGTTGTCGACCCGCAGGCCCGACAGCAGGGTCGCGTGCGCCAGCCAGCTGCCGCCGCCGGCCGTGGGGGAGGTGAGCCAGCCGCTGCGCGCGGAGAACCCGGCCTCGTCCAGGTGCCGTGTCCCGGCGTCCAGCACCGCGCCGACCTGCCGCGCGTACTCGGGGTGCTCGACCGCCGAACGCCCGTAGCTCTCCACGAACGCCAGGACGACGTCTTTGCCCCGCAGTCCGGTCAGCAGCTTGCCGGGGGGCGTGTCGCGGAAGGCGTCGACGGCGGCGGCCTCGGCGAACTCCTCCCCGTCGTTCAGGCTGGACCGCACCTGCACGGTGTGGTCGTAGGCGAGGACGGCGGTGCTCCGCGACGCGACCGGCACCCCGTCGACGAACTGGGCGCCCATTGCGGCGCACAGGAGCCAGACGGCGCCCAGCACGGCGGCCGAGCCGGCCGCCGTCCTGGTGTGGCGGGCGGCGACGCGGCCGAGCCGCAGCGCCGACAGCGACATGAGCGTGACCGCGGCGACGGCCAGCACGACCGCCAGGATCACGGCGCCGACCGCCCCGGCCCGCCCGGCCGACCCTTCGACGAACTCGATGGCGGGGCTGAGCAGCGGCCAGTCGAGGACGAGGTCGAAGGGCCGGAACATCACGGCCTCGAAACCGAGGTCCAGGACCTTCAGGACGAACAGGAGCCCCAGGACCGCCCCCGCCGCCCCGGCCACGTACCGTCTCGCCCTCGCCGGCACGGCGAGGATCAGAGCGACGCCCGCGATCCCCTCCAGCGGCACCCGCGCGAACGCCGCCGGGGTCAGCTTGGAGGACTCGGCCGGTGCGACGAGCGCGGCCGCCACGAACAGGAAGGCCGCGACGGTGACCGCCCGGCCCGCGGCCCGCCGCCATCTCCGCCGGCCGCCCGGTCCCGGGGCGGTCCCCGCGGCGGTCTCCGCGGCGCCGTCATCGTCTTTCACCCGCTCAAGGCGGCTATCGGTGGTCAGCACGTCCTCCCAGGCTCGGTCCCCCCGCCGCAGACGCGACACCCACTGCACGTGGATGGGGCGCCCACCGGTTCAACGCTCCCACCTGAGGGGCCGGGCGGCCATCACCCTCGCGCGGCGCCGTCGTCCCGGTGGGTGAAGGTGAAGCCCGCGGTGCGCAGTTTCGCGGAGGTGACGGGGACGGACGGGGTCTTGATCTCGCCGCGGTAGGTGAGCGCGGGCAGGTTCGCGGTCTCGCAGATCTCGCCGAAGGCCGCCGCGTTCGTCGGCGGGACGGTCTCGTCCGGGACGGCGTTGTACACGCCGGTCAGCTCGCGGGTCACGACGAAGTCGAGTGCGGCGGCCGCGTCCCGGTAGTCGATGCGGTACAGCAGGGCGTCCGCGGAGAAGGGGACGCTGCCGCCCAGGACGTCGTGCGCGAACTTCACCCGGGTCGGGTAGTCGATGTCGTCCGGGTGGCCGTAGACGTCGGGGATGCGCACCACGGCGCCGCGCGGTGAGGACAGCACGGCCTGCTCCGCGGCGACGAAGTTGCGCGGGGAGGCGTCGGTGTCGGCGGTGGTCGGGGCCTCCTCGTCGAGCAGGGCGCCGTCGCCCGCCCCGTACACCGAGGACGAGCTGGTGAACACCACGCGAGGGTGCGCGGCGACGGCCGTCCGGGCGCTCGCGGTGAGCGTGTCGGCGTATTCGGCGACGCGCTGGGCGGCGTCGAAGGAGCGCTGCAGCCGCGGGCTCACGGTCAGGACGACCGCGTCGGCGCCGTCGGCGGCGCGGGCGACGGCCTCCCGGTCGGCGCCGCGCAGGACGGCCACGCCGGAGCAGATCTGGCCGAGTTCGGCGACCCGGCCGGGCGAGGTGGTGGTGCCGACGACGTGGTGACCGGCGGACGTCCAGCGCCGGGCCAGCTCCGTGCCGATGTGGCCGCAGCCGATGATCAGATACCGCACGCGCGACCTCCATGGGGAAACAGCGTTTCCATAGTGTCATGGATCGCCCGCGGACGTCCGGCGGTGTTGCTAGAATTGGCAATTGCCAATGTAGTAAACCGATGATCGTCCAGCAGGGCGCCGGGTGTGGTTCGTTCAGTGCCACGGGCCGGCCGCTGCGGAAACCCTGTGAGGGGCCGCCCGCCGTGAGCACTCCGCTGTACCAGCTCAAGGCCGAGTTCTTCAAGACGCTGGGGCACCCGGCCCGGATCCGGGTACTGGAACTCCTGAGCGGACGCGACCACGCGGTCGCCGAGATGCTGCCGGAGGTCGGGATCGGGCCGGCGCACCTGTCCCAGCAGCTCGCCGTGCTGCGCCGCGCCGGGCTGGTCGTCTCCCGCAAGGAGGGAGCGACGGTCATCTACTCGCTGACCAGCCCCCAGGTCGCGGACCTTCTCGCCGTCGCGAGGTCGATCCTCACCGGGGTGCTGACCGGGCAGGCGGAGCTGCTGGACGACCTGCGCTCCGGAGGTGCGCCGGCGGGCGGGGAGCGCCCGCCCGGGGAGCGCGCCCGGCATCGAGCCGCGGCCGTCCCGCCTGGGACTCCATCCCCCTCACGGGACGGCCGCCACCCCTCCGGCCACCCTGTCCGACCCACACCTCATTGATTGCTAATATTGGCAATTGCGCAGGACACTAGCTTTCCGGCGCGGGTCACAGCTCTGCCGTCGCATGGTCGGGGAACCGGGTGAAGGATCTACTCCGCAAGATCATGAGGACCGGGCGGGTCGCCGAGGACGCGCCCGCCCGTCCCGAGGGCGCCGTGCCCGAGCGCGCGGCCGAACTGCGGGGATCGGTCCAGCTCCGCCATGTGGACGCCGGGTCGTGCAACGGCTGCGAGGTCGAGATCGCCTCGGCGTTCGGGCCCGTCCACGACGCCGAGCGGTACGGGGCGCGGCTGGTGGCCTCGCCCCGGCACGCCGACGCGCTGCTGGTGACCGGGCCGGTGACGCGCAACATGAAGGTGGCGCTCCGCCGCACCCACGAGGCGGTGCCGGAGCCGAAGGTCGTGGTGGCGCTGGGCGACTGCGCCCGCGGCTGCGGGGTGTTCGCGGGTGCGTACGGGGTGGCCGGTGCCGTGAACGACGTGGTCCCCGTCGACGTCGAGGTGCCGGGCTGCCCGCCGGAGCCGGAGGCGATCGTGGCCGCGCTGCGGGGGCTCACCGGCCGATGACGACTGTGACCGGTGCCGCGTTCACCGCGGCCCTGGGTCTTGGACTGCTCGCCGCCGCGGGGTCGCTGCTGCCGCGCCGGGTGCGCCCGGCCGCCGCCGGGGGCGGGACGGCCGCCGCGGGCGCCGCCGCGGTCGTGGCGGGCCTCGCGGCGATGGCGGGGCACCCCTGGGCGGTGTGGCTGCCGGACCTGCTGCCCCTGGCCGGCGTACGCCTGGCGGTCGACGCGCTGAGCGGGCTCTTCATCGCCGTCACCGGCGCCGTGGCCGTGTGCGCCGCCGTGTACGCGATCGGCTACACCCGTCCGGCCCGCGCCGGGGCGGGTGACGTGCCGGGCCTGGACGGCCGGGCGGTGCAGGCCATGCTGCCGCTGTTCGTGGTGGCGATGCTGCTGGTGCCCGCCGCGGCCAGCGTGAGCACGTTCCTGCTGGCGTGGGAGCTCATGGCGGTCACGTCGCTGCTGCTCGTGGTGGCCGAGCACCGGCGCCGTGCGTCGGTGGGCGAGGCCGGGCTGTGGTACGCGGTGATGACCCACCTGGGACTGGTCACGATCATGGCGGGCCTCGCCGGGTTCGCCGCCGCGTCGCACGACGAGTCCTTCGAGGGCATGCGGGCGGCGGCGGACGGACTGTCCCCGGCCGTGCGGAGCGCGGTGTTCGTGGCGACGCTGGCCGGGTTCGCCTCGAAGGCGGGCGTCGTGCCGCTGCACGTCTGGCTGCCGCGCGCCCATCCCGAGGCGCCCAGCCACGTGTCCGCGCTGATGAGCGCGGCGATGGTGAACATGGGCGTGTACGGGATCGTCCGGGTGGGGCTGGACCTGCTCGGCGGCGGACCCGCGTGGTGGTGGCTGGCGGTGCTGGCCGCCGGCGCCGTGTCGGCCCTGTACGGGGTTCTGCAGGCGGTGGTCGCCACCGACATGAAACGTCTGCTGGCGTATTCGACCTGCGAGAACATGGGTCTCATCCTGATCGGCGTGGGCGCCGCGGGCCTGCTGTCGGTGTCCGGCGCCCGCACCATGGCGGCGCTCGCGCTCACCGCCGCGCTGCTGCACGTGGTCAACCACGCGGGCTTCAAGACGCTGCTGTTCCTCGCGGCCGGGTCCGTGCTGCACGCCACCGGCACCCGGGACCTGGACGCGCTGGGCGGCCTGCGCTCGCCGATGCCGGCCACGACCGCGCTGTTCGGAATCGGGGCGCTGATGGCGTCGGCCCTGCCGCCGGGCAGCGCCTTCGTCAGCGAATGGCTGCTGCTGCAGAGCCTCGTCCACGCACTGCCCGAGGGCGGGACGGTCGCCGCCGTCACCATGCCCGTCGCGGTGGCCGTGGTGGCGCTGTCGGCGGGGCTGGCGATCGCCGCGTTCGTCAAGGCGTTCGGTGTCGGGTTCCTGGCGCGTCCCCGCAGCGCCGCCGCCGAGCGCGCCCACGAGAGCCCCCCGGCGATGATCGCCGGGATGGTCCTCGCCGCGCTGGGCTGCGTCGCTGCCGCGCTGGCGCCGGGTCTGGTCGCCGGCGGCCTCGCACGGGCCGTCGGCGTCGCGGCGGCCGTGGCCGGACCGGCCGGCGGTACCGTCACGGGCCCGGTGACGCTCCGCCCGGCCGGGATGCCGAGCACCATGTCCCCCCTGCTGATCACCGTGGCGCTGCTGGCGGCGGTCGTCGTGCTGATGGCGGTGCTGCGGGCGGTCACGGCCCGCCGCGCCCGCCGCCGGGCCCGGCTGTGGGACTGCGGGGCCGGGCCGGCCTCGGCGCGGATGGAGTACACCGCGACGTCGTTCGCCGAGCCGCTGGTGCGGGTGTTCGACGACGTGCTCGCCCCCGAGACGGACCTGGACGTCACACCGGTCGAGGAGTCGGCGTACCTGGTCGACAGCGTCCGCTACCGGACGCGGGTCGGCGACCGGATCGAGCACCGGCTGTACCGGCCGGTGCTGGCGGCGGTCGACTGGATCGGGCGGGCGGCCCGGCCCCTGGCCAACGGCAGCGTCCACCGCTACGTCGGGTACGGCTTCTACGCCTTCACCGGCATGCTGATCCTGCTGGCGGTGACGAGATGAGCGCGGCCGGAGCCGCCGGGGCGGTCATCCAGGTGGCGCTGGTGGCGTTCGGTGCACCGCTGCTGGTCGGGGTGATGCGGCAGGTCCGGGCCCGCCTTGAGGGGCGGGCCGGCGCGGGCGTCGCGCAGCCGTGGCGGGACCTGCGCAAGCTGCTGCGCAAGGAGCCGATCACCCCGGACGGGACCGGCGTGCTGTTCCGCGCGGCGCCGCTGGTGCTGGCGGGCACGGCACTGGTCGTGAGCGCGGTGGTCCCGATCGTGACCACGGCCTCGCCGCTGGACGGGACGGCCGACCTGTTCGCGGTGACCGCGCTGCTGGCGCTCGGCACCGTGTTCCTCGCGCTCGCGGGCCTGGACACCGCCACCGCGTTCGGCGGCATGGGCGCCAGCCGCGAGATGGTCGTGCTGGCGCTGGTGGAGCCGACGATCCTGCTGTCGGTGTTCGCGCTGTCGGCGCGGGTCGGCTCGACCAACCTCGGGTCGATCGTCACCACCACCCTGCACGAGCCGCAACTCGTGATCTCCCCGGTGAGCCTGCTCGCGGCGGTCGCGCTGGCCGTGGTCACCATCGCCGAGACCGGCCGGATCCCGGTGGACAACCCGTCCACCCACCTTGAGCTGACGATGATCCACGAGGCGATGGTGCTGGAGTACTCCGGGCCGGACCTGGCCCTGGTCGAATGGGCGTCGGCGATGCGGCTGACGGTCCTGCTCGGCCTGTTTGCCAACCTCTTCGCGCCGTGGGGGATCGCCGGGACGTCGATGGCGATGCTGCCCGTCGCGGTGGCGGCGTTCAGCGCGAAGGTCGTCGTCCTGGGCGGCCTGCTCGCCGCCGGTGAGGTGTTCATGGCGAAACTGCGGATGTTCCGCGTTCCCGAGCTGCTGGCCGGGTCGTTCCTGCTGGCGCTGCTGGCCGTCGCCGCGTCCTTCTTCCTGGCGGCCCCATGAGCGAGACCCTCTACGTCCAGCTCCTCGACGTGTCCTGCAGCGCGCTGCTGCTGGCGGGCGTCCTGGCGCTGTGGCGGCGCGACCTGGCGGCCATCGTGCGGCTGTTCGCCGTCCAGGGGGCGGCCCTGGCCGCGCTGGTCGCCGTGCTCGGGCTGCACGAGGGCCACGCGGGGACGATCGCGCTGGCCGCGGGGATCGCCGTCCTGCGCGGCGCCGTCCTGCCGCTGATGCTGCGCCGGGCGATGCGGGCCGGCGGCGCGTTCCGGGAGACCGAGCCGCTGGTGAACGTGGCGTCCTCGCTGGTCGCCGCCGCGCTGCTGGCGCTGCTGTCGTTCGCCGTGATGCGCCCGGTGGTCGCGCTGTCGCCGTCCCCGGCCACCCGCGCCGTCCCGGTGGCGCTCACGGTGGTGCTGCTCGGCTTCTTCGTCCTGGTCACCCGGCGCCGCGCGCTGTCCCAGGTGGCGGGTTTCCTGATGATGGACAACGGCATCACCGCCGTCGCGTTCCTCACCACCTCGGGCGTGCCGCTCATCGTGGAGCTCGGAGTGTCCCTGGACGTGCTGCTCGCGGTCCTGGTGCTGCAGATCCTCACCGCCCGCATCCGCGCCGCGTTCGGCGACAGCGACCTGGACGACCTGCGGGAGCTGCACGACTGATGACGACGACCCTGTTGATCGCCCCCGTCGCCGTGCCCGCCCTGGCCGCCTGCGGCTACGCCGTGTTCGGCTGGCGGCGCGGCACGGCCTGGCTGGCCCCCGCCGCGGCCGCGGGCGTGCTCGCCGCCGCGGTGTTGCTGGCGGTGCCGGCCGCCGGCCGTCCCCGGACCGGCCTCGGCGGGCTCCTGCGCGCCGACGCCCTCACCGCCTACATGCTGATCGTGATCGGCGCCGTGGCGCTGCTGGCGATGCTCGCGAGCCCGTCGTATCTGGCCGCCGAGCGCGCGGCGGGCCACGCCACCTCCGCCGACACGCGCCGGTACGGCGTGCTGACGCAGGGGTTCGTGGCCGCGATGGCGCTGGCCGTGCTGGCCGCCAGCCTCGGCGTGCTGTGGGTGGCGGTCGAGGCCACCACGATCGTGACGGCGTTCCTGGTCGGGCACCGCCGCACCCGCAACGCCACCGAGGCGGCCTGGAAGTACGTGGTGATCTGCTCGGCCGGGATCGGGCTGGCGCTGCTCGGCATCGTCCTGCTGCACTTCGCGGCCCGGCACGCGCACGTCCCGTCGTCGGGCGCGCTGGACTGGGTCCGGCTGGCCGAGCACGCCGCCGACCTGGACCCCGGCGTCACCCGGATCGCGGTGGCGCTGCTGATCATCGGGTTCGGCGCCAAGGCCGGGCTCGCGCCGCTGCACGCCTGGCTGCCCGACGCGCACAGCCAGGCGCCCGCACCGGTCTCCGCGCTGATGTCGGGCGTGCTGCTGTCGGTGGCCCTCTACGCCGTCCTGCGCGTGAAGGTGATCGCCGACATCGCGCTCGGCACCGGCTTCGCCCGGACGCTGCTCCTGATCGTCGCGCTGGCCTCGATCGCGGTGGCCGCCGCGATGCTGCTCGGCCAGCGCGACCTCAAACGGATGCTCGCCTACTCCAGCATCGAGCACATGGGCCTGCTGGCCCTCGGCACCGCGATCGGCACCCGCCTGGCCATGGGCGCGGTGCTGCTGCACATCCTCGGTCACGGGCTGGCCAAGTCGGTCTCGTTCCTCGCCGCCGGACGCATCCACCAGGCCCTGGGCACAAGCCGCATCGACGCCGTCCGCGCACTGGGCGGCCGGGCCCCGGTGCTCGCCGCCGCCCTGGGCGCCGGGCTGCTGGCCCTGCTCGGGTTCCCGCCGTTCACCCTGTTCGCCGGTGAGATCGCCATGGTGCGCGCGGGGTTCTCCGCCGGGCTCGGCTGGGCGGTGACGATCGCCCTGGTCCTGACGCTCCTCATCGTGGCCGCCGTCTCCGCGCGGATGGCCGGGATGCTGCTCGGCTCCCGCCCGGACGGACCCGGAGCGGCCACCATCCAGGCCGGCCTGCGGCCGCCGGCCGCGCTCACCGCGGCGCTGGTCGCCGGCCTCGCCGCCTGCGCCGTCATCGGCGTCACCGCATGGCCGCTGCGGACGCTGCTGGACGCCGCCGCCGAAATCCTCACGGCCTTCTGAAGGGGGTGTCCCGATGAGTACCGAAGACCGGCCCGCGGGCGACCGGCCCGCCGGCCCGCACCGCACGATCACCGACATCGACGCCGGTGCGCTCCCGGCACGGGCGGCCGCGCTCCTGGACGACGGACACCGGCTCGCGCTGGCCGCCGCCCACCACGACCCCGACGCGCTCCGGATCGTGTACCTGTTCACCGCCGCGTCCCCGGACCGCCGCACCGAACTGCACGTCCGGCTGGACCCGGACGCCCCGGCCGTGCCGAGCCTGGCCGCGACCAGCTTCCCCGCCGGACGGTTCGAGCGGGAGATGCGCGACCTGTACGGGATCGTCCCCGAGAACCATCCGCTGCCGCGCCGCCTCGTCCGGCACCACCACTGGCCCCGCGGCTGGTACCCGATGCGCGCCGACGCCGGTCCCGCGCCGGAGTTCGGCGACCCGGAGGGGCCCTACCCGTTCGTCAGCGTCGAGGGCCCCGGCGTGTACGAGATCCCGGTCGGGCCCGTTCACGCGGGGATGATCGAACCCGGTCACTTCCGGTTCTCGGTCGTCGGCGAGAGCATTCTCAAGCTGAAGGCACGGCTGTGGTTCGTGCACAAGGGCCTGGAGAAGCTGTTCCACGGCCGCGCCGCCGCCGACGCGGTGCCGCTCGCGGAACGCGTCAGCGGCGACACCACCGTCGGGCACACCCTCGCGTTCTGCATGGCCGTCGAGGAGGCCACCGGCGTCGAGGTCTCCCCGGGCGCGCGGCGGATGCGGGCGCTGCTCCTGGAACTCGAACGCCTCTACAACCACGTCACCGACCTGGGCGCCCTGTGCAACGACGTGGGCCACTCCATCCTCAACTCCCAGTTCGGCCGCATCCGCGAGCACCTGCTGCGCCTCAACCGCGAGGTCACCGGCCACCGCCTCCTGCGCGGCGGAGTCGTGCTGGGCGGCGCAGCCCTGCGCGCCGTCCCCGCCCCCGCCCGGCTGGCCGCCATCGCCGAGGACGCCGCCGAACTCGCCGCCCTGGCCCTCTCCCACACCGTGGTCGCCGACCGCTTCACCGGCACCGCGGAGCTGCCCGCCCAGGCCGCCCGCGATCTGGGCGCCCTCGGCTACGTCGCCCGCGCGAGCGGCATCGGCGCCGACGCCCGCCGCGACCACCCGTTCACCGACCTGCGGCCCGCCTTCAGCGTCGCCACCCGGGCCACCGGCGACGTACTGGCCCGCTTCCAGGTCCGCGTCCAGGAGATCGCCGTCTCCGCCGCGATCGTGAAGGACCTGGCGTACGGAATGTCCCCGGGCGTCGTCACCTACTGGCCGCCGCTGGCCCCGCTGGACGGCCCCGTGTCCGGCGTCGGCGTCGTCGAGGGCTGGCGCGGCACCATCGTCCACCGCGTCGAGCTGGCCCGGGACGGCTCGATCACCCGCACCAAGATCGTCGACCCGTCCTTCTTCAACTGGCCGGCCCTGCCCGTCGCCCTGACCGGCACGATCGTTCCCGACTTCCCCCTCGTCAACAAGAGCTTCAACCTCTCCTACGCCGGCAACGACCTCTGACCGGCGACGACGGCCGCGACGGCGGCTAGCCTGCCTGCATGACATCCCGGGCGGAGCTCCCCGAGGAGGCCACCGGCCTCCGCCGGTTCAACACGCTGCCGGACGCGCAGGCACGCGAGTCGCTCCTGGCCTGCCTCGATGTACCCGCGTGGGCGGACGCCCTGCTGTCGGCCCGTCCCTACACCGATCTGGACGCGCTTCTCGAACGCGCCGACATGGCCGCCCGGAAGCTCGCCCCCCGCGAGATCGACCGGGCTCTGGCGGCGCACCCGCGGATCGGGGAACGGCCCGCCGGAACCGGGACCCGGGCCCGCTGGTCACGCGGTGAGCAGTCCGGGGTGGGCGACGACGCCGGTGTCCTCGCCGACCTCGCCGAGGCCAACCGCCGCTACGAGGAACGCTTCGGCCGCGTGTTCCTCATCTGCGCCACCGGCCTGGACGCCGGGCAGGTCCTCGACGCCGCCCGCGCCCGTCTCGGCAACGACGACGAGACCGAGCGGCGGGTCGTCGCCGGGGAACTCCGCAAGATCGCCCTGCTGCGCCTGCGGAAGGCCGTCGGCTCATGAGCCCCTTCGCCCACGCCACCTACCGAGGGAGCTGATCCATGGGCATCGTCCTGGGCCCCAACCAGTACGGCAAGGCGCAGAACCGGGTCTTCCGCGTCCACCGCGAGACCGCCCGGCACGAGATACGCGACCTCAACGTGTCGACCTTGCTGCGCGGCGACTTCACCGCGGCGCACGACACCGGCGACCAGTCCGGCGTGCTGCCGACCGACACCCAGAAGAACACCGTGTTCTCCTTCGCCAAGCGGGGCATCGGCGCGATCGAGGAGTTCGGCCTGACCCTCGCCGACCACTTCGTCGCGCAGGTCCCCGCCGCCGACGGCGCCCGCATCGAGATCGAGGAGTACGCCTGGGACCGCATCCCGGCCGGGAGCGGGGGCCATGACCACTCGTTCGTCCGGCGCGGCGGGGAGACCCGCACCACGGTCGTCACGGTCGCGGGCCAGGGCGCCGCCCGGCGGGCCTGGGTCGTGTCCGGCCTCCGGGACCTCGTCATCGCCAAGACCACCGGCTCGGAGTTCTCCGGTTTCCTGAAAGACGAGTACACCACCCTCGCCGAGACCACCGACCGCGTCCTCGCCACGTCGCTGGTGGCCCGGTGGCGCTACGCCGGCACGGACGCCGACTTCGACGAAAGCCACTCCGCGATCCGCTCGGTGCTGCTGGAGCGGTTCGCCGAGGTGCACAGCCTCGCCCTGCAGCAGTCGCTGTACGCCATGGGCAGCGCCGTGCTCGAACGGCGCCCGGAGGTCGCCGAGATCCGCTTCTCCGCGCCGAACAGACATCATTTCGAGGTCGACCTGTCACCGTTCGGCCTGGACAATGCGGGCGAGGTGTTCATCGCGGCCGACCGGCCGTACGGCCTCATCGAGGCCACCGTGACCCGCGACGACGCGCCGGACGCCGGCCAGGCCTGGCTCGGCGTCCCCGGATTCTGCTGAGGAACCGCCATGAGCCATGTCGTCGTCGCCCCTGACAAGTTCAAGGGCAGCCTGTCCGCCCGGCGGGTCGCCGGGCACGTCGCGGCCGGCCTGCGCCGGGCCGCCCCCGGCCTGGACGTCGTCGAACTGCCCGTGGCCGACGGCGGCGACGGGACCGTCGACGCCGCGCTGTCCGCGGGTTTCCGGAGCGTGCCGGTGACCGCCGAAGGCCCCACCGGCGAACCGGTCACCACCGCGTTCGCGCTGCGCGGCGGCGTCGCCGTCGTCGAGATGGCGGGCGTCTCCGGCCTTTCCCTGCTGCCCGGCGGCCGGCTCGACCCCCTCGGCGCCGGCAGCCACGGCACCGGGCAGGTCGTGCGGGCGGCGCTGGACGCCGGAGCGCACACGGTCGTCCTCGGCCTCGGCGGCAGCGCGTCCACCGACGGCGGCGCCGGCCTCGCGCAGGCTCTCGGCGCCGGCGTCCGGCGCGGCGACGGCCGCGACGTCGAACGCGGCGGAGCGGGCCTGCTCGACGTCGCGGAGGTCGATCTGCGCGGCCTGCACCCAAGGATCGCCGAGACCGAGTTCATCGTGGCCTGCGACGTCGACAACCCCCTGCTGGGCCCGCGGGGCGCGGCTGCGGTCTACGGCCCGCAGAAAGGGGCCGGCCCCGGCGACGTCGCCGTCCTCGACCGCGCGCTGGCCCGCTGGGCCGCGCAGGTGGCCCGCGCCACCGGCACGGACCACTCGGCGACCCCGGGGGCGGGCGCCGCGGGAGGGGCGGGGTTCGCGGCGCTGGCCCTGCTGAACGCGACACCGCGGCCCGGCATCGACATCGTCCTCGAACTCGTCGGCTACGCGGAACGGCTCCCCGGAGCCAGGCTCGTGATCACCGGTGAGGGCTCGCTGGACGAGCAGACCCTCAGCGGCAAGGCCCCCGCCGGCGTCGCCGCGGCCGCCGCGCGGGCCGGTGTCCCCGTGGCCGCCGTCGCCGGGCGCGCGACCCTGACCGCGCCCGACCTCGCCACGGCGGGGATCTCCCGCGTCTACACCCTCACCGACCTCGAACCCGACGTGCGGCGCAGCATGGCCGAGGCCGGCCCGCTGCTGGAACGGCTGGCCGCGCGGCTCGCCGCGGACCTCGGCCTCGCCCGCCCCGGAGGCGGCACATGACGGAACTCGACCTCCTCATCCGCGCCCCGCGCGTGATCACCGGCTCCGGCGAGGCGCCCCGCTGCGTCGGGGTGAGGGACGGGGCGATCGCCGCGATCGAGCCGCCGGGCTCGGCGCTCCGGGCGTCCCGCGTCGTGGAACTCCGCGACGACGAGGTCCTGCTGCCGGGCCTGGTCGACACCCACGTCCACGTCAACGACCCCGGCCGCACCGAATGGGAGGGGTTCGCCACCGCGACCCGCGCGGCGGCCGCCGGCGGCATCACCACGATCGTCGACATGCCGCTGAACAGCATCCCGCCGACGGTGAACGCCGGCGCACTCGGCATCAAGCGCGAGACGGCCGCGACACAGGCCTGGGTGGATGTCGGATTCTGGGGCGGCGCCGTCCCCGGCAACCTGCCGGACCTGCGGAAACTGCACGACGCGGGCGTGTTCGGCTTCAAGGCCTTCCTGCTGCACTCGGGCGTCGAGGAGTTCCCGTCCCTCACCGGCGACGAACTTCGCCGGGCGATGCGGGCACTGCGCGACTTCGACGCGCTGATGATCGTCCACGCCGAGGACTCCCGCGCCATTGACCGGGCGCCCGCCGCGCACGGCGCCGGCTACCGCGACTTCCTGGCGTCCCGCCCCCGAGGCGCGGAGAACCTCGCGATCGCCCAGGTCATCGGGCTGGCACGGTCGACCGGCGCGCGTGCGCACATCCTGCACCTGTCCAGTTCGGACGCCCTCCCGATGATCCGCTCGGCCAAGCGGGACGGCGTCCGGATCACCGTGGAGACCTGCCCCCACTACCTGACGTTCGCGGCGGAGCAGATCGCCGACGGCGCCACCCAGTTCAAGTGCTGCCCGCCCATCCGGGAGGCCCGCAACCGCGAACTGCTGTGGCAGGGCCTCGCCGACGCGACGATCGACATGGTCGTCTCCGACCACTCACCCTGCACACCCGAGCTGAAACGTCTCGACACCGGCGACTTCGGTGAGGCCTGGGGCGGCATCGCCTCCCTCCAGGTCGTCCTGCCCGCCGTGTGGACCGAGGCCCGCCGCCGCGGCCACTCGCTCGCCGACGTCGTGCGCTGGACGGCCGAGCATCCCGCGCGGCAGACCGGCCTCCGCCGCAAGGGACGGATCGCCCTGGGCCACCAGGCCGACTTCTGCGTCTTCGCCCCCGACGACGCCTTCACCGTGGACGTCCGGCGCCTGCACCATCGGAACCGGATCTCCCCCTATGACGGCCGCCCGCTGACCGGCACCGTGCGCGCCACCTGGCTGCGCGGCGCGCAGGTCGACATCGCCGGGGAGCCGCGCGGCCGGCTCCTGACGAGAGGAGAGGCATGACGTCCGGCGCCACCGGCTTCACCGCCCTGCCCGACCTCGCCTGCCGGGACCTCGCCGCCGGTGTCGTCTTCGCCAGCGACGAGTTCTTCGCCGAGCGCGAGAACCTCATCAAACCGGGACCCGCCGCCTTCTCCGCCGAGGACTTCGGGCACAAGGGCAAGACCTACGACGGCTGGGAGACGCGCCGCCGCCGGGAACCGGGCTCGGGCGGCGACCACGCGATCGTGCGCCTCGGCGTACCCGGCGTGGTCAGGGGCGTCGTCATCGACACCGCCTGGTTCAAGGGCAACTACCCGCCGCTGGCCTCCGTGGAGGCGACCGGCGTCGAGGGCTACCCCTCACCCGACGAGTTGCATCAGGCGACATGGGTGACACTCGTTGACAGATCACCGATCAAGGGCGACGCGGAGAACCCGTTCCCGGTCACCGACCCCCACCGCTTCACCCACGTCCGGCTCACCATCTACCCCGACGGCGGCGTGGCGCGATTCCGCGTCCACGGCGAGCCGGTACCCGACCCCCGCCTCATGGACGGCACGGTCGACCTGGCGGCCCTGGAGTCCGGCGGCGACGTCGTGGACTGCTCCGACATGTTCTACAGCTCACCGCGCAACATCCTCCTGCCGGGACGGTCACGGCTCATGGGCGACGGCTGGGAGAACGCCCGCCGCCGCGACGACGGAAACGACCACGTCACCGTCGCGCTGGCCGGCCGCGCCCACGTCCACCGCGTCGAAATCGACACGTCCTACTACGTGGGCAACGCCCCCGGCTGGGCCTCCCTCACGGGCATCGACGCCCGGACCGACGCCCGCGTGGACCTCCTCCCGAAGACCCGCCTGCAGCCCGACACCCGCCATCACCTCCGCTCGGCGACCACGGCCCCGGTGACCCACGTCCGCCTGGACGTCTACCCGGACGGCGGCATAGCCCGCCTGCGCGTACACGGCACCCTGACCCCCGAAAGCCGCGCCGCCGCGACCGCCCGTTTCCTGAACATCCTTCCCGGCGACCACGCCGCGGCGATCCTCACCGACGCGGGCCTCCCCGCATCCGAGGCCAGGTCCCTCCTCGCCACCCGCCCCACGGCCCTCCCCGCCGACCTCCTGGATCGCATCCTCCGGAGCCCCTGAGGCGGCCCATGAAGGCCTGCCGGCACCGGCACCGCCGCGGCGGCCGCCCGGCTGACTTCTCGCCCTTCCAGCCGTGTGGTCACCGCATCCATGTGAAGCGGTCACTGTCAACGGCGAGAATCGCCTCCCGCTCATGCGTCCTTCGTGTCTCATATCGCCATAGTTGCGGTCCTGGTGTGGTGCTTGTCTCGTGAAGCGGCCGGGTGATCATCCGGCCGTCCCCCCACGGGTCGTCCGCCCGCCTCCAGGAGGCAAAGGTGCCCAGGACACGCTGGATCGCCGCGACCGCGCTCGCGGTCACCGGAACACTCCTCACATCGGGACTCACGGTCCCCGGGCAAGCCGAGACACGAACTCCCCGCTCCCAGCCCCCGGGCGAACACGTCGAACTGCCCGACAAGGACGCCCGCACCGGCCGCCTGGCGCCCACCACCCGGCAGCGGGGCGCGGCCCGCGGCGTGACCGTGCGCTGGAACAAGCTCGGCACCCCCGCATCGGTGACCGGAAGCGGCCCCCTGGCCGCAGGTCTCGCCGGCGACCCCGAGAAGGCCGCACGCGCCTACCTGACCGGCCATCGGGAACTGTTCGGCCTGGACGCCGACGCCGTGGCCGGCCTTGAGAAGGTCGCCGTCAACCCCATCGGCGAGGGCGCCGCCGTGCTGCTGCGCCAGCGCTTCGGCGACCTGCCCGCCGGCCACGACGGACTGGTGGCGGTCGGCGTGACCGGCGGCAAGGTCGTCTCGGTCACCTCGACCCTGTCCCGTGACGACGGGCCCCCGGCGCCCGCCACGCTCTCGAAGGACGACGCGGTGGCCGCCGCCGGGCGCGACGCGGGCATCGCCGCCACCGCCGGCGACATCCGCAGGGTGCGGCTCGTCGCGGTCCCCACCGCCGGGGGTGTCCGCAGCGCCTACCAGGTCGTCCTCATGGACTCCTCCGGCGGCGAGCCCAAGGCGGTCACGTCCCACGTCGACGCCCGCTCCGGTGCGGTGCTCGTGCGGGAGAACCTCGTCGATCACGACAGCGACGACCCGCGCTGGTCGGTCTTCCCGGCCACCCCGCCCGGCGATTACTCGTCCCGTGACACCCGCCAGACCTGGTGCTTCGTCCCCGCGGCGGGATGCCGCATGGTCGTGGGCGGCGACCCCTCCAGCGGGCTGCCGTGGGACGCCGATCCCGCGACCGGCGCGTCCACGACCACCAGCTTGGGCAACGCGGCCCGGACGTACGAGAACCGCGCGAGCGACGACCCCTTCAGCGTCGGCACCCGCACCGGCGCGTCCAAGCCGGACCGCAACTACACCTACCCCTGGGCCAACCAGTGGTACACGAGCAAGTGCGACCCGGCGACGCTGGACAGCCCGCAGGAGGCCGACGTCGAAGCGGCCATGTCCAACCTGTTCGTCCAGCACAACCGCATGCACGACTGGTCCTACCGGCTCGGGTTCACCGAGTCGGCCTGGAACATGCAGGTCGACAACGGCGACCGCGGCGGCCTGGGCGGCGACCCGGAGCAGGGCAACGCCCAGGCCGGCGCCAGGTTCCCCGCCGTCCGCGACAACGCGAACCAGATCACGCCGCCCGACGGCGTCGCCGCCATCACCAACATGTACCTGTGGCAGCCGATCGCGGGCGCGTTCTACCCGCCGTGCGTCGACGGCGACTTCGACATGACCGTCATCGGCCACGAGTACGGCCACGCCATCTCCGGCCGCATGGTCGCCGGGCCGGACGCCGGATGGAACGGGCCGCAGGCGGGGGCCATGAACGAGAGCACGTCCGACCTGCTGGCCATGGAGTACCTCAGCGAGTACGGGCTGCGCTCTCCCGGCCGGACGCCGTACGTCATCGGCGGATACGTCACCGGAGAACCGCGCGCAGGAATCCGCAACTACGACATGAGCCGGAGCCCCCTCAACTATGGCGATCTCGGCTATGACCTGACCGGCGCCCAGGTCCACGCCGACGGTGAGATCTGGACCGCCACCCAGTTCGACCTGCGCCGGGCTTTCGTCCGGCGGTACGGCGACGGCAACACGGCACTGCAGCGCAAGTGCGCCGACGGGAAGGTGCCGGTGGACAGGTGCCCGGGGAACAGGCGGTGGATGCAGCTGTCGTTCGACGCGCTCCTTCTCATGGCCACCGGAGCGGTCAGCTACGTCGACCACCGCAACGCCCTCCTGGCCGCCGACGCCATCCGCTTCGGCGGCAAGAACCAGGCGCTGATGTGGAAGGTCTTCGCCCAGCACGGCCTGGGCGCGACCGCCGCCAGCGACGGCCCCGCCGACGCCGACCCCACGCCGAGCTTCGCCTCTCCGCTCTCGCGCAACGCCGGCGTCACGCTCGAACCCCGCGGCGACGCCGAGGACGCGAAGGTCCGGCTGTACGTGGGCGACTACGAGGCCCGCGCGGTCCCGGTGGCCGACACCGACCCGGCGACCCCGCTCGGTGCCACCTTCGCCATCGCACCCGGCCGCTACTCCTTCGTCGCGGTGGGCGAGGGCGTCGGCCACAAGAAGTTCACCGCCACGATCAGAGCATCACGGCGCACCCTGCCGGTCGCGATGCACCGCAACCAGGCCGCGGCCGCCAACGGAGCCACCGCCACCGGCGACGGCCTGTCGCACCGGGCGCTGCTGGACGAGACCGAGGCGACCAACTGGCAGTCGGTCGAGGCCCCGGTCGCCGGCCGCCAGGTGACCGTCGACCTGGCCGGCGACCGCCCGGTCAGGATCGGCCGGGTCCAGGTGAGCGCGATGCTGCGCCCCACGGTGGCCGAAGACCCGGAAGGCCCCGACACGTCACAGAACCGTTTCACCGCCCTGCGCGCCTTCCGGCTGCTGGCCTGTAACGCCACGAAGGCCGACTGCTCGCAGAACACCTCGTACCGCACCGTCTACACCAGCCCGGACGACGCCTTCCCCGCCGACCGGCCGCGACCCACGGCACCCGACATCGCCCTGCGCTCCTTCGACACACGGGACTTCACCGCGACGCACCTGCGGTTCCAGGTGGTCTCCAGCCAGTGCACCGGCTCCCCGGCGTACGCGGGCGAGCAGGACAACGACCCGCGCTCCGGCACCGACTGCACCACGGCCTCTCCCCGGGCCGGCATAGTCCGCGCCGCCGAACTCCAGGCCTTCGCCCGATAACCGGAGCGGCCGGACGGTGCCGCCCCGCCGGTGTGGCGGCGGGGCGGCACCGGTCACCGTGGTGTCACCGGTTCCTGTCCTCGACCGGCTCCGCCGGCGCCGCCCACCGCCCACCGCCCGGCCCCGCCGCCGGCCGGTCAGGCCGGCTTGAAGGCCCGGACCGCCCACGCGCGGTCGGGGACGACGCGTACCCCGACGCGGTCGAAACCGGCCCGGTACAAGCGCGCCTCCAACGTCGCCGGGTCGACCGGGTTGTAGATGTCGTCCTCGTGGAAGGCAGCCAGCTCATCGTTGGCGACGCTGTCGCTGGCGATGAACACCCCGCCCGGCCGCAGCACACGGCACACCTCGGTGAACAACCGGTCCTGACCGGCCGCGTCGGGGACGTGGTGCAGCATCGTGAAGCACGCGGCGCCGCTGAAGCGCCCGGCCTCGAACGGCATCGCGGTGGCGTCGCCGTGCACGACCGTCACGCGAGCAGGGTCGGTACGTGCCGACAGGGCGTCCGCCAGGTCTGCATCGAGTTCGATCGCCGTCAGCCGTTGAATCCGCGCAAGGAGCAGATCGGTCGTCAGCCCCGGACCCGGGCCGACTTCGATGGCGTCGTCACCGAGATCACTCGGCTCGGCGCCCTTGAACGCGAAGGGGAAGATCAGGTCTCGCAGGACGTTGCGCCAGTCATCGGTCGCCAGGAGGGCGAGGTGATTCTTGTTCACCGGCACCACGGTAGGTCCGGCCGGTGGTGTCCACAACGGCGTAGCATGACGACTCATGTCGCGAACAAGACAGTCTGCCGTCGTGGCCGTCCGAGCGAATATGCTGCGCGACGGGGCGCGCTTCCCCACCCACACGCACCCCTTCCACCAATTCGCCTGGGCATCCCGTGGCGTCCTGACGCTGGGAGCGGCCGGACGGACGTGGGTGCTGCCGCGCGCCCGTGGTCTGTGGATTCCCGCCGGGGTCGACCACGATGTCCTTGCCAGCGCGCCGGTCAACATGGTCAGCCTCTACCTCGATCCGGGCACGTGCCCGATCGGGTTCTGCGAGCCGACCGTCATCGACACCTCCGGGCTGCTCGGGCAGCTCATCGAGTACCTCGCCACCGATCTGCGTCCGGATGCCCGGGCCCGCGCCGAAGCCGTCATGTTCGACCTGGTGTCGCCACTGCCCGCCGCCACCGTCCACGTGCCCGCCCCCGTCGACGACCGCGCCCGCCGCGTCGCCGGCCTGCTCGCCCGCGACCCAGCCGACCAGCGCACACTCGTCCAGTGGGGCCGGACGGTCGGGGCGAGCGGCCGTACCCTCGCCCGCGCCTTCAAGCACGACACCGACATGACGTTCGCGACGTGGCGCACCCATCTGCGCATCGCCGCCTCCCTGTCCCGCCTGGCCGCGGGAGCACCGATCCACCAGGTCGCGTCCGAGGTCGGCTACTCCACACCCTCGGCCTTCGTCGCCGCCTTCCGCCGCACCGTCGGCACCACGCCGGGCCACTACTTCGACTGAACGCACAGGCCGGCGCAGCCCGGCTCCACCGGCGGGCGTCCGCGAGGCGTGGTCAGTCCTGGCCGGAGAAGAACGCCCGTGCCGCCGTGACAAGGGCCGGGCTCGCATGGCCGGCGTTGAGCACGTCGATGCTGTGCACGGTGGGCCGCATGTCGCCGTCGGTGTCGGTGACGAACAGCACGGGCCGCCACCCGGGGTTGATCGCGGTGATGGCGGCGGCGACCCGAACGTCTCCCAGGGCGCGGACGAGCATGGCGCGTGCGTGCGTCCTCCACTGCGCATGGTCGTGCGCGGCGTCCTTGGCGTCCGCCAGTTCCCGGCTGCGCGTGACCAGCGAACCGGCATCGCCCGCCGGGACGCCGCCGTCGCCGGTCCGCCACTCGTCCGGCCACCACCGGCAGTACTCGGTCCAGTCGAGGTCGTCCCCTTCGCCGGAGTCGGCGAGCAGAACGGCCAGGGCTTCCTCGGTGTGGGCGGTGAGGCGGACGGTCATCACGTCGCCGTCGGTGGTGAGAGCGACGACGTAGAGCCGCTCGGCCGCTCTGGCCCCGAGCATCGGGTCGAGGGCGGAGACGATGGAGAGCGAGATCCGCTCCTGCAGCGCCGAAAGGCCGGACACGCGATCATCGCCCACCCGGGCAAGCCAACCACACCGCCGGTGCGTGGACGCGGGCCGGTCGCGGCGCGCGTCACCGGAGCCGTCCCGCCGGAGCCGTCTCGCCGGGGCGGTGCGGTCGGGGCGTGAGGATTAATGCGTATGCAGAGGGTATGCCCCCGGCGACGTTCGGTGACCGTGTCGATGTGGTGCGAGGTCGGGTCCGCTGTGTGCGGACGCGCGGTCTGCCGGATGTGCAGGGACGTCGTGCACGGTCGCGGCCGATAGGAGTCTGCTCATGCCCGTGGAAGCCGAAGAGCCGATCCCCGCGGCGAGTCCCGTGATCGGCGATGCGGAGATCGAGGCGGCGGTGCGCGTGCTGCGCGGCGGACGGGTCGTGCAGGGGCCGGAGGTCGCCGCGTTCGAGGAGGAGTTCGCCGGGCTGGTCGCCGGGCGGCACTGCGTAGCGGTCAACTCGGGGACGTCCGCGCTGCATCTGGCGCTGCTGGCGCTGGGCGTCGGCCCGGGGGACGAGGTGATCGTGCCGTCGTTCACGTTCGCGGCCACCGCCAACGTCGTGCGGCTGGTGGGCGCCGAGCCCGTGTTCGCCGACATCGAGGCGGGTTCGTTCTGCCTCGATCCGGACGCCGCCGCGGCGGCGGTAGGGCCGCGTACGGCGGCGATCATGCCCGTCCATCTGTACGGGCATCCGGCGGCGATGGACCGGCTCGTCCCCCTCGCCGGCAGGCACGGTCTCGCGGTCGTGGAGGACGCGGCGCAGGCGCATGCCGCCGCGCTGCACGGCACCCCGGCGGGCGCCCTGGGCACGGCCGGCTGCTTCAGCTTCTACCCGACCAAGAACATGCACGCCCTGGAGGGCGGCATGGTCACCACGGCGGACGCGGAGACCGCGCGGAAGGTGCGGCTGCTGCGCAATCAGGGCATGGAGCAGCGGTACGCGAACGAGGTCGTCGGCCTGAACGCCCGGCTGACGGACGTGGCCGCGGCCGTCGGACGCGAGCAGTTGAAGCGGCTCGCGGATTGGACGGAGCGGCGGCGCGCCAACGCCGCGTTCCTGGACGCGAAGATCACCGGTGCGGTGCCGCCGCCGGTCGCGGCCGGTGCGCGTCACGTCTACCACCAGTACACGGTCCGGGTCCGCGGCCGGGACGGGGTGCGGCGGCATCTGGACGAGCGGGGTGTGGGCACCGCCGTCTACTATCCGGCGCCCGTTCACCGGCTCGCGCCGTTCCTGCGGGACGGGCGGCCGGATCCGCGCTGGGACCTGCCCGAGACCGATCGCGCGGCGGCGGAGGTGCTGTCGCTGCCGGTGCATCCCGGCCTCACCGGGCAGGAGCTGATCCGGGTGGTGGACGCGGTGAACGAGTGCGGAGGGGTTCCGTGACCGCGCTGCGCGCGGGCCTGGTCGGGCTGGGGGCGATGGGCCGCAACCACGCCCGGGTGCTGTCCGAGCTGGACGGCGTGGAGCTGGCCGGGGTCACGGACCCGGCCGGGCGGCCGGAGTTCGCCCCGCACGGGGTGCCGCTGCTGGGCTCGCTGGACGAGCTGCTCGCGCTCGGCATCGACTACGCGGTGGTGGCGTGCCCGACGGCGTCGCACCAGGAGGTCGGGCTGCGGCTGGCCGAGGCCGGTGTGGCCGCGCTGATCGAGAAGCCGCTGGCGGACTCGGTCGCGGCGGCGGAGCGGCTGACGACGGCGTTCGAATCGCGGGGCCTGGTCGCGGGCGTCGGGCACATCGAGCGGTACAACCCGGCGTTGCAGAGCCTGCGGGCCCGGCTGGAGGCGGGGGAGCTGGGCGAGGTTTTCCAGGTGGTCACGCGCCGGCAGGGCCCGTTCCCGCACCGGATCGCCGACGTCGGGGTCGTCAAGGATCTCGCCACGCACGACATCGACCTGACCGCGTGGGTCACCGGCCAGGACTACGTGTCGATCTCCGCGCACACGGTGGCGCGCAGTGGGCGCCCGCACGAGGACATGGTCGCCGCCGTCGGCCGTCTCGCGGACGACTCGATGGTGAGCCACCTGGTGAACTGGCTGAGCCCGCTCAAGGAGCGCACCACGGTCGTCACCGGGGAGCGCGGCTGCTGCGTGGCCGACACCCTCACCGCCGACCTGACGTTCTACGCGAACGGCGAGTTCGGCACCCAGTGGGAGGCGCTGCGGACGTTCGTCGGCGTCTCGCAGGGCGACATGATCCGATACGCGATCCCGAAGCCGGAGCCGCTGCTGACCGAGCACGAGCGGTTCAGGGACGCCGTCCGCGCGGGCACCGGAGCGGCGGGCGGCATCGCGGGCGGTCCCGCCGGGGACATCGTGACACTGCGGCAGGGGCTGCGCACCGTGCAGGTTTCGGCGGCCGTACTGGAGTCGGCGAAGGTCGGCGGGACGGTCTCGCTGCAGGACGGGGAGGTGCTGAGTGCCGGCTGACCGCGAACCGTCCTGCCGGCGGCTCCGCGGAGGAGTGCCGCCGGTGATCGAGACACGTCCGGTGCGTCCGGGCCGGGCCGTCGTCCAGCGGGTCCGGCGCGCGACGTCCCTTGGAGGTAAGTAGCACATGCGGATCTGCGTGGTCGCGCTCGGGAAGATCGGTCTTCCGCTGGCGGTCCAGTTCGCCCGCAAGGGCCACCGCGTGATCGGCGCCGACGTGGACGAACGCGTCGTCGCCGACGTCAACGCCGCCCGCGAGCCGTTCCCCGGCGAGGCCGACCTCGGCCTCCACCTCGGCGAGGCGGTCCGCGCGGGGCTGCTGACGGCCACGACCGACACGGCGGCGGCCGTCGCCGAGTCCGACGCCGTCGTCGTGGTCGTCCCGCTGTTCGTGGACGGGGACGGCACACCCGACTTCGGCTGGATGGACGCCGCCACCCGGTCGATCGCGGCGGGACTGCGCCCCGGGACGCTGGTCAGCTACGAGACGACACTCCCGGTCGGCACCACCCGCGACCGCTGGGCCCCGATGCTGGCGGAGGGCTCCGGCCTGACCGCCGGCACCGGCTTCCACCTGGTGTTCAGCCCCGAACGGGTGCTGACCGGCCGGGTCTTCGCCGACCTGCGCCGCTACCCCAAGCTCGTCGGCGGCATCGACGACGCGTCCGCCGCGCGCGGCGTGGAGTTCTACGAACAGGTCCTCGACTTCGACGACCGCCCGGACCTGGACCGGCCCAACGGCGTCTGGGACCTCGGCTCCGCGGAGGCCGCCGAACTCGCCAAGCTCGCCGAGACCACCTACCGCGACGTCAACATCGGCCTGGCCAACCAGTTCGCCCGCTACGCCGACACCGTCGGAGTGGACGTCACCAAGGTGATCGAGGCGTGCAACACCCAGCCCTACAGCCACATCCACCGGCCCGGCATCGCCGTCGGCGGACACTGCATCCCGGTGTATCCGCGGATGTACCTGTGGAACGACCCGGACGCGACCGTCGTCCGCGCCGCCCGCGACGCCAACACCGCGATGCCCGACTACGCCGTCGGCCTCCTCACCGGCGCCTACGGCGACCTCACGGGCGCACCCGTGCTCGTCCTGGGCGCGGCCTACCGGGGCGGCGTCAAGGAGACCGCCTTCTCCGGCGTCTTCCCCACCGTCCAAGCGCTGCGCGCACGCGGCGCCGTCCCCTACGTCTCCGACCCGATGTACACCGCGCAGGAACTGGAAGCCCTCGGCCTGCCGCCACACCGCGGCGAACCGGTGACCGCCGCGATCGTCCAAGCCGACCACACCGCCTACCGCGACCTGGCACCCGACGACCTGCCCGGCGTCAAGGCCCTCGTCGACGGCCGCCGCGTCACCGACCCGGCCCGCTGGACCGGCGTGGAACACGTCGTCATCGGCGCCCCGGACGGGGAGGGGTGATGACCGCACGTCCGGATGAGCGGCGCCCGCACCCCGCTGATCCACTCGGGCCGGACGGCCGCAGCGCCGCGGTCGGCCGCGCATTCCACGTCCGGGACGCGGGCGGTCCCGGCCGACCACGACCGGAGGGCCGCATGCTGACCGAAGGCAAGCCGACCGAAGGCAAGCGCACCGAAGGCAAGCCGGCCGACGGGGAGCCGGTCCCCGTCGGGTCGCGCGGCCGCATCGTCATGCTCGTCGACAACGACGTCGAGCGCGACTCCCGGGTGCAGAAGGCGGCGGCGTCCGCAGCCGCCGCCGGCTGGGAGGTGCACCTCCTCGGCTGCGTCCTGGCCAGGAGGGGCCGATCCTGGATGCTGAGCGGTGCCCGTGTGCGTCTCCTTCCGCTGCGGCACACGCTCCGCCGGAACAGGCACGGCATCGTCCGCGCCACACTGCGCCGTCCGCTCGCGTACGCGCACCCGAGCGTGGCGGCCTACCGGCGCCGGCTCGTCCAGTCCAGGCGGTCCGACCTCGCCGCGAGCCGGATCGCGCCCGGGGGCGGCCCGGTGCGCAAGGCGTGGCTGCTGGCGCGCCGGGCCGCGGCGAGGGTCCAGGTCCGCTGGGTCGCGGTGCGCGTGCACCGGACGGAGTCGCTCGCGGCGGCCCGCAACGACCCGCTCTCGCCCCTGGAGCGGTGCGCGATCAGGTTCTGGCAGGCGCTCCTCGGCGACCGCGCCTGGCGCGTCCTCGACCGCAACCTGTGGGACTGGGACGGCGCGTACCGGCACGTCGTCGACGAGCTCGAGCCCGACATCATCCACGCCAACGACTTCCGGATGCTCGGGGTCGGGGCGCGCGCCGCGCGGCGGGCGCACGCCCGGGGGCGGGAGACGAAACTCGTGTGGGACGTGCACGAATTCCTGCCGGGGATCAAGCCGTGGGGCGGCGCCGGGCCGGGCTGGCTGCCCGCCATGTGCGCGCACGAGCGCGAGTACGCCGGCGCGGCCGACGCGGTGGTGACCGTCTCGGACGCCCTCGCCGACCGGCTCGTCGAGCGCCACGGCCTGCGGCGCCGGCCGGCCGTCGTGCTCAACGCCCCGCTCACGAGGGGCGGGACGGGCCGCACCGAACCCGTCCCGGACCTGCGGGAGCTGTGCGAGGCCGGCCCGGACGCGCAGATCGCCGTCTACAGCGGCAGGGCCTCCGTGCAGCGCGGCCTGGACGTCATGATCGAGGCGCTTCCGCGGCTGCCTCGGCTGCACGTCGCCCTCGTCGTCTCCACGGTCCGGTCCGAGTACCTGCGTGGCCTGCGCGCCCGCGCGATCGAACTCGGCGTCGCCGACCGGGTCCACATGCTGCCGTACGTGCCGTACAACCAGGTCGTCCCCTTCCTGGCGGCGGCCGACATCGGCGTCATCCCGATCCACCACTGGCCCAACCACGAGATCGCGCTGATCACCAAGTTCTTCGAGTACTCGCACGCGCGGCTGCCGATCGTCGTCAGCGACGTGCAGGCGATGGGCGCCATGGTGAAGGCCACCGGGCAGGGCGAGGTCTTCCGCGCGGAGGACCTCGACGACTACGTGCGGGCGGTCGAGGCGGTGCGGGGCGACCCGCAGCGCTACCGCGCCGTGTACGACGACCGGCCCGACCTGCTGCGCGAGTGGTCGTGGGAGGCGCAGGCCGAGGTTCTGGACGGTGTCTACAGCCGCCTGCTGCCCGCACCGGCCGGCCACACCGGAGGATGATCCTGATGACCGAGCGCCGCCCGCGCCTGCTGTACCTCGCCTTCTACTTTCCGCCGTCCCGCGCCAGCGGGGTGTTCCGTCCCCGGGCGACCGCCAACCGGCTGGCCGAACTGGGCTGGGACGTCACGGTCTTCGCGGCGCCGCTGCCGTTCCTGTACGGCACGCTCGGCTCGGTCGACGACAAGCTGATGGAGACGATCGACCCGCGGATCACCCTGGTGCGGCCCCACCTGAACCGGTTCGTCTGGCAGACGGATCTGCGCGAGTACAGCCCGTTCCGGGCGGCGTTCCCGCAGCTCGCCCAATCGCTGTACACGTGGGGGCAGAAGCACGTCTTCCCCGAGCAGTACGCGTCCTGGGCGCGTGCCGCAGTCCGGCGGGCGGTGCGGATGCAGGCGCGGAGCAAGTTCGACGTGGTCCTCGCGACGGGGAACCCGTTCGCCTCGTTCGCCGCCGCGTGGCTCTTCCACAAGCTGACCCGCACCCCCTACGTCCTCGACTACCGGGACTCCTGGACTCTCGACCAGTTCAGCGAGGAGCCGAGGTTCGAGGACGGGCATCCCGCCTGGCGCTGGGAGCGCCGCGTGCTGGAGTCCGCGGCGAACGCGCTTTTCGTCAACGACGCCCAGCGGTCCTGGCACGCCGATCGCTACCCGCGGGCGGCCGGCCGCATGATGACGGTCCTGAACGGGTGGGACGCCGACACCCTCCCCGAGACCACCGAGCCGCCGCCGGCCGCCCGCGCGGGGACGGGCGGGCACGCGCCCCGGTTCTCCTTCGTCGGCACGATCACCGACCAGCAGCCCATCGAGGAGCTGGTCGAGGGGTTCGCCCGCGCCCGCGAGCACTCCGACCTGGTGCGTGCCGAACTCGGCTTCCACGGATACTTCGGGTTCTTCAAGGGCGCCGAGACCGTGCTCCGGCGACGTTTCGCCGCCGGACCCGGACCCGGACCCGGAACCGGAACCGGAACCGGAACCGGGGACGGCGATGGCCGGGTGCTCGCTCCCGGGGTGCGCTATCGCGGGCCGGTGTCGAAGACCGACCTCGTCGACGTCTACCGGGACTCCGACGTCCTGGTGTTCCTGAACGGCGGTGGCCGCTACGTCACGTCCGGGAAGATCTTCGAGTACATGGCGGCGGGACGGCCCATCGTGTCGGTCCACGCGCCCGGGTCGGCGGCCGAGGAGCTGCTGCGGGACCATCCGCTGTGGTTCAACCCGGGCGGGCTCGACCCCGCGGACATCGCCGTCTCGATGGTCGAGGCCGCGAAGGCCGCGGCCGGCCTGACCGAACGGCAGGTCGGGGAGGCCCGCGCCTACGCGGACCGCTTCGAACGGAACCGCACGCTGGAGCCGCTGGTGCGGCGGCTGGCCGAACTGGCCGATCGCGGGCGCTCCGCGGACGGCTGCTCACGCCGGGAGACGACGTGAACGGTGCGCAGGCCCCGCGGGTGCTGGTCGTGGCGATGGACCCCGGCCTGACCATGGACCCCAAGCCGAACGTGAAGCCCCTCCGCCAGTACCGGCGGATCATCGGGCTGGCCGGGCACTTCGCGGCCGAGGAGGGAGCGCGGGTCGAGCTGCTGACCGCCGGATCGGACGACTGGGACGAGCTGGACGACCGGGTCCGCCTGCACCGGCTCGACCGCGCCGAGGCCAGGCATCCGCTGCCCTGGCTGGAGCACGCACTGGTCGTGAGGATGCCGCGGATCGTCGTGCGGCCGGTCGCGCGGCTGGACCGCGCGCGGACCACGGCCTCCCGCCGCGTCCACCGGTGGCTCTTCGTGCCGTTCTACCGGCATGTCCGGCCGCTCCTGCTGGCCCGTATCGCGCGGCGGCGCGTCCTGCGCGACATCGACCCGGCCAGGCTCACCCGCGTCGTCGTGATGGACCGGACCTCGGTGCCGTTCGCCCGGTGGCTGGCCCGCCGGAATCCCGGCCTCGTCGTGACGACGCGGCAGGACAGGAGCCTGGACGCCAAGCCCTGACCGGCCTGACCCGAGGTCATGTGGTGGGCGATACTGGGATTGAACCAGTGGCCTCTACCGTGTCAAGGTAGCGCTCTCCCACTGAGCTAATCGCCCGTCCGCGGCCTCCGGGGGAGGTGCGGTGTTGAGGTGGAGACGGGATTTGAACCCGTGTACACGGCTTTGCAGGCCGTTGCCTCGCCTCTCGGCCACTCCACCAGAAGGAGACCTTCTGGGTCATAGCCGAAAGGCCCCTCAGAGCGGAAGACGGGATTTGAACCCGCGACCCTCACCTTGGCAAGGTGATGCTCTACCCCTGAGCCACTTCCGCGTGCGCCCTGCGGCGACGGGGAAACCTTAGCGCGTCCGGGGCGGTTACCCAAACCGGGTTTCCGCGGCGGCGCGGCGGGACGCTTCGGCGGCGGTCGAAGTGCGGGGCGCTTAGAGTCGGGTGCATGGGCGCGGAGTATGTCCTGGATGTGGACTTTGTACCGGTCGCGGCGCTGCTGGCGGATCGGGCGCGGGCGGCGATGCTGACCGCGCTGCTGGACGGGCGGCCGCTCGCGGCGGGGGAGCTGGCGCGGACGGCGGGCGTGAGCGCGCAGACGGCGAGCGCGCATCTGGGCCGGCTCCTGGACGGCGGCCTCGTCACGGTCGTCAAGCAGGGGCGGCACCGGTACTACCGCCTGCGGGGGAGTGAGATCGCGCAGGTCATCGAGGCGTTGTCGCGGATCAGCCCGCCGGTCGAGGTGCGCAGCCTGAGGCAGTCGAGGGACGCCCGCCGGCTGCACGAGGCGCGGACGTGTTACGACCATCTGGCCGGCGAGGCCGGGGTGGCCCTGTTCGCGGCGCTGGTCGGCGGGGGGCTCATCGAGTCCGGCGGGCAGGACGCCTACGAGGTGACCGCGAAGGGTGAGGAGCGGCTGGAGGCGCTCGGCCTGGATGTCGCGGACCTGCGGAGGGCGCGGCGCCGGTTCGCCTGGCAGTGCCTCGACTGGACGGAGCGGCGCCCGCATCTGAACGGTGCGCTCGCGGCGGCGCTGACGGATCGGATGATCGAACTGGGCTGGTTCGAGCGGGGGACGACGCGGCGGGCCCTCCTGGTGACCGAGGCGGGGTACGCGGGCCTCGCGGATTCGTTCGGATGCGTGCTGGCGTGAACTTCGCATACGCCGGTGGTCTGCTGGCCACCGGTCTCCTGGACGTGACCAGTGACCCGGGGGCGCTGGATTCACGGGGCTGGTGGGCCGTGGTGGTGACCTATGAGGGGAAGGTCACGTGTGCCCGGTTCGAGAGTGTGAGACCGGCACCGCATCCGGGGGGTGTGTGGGCCGGGACAGGGGAGTGGAGCACGTCGCTGGACGAGGCCGCCTATGTGGCCGGTGTGGAGCGGATCCGGAGCGAGATCGCGGACGGTGTCGTCTACCAGGCCAACCTGTGCAGGATCTTGTCGGCGAGGCTTCCCGGCGGCGCGAGCATCGCCGGCTTGGGTGAAAGGCTCGCCACGGGGAATCCCGCGCCGTATGCGATGACGATCCGACTTCCCGGGCTGGAGGTCGCGTGCGCCTCGCCCGAGCTGTACCTGGCCCGGGACGGGGACGTGGTCGAGTCGCGTCCGATCAAGGGGACCGGGCGGACGGCGGCCGACCTGCTGCCCAAGGACGAGGCCGAGAACGTGATGATCGTCGACCTCGTGCGGAACGATCTGGGGCGGGTCGCCCAGGTCGGGTCGGTGGAGGTACCGGGCCTGTGCGAGGTGGAGGAGCATCCCGGGCTCGTCCACCTGGTGTCGACCGTCCGGGCGCGGGTCGGCCGGGGAGGGTGGCCCGAGTTGCTCACCGCGACGTTTCCTCCCGGTTCGGTCACCGGCGCCCCGAAGTCGAGTGCGCTGAAGCTGCTGGAAGAACTCGAACCCGTCCCCCGGGGGCCGTACTGTGGGGCCATCGGCTGGGTGGACGCGGACTCCCGGCGCGGCTCCCTCGCGGTGGGCATCCGGAGTTTCTGGGCGGAGGGCGGCCTGCTCCGGTTCGGCACCGGCGCAGGCATCACCTGGGCGTCCGATCCGCTCCGCGAGTGGCGTGAGACCGAGCTGAAGGCGGCTCGGCTTTTGGAGGTGGCTTCCGGTGACGGAGCAGGCCAGGATCTGGCTGAACGGGGAACTGCTCGACCCTGAGCGGGCGATGGTGTCGGTCTTCGACCACGGCATGCTCGTCGGTGACGGGATCTTCGAGACGGTGAAGGCGGCGAACGGGGAGCCGTTCGCGCTGACCCGCCATCTGCGGCGGCTGGCCCGCTCGGCGGCGGGTCTCGGCCTGCCCGAACCCGATCACGACGTCCTCGCCCAGGGGACGCTGGAGGTGCTGGCCGCGGCGCCGAAGTGGCCGCTGGCGCGCATCCGCATCACCTACACCAGCGGCCCTGGCCCGCTCGGCTCGGCCCGCGGCGACGCCGGGCCGACCGTGTCGATCATCGTGGGGCCGCAGGACCCGTTCCCGGCGACGGCGGACGTGACGGTCGTGCCGTGGCCGCGCAACGAGCGGGGCGCGCTGTCCGGCCTCAAGACCACGTCGTACGCGGAGAACGCCCTCGCCCTCGCCTACGCCAAGGAGCGCGGCGGCGGCGAGGCCGTCTTCGGCAACACCGCCGGGAACCTGTGCGAGGGGACGGGGAGCAACATCTTCGTCGTCCTGGGCGGCCGGCTCGTCACGCCGCCGCTGTCGTCCGGCTGCCTGGCCGGGGTGACGCGCGCGCTGACGCTGGAGTGGTGCGGCGGCGAGGAGGAGGACCTCGCGCTGGACGACCTGTACCGGGCGGACGAGGCGTTCCTGACGTCCACGACGCGGGACGTCCAGCCGATCCGCGCCGTGGACGGGACGGTCCTCCCGGCCGCGCCGGGCCCGATCACGGCGAAGGCGATGGAGGCGTTCGCGGCCCGTTCCGCCGAGCTGATGGACCCCTGACAGAAAATGATCTCCGGGGTCTTTACGTGATCGAATTCTTCGTTCACGTTGAGGGTGACGCTTGTAGGAGGTCACCCCATGGGCTCATCCAGTAGGGACTTCTCCAGGAGGCGGATCGGCGCGGCCGTCGCGCTCGTGTCGGCGGGCGCGATGCTCGCCGGGTGCGGCGGCGGCGGGTCCCCGGCGGATCCCGACCGGAACAAGGACGCCGAGAGCTTCTCCCTGACGATCACCCGGAACGCGATCGAGGGCGGCAAGAACACCGAAGAGGCGGAGTGGATCACCAAGACGGTGATCCCGGGGTTCGTCGCCGCGCAGAAGGCGAAGGGCGTCACCGCGAAGGTGACGTTCCGCGGTCAGGGCGTGGACGACGAGGCGTACAAGACGAAGCTGGCGCTCGACCTGAAGTCGAAGTCGGGCGCCGACATCATGGACGTCGACGGCATCTGGGTCGGCGAGTTCGCGCAGGCCGGCTACATCAGGCCGCTGCCGGAGGTCGTGGGCTCCCCGGCCACCGCCTGGGACGGCTGGACGCAGATTCCTGGAGCGGTCCAGAAACTGGCGACGTTCGAGGACCGGCGGTACGGGATCCCGCCCGCGACCGACGGCCGGCTCCTGTTCTACAACAAGAGGCTGTTCGAGCGGGCCGGTCTCCCCGCCGACTGGCAGCCCGAGAGCTGGCCGAACATCATCGCGGCGGCGCAGGCGCTCAAGAGGCTCCCGGGCGTGACGCCGATCCAGCTGAACGCGGGCACCGCGATGGGCGAGGCGACCACCATGCAGGGCGTGCTGCCGATGCTGGCCGGCGCGGGCGCCGAGATCTACGCGGACGGCAAGTGGACGGGCGGCGGCCCGGCCCTCACGAAGGTCCTCGACCTGTACGCGCAGATCTACGGCGGCGACGGCCTCGGCGACCCGAAGCTCCAGCAGGAGGCCAAGGGGCGCGACAAGTCGTTCGAGGAGTTCGCCGCCGGGAAGATCGGGATCCTGGCGGAGGGCGACTACTTCTGGCGCGACGTCATCAATCCCGAGACCGGCGTCGCGAAGATGAAGACCCGCGACCAGGACGTCGGCTACGCGCTGATTCCCGCGATCGCCCCGGGCAGGGGCGTGCGCGGGCAGTCGTTCGTGAGCATGTCGGGCGGCTCGGTGACCGTGCTGAACCCGAACACCGACTATCCGCAGCAGGCGTTCGAGCTGCTGGCCTTCATGAACTCCCCTGAGATGATCAAGGCGCGGACGGCCGGGACGCCCGAGATCACGTCCCGCGCGGACGTGAACAAGGAGATCCTCGCCGGCGACCCGTTCCTGACGTTCGTGTCGGAGAAGGTGCTGCCCGTCACGTCCTACCGTCCGGGCCTCGCGGTGTATCCGCAGGTGTCGACGGCGCTGCAGGAGGCCACGGCCGCCGTGGTGTCGGGCAGGAGACCGGCGGAGGCCGCCGCCGAGTACACGGGGAAGCTCGAAGGGGTCGTCGGTGGCGCCGCCAACGTCGCCCCGCGCTGACGTCCCGCCACGCCGCGCCGGCCCGTCCACGCCGTCCGCCCCGGACGACGCGGCAGGGCTGGGACGGGGGCGTGCCGCCGCGTTCGTCGCGCCGGCGCTGGTGCTCGTCGCGGTGTTCCTCGTGTTCCCCGCGCTCTGGACGCTGTACCTGGGCGCGACCGACTACCGGCTCACGGGCATCGCGGCGAGCGATCCGCGGTTCGTCGGCGTGGACAACTACGCCGGCGTGCTCACCGACGAGGACTTCCACCGGTCGCTGTGGCTGACGCTGCAGTTCGTCGTCGGGTCGGCGGTGATCGGGCAGACCGTCCTGGGGTTCACGATCGCGTGGGTGCTGCGCGACCGGTCGGGGCCGGTGCGGCGCCTGGTCGAGGGGCTGGTCCTGCTCGCGTGGATCCTGCCGTCCTCGGTCATCGCGTTCCTGTGGATCGCCCTGCTCGACCGTGACGGCGGCACGCTCAACGCGCTCCTCGGCACGCCCGGCACGGCATGGCTGCTCGACCATCCCATGGCGTGCATCATCGTGTTCAACGTCTGGCGCGGGACGGCGTTCTCGATGATGCTCTACGGCGCCGCGCTCGGAAACGTTCCACCGTCCCATCTGGAGACCGCGCGCCTCGCCGGCGCCTCGACGTTGCAGACGCTGCGGGACGCGGTGTTCCCGCGCATCCGCGGGCATGTCCTGACGAGCCTCCTGCTGATCAGCCTGTGGACGTTCAACGACTTCACCCCGTTCCTGATCACGGCGGGCGGCCCGGACGGACGCTCGGAGATCATGTCGGTGTACGTGTACCGGGCGGCGCTCGGCGACGGCCGGCTCGGGTTCGGCGCCGCGATCTCCCTGATCATGATCCTGATCAACCTGGCGATCGCGCTGCTCTACCTGCGCGCGCTGCGCGCCCGCAACCGCCCGCCCGAGGAGGCGGCCGCGTGAACGAGACCGTGCGGGAGGTGCTGCGCAGGATCGGGCTGGCCACGTTCGTCTCGGCCGTCCTCGGCTTCTTCGCGCTGCCGCTGCTCTGGCTGGCCTTCGCGCCGTTCGACGCGAACCCGGGCATCTCGGCGTCGCTGCCCGAGTTCACCCTGGACAACTTCAGGGTCCTGATGGACAACCCGTACGCGCTCGCGTCGCTCCGCAACTCGGTGCTGCTCGCCGCCGGGACGGCCGCGTTCGTGGTGACGGCCGCGGCGCTCGCGGCGTACGCGCTGAGCCGCGTCCGCGTGCCCGGACGGGACGCGCTCCTCTACGTCCTGCTCCTGCTGTCGTCCATCATCACCGGGACGGCCGCGATGGTGCCGATCTTCCTGCTGGCCTTCAACCTGAACCTGATCGACTCGCGGCTCGGCGTGATCCTGGTGCTGACCGGCGGGCTGCTCCCGGCGGCGATCTTCCTGCTGAAGGACTTCACCGACGCCACGCCCACGTCCTACGAGGAGGCGGCGCGGGTGTTCGGGGCGTCGCCGCTGCAGATCCTGCGGCACGTCGTCGTCCCCGTCATCCGGCCGGGCCTCGCCACCGTCACGGTGTGGACGGTCGCGCAGGTGTGGGGCGACTTCCTGATGCCGTTCCTCCTGCTGCGCGACCCGGACAAGGCCCCCGCCTCGGTGATCATGTACACGTTCTACACCGAGGGCGGCCAGCCGGACCTGGCCCTGATCTCCACGTTCTCGCTGCTGTACGCCCTGCCGGTCGTGCTCATGTACCTGTTCGTGAGCCGCCGGTACGGCTTCCGCTTCCACGGAGGGATCAAGCGCTGATGGCGGCCATCACGATCCGGGAGCTGACGAAGGTCTATCCGGGCGGTGTGCGCGCCCTGGACGCCCTCGACCTCGACGTGGCGGACGGCGAGTTCTTCGCGCTGCTCGGCCCGTCCGGCTGCGGGAAGACGACGCTGCTGCGCACCGTCGCGGGCCTGGAGACGGCGACCGGCGGCACGATCGGTCTCGGACGCAGGGACGTGACGCGCCTTGCGCCGGGGCGGCGCGACGTCGGCATGGTCTTCCAGGACTACGCGCTCTTCCCGCACATGACCGTCCTGGACAACATCGCCTACCCGCTGCGCATCAAGAGGCGGCCCCGCGCCTTCAGGAACCGGGACGCATCCGAGGCCGCCCGGCAGTTGGGGCTCGAAGGGCTGGAGCGGCGCCGCCCGGGGGAGCTGTCGGGCGGGCAGCAGCAGCGTGTCGCCCTGGCCCGCGCCCTGCTTGCCGGGCCGGAGATCCTTCTGCTGGACGAGCCGCTGTCCAATCTCGACGCGCGGCTCAGGCTGGAGGCCCGGACGTTCCTCAAACGGTTCCAGTTCCGTCTAGGCGTCACCACGGTGTTCGTCACTCACGACCAAGCGGAGGCGCTCGCCCTGGCCGACCGGATCGCGGTCATGGAGGACGGGCGCATCCGCCAGATCGGCACGCCGGTCGAGGTGTTCCGGCGTCCGGCGAACCTGTTCGTGGCGTCGTTCATCGGCTCGACGCCGATGAACCTCCTGCCCGGGACCGTCCAGGGCGGGTGCGTCGCGGTCGCGGGGGCCGAACTGCCCGTCCCGGAGGAGGCGCGGGGCCGGGTCGCCGATGGCGAGCCCGTCGTGTGCGGCGTGCGCCCCGAGTACATGAACTATGGGCAGGAACCGGTGGACGGGGCGTTCCGCGGGACCGTGTCGGTCGTGGAGCACCTGGGCGGGTCGTCGCTGGTGACGCTGGACGTGGAAGGGGAGCCGGTGTCCGTCGTGGTGGGGGAGGACTTCGACGTCCCGCACGGCGCCGAGGGATGGGCGCTGCCCCGTCCTGAACGGGTACTCCTCTACCGTGACGGCGAGCTGGTGACGGGATCGGAGCGGACGAGCGCGCCGCTGACCAAGGACGGGGAACCCGCATGACGGTGCATCGGGGCCGGTGGAGCCTGGAGGACCGCCTGGAACAGGGGCTCCGCGAACTGCCCTTCGACGTCCCGCCCGGAACGGCGTCGGTCACGGTGGAACTGGCCTACGACGGAGGTGTCATCGACCTGGGCTGCCACGGCCCGGACGGGTTCCGCGGCTGGTCCGGAGGGGCGCGCAGCCGGTACACGGTGAGCGCCGAGTGGGCGACGCCCGGGTACCTGCCGGGGGAACTCGAACCGGGCACCTGGCACGTCTGGCTCGGCCTGCACCGGATACCACCGGACGGCGTCCCGTACGAGGTGACGGTCACCACGTCGGGAACGCCCGCGGCCCCTCCCGCCGGCCCGCTCCCACCCCGCCCGGAACGCCCGCCGCGCCGGGACCTCCCCGCCCCGGACGGGATGCGGTGGCTCGCCGGCGACCTGCACTCCCACACCGTCCACAGCGACGGGACGCTCACCGTTCACGAACTGGCGTGCCTCGCCGCGTCGTCCGGGCTGGACTTCCTCGCCGTGACCGATCACAACACCGTCAGCCACCACCCCGAACTCCCCGCCGCCGCCGCGCACGCCGGGGTCGTCCTGCTGCCCGGCCAGGAGGTCACCACCGACCTCGGGCACGCCAACGTGTTCGGCGACACCGGCTGGGTCGACTTCCGGCGTCCGAGCGCCGACTGGGCCGCGTTCGCCGGCGCCCGCGGCGGGCTGATGTCGATCAACCATCCGCTGAGCGGCGACTGCGCCTGGCGCCACCCCCTGCCGGAAGTGCACCGGCCCCGGTTCGCCGAGATCTGGCATCCGTCCTGGTGGGACCGGCGCTGGGGTGCCCCGCTGGCCTGGGCGGACCTGTGGCGGCCCGGCGGCGTCGTCCCGCTCGGCGGCAGCGACTTCCACGACCCGGCGCAGCACCGGGGCCTCGGCGAGCCCGTCACCTGGGTCCTCGCGGAGGGGGACGACGTGCTCGGCGCGCTCGCGGCAGGCCGGACATCGGTCTCCGCCGCCCCCGGCGCGCCCGTCCTGCTCCGCGCCGGGGACGAGCTGATCGCGATCGGCGCGGACGGAGCCGTTCTCGTCCGCCCCGGCGGGAGACGCACCGCCGTCCGGGGGGACCATGTCCGGATGGCGGCGGACGGTACGGGAATGCACCGCCTGGAGACCCACGAGAACGAGGTGATCGCACTGTGCGGGTGAACACGGGCCGGGGGAACACGGGCCGGGGGAACACGGGCCGGGGGAACACGGGCCGGGCGGAGGAGCCCGGCCGGATCGTCGTCGTCCCCCACACCCACTGGGACCGTGAGTGGTACCTGCCGTTCCAGCGTTTCCGGCTCCGGCTGGTGTCGCTGCTCGACGGCGTCATCGGCGGCATGGAGGCCGACCCGCGCTGGCACTTCACGCTGGACGGGCAGATGGCCGCCGTCGACGACTATCTGGAGATCCGGCCCGAACGGCGCGAACGGGTCGCCGCGCTCGTCCGGGAGGGCCGCCTCGCCGTCGGGCCCTGGCAGATCCTCCACGACGAGTTCCTGTGCTCAGGGGAGAACATCGTCCGGAACCTGGAGCTCGGGATGCGGCGCGCCGAGGAGCTGGGCGCCACGATGATGGTCGGCTACCTGCCCGACCAGTTCGGGCATTGCGCGCAGACGCCGCAGATCCTGAAGCTCGCGGGGATCGAGCACGCGTGCGTATGGCGCGGCGTCCCCGGCGAGGTCCGCGCCAGTGCGTTCGCGTGGGAGGCGCCGGACGGGACGGCGATCCGCACGCAGTACCTTCCCGAGGGCGGCTACGGCAACGCGGCGTCGATGTTCGAGGAGTTCGCGGACGGCGCGTCGCTGCTGCCGGGCCGCGCCGCCGGGTTCGCCGAGTCGATGGGCCGCTGGTATCCGCGCGGCGGCCCGCTGCTGGCCATGTACGGCGCCGACCACACCGCGCCCGCCCCCGACCTCGCCGACCGGGTCGCCGAAGCCGGGCTCGGCATGCGCCTGGACACCCTCGCCGGCTACTTCGCGGAACAGGACCCGTCCGTGGACGGCCTGCCGCGCGTCCGCGGCGAGCTGCGGTCGCACGCCCGCGCCAACATCCTGCCCGGCGTGCTCTCCGCCCGCGTCCGGCTCAAGCAGATGATGGGACGCGCCGAGCGGCTCGTCGAACGGTACGCCGAGCCGCTGACCGCCCTGTGGTACGCGGGCGACGCGCAGATGTTCCTCGACCTTGCGTGGCGGCGGCTGATCGAGGTGAGCTGCCACGACTCGGTCACCGGCTGCGGCAGCGACGAGACCGCCGAGCAGGTCGCGGCGCGCATGGCGGAGGCCGAGCAGCTCGGCCGCGCCGTCTGCGACCTCGTCACCGCCGAACGCGCCGCCTCCGTGCCGCTCGGCTCCCACCTGGTGTTCAACCCGTCCCCGGCGCCCCGCACCGGCCTGGTCACGCTGGACGTCCCGTCCGACGGCGAACCCGGCCTGGTGACGGGCGACGGGCGGCCGGTGCCCGCCCAGACCCTGGAGATCGCGCCGACCGTCCTGGACGACGCCGTCCACCCGGCCTCCCGGCTCCCGATCGTGCTGGAGCGGGTGTACGGCCGGGTCCTGTTCGGGCAGGAGATCCGCGACTGGTCGGTGTCGCGGGAGGACCGCACGCTCACCTTCCACGTGACGTCCCGCGCCGGCGTCCCGTTCGACATCGGCGACGTGCGGGAGGCCCTGCGCGATGCGGACGGGGACTGGCGCGTCCGCATCCTGGCCGACCCGCGCCGCACCGTCGCCGCGCTCGTGGACGTGCCCGCACTGGGCCTGACCACCGTCCAACCCGTGCAGGCGCCCGGCGGTGCACCGGACTCCGCCCCGGTCAGGGCCGAGGGGAACGTCCTCGACAACGGCCTGCTGCGCGCGCAGGTGCACGACGACGGCACGCTCGGGCTGCGCACACCGTCCGGCCACGTCGTCGAGGGCGTCGGCCGGATCGTCGACGGCGGCGACCTCGGCGACTCCTACAACCACGCCCCGCCCGCCGCCGACCGGCTCGTCGGGGACCCCCTGTCCGTGGACGTCGAACCCGTCTGGAGGGGGCCGCTCCTCGCCGCCTACGACATCGTCCGGACGTACCGGTGGCCCGCCTCGGGAGACGTGCCCGGCGACGCCCGCTCGGCCGCCGAGGAGGACGTGACCGTCACCACCCGCGCCGAACTGCGCGCGGGCGAGCCGTTCCTGCGGTTGCGCGTCACGTTCGACAACCGCTGCGAGGACCACCGCGTCCGGCTGCACATGCCGCTGCCGCGCCGGGCCGGCGCGTCGTTCGCCGAAGGGCAGTTCGCGGTCACCGAGCGGGGCCTGACGGCCGAGGGCGGATTCGGGGAGCGCCCCGTCCCCACGTTCCCCGCGTCCGGGTTCGTCGCCGCCGGCGGGCTCGCCGTCCTGCTCGACCACGTCACCGAGTACGAGATCGTCGACGGCGGGCGGGAGATGGCGCTCACCCTGCTGCGCTCCATCGGCTACCTGTCGCGGGACCGCAACGCCTACCGCGACCAGCCCGCCGGGCCGCAGATCCCGACCCCGCAGGCCCAGTGCCGCGGCGAGCGGACCGCCGAACTGGCGGTCATGCCCTGTGACGGCGGGCGTCCCGGCACCGACGTCCTGCAGGCCGCCGAGGCGTACCGGCACGACTTCCTCACCGGCGCCGGATACGGTCACGCCACCGTGCCCGCCCCGCCGTCCCGGGAGGGCGTCGCGATCACGGGCGACGGCGTGGCCATGACCTCGCTGCGGACCCGCGACGGCTGGATCGAGACCCGGATGGCCGCCCAGCACGCCGAACCGGCCACGGCCGTCCTGCACGGCCCGTTCACCGAGGCCACCCGCGTCGACCTGCGCGGACGTCCAGGCATACCCCTGGACGTCCACGACGGCACGGCCACGCTGGCGCTACGACCCGGGGAGATCGCGACCGTCCGGCTCAGAAAATCCTGAACCCCTCAGCGCGCGGCCTCGGCGGTCTCCACCGGATGCGCGGCGGCCGCCGCCATCGCCGCGCCCACGATGCCCGCGTTGTTCACCAGCCGCGCCGGGACGATCTCCGCCCGCACCCCCTTGATCAGCGGGACGAAGTGCTCGGACCGCTTGCTCACCCCGCCGCCCACGATGATCAGCGACGGGGAGATCAGCGCCTCCAGGTGCGCCATGTACTCGCTGAGCCGCCTGGCCCACTTCTCCCAGCTGAGCCCCTCCTCGTCGCGCGCCTTCGCCGACGCCCGCACCTCGGCGTCCTTGCCGCCGATCTGGATGTGCCCGAACTCGGTGTTCGGGACGAGGACCCCGTCGGTGAACAGGGCGCTGCCGATGCCCGTCCCCAGCGTGAGCAGGACGACGGTGCCGCGGCGGCCGCGTCCCGCGCCGAGCCGCATCTCCGCGACCCCCGCGGCGTCGGCGTCGTTGAGCAGCGTGATCTCCCGTCCGGTCACGTCCGCGAGCAGGGACGCCGCGTCCGTCCCGAGCCAGCGCCTGGACACGTTCGCCGCCGACATGGCCACGCCGTCGATGACCACACCGGGGTAGGTGACGCCGACCGGGCCGTCCCAGCCGAAGTGCTCCACGACCTCGGCGACGACCTTCGCGACCGCCTTCGGCTTCGACGGCCGCGGCGTGCCGACCCGGAACCGGTCGCGGGTGAACGAACCGTCCGAAAGGTCGACCGGCGCCCCCTTGATCCCCGAGCCGCCGATGTCGATACCCAGCATCTCCTTGGTCATGACCCCACTCTGCCCCAACCCGGCGGCCCTCAGACGCCACCCTCGGCCGTCCCTCCTCGTGCCGGCTCTCCTCGCGTCAGCTCTCCACGGCCTGCAGGCCGATCACGCCGATGACGATGAGCGCCAGGCAGAGCAGCCGGGCCGGCGACGTGCCCTCGTTGAAGAACAGCGCCACCGACAGGCCGATGAAGGTGGGCCAGAATCTCGTGAACCCGTCCGGCTGCTTGAGCGCGACCGCCCACACCAGCTCCATCATCGAGGCGATCAGCAGGAACACCCAGGCCATCACGCCGTGTACCCCCCGTCCACCGCGATCGACGCACCGGTCACGAAGGCGCCGCCGGGGCCCGCCAGATGTGCGGGCCCGGACACGCTCACCGAAGGCCTGCTCATCCGTCTGCCCGGATGAATAGTGATTCATCCAGCTGAATCCCTTATCCCGACCACGGCCGTGCCGTCAGACTGGGGGACGTGACTGACTACGATCTTCTCGTCCTCGGCTCCGGCCCCGGTGGGCAGCGCGCGGCCATCGCCGCGGCCAAGCTGGGCCGCAAGGTCGCCATCGTGGACCGCCGCGACATGATCGGCGGCGTCTGCATCAACACCGGGACGATCCCGTCCAAGACGCTCCGCGAGGCCGTCCTCTACCTCACCGGCCTCAACCAGCGCGAGCTGTACGGCCAGAGCTACCGGGTCAAGGACGACATCACGGTCACCGACCTCGGCATGCGGACCCGGCACGTCATCGGCCGCGAAACCGACGTCGTCCGCAGCCAGCTCGCCCGCAACCGCGTCACCGTGCTGCCCGGCAGAGGCCGGTTCCTGGAGCCCAACACCATCGGGATCTCCAGCGTCGGCGACCGCGAGCAGAAGGTCACCGCCGACCGCATCGTGATCGCGACCGGCACCCGCCCCGCGCGCCCCGACACCGTCGACTTCGACGACCGGACGATCATCGACTCCGACGGCATCATCAACATGGACCGCATTCCCGAGACCATGGTCGTCGTCGGCGCCGGCGTCATCGGCATCGAGTACGCCTCGATGTTCGCCGCCCTCGGCACCAAGGTCACTGTCGTCGAACGCCGCGAGCGGATGCTGGACTTCTGCGACCTGGAGATAATCGAGGCGCTCAAATACCACCTGCGCGACCTGGCCGTCACGTTCCGGTTCCGCGAGACCGTCGCGTCCGTCGAACGGATGCAGAACGGCGCGATCACCGTCCTGGAGAGCGGCAAGCGCATCCCCGCCGACACCGTCATGTACTCCGCGGGCCGGTACGGCATGACCGACGACCTCTGCCTGGACGCCGCCGGCCTGTCCGCCGACAACCGCGGCCGCATCAAGGTGGATGACGCCTACCGCACCGAGGTCCCGCACATCTACGCCGTCGGCGACGTGATCGGCTTCCCGTCCCTCGCCGCCACGTCCATGGAACAGGGCCGGCTGGCCGCCCACGACGCCTGCGGCGAGCCCGTCTCCGAGATCCACGAGACCCAGCCCATCGGCATCTACACGATCCCCGAGATCAGCTTCGTCGGCCGCACCGAGGACGCCCTCACCGAGGCCAAGGTCCCCTTCGAAGTGGGAGTGTCCCGGTACCGCGAACTGGCCCGCGGCCAGATCATCGGCGACTCCTACGGGATGCTGAAACTCCTAGTCTCCCCCGACGACCGCCGCCTTCTCGGCGTCCACGTCTTCGGCACCGGCGCCACCGAACTCGTCCACATCGGCCAGACCGTCATGGGCTGCGGCGGCACCGTCGACTACCTGGTCAACGCGGTCTTCAACTACCCCACGCTGGCCGAGTCCTACAAGGTCGCCGCCCTGGACGCGATGAACAAGATGCGCCACATCGCCCGCCTCTCCGAATGACCTACGACGGCCAGAGAAGATTCTCGAGCTCCGCGTCGATGTCGATGAACTCGCTCTCCTCACCCGCGGGCACGGCCTGGTAGGTGCGGTGCAGGAAGTCGGCCAGCGGCGACAGCGGCACCTCGAACAGCGCGTCACCGAACGGGGACGACAGCGAGATGTGGAGAGTGCCGTCGTCGGCGCCCGGCCAGACCTCCACGTCCCCGTCCCCGACCTTGCGCACGATGCCGACCGTCAGGAGCTCACGAGCGAAGATCCACTCCACCGGCTCGTCGTCGCCCACATAGAACGCCATCCGGATCGCGTACGGGTCGTCGGCCGCGTACTCCAGCCCGGCGAGCAGGGGCACGGTCGTGCGGTCGGGGACGACGAGACGAAGGCCCAGCTCTGCTGAGACGGTGGTGCTGCTGTTCATGGCCATTCCCTCTAACGTCGGTCCCGCTGGCTCGCGGGCGGCCGGTGAGTGGTTCCCTCTACCCGGACATCCCCGCGATCTATGACGCCTAACTGCCTGATCTCGGCCGAACATTCCGGCGTCCCCGGCGTTTGTGATCCATCTCACCGTAGCAAAACGAGCGTCTGACCTGCGCAAAAGCGAATCTTTCGGGCCTCAGTGCCCCCCATGTGGGGGGATCGGCGCGGTAATCTACCGTCTCGGGCGGCCGATCTACTGGCTTGGGGTAAAACCGTGACGATCAAACAGGAAACAGAAGCCCGTCCGGAGGGGCCGGGCCGTCGCCACCGCTTCCGCGAGCGCGTCCGGCGCAACCCGCTCCTGAACACCGCCTGGCGAGCGGGCGTCTTCACCATCGGCTCGACCGTCCTCATCGGCGGCCTGATCATGATGGTCACCCCCGGCCCCGGCCTGGTCGGCATCGTCGTCGGCCTCGCCATCCTCGCCACCGAGTTCGCCTGGGCCCAGCGAGCCCTCCACCGCGCCAAGACCGCCGCCGACCGCGCCAAGGAAAAGGCCTTCGACCCCCGCAAGCGCCGCCGCAACCTCATCCTCGGCGCCGCGACCACCATCCTCGTGGCCGCCGGCCTGGGCGCCTACCTCGCCCTCTACGGCCTCGAGCTTCCCTGGAACATCGAGGACCCCACCTTCTGGACCTGACGCCTGCGCGAGGCGGCCCCAACATGCGCTAGAGTTTCCGACGTCGGACCCAGGTCCGCAAGGGCGATTAGCTCAGTGGGAGAGCGCTTCGTTCACACCGAAGAGGCCACTGGTTCGAACCCAGTATCGCCCACCCAGGTCATCAGCCACTTCCGTTAGCGGAGGTGGCTGGTCTGCGTCCCCCCGCCTGACCAACTGCCTGACACACCCCCCGACGCCCCGGGAAGCTTGAAAGGTTCATTCACGGTGGGAAACCCTGCGACGCTGCTAGCGGAGATGTTGGCTCAGTGGGATGTTCCGGGTGGTTACACCGCAGAGCGTCAGCGTGGCGACCTCAACGCTTTGAGCGTTGAGTTCTGGAAGAAGCATGCGCATGCGGTCGAGCTGCTGCGCGAGGTCGAGAGGGAAATCTCGGCGCTCGAAGCAATCGGCCGTAACGTCACGTCGCTTCGGGCTGCTGTCCCGCACTGGTACCGAGCGGTCTTCGCCGTGTCGACTCCATGGGGGACGAACAACCAGGTAGTGAGGCGTGTTATCGATCCTCGCGACCTTGCTCAATTGCAGGTACTGGGGCAGTGGATCGATGATCGTGAAGCGGCACCCGCCATGCTAGCGGACGAGATTGAGGCAATCTCGAATTCACTAGTCGAAGCCACAAGCCTTGTTAATGAATCGGACACGCTCCCTGCAGTGTCCAAAGGCTACCTATTGGCGCTCATTAATGAGGCGCAGACATATCTTTCGAGCATCGAAGAATACGGAACGGTGCAGGTTCGAAAGGTGACGTTCGAGCTTAGTGGTGCAATGTTCTCCTGTGCGGCATCATTCCAAGAGCAGGAAGAACAACGGCGCTGGGGAGCGGCTGCTTGGGGCATTATGGGTCGTGTAGGTGGTGTGGCGGGGTTGGCTGCTATAGGCGGAGTTGCCGGAGAAGTTGCCAAAACCATCGTTAGTTGATTAGGGGGAGACCACGTCAGCGTGTGGTCTCCCCCTAACGGCGACGGGGAACAACTGCTCTCACGGGCACGAGACGGGGGCGGTGCCGCCCGGTCGAGGAGGTTACCTGCGGACCCGAGTCGCCTGCCGGTCGGACTGGAACCGCTCGTGGGCCGGAAGCCGGGCTGGGGCGTGACACTGCCCGCCAAGGCATCCCGCGCCACCGCTGCTGCATCGGGCACTACGCCCCCGGATTCTGGATCGCGCCCGATCCGGCTTCTGACCGCGACCGCATTGTTGCTGCGACGAAATCCTTAGGATTCCCATTTCTTGCCCTGCGCTCAGAACCAGTGCGGTACCGGCGGTCGGCTCGCCACGCTGTCGGGCAGAGACTCCGAGTCAGGAAACAGCTAACCCGTGAATCCAGCCTCGCTCTTTCGGTCGCAGCGGCGGGTGATCTGCGCTGGCCAGGTGTGCTCAAAGACAGCGAACTCTAGCCCGGCGCCGCCCGAATGCCCTTGACTGAATGGCTGGTCGACTCAGGGTTCCGCGCCGGTCCGGTGTCGGTCCAAGGCTCCGGTGCAGGCGGACGTCTGGGGGCGCGTGGGGGATTACGGGGCGTGGGTGGCCGGTATCTGACACGGGCGCGGGCCGAAAACGCCCCAGGGCAGGGGTGGGGCGTCGGTAGGATCTAGGCTCGCCCAGGCACGGCGGGCGGGCGTGGGCAGTGCGGGGAACGGAGGGGTGATGGCGGGGTCCTCCAGGCCGGTTCCGAGGCCGCCGAGGCCCGTCCAGCGGTGGTTCCAGGAGCGGCCCTCCGACTACGCCTGGGAGCAGGAGGGGCTCGACCATGTCAAGGCGCTGTTGCCGAACGTGGAGCCGTACCGGGCGTGGGCGCTGTTCTCGTTCGTCGCCCCGTCGGGCCGGGTGCACGAGTGCGACCTGTTCGTGGCGGCGCCCGGCGGGCTGTACCTCGTCGAGCTGAAGGGGCATCCGGGACGTGTCGCCAACAACGGGGCGACGTGGAGGTTCCAGGGCCCCGACCGGCCGAGGACGCTCCGCAACCCGCTCCCGCTGACCGACTGGAAGTCCAAGGAGCTGAAGGAACGGCTGATCTGGGCCGCAAAGGACCTGGGGTTCTTCAGCGTCCGGGTCCCGCGGATCGAGCCCGCGGTGTTCCTGTCCGCCCCCGACCTCGTGTCGGAGCTGGACGAGGTCCAGCGCACGCGGGTGTACGGACGCGACGACCGGGAGACGGGCCTCGCCCGCATCTGGACCGACCTGCTGGGACGCCCGCCGGAGCGGGAGCACCGGAGGGTCGCCGAGGACTTCTCCAAGCGGCTGCCGCAGATGCTGGACCGGATCGGCATCACCCACTCCACGGCGCATCTGCGGTTCGGGGACGAGTGGCGCATGCAGCCGAGCGTGCTGGAGGCCGGGCCGAGGTGGGAGGACCGGCTGGCCGAGCGGCACGACATGGTGCACGAGGAGGGCCGCGTCCGGATCTACCTGGTGAACCGGCAGGCGACCGACGAGGCGCGACGGACGGTCGACCGGGCGGCGCGCCGCGAGTACCAGGTGCTGCAGGGCATCAACCATCCGGGCATCGCGCAGGCCGTGCAGATCCGAGAGCACCAGGGCGGCTCGGCGATCCTGTTCCGCCACGACCACCGTGACCTGCGCCTGGACTCCTATCTGGACGTGCACGGGGCGTCGCTGACGCCGGAGACGCGGCTGGCGCTGGTGCGGCAGCTCGCCGAGGCGGTCCGGTACGCGCACAACCGGTCGCTGTACCACCGGGCGCTGTCGGCGCGGTCGGTGTACGTGTCGGCGCGCGACGACGGGTCCCGCCCGGTGCTGCGCATCATCGACTGGCAGACGGCGGCGCGCGACTTCGACACCGCCACCCCGATGACGATCGGCCAGTCCACCCTGGACGCCGAACTGGTCGACGAGGCGGCGCTGGTCTACCTGGCGCCCGAGTTCGACCAGCCCTACCCCGACCCGGTGGACCTGGACGTATTCGGCGTCGGCGCCATCGCCTACCTGATCCTCACCGGGCGGCCGCCCGCCCCCGACCGCGCCACCCTGATCGATTCGCTCCGCGACGCGGGCGGGCTGCATCCGTACGGGGTCGCGGACGGTCTCGGCGACCGGCTCGACCGCCTCGTCTTCGAGGCCACGCAGGGCGTCCCGGCGAACCGGCTGGAGTCGGCGGACCGCTTCCTGGCGGAGCTGGACGCCGCCGAGCAGGACGCCGCGGTCCCCGAGGACGCCCTCACCGGCGGCTGGGAGGGCACCGACCCGCTGACCGCGATGCCGGGCCAGATCGTGGACGGCGACACCGAGGGGCTGTGGCGCGCCGAGCGGGTCCTCGGCTCCGGCGCGACGTCACGGGCGCTGCTGGTGCGCCGCGACACCGACGACGAGGACGGCGCCCAGAACGGTCACGGCCAAGCCCCGGAGCGGGTCCTCAAGGTGGCCCTGGACGAGGCGAAGGCGGGCCGGCTGGCCGCGGAGGCGGAGGCCCTCGCCAAGGTCGGCGGCGGCGCGATCGTGCGGCTGCTGGGCGGCCCCCGGCAGCTCGCCGACCGCACCGTCCTGGACCTGGAGTTCGCCGGTGACCGCACCCTCGCCGCCGTCCTGCACGACGACGGCAAGCTCACCTACCACCAGCTCGAACGGTTCGGCCGTGACCTGTTCCGCGCGCTGGACCAGCTCGTCGCCAAGGGGGTGCGGCACCGCGACCTGAAGCCGGAGAACTTCGGGGTGCTGCGGCGCGCGGACCGCACGTGGGAGCTGAAGCTGCTCGACTTCTCCCTCACCGACGTGTCGGACCGCGACCCGACGGCGGGCACCCGCGGCTACCTCGACCCGTTCCTGGGCACGCCGAGCCGCCCCGATTTCGACGACCACGCCGAGCGGTACGCGGCGGCGGTGACGCTGCATGAGATGGCGTCGGGGGAGCGGCCGAGGTGGGGCGACGAGCGCTCCGACCCCCGCACGGGCGACGACCCGTACCCGTACCTGTCGGCGGAGCTGTTCGAGCCGGCGCTGCGCGACGGGCTCACCGCGTTCTTCCGGCGCGCCCTGCACCGGGACGTGTCGGAGCGGTTCGACACGTTCGCGCAGATGGAGGCCGCCTGGCAGGACGTCTTCCGCAGGGCGGACGCGACGGCCCCGGCGACGACGCAGGAGACCCTCGCCGGCGGCGACGCCGAGCCGGGGCTCGGGCCGGAGGAGCTGAAGGCCGCCCGGGACATCGCGGCGGACGCGGCGACCACGGAGACCCCGCTGATCGCGGCGGGGCTGTCGCCGCGCGCGGTGGCGGTCGCGGCGGGCTTCAACGCCACGACGGTCGGGCAGCTCCTGGACGTCCCGCAGTACCAGATCGCCAAGGCGCGCGGCGCGGGCGCGATCGCGAAGAAGGAGCTGAACCGGCGGCACCGGCAATGGACCGCGGCGCTGCGCCCGCACTCCCGCCCGGGACGGGAGCCGGGGGACGAGGCGGTCGCCGGCCCGTCGGCCGCGGCACCGGCGGGGGAGCAGCGCGCCGGGACGCGCGTGGACGACCTCGCGGCGATGCTCGTCCCCGCCGACGAGCGCCGAGGCTCCCGCAAGGGGGAGACGCTGCGGCGGCTGCTCGGCCTCCCCGACGCGGACGGTTCCGTCCCGGACGAGCCGTGGCCGACGCAGAGCACCGTCGCGAAGGCGGCGGGCATCACGCAGGCGACGGTGTCGCGGCACCACAAGGAGGCCATCGAGCGGTGGGCGGCGGCCGCGCGGCTGGCGCCCGTCCGCGACGAGGTGGTGAACCTGGTGCGCAACCTTGGCGGCATCGCGACCGCCGCCGAGCTGGCGGACCTGCTGCGCGTCCGGCACGGCGCGGCCGACGCGCCGCCGGAGGTGACCGCGGCCCGGTCGCTGGCCGTCGTCCGCGCCGCCGTGGAGGCGGAGGCGTTCACCGGCGGGGACGGCGACGACGGCCGCGAACCCCGCCTGGACCGGGTCCGGCGGGGGCGGCATGTCCTGGTCGCGCTGGAGTCGCTGCCGGGCACCGAGGATCCGACGCCCGCCGAGCTGTCCGACTACGCCGCCGCGCTCGGCGCCCGCGCGGACGAGCTGGCGCGGCAGGACCCGCTGCCCGGCGGCGCCGAGGTGATCCGCGCCCTGCGCGACGTCGACCCGCCGGACGGCATGGCGCCGCTGTCGGACACCCGCCTGGTCCGCCTCGCCTCCGGTGTCGCCGAGGACGCGCTGGCCTCCCCGACGCTCCAGCTCTACCCGCGCGGCCTGGACCTGGCGCGGGCGCTGCGGCTGTCGCAGGCCGGCGCGGGCGTCCGCCACCCGCAGGGCGTCGCGCTGCGTGACCTGATGACGAAGGTCAGCGCCCGGTTCCCCGACCTGGACGCCTACACGCCCCCGCCCACGTACGTGGACGTTGAGGACGCGCTGGCGGAGGCGGGGTTCCCGCTGGTGTACGACCAGGCCGCCGAGCGGTTCTTCCCTCCGGCGCCGGTGCGGCCCCGGACGCCGTCCAGCAGCACCACCGCGACCCGCCTCGGCGCCGGGCTCGGCGCCCCCGGCGAGGGCCCGGCCGACATCGCGGACGCCAGGCTCGCCGAGGCCGCCCGCCAGGGCGGGTTCCTCGCGCTGACGGTCCACCTGAAGCGGGCCGCGGGCGTCGCGGACGCGATCGCCGCCGCGTACCCGGTCGTGGCGGTGAACTTCGCGGACGTGTTCCTCGCCGAGTTCCGCGCGCTGGCCGAGGAGCACGGCGCCGACTGGGGTCAGGTGCTCCGCGCGGACGAGCGTTTCACCCGCACCGGGCAGTTGCCGGGCGGGCTCCGCTCGTTCGTCGTCCGCGTCCTGGACCGCACCGGGCGGCGGCTCCTCGACCGCGCCGCCCCGCCCCGGACGGTGCTGTTCGTCCACAACGCGGGCCTGCTCGCCCGGTACTTCGACATCGGCGGGCACGACCTGCTGACGGGCCTGCAGAACTCGGCGCGCCGCGCGTCGGACGTCCCGCACGGGCTGTGGCTGCTGTGCCCGTCGGAGGCGCCGCGCACCACCCCGAACCTCGACGGCCGGACGGTCGAGGCGATCGGCACCAACGAGTGGACCGTTCTGGACAAGGCTTTTGTCGCCCGCCTGCGCGGCGGCCAGGCCGCTTGACCGGCCGGCAGCACGACCCGTACACAAGACCGCACGACCGAGCGAGGGGACTGTAACGAGTGAGCGTGGACAAGGCGGCCCTGCTGAAGGACCTCCGCAAGCAGGTCACCGCACTTGAGGACGACCTGCGCGCCTACACCGAGCCGGGGCAGCGGTTCCACGCCAAGCTCAAGGGCGAGTACGACCGCGCCCGCGACGCCCAGCGCACCGCATTGGGGTTCGGGCAGTGGCGGGACGACCGCGTCACCCAGGCCGCCGTCGCCTGGATCCTCGCGACCGTGTTCGTGCGGTTCTGCGAAGACAACGACCTCATCGCCGAGCCGTGGATCGCCGGCCCCGGCGACCGCCTCGCCGAGGCCGATGAGCGTCACCAGCAGTTCTTCCGCGAACACCCGGACAAGAACGACCGGGACTGGCTGATCGCCGCCTTCGACCACCTCGCCGCCACGAACGAGACCGTCGCGGGCCTGTTCGACCGCGACCACAACCCGCTGTGGGAAATGGAGCCGTCCTACGAGCAGGCGGCGGAGCTGCTGAAGTTCTGGCGCCGCCTCGACCCGGACGGCCGGATCGTCCACGACTTCACGGATAAAGAGGACCTGGACACCCGCTTCCTCGGCGACCTCTACCAGGACCTCTCCGACCACGCAAAGAAGACGTACGCGCTCCTCCAGACCCCCGAGTTCGTTGAGGAGTTCATCCTCGACCTCACGCTCGAACCGGCCGTCGAGGAGTTCGGACTCGAACCGCCCTGGAAGCACAAGCCCGCCGGATGGCCCGGCGACGAGCCCGTGGTGCATGGGCTCCGCACCATCGACCCGGCCTGCGGCTCCGGCCACTTCCTCCTCGGCATCTTCCGGCGCCTCCTGGACAAGTGGGAGGCCCACGCCCCGGGCCTCGACCGCTGGACGCGCATCCGCCGCGTGCTGGAATCCGTCCACGGCTGCGACAAGAACCCCTTCGCCGCCGAGATCGCCCGCTTCCGGCTGCTCGTCGCCGCCCTCCACGCCGCAGGCGAAACCCGCCTCGACACCGCCCCGGCTTTCCCCATCAACGTGGCGGTAGGCGACTCCCTCCTCCACGGCCGAGGCGCCGAAATCGAGACGGGAATGCTCTTCGGTAGCGACGAGCAGTTCACTTATGCCACGGAGGACGTGAAGGAGTACGCGAAGCGCTGCGACCTGCTCGGCGTGGAGTCCTACCACGTGGTCGTCGCCAACCCGCCCTACATCGTCGCGAAGGACAAGCAGGAGAACGAGAACTACCGCGCCTACAGCGCCGCCTCCGGTAGGTACGCGCTTTCTGTTCCATTTGCGCAACGAATATTCGAGTTGGCTATCCGTGTCGGTGGGGCTGATCGTGCAGCCGGTTTCACTGGTCAGATAACGGCCAACTCATTTATGAAGCGCGAGTTTGGAAAACTTCTTGTTTCTTGGCTTTACGAGCAGGTCGATCTGACCCATGTCATCGATACGTCAGGTGCATACATTCCCGGCCATGGAACTCCCACGATTATCCTGGCTGGACGTAACCGTACTGCCCTGACAAGTGACCCTGTCCGGGCCGTTTTGGGTATCCGTGGTGAACCCGTCCAACCCGCAAACGCCGCTGAGGGTGCCGTTTGGGTCGCCATTACTCGGCAGTACCGTCAGCCGGGTAGCGAATCTGATTGGGTTGCCGTGAGCGATATTGCTCGCCAAGATTTCGCAGCTCATCCCTGGACGCTAAGTGGTGGCGGTGCGCGTGAGGTAGCTGATCAAATGGCAGCCGGAAAGGCAACTCTCGCTCAAGAAATAGAATTGCCCATTGGGCGAGCAGTGCGAGTTGGTGCGGATGAGGCCTATGTTCGCCCGACAAGATTTCCATTGCAGAGGAGGATCGATCCACGTCATGCTAGGCTACTAATGGTGGGTGAAGTAGTGCGTGACTGGAGCTCCCACCCTCAAGAATGCATCATCTATCCCTATGGTACACACGTGGTCCTCCCCACGTTGGAGAAGGAGCTTTTCCCGTGGAGGACAGTTCTTGCTGCTCGTCGAACCTTTCACGGGGACATGGCTGATGCGAAACTCCAATGGTTTGACTACATGCAACACACCTCGTCGGCCTACAGGACGCTAACGTCGATTGTGTATGCCGAAGTTGCCACCCACAATCATTTCGTGCTTGACCGAGGTGGGCGAGTTTTCAAGCAAACCTCTCCGGTTATCAAACTTCCAGAGGGGGCGCGAGAAGAGGATTATCTCGCACTGCTGGGATTGTTGAACTCCTCTGCGGCATGTTTCTGGCTGAAGCAAGTCAGTCACAATAAGGGTGGCCAGGGAGTGAATGAGGGGTTTAAGTCCCAAGAATGGGAGCGCTTTTATCAGTTCGGTGCAGCAAAAATACAGCGACTTCCGTTGCCGGCGGAGTATCTGACGCATCTAGTGATTGCACTTGATGAGCTGGGTACGAAAAAGGTCCTCAATCTAGAGCAAGATTACGTTCCGACACGCTCAAGCCTCGATCATTCGGGTGCCGTGAGCCTTTCGAAGAAGCAACGAATGGTTGCGTTGCAGGAGGAGTTGGACTGGAAATTCTACGGCTCCTATGGCCTGCTCAGCGCGGAGGACGTGGCACGAGCCACGATGCCGGACGTCGAGACCTTGCCAGAGGTGCAGTTGGGGGAGCGGGCGTTCGAGATCGTTATGGCGCGACGCCTGACAAGTGGTGACCGCGATGAGTGGTTCGTTCGTCACGGATCCAAGCCGGTTGCGGAGATTCCGGAGAGGTGGCCGGAGGAGTATCGGGGGGTGGTGCAGGCTCGCATCGACCTGATCGAGAAGCTGCCCAGGGGTATTGGGCTGATCGAGCGGCCGGAGTACAAGCGGCGGTGGGCGACCGAACCTTGGGAGAAGAAGGAGAAGGTTGCGCTCCGCAACTGGATTCTCGATCGGTGTGAGCGTGAGGATCTCTGGTTCGGGCTGCGTGATGGGTTCAAGCAGCCGCGCACGCTGACGGTTAACCAGCTTGCGGACCAGTTCAAGGATGACGCGGACATGCAGAGCGTGGGCGCCCTGTATGCGTCCGACCACATGAAGAAGCGTGATCTTCCGTTGGCGAAGGTGCTGGCCGAGGTCATTGCGGACGAGCACGTGCCGTATCTCGCTGCGCTCCGCTACAAGGACACCGGCCTGCGCAAGCGTGAGGAGTGGGAGCACGTCTGGGAACTTCAACGCGAGGAGGACCGGACGGGGAAGCGGCTCGACATCGCGGTCCCTCCGAAGTATGCGCCGAAGGACTTCCAGAAGAACTCGTACTGGTCGCAGCGCGGGAAGCTGGACGTGCCGAAGGAGCGGTTCATCTCGTATCCCGGGGCGAGCCCGGACGCGGATGACACCTTGCTCCTCGGGTGGGCCGGCTGGGATCACAAGGATCAGGCGCAGGCCCTCGCCAACCTCGTCAACGACCGGGCCGAGGTCGGGGCCTGGGGTGTGGAGAAGCTGACGCCGTTGCTGGCCGGGCTGCTTGAGGTGCTGCCGTGGGTGAAGCAGTGGCACGGCGAGGAGGACCCCGAGTGGGGCGGCGTTCCGGCCGAGGAATTCGAGGCGTTCCTCAACGAGCAACTCGCTCGATACGAGCTGTCGGAGCAGGATCTCAACAAGTGGCGTCCGGCCGCTAAGACGCGAGGACGTAAGAAGGCGTGACGCGTCCCTGACGTGTGGAAGCCGCGCGGCGGGGAGCCGGGGGCGTCTCCCGGCCGCGCGGCGGCTTGCGGTCACCTCTCCGGGCGGGCCTCGAGGACGGCCTGGACGAGGTCGTCAGGGTCGGCTGCGTTGACGATCTGCCATTGCGTCCCTCCGGGGATCAGTGCCCACCACTCCTTGGTGGAGAGACCCCACCAGCAGATGACGCCAGCGAAACGCTCTTGCAGCTTGGCGACGGTCACCGCTTGAGCCGGGTCCGGAGCGCTCGGGATGTCAGGGCACGTCACGTCGATCGCTGTCTCCCGGTGTGTCCGGGCGGCGAGCACGGCGGTGACGAACGGGATGAGGATGCGGGTGATCCTCGCGGCGGCGAGGCCGGGCCGATTGTATGGCGCGAGATTCTCTCCCGTGCTCGACTGGTACCACCACGTACGAGACGTCGATTCGTGGACGAGGCTGACGCTTTCCCCGAAATGGGGCACAGCGGGATCGAATACCCGGAGAAGCGGGTGCGGCCCGTCGTAGCGGCGGAGGGTTTGCCAGCCCTCGCGGATAACTTCCGTTGAGAGCCTGTCGAGATGGGTCGTTACAGAGGAAGTGGGGGACGACCCAGCGCGATCCTGCGATACGTTCCATCGCTTTACCATCGGTCCCACCTACTGCGCTGCCCCGTGGTGCGCTTGGTTACGCGACTGAGTTCGATGGTCAGTGCCTTACGTAGCTCTTCTGCGCTGTTGCGTACAACGGTCGGCTCTATGCCGGCCTTGGGGTCGTGCAGAGTGGCGACCCAGTCGCCGAGCTTTCCGTCGTAGCGCGTCGCACGCCAGATTCGATGTCCCTGGAAGTCTTGGCGGAGCTGGGCCAGCGCCTGGTCAGCGGGGTTGACGGACGTGTTCATGATCGTTTAACTTTCCTGCTGGATTTCTCTCCGTAATGACTCCCCATCTTTGTGTGATCGGGTTATGGTCTGGAAGGGAAAGAAGCCCAACAAAAGAAGCCTTGGATGGGCGGTTGGAAAGTCGCCCCACTTTCGGATCTTGGAGGTCCTTATGCCTCGCCGTCCTCGTGACCCCGGCACCCCGTCCTCTCCCGTCGAGTACTTCGGTGTCGAGTTGCGTGCCTATCGCGAGGCGGCCGGTATGTCCCGTCCACAACTTGCCCAAAAGCTCGGATACACGCCCCAGTGGATCGGTCAGGTCGAGGCGGGTCAAAACGGACCATCTGACAAATTTGCCATAGACTGCGATACGTGCTTCGCGACCAACGGGACGTTCTACCGCCTATGGGGGTGGATCCAAGAACTCGGCAAACTTCAGGTTCTCCCTCCTGGGTTCCGTCCCTATGCCGAGGCAGAAGGCGACGCGTCCTACGTCAAGGCGTTCGCGCCGTTGCTCGTGCCTGGGCTACTGCAGACACCTGAGTACGCACGGGCAGTGCTGGAGGTAGGTCAGCGGGCCGAGAAACTCGAGGAGTTGCTCACAGTACGGCTGGAGAGGCAGGTGTTGTTGACGCGGGCCGATTCCCCGCTGTTCCTCTTCGTCCTGGGTGAGTACGTCGTCCGGAGGCTTGTAGGAAGTCGCGAGGTGATGTGCGGGCAACTCGAACACCTCTTGACCATGGCAAGCGAACCGCACATCACACTCCAGATCGTCCGAGACGATGCTCCCGTCTATCAAGCGAGCGGATTCGTGCTCCTGGAGTTCGAGGAACGCTCCCAAATGTGTTACATGGACAGCGGTGGTGGTTACGGCCCTCTACTGGAGAGCCCTCGCGACGTGAACGAGCGTGCCGTAGCCTTCGATCAAGTGCGATCTGCTGCACTACCAGCTGGCGACTCCGTGCGGTTCGTTCGTGCGGTCATGGAGGGGTATGAGCGTGGTTAACCTGTCGTCCTGCATCTGGCGCAAGAGCAGTCGCAGCGACTCATCGGGTGCGGAGTGCGTCGAGGTCGCATCGGTTCCGGTTGAGTGGCAGAAGAGCAGCTACAGCACTAATACCGGTGACCAGTGTGTCGAGGTGGCGGACTTGGTGGCGGCGGTGGCGGTGCGGGATTCGAAGGACCCGGACGGGCCGAAGCTGGTCTTCGGGCCGGGTGCGTGGCAGGCGTTCGCGGGCCGCGTCAAGGGCGGGCACCTCGACTTGAGCTGGCCAGAGCGGTGAACGCCTTGCCTATCTCGTGGTGGGCGCCGAGTTCGGTCTGCGCGTCGATGGCGTCGGCGGCGGCATCGAGAGCGCGGGACGGGTCGGTCCAGGCGAGCAGCTCGGCCCGGTTGGTCTTGATGTCGGCCTGGCCGATGATGGCGCCCGCCCGCGCGTAGAGCTCGGCGGCCGCCTCCAGGGACCGGGCGGACGCGTCGAGGTCGAACCCGAACCGGTATCCGAGATGCTGGAGGCGGACCACGTCGCCGCGCAGCACCAGGTCGTCGTCCGGGGCGTCGGCGAGTATCTGCTGGGTGATGGACAGCGCGTCCCCGAACCGGCCCTGGCACATGTCGAGGTCCGCCATGCAGAAACCCGCCCGCAGGCGGACAGGACCGGAGTGGTGATCCCACACCTGACGGAAGAGGCGCTGCGCTTCACCGGTCGCACCGGCGATGCGGCGGCCGTGCGCGCCCGCCAGGGCGAGGCGCGCGCCCGGCGCGCAATCCAGCGGCCAGTCGATGGCCGGGGTGAGCCGTATGGCGGCCTCTGCGTCCCCGAGAAGGACGGCCGACTCGGCCTCCAGGCAGAGTGCCGTCTGGGCGAGGTCCGGGTCGCCGGAACCCGCGTCCAGGAAGTCGCGCAGGTCCTGCGTCACCCCGTCGACGCCTTGCTTGCCGCCGTGTGACATGGCCTGGTCCGCATACGCGAGGATGCCCGCGCCGTCGAGGTCGCCCGCGTGCAGACCGCAGTAGGCGGCCTCGCGGACGGCACGGGCGCGGGTGGCGACGCCGTCCTCGGCCGTGTGGTCGCCGCCGACGCGGGAGTCCCAGACGTGCCGGAGCGAGGCATGGACGTCCCGGACGGTGTCCTGGGACAGCCTGGCATGCAGTGCAGCGCGCATGAGCTGGTGAAGTCGGCGGCCGTGGGCGCCGGCCGGGTAGACGAACGAGTAGGCGGTCAGCGACTCCCAGGCCACCCGGTGCCGGGGCAGGTCGAAGGCGTCCGCCACGGCCTGGAAGATCTCATAGTCGAAGATCCGGGCGACGCTCAGCAGTTCGAGCGTGCGGATCTCGTCGGGGGCTACGTGGGCCAGGAAGCGTTGCAGGATCTCCTCGGAGGAGACCGCCGCCGCCTGCCTGGCCGTCGTGCGGGTGTCCACGGCCAGGTGAAGGTAGAAGGGCACGCCCTGGCTGGCGGTCGCGATCGCCTGGCGTGCGACGTGGTCGGTGATGCCGCCGTCCGCCAGCAGCTCCAGCCGGGCCGGCATCGGCAGGCCGTCCACGCGCTGGTGGTGGATCGCCTCGTTCCAGGCGGGGTCGTGCGCCGCCCAGGAGAGTGGTTCGCGGCTGGCCATGACGACCAAGCCCCTATCGAGCTGGGCGATAAGGTCGCGGAGCCAGACGTCCTGGGTCAACGCGTGGCCCGACGGCGCCGGGGCGGGGACGAGCGCCTCATAGGCGTCCACGAAGATGATGTAGGGCCGGTCGGAGCCGTCCCGCAGGTCCTCGGCGAAAAGGTAGGTGACGGCGTCGGCGAGTTCGGCGTTGGTGAGGTCGTCCAGCTGCCTGAGCGTGTCGTCGGACTTGATCCGCTGCCGCTGCCTCCTCCCGCTCGTGGCCTTGCCGAGCAGGCGCAGCAGACCCACGCCGGTGCCGAACACGGGGACGCCGGCCGCGCCGTCGAGGATCTGGGAAAGTGCTTCGCTCTCGTCCACGAACGGGAGTTCCTTGCTGGACAGCCGCAGGTGCGGATGGAGGCGCTGCCACAGGACGGCGTAGGCGATGTCGAAACGGTCGAAACGCACCCCCTGGCGGCCGAGTTCGACGCGCAGGACCGCCAGGGCGTCCTCCTGCTGCCGCATCGCGGGCACCTGCAGGTCGATCGTCGCGGTCCGGTGCGTCTCGGCGCTGCGCTGCTTGAGTTCCTGCAAGAGGCGGGACTTGCCGATGCCGCCGACCCCGACCACGTTGAACACGCACGGTGAGCCCAGCCGGGTTCCTAAGAGCTCGGCGAACGCGGCCATCACCGCCTCCCTGTCCACAAACGGACGGTGCAGCGCGGCCACCCGCCGGAAACGAGGTTCGAGGGGCATGAACGTCTCTCCCGAGGGGTACCGGTGGTTTCTTCCCATCCGCCGCGCTCTGGACGGCAACGAGTTCCGCACCGACCATAACGGGGCCCGGCGGACAGTGCATGGCGCGAGCGTGGTCGATGCGTTCCGCAGGACGCCCGAGGGGGTGGACTTTGGTCGCGCCCACGGACGAGCACACCGATCGAGGGCGTTCGCGGCCCCGGAGCGCCCCATCTGGCGATTCCTCGCGTCCCCCCTTGGTCGGCCCTGGTTCTCGCGCTCCGCCGTTCCCGCCGGGGCCGGGGGAGCCATCCCCCGGTTGCGTCAGCCGCAGGTCAGGGCCACCAGCCTTTGAGGTAGCGGTGAGGTAGCCGCCGCCGTCCAGGGATCAGTGGAGTCGATCCAGGCGCGTTACCTGAGCGCGCTCGGCGTCGTCGGGCGCCCGGTCGGTGCGGTTGATCCGTCGGAGTTCCCGGACCGGATCACCGAGTTGGCGTGGAACGACCTGGCGGCGAGGTGCCGCTGCCGCCCGCCGCGGCGATGACCAAGGACGGTCGGGTGCGTCGCTACCCGACCGTCCTTGCGAAAGATCGAGGGTTTGGGTGCGGGCCCGCAGCCCGCTGTCATTGCGACTCGGTTATCCGCCGCTGGTCTGGGTCGCTTCCGCGAGTGCCGCGGTCCGCTTGGCCACCTGTTTTTTCAAGGGGGCGAGGGTAGCGGTGTGCTTCGCAATCGCGGCCTTCTGGTAGCCCTTCTCGATAGCGGTCAAGGTGGGAACGTACTCCACGTGTTTCTGGCAGGCGACGTCGGCGACTGCTGTCTCGATCTCTGCTTTCGCTACGGGCTGATTGAGATCGAAGGCGGCAGCGGCCTTCAGCGGACTGGTGTAGCGGTCATGGCCCTTGTCGGTCATGCACTGCCGCCATGCGTCGTTCGCCTTGAGTGCCCTGGAATCCTGAACGGTCTTAAGGAAAGCCTTCTGGTTCAGCTCTGCTGCGATCTGATTGGCCTTCGCCACCTGCCGTGTCTGGGAGGTGAACAGCAGCTTGCGATCGGTCTGGCCAGCGCATCCCCCAGGCGGAATCGCTTTGCCGTGGTAGTCGCCGGGTGAGTCCTTCTGCGCCTGCGTATCGGGCATCTTTCCCACGGAAGCCGAGGCCGACGGCTTCCGGGTTCCGGTGAACACCCGGTACTTGTCCGGCGACATCGCCATTGGTGAGCTGTCGGACTCGTCACCGCTGTCAGCGGACCCTGTGGTCGGCTGCGGGGGCAGATGGTAGCCGAATCTGCTCGCGGCGACCGGGTCGCTGATTCCGTAGCGGCGGCTGCTGTTGACGGCGAACGACGCGGCGATGACCTCCGCCCGGTCAGTGTAGTGCGGAAGATAGGAAAGCCCGAACGCCTTCATGCAGTTGCGGTTCATGATGTTCCGCTGGTTGTGGAGCTGTGCCTGCTGGGCTCCACTGAGGTGATAGACGTCCAGCGGCATCGCGCTGCTGCGGACCGACGGTGTGTAGATCGTGGTGGTGGTGGGCTGCTCGGAGGAGCCTGCTGAGGCGGGGGTATCCGCCCCTGCCACGACGAAAGCGGCCGCTAGTGCGGTCGCGGCCGCGGTGCCGCCTCCGGCGATCAGAACTGCACGTCGCGACATCATGTTCGGCAAGGCTTCTCCTTTGTTGTCGCAGGGGATGGGGCTCGGCGGCGGTGGCCTGTCAGCACAGGTTGCCTCTCGACGTGGACGCCTCGTTGTTCCTGATGTAGCCGTTGAGGTTCCCCCATGAGCCTCCGCTGACCCAGTTGAAGTTGCCCGTGTAGTTCGGGTAGACCCAGACTGTCATGCCCTTGCAGTCGATGGCGGCCATCGACGCTGCGTTGTTGCGGATGTAGGTGTTCCACCCGGCGCAACTGCCGTCCCCACCTTGCGAGCAGTGGGCGAAGGTCCATTGACCGAGGTTGGGTGCTCTGTAGTTAAAGCTCCACACCGCATTGTTGCTTCCGAACCATGCGTTGGGGCTGTAGAAGATGCAGTAGGTCCCTCCTCCCTTGCATTGCGCGCCAGAGCCGGCTGTGACATTCCAGCCGGTAGCTTCCGCCGGAGTCGCCAGTGACGCTAAGGCCGTGAAGCCCGCCGCAGAAGCCACTGCCACGGACGTCAGTCGGGTCATGTTCTTGATCCATTGACGAAGCAAGCGACTCCACTCCCTTCGATCGGGGATATGCGGATGAACGCATACTTGACATCGCTACATGAGAGCGGGGACAGATGAGGCGATGCACGTAGGACCCGTGGCCCTGCATAGCGTTATCGCCAAATCACCCTTCGAGGGCTCTCCATGCTCGCTGTGGCGCTCATCGGTCTCGTCCGAGTCGGCACCGATAAGCAGAAGACCCAGAGGCAGCGCAGCGCCCTCGACCCGATCTGCCTGAAGGTGTTCGAGGAGCAGGCCAACGGGAAGCCCGCCGCCGAGGACCGGCCAGCGTTGCTGGACGCGCTGTCCCACATCCGCGACGGCGACATGCTGACCGTCCAGGAGGTCGACCGCCTCGGCCGCAACCTCCTCGAAGGGTTGATCGTCTTCAACGACCTGTTCCAGCGTGGTATCCGGCCTGGAGGTGGCCCGCCGGCGCGGCCGACTCGGCGGGCGGCCTCCGGTGGTCGACGACGACATGCGGGCCATGATCCTGGCCCGCCGCCGACGTGGTGAATCCATACGCACCATCGCGGCGGGGGTCAGGGTGTCGGTCGGCGTCGTTCACAAGACCCTGACCGAAGCCGAACGGGAACAGCGACGGCGCTGATCACGAAGGTCCCGGTGTGGCCGTGGTTCCCCCGGGCGGGCTGTTCTCGGCGGTCGCCGTGTTCCTTGTCATGGGGAACGCCGAGCATGGGGACGGCGAAGTGGTGCGAAAGCGCGAATGCGGTGGAGGCGGCGCCTCCGGGCCCCGCGCGGGACTATCTTTGGGGCCGCGGCAGGGGTGTGCGCGCAGGTGTGGCGAGGGGAGTCGACGGGTGGCGGAGCGGGCGGCGGAACTGTACCTGCGGGACGTCCTGGACATCCCCGAAGAGGTCCTCGCCGGTGACTACAAGGTCGAGCTGACCGGCGGGTTCGACGAGGCCGAGCAGCGCATCGACGAGTACGTCGTCACCGGGCAGCTCCGGCAGGCGTTCGGCGAGTCGCTGAACCTGGTGAAGGCGTCGGTGCGGTCCGGCACGTCGAACGCCGCCTACCTGCACGGGTCGTTCGGCTCCGGCAAGAGCCACTTCATGACCGTGCTGCACGCGCTGCTGGAGAGCCATCCGGCGGCGCGGCGCAAGGCGGAGTTCCAGGAGCTCGTCGCCGAGCACGACGACTGGCTGCGCGACCAGAAGTTCATGATGGTGCCGTTCCACCTGGTGGGCGTCACCGACCTGGACTCGGCGATCCTCGGCGGCTACGCGGCCGAGGCGCGGCGGCTCGGCCTGCCCAGCCCGCCCGTCCACCGGTCCGACGCCATGCTGCGGGACGCGCGCAGGCAGCGCGGCTTCCTCGCCGACGACGCCAGGTTCGCCCAATGGCTCGGCGGCTCCGCGCCCGCCCCGGCGGACCCCGACGACGACCTGCCCAACCTCGACCTGGGCGGCGCGTCCGGTCCCTCATGGAGCAGCGGCGACCTCGACCGCGCGTTCGACGCGCCGCCCGGCGACCCGCTGCGCACCGCCCTGGAGTCGGCGCTGCTCGACGGCCCGTTCTCCACCTACGCCTACGGCGCGCGCGGTGCGGCCGAGACCTACCTGCCGCTGGAGAACGGCCTGGCGGTGATGAGCCGGCACGCCCGCCAGCACGGCTACACCGGGCTGATCCTTTTCCTGGACGAGCTGATCCTGTGGCTCCAGGCGCACATGTCCAACCAGGAGAAGGTGAACAACGAGGTCAGCAAGCTGGTCAAGCTGATCGAGTCCGGGGACAGCGACCGCCCGGTGCCGATCGTGTCGTTCATCTCCCGGCAGCGGAACCTGTCCCAGCTCGTCGGCGAGGACGTCGTCGGCGCCGACGTCAAGAACCTCGAGGCGGCGGTGCAGTACCTCGCCGGGCGGTTCAAGGTCGTCAACCTGGAGGACCGCAACCTCCCCGAGATCATCAAGAAGCGGATCCTGCGCCCGAAGGCGGGCATGGAGACCGCCCTGGACGAGGCGTTCGCGAAGGTCGAGTCCTACAACGCGGCCGTCAAGGACGCGCTGCTGGACGCGCACGGCGCCACCCAGGCCGACTGGAACGACTTCCGTGACGTCTACCCCCTGTCGCCGGCGCTGCTGAACGTGCTCGTCGCCCTGTCGGGGGCGCTCCAGCGGGAACGCACCGGCCTGAAACTGCTCAACACGATGCTGTCGCGGCGGCGCGACGACCTGCGGCTCGGCGACCTCATCCCGCTCGGCGACCTGTGGGACGTCCTCGGCCACGACGTCGGCGAGGCGTTCACCGACCACCTCAAGCAGGAGGCCGACACCGCCCGGCACTTCCACGCCAAGGTCCGCGCGCACCTGCGGGAGAAGTACGGCTCCGAAGACCACAAGGACTTCCGCGCCGACGAACGGATCGTCAAGACGCTGATCCTGTCCGCGCTGGCGCCCGACGTGTCCGCGCTCAGCCGCCTCACCGGAGCCCGGCTCGCCGCCCTCAACCAGGGCTCCATCCAGTCGCGGCTGACCACGCCCGGCAGCGTCGTCGGCAACCGGCTGCGCGAGCTGATCGCCGCCGGGTTCGGCGAGATCCGCGCCGACGGCGACCGCGACCCGGTGTTCACCCTGCACCTGTCCGACCTGGACGTCGAGCCGCTGCTGGAGCAGGTCGGCGAGCAGGACAACCTCGGCGCCCGCCGCATCTGGGTGAAGAACCGGCTGTGGGAGCTGCTCGGCGTCACCGACACCGGCGCGTTCGTCTCCGAACGCGACATCGTGTGGCGGGGCAGCAGGCGCACGGTCGAGCTCGTCTTCGAGAACGTCCGCGACCCGGCCGCCCTGCCCGACGACCAGTTCAGGCCGTCGGTGGAGGGACGCATCCGGTTCGTCGTCGACTACCCCTTCGACGTGCCCGGCAAGTATCCGAGCGACGACGCCGGGCGGGTCGACGAGCTGCGCCGGGGCGGCTTCGAGGCCGACACGCTCGTCTGGCTGCCCGACCACCTGTCCACGCAGAAGGCCGCCCAGCTCGGGCGGCTGCTGAAGATTCGGTACCTGCTGGAACGCGACCGGCTCGACGACTACGCCTCGCACCTGGCCTCCGACCAGCGCATCCGCATCCGCCACCAGTTGCAGGCCCAGGCCGACAACCTCGCATCCCAGCTCACCGCCCTACTGCAGCAGCTCTACGGCATCTCCGGCGGCGACGACGGCAACGTGGCCGCCGAGGTCCACGACGGGCAGCACATCCTGTCGCTGCGGCCCGGCCACGACCGGCCGCGGCTCCAGGGCGGCGCCGGGTTCGAGTACAACATGCTGGCGCTGGCCGACGGCCTGTACTCCCGCATCTACCCCAAGCACCCCGACCTCGACCTGACGCACACGCGCAAGGCCGTCACCGTCGGGGAGCTCAAGACCGTCCTCGCCTGGATCACCAAGGCGATGGAGGACCGCTCCGGCCGCACCGTCGTCGACCGCGACAAGCTCGGCCTGCTCAAGCGGATCGTGCACCCCCTGGAACTCGGCGAGGTCCACGACGGGCCGCTGAACGTGTCCTTCGAATGGCGGCGGCGGATCGACCAGCTCGCCGTCCGCAACGGCCGGGCCGGCGGCGACTACCCCGTCGAGGAGATCCGCCAGTGGATCGCCGAGTACGGCTGGACCGGCCTCGACAAGCCCGTCTCCAACCTCATCATCGCCGTCTACGCGCTCCTCGCCGACCGCGACTGGGTGCTCAACGGGGGCAGGCCCGAGCAGTTCCCCGGCCTGGAGGCGGTCGGGAGCGGCTGGGCCCTGCGGGACCAGCCCAAACCGTCCGAGCAGCAGTACGCCGCGGCGCGGTCGCGTGCCGCCGCCGTCTTCGGCGTCCACGTCCCCGAGACCCTGTCCGGGCGCAACGTCCGCAACCTGGCCGAGCAGATCCGGGAGCAGACGCGGGACCTGGAGGCGCCCGTCAACGACGTGCGCAGGGCCCTGGAGGCCCACGCCACGGTCCTCGGCATCCCGGACCCTGGCACGCCGCGGCGCCGCACCGCCCGGCACGCCGCCGACCTGCTGGCCCGGCTGTCGGCCGTCCGCGACCAGAACACCCCCCTCGTCCAGGCGCTCGCGGACGCCGACTACGACGTCACCGACCAGGTGCTCGGATCCGCGCTGGTCTCCGCCCCGGCCGTGCTCCGCGCCCTCGACGCGGTCCAGTGGAACGTGCTGGAAGGCGTCGCCGGGTTCGCCGGAGGCGGCGACTCCATCAGCGGGCGGGCCGAACGGCTCGTCCGGGACCTCGCCGAGGCCGCGCGGGCCGACGAGTTCGTCCAGAGCCTTCCGCCCGTGCTGGAGGCGGCGAGCGAACAGGCCGTCGCACTGCTCACCGAGGCGACCCGCCGGCCGATCGTCGATCCCCAGCCGCCCGGTCCGACGGGCGAGCCGGGTGCGGGCGCAGGCGAGGGTGCGGGCGCAGGCGGGGGTGCGGGCCAGGTCAGCCTGACCGACCACGGCGACCCGGCCGTCTCGTCCGGATCCGATGCCGGCGTCCGCGACCACGGGCGCCGCCGCATCGAACCTGCGCGGCTCGAACAGACCCTCGAACAGGCCGTCGCGGGCATCGCCGCTGAGATCCGGGCGTTCGCCGAGGCCAACCCGGGCGTGCCCGTCGACATCGCCTGGCGGCCCGCCGACGGCACCGGCGCGGGGACCGGCGAATGAGCACGCCCCCCCTGATCGACCGGCGGGTGCTGGAGGCGCTGCTCGACATCGAACTGCCCAGGCGCGGCGCCGGAGACACCGCCCGGCTCGTCGTCGTCCACGGCCGGTACCGGGACGGCGCGCCCGCCGAGTTCGGCATCCGGTTCGGGGAGCGGCAGCGCCGCGTCCGGGTGAGCGACCAGACGTCCGTCCTCGGCATCGTCGACGCGTGGGAGCGCCACACGGCCGGGTCGGGCGACGGCTCCGACGCCATCCTCGTCATCACCACCGGGGTCGACGACCATCAGCTCGGCGCCGACCTGCGGGCCCACGCACTCGGCCGCCGGGCGCTCAGCGTCGACCGCGCGGAGATCGTCAAGCAGCGGTTCGGCGCCGCCGACCTCGACCCGCGCATCCGCCAGGAACCCTGGCTGATCGACGCGCTGCTGGACGCCGAACCTGCCGACGGCTGGCGCGTCCACCCCGCGGGGGAGCCATGGCGGCGCAGCGGGGGATCGGTGCTGACCCGGGACACCGCCGTCCGCGCACTGGTCGGGGCGCGGCTTGAGCCGTCCGGTGCGCTGCCCGGCGGCGGGGACGCCTCCGGGTACCGCGACCTGGACGTCGACTCGCTGCTCGCCTGGTCCCGCGTTCCGGGTGCGGCCCTGCGCTTCGCCGAACTGGCGGCCGACGAGCGGGCGGGCATCACTGCGTGGCTGCGGCGATACGTCGGGGACGCCGCCGCCGTCCTGCTCGCGCTCGTCGAGTCGGGCAAGGGCGAGGACGCGATGGCCCTCGGCGTCGTGGCCTCCGTACTCACCGACGCGGCGCGGACGCCCGACGCGGCGCTCGCGATCGGCGGCCTCTTCGCCGGCGTCACCCACGACACCGCCGACCTGCGGGCGTTCGCGTCCGCCGTCCAGGGCACCCTCGCCCGCTGGATCGGCGAAGCCGGGTCCGAACGGCGCGGGCACGAGACCGCGCGCGAGCGGGTCATGGCGGTGCTCGACCGCGCCGACGACCTCGCCCGCGCCGCGGGACTCGGGCAGGCCGCGGCGGAGCATCCCTTCCTGCCGTCCGGACTGGACGGGCGACTGCGCGCCTTCGCCTCCGCGCTCACCGAATCGCCGCGGGCCGCGGGCGAGGCGCTGAACGCCGTCCTGGACCACCGGCTGGCCGACCTGTTCGCCGACCGCTGCGGCGTCGCGGTGATGGCCGCCCGCCTGCGCCGGTGGCTCGACGCGCCCGGCTCCTCCGGCGTCGGCCCTTCAGTCGTCGGCTCCGTGGCCGGCGGTGTGGCCGGGCAGATGCGCGACGGGGGATGGGTCGACCGGGCGCTCACCGTGCTGTGGGGCGGCGACCCGGGCAACGATCCCGTACTCGGCCGCGCCTACCGGGACACCTACGAGAGCGCGGTGCGGCGCCGGGCGTCGCTCGACGAGGCGTTCGCCGCCCGGCTCGAAGACTGGGCAGCCGCCGCGGCCGCCGAAGCCCCCGGCGGGGCGCTCCTCGCGGAATCGGTGCTGGAGGAGATCGTGCTGCCGCTGGCCCGCGAGGCGGCGCCGCTCGTGCTCGTCCTCGACGGCATGAGCGCCTCCGTCGCCGCGCAACTCGGCGAGGAACTCGCCCGCGGCGGGCGATGGCTGGAGATCACCGCCGTGCCCGGCGCGCGGCGCGGCGCCGTCTCGATGATCCCCTCGGTGACGCGGGTGAGTCGCGCGTCCCTGCTCTGCGGGGCCGCGACGTCCGGTGGGCAGACCTCCGAGAGCGCGGGCTTCGCCGACTTCTGGAAACGCCGCCGCAGGGAGGCCGCGCTGTTCCACAAGGCCGCCATCGCGGGCGGGCCCGGACAGCGGCTCGCCCAGCCGCTGCTCGACGCGCTGGCGGGCGACGCCGTCGTCGGCGCCGTCCTCAACACCATCGACGACGCCCTCGACCACGACCGGGAAGGCGACCGGACGGGGTGGCGGACGTCCGACATCACCTTCCTGACCGACCTGCTGAACGCCGCCCGCGACTACAAGCGTCCCGTCGTGCTCGTCTCCGACCACGGGCACGTCCTCGAACGCGGCGGAAGGGAACCGGCACCGGCGCCCGATGCCGGGTCGGCGCGCTGGCGGACCGGCGAGCCGGGCGACGGCGAGATCGAACTGGCCGGGCCCCGGGTGCTGGAGGGCGGCGGCCGGGTCGTCGTCCCCTGGCGCGAGGACATCCGGTACACCCCGCGCAAGGCCGGCTACCACGGCGGCGCGAGCCTCGCCGAGATGACCGTTCCCGTGCTCGTCTTCATCCCGTCCGCCGACCTGGTGCCCAAGGGCTGGTCGATCCTGCCGCCGGAGCAGACCGTCCCCCGGTGGTGGACGGGGCGGGACGAGCCCGAGACCGCGGCGCCCGAGCCTCCCGCGCGGGCCGTCCCACGGCCGGGGACGCGGACCGCGCCGACGCAGAAGGAGGCGCTCTTCACGGTGGGGGAGGCCGCTCCCGCCCCGGCGGCCCCCGCCGCGCCCGACACCCTCGGAACCCGCGTCACCCGCTCACCCGTGTACGCGGGGCAGCGCAAGTACTTGCGCAAGGCCCCCGACGGCCGGCAGGTCGCCGCAATCATCGACGCCCTCGCCGACGCCGGGGGCCGCCTGTCGTCCGCCGCCGTCGGGGCCGCCGCGGCCGCGGCCGGGGGACGGGCCCCGCGCAACGCCGACCTGTTCATCACCGCCCTGCAACGCCTGCTCAACGTTGAGGGCTACCCAGTCCTCGGGCTGATCGACTCCGGCGCCACCGTCACACTGGAGACGGCACTGCTGCGCGAACAGTTCGGGGTGGACGAGTGACGGACGCACGGGCAACGGACGCACGGGCACCTGACACACGGGCGCAGGTCAGCGCCGTCCGCCGCCGGGAGGTCATCGACGCCCTGCGGCGCGGCACCGTCCCGCGCGCCGGGCTCGACCTGTTCGCCGTCGGCCTGGACCGGTTCGCGGGCGCGCTGGACGAGGACATCGCCGCCGTCGGCAAGGGCGGCTCGGCGTTCCGCGCCATCCGCGGCGAGTACGGCTCCGGCAAGACGTTCTTCGCCCGCTGGCTGGGGGAGCGCGCCAAACGCGCGGGGCTGGCCGTCGCCGAGATCCAGATCTCCGAGACCGAGACGCCGCTGCACCGGCTCGAAACCGTCTACCGGCGCCTCACCGAGCGGCTCACCACCGCCAGCCACCCCGCCGGGGCGCTGCGTCCGGTCATCGACCTGTGGTTCTACACCCTCGAAGAGGAAGTTCTCGACGCCGGTCAGGCCGCAGAGGACGACGCCGAAGGGCTCGCCCGCGCCGTCGACGTGCTGATGGAGCAGCGCCTCGCCGCCGTCGCCCGCACCACCCCCGCGTTCGCCGCCGCGTTGCGCGGCTACCGCAAGGCGTCCGAAACCGGCGACACCGCCACCGCCGAGGCGCTGATCGCCTGGCTCGGCGGGCAGAAATCGGTGGCCGCCGCGGCTGTGCGGCACGTCGCCGGCGTCCGCGGCGACCTCGACCACTACGGCGCGCTCGGCTTCCTCCAAGGGCTTCTCACCGTGCTGCGCGACTGCGGCCACCCCGGGCTGCTGGTCGTCCTCGACGAGATCGAGACGTTGCAGCGTGTGCGGAGCGACGTCCGTGAGAAGGGGCTGAACGCGCTGCGGCAACTGCTGGACGAGATCGACGGCGGCCGGTTCCCCGGACTGTTCCTCGTCATCACCGGCACCCCGGCGTTCTTCGACGGCCGCCAGGGCGTCCAGCGGCTCGCGCCGCTCGCCCAGCGTCTCGCCACCGACTTCACCACCGACGCCCGGTTCGACTCGCCTCGTGCCGTGCAGCTCCGCCTTACCGGCTTCGACCTGCCCAAGCTGGAGGAACTGGGGCGCGGCGTCCGTGACCTGTACGCCGCCGGGAGCACCGAGATCACCGCCCGCGTCGACGACGCCTACATCGCCGACCTCGCCGCCGCCGTCACCGGCGGCCTCGGCGGCAAGGTCGGCGTGGCGCCCCGCGTCTTCCTGCGCAAGCTCGTCGCCGACGTCCTCGACCGCGTCGCGGAGTTCCCCGACTTCGACCCGCGCCGCGACTACGCCCTCACGCTCTCTGCGGCGGAACTGACCGAGACCGAACGCAACGCCGCCGGGGACGTGCCCCTGGACCTGCCGTGACCGCGCCCGCCGACCGGCTCTCGCCGGTGCTTGTGCACCACATCGTCAACACCCTCGGCTGGCGGTCGCTGCGGCCGTTGCAGGAACGCGCCATCGGGCCGGTGCTCGACGGCGACGACGCCGTCCTGCTCGCCCCCACCGCGGGCGGCAAGACCGAGGCCGCGGCGTTCCCGCTGCTGTCGGCGATGGACGGAGGCGGCTGGACCGGCCTTTCGGTGCTGTACGTGTGCCCGTTGAAGGCCCTGCTCAACAACCTGCTGCCGCGCCTGGAGACCTACGCGGGCTGGGTCGGCCGCCGCGCCGCCCTCTGGCACGGAGACGTCCCCGCGACGGCCCGCCGCCGCATTCTCACCGACCCCCCGGACATCCTGCTCACCACCCCCGAATCGCTGGAGGCGATGCTGCTCAGCGTGAAGGTCGACCAGCACCGGCTCTTCGCCGACCTTCGCGCGATCGTCGTCGACGAGGTCCACGCCTTCGCCGGAGACGACCGCGGATGGCACCTCCTCGCCGTCCTCGAACGCCTGACGCGCCTGGCGGGGCGTCCCATCCAGCGCATCGGGCTGTCGGCCACGGTCGGCAACCCGGACGAGCTTCTGGCCTGGCTTCAGGGCACCAACCGCGGACCGGCACGCGTCGTCGCACCCGAAACGCCGACCGTCCAGGACAATGCCGTCGAACTGGACTATGTCGGCTCCGTCCCGAACGCCGCCACCGTCATCGCCTCCCTCCACCGGGGCGAGAAACGCCTCGTCTTCTGCGACTCCCGCCAGCTCGTCGAGGAACTCGGCGCCGCACTGCACGCCCGCGGCGTCACCACCTTCCTGTCGCACGCCTCCCTCTCACTCGACGAGCGGCGCCGCGCCGAGGAGGCGTTCGCCGACGCCCGCGACTGCGTCATCGTCTCGACCAGCACCCTCGAACTCGGCATCGACGTCGGCGACCTCGACCGCGTCATCCAGATCAACGCCCCGCCCACGGTCGCCGCGTTCCTGCAACGCCTCGGCCGGACCGGACGGCGACCGGGCACCACGCGCAACTGCCTCTTCCTGACCCTCGACCAGGACTCCCTCCTGTCCGCGGCCGCCCTGACGCTGCTGTGGAGCCGCGGATACGTCGAACCGGTCCAGGCGCCCCCGGAACCGCGTCACATCGTCGCCCAGCAGTTCCTCGCCCTCTGCCTGCAAGAGCACAAGGTCGGGAACCGCCTGTGGGCCGAACACTGGAACGGCCTGGCGCCGTTCGACCGCAGCGCCGAACCGATCGTCCGCCACCTCGTCCAACACGGATACGTCGAGCAGGACGGCGAGTACCTGTTCATCGGCCCCGCCGCCGAGGAGAAGTTCGGCCGCCGCCACTTCATGGACATGACCGCCGTCTTCACCGCGCCGCCGGAGTTCACCGTCCTGTCCGGCCGCCAGGAGATCGGCCGGACCGACCCAATGCTCCTCACCGAGCGCGTCGAGGGACCCCGCGTCCTGCTCCTGGCCGGGCGCAGCTGGCAGGTCACCTGGGTCGACTGGAAACGCCGCCGCTGCTACGTCGAACCGTCCGACCGCCCCGGAAAGGCCCGCTGGTACGGCACTGCGTTCAGCGGGTCCAGCTTCGCCCTCACCCGCGCCTGCCGGGACGTCCTCCTCGGCGCCGACCCGCCCGTCACCATGACCGAACGGGCCGTCCGCTACCTCGCCAAGACCCGCGACGCCGCCACCTCCACCGTGCACCCCGGCGGCACCGTCATCACCCGCGACGGCGACGACGTCCGCTGGTGGAACTGGGCCGGCTACAAGGCCAACGCCGTCCTGGTCGCCACCCTCTCCGGCCTGACCGACGAGAAGCAGCGGTTCGAGGACGAGTGGGTACGCCTGCGCCCCGACCTCACCCGCGACATGTGGAAAGCCGGAACCGCCGACGCCGCCGACCGGCTCTGCCTCCCCGACATCGACGAACGCGCCCTGCGCGGCCTCAAGTTCAACGAGGCCCTCCCCACCCGCCTCGCCACCGCCACCCTCGCCGCCCGCCTCGCCGACCTGGACGCCGCCCTGACCGCCCTCACCGACCCCGTCCGCTTCACCGCCGAGCCAGGATGACCGAGGGGGCACTGACGACGCATCCGGCGGGTGTCCGTCCGCAGAATTGTTCTTACGACAATCTGATCGCCGATGCGGGATTCGGGGAGCTGACAGACCGGTCATGGACGCGTATCTGCGCCTGTTGCCCATCCAGTGAGCGCTGACCGAATGTGGCCACTGTCAATGTTGTGAAGTGCGCATATGTAAAGAAGCTGTTGCGGAAGGGTGGCCTTGATCGGATGGGTTTGAGCAGCACAGGGGAGCGCACTGGATGGATCAGCAGGAGTGGCGCCTGAAGGTACTGGCGGGCGATGACGTGCTCCAACAGGAACGGCTTACCCGTGAGCTGTACAGTGATCTGCTGGAAGTCGACGGAATCGATGTCGGATACGCCGATCGGCCTTCTTCGGGTCTCCCCGGCAGCAAAGGCGGGCTCACAGGTGAACTGGTGCTATGGGCGACGGTCGCCGCGTCAAGTGCGCAGACGACGAAAGTGCTGGTCACGTTGATCCGAGAATGGAGTTCGCGGGAGCGTCATCGGAAGATCGAGATCTCTTACGGTGATGACTCTATCACCATTACTGGCCGTCCAGATCAAGCGCAGGAACGGCTCGTCGGCGAATTTCTCGACAGGGTTGACGGTGGGGACCGTGCGCAATGAGCCGATGGAAGCGCCGCAGAGCGCTGCTGATCGGTAATGGGACGTACGACGACGGGAGGTTCGCTCCGCTTCCGTCCGTTCGTGCCGACCTCTGGCAACTTCAGCAGGTTCTTGAGCACCGCAGCATCGGAGCGTTCCAGCCGGTGCGATCAGTCGCCGATCTCACCGCCGACGACATGCGCCACGAGATCGCCGAGTTCCTTGACGACTGCGGCGACGACGAACTTGCGCTGCTGTACGTCTCCGGACACGGCATGCGGCTCGCCCAGTCGTCCGGTGAGTTCCATTTCATCGCCAAGGACACCGATGTCAGTCACATCGCCGAGACGGCGGTGAGCGCGGGATTCGTCAACGAGTTGCTTGAACTGTGCGTCGCCCCGCAGAAGGTCGTCATGATCGACTGTTGTCGCAGCGGTGGCTTCGCGGTGGGCCTGCGCACCAGTGACGGGCCGCGGCCCGGTGCGGCCAAATCCGGCGAGGAGGCACTCCTCACCAGCCGTGGTGTGTACGTGCTGTCATCGTCCAGGGCGGGCCAGGATTCCTACGCACCGATAGGGGACGGCGATGACGCCATCCCCTCGATTTTCACCGGGCAGATCGTCGAGGCGCTACGCACGGGAAGGGCCGGGAAGGACGGCAGCGGAGAGGTCTCGATCGTGGACCTCTTTCACCACGTCAACCGGCGGATGAGGGCCGACGGGCCGAATCAGATCCCCGTGGCATCGTCCCTCGGCGTCGATGACCGCATCATCATCGCCAATTGCCCGCAAGGGCCGGCACCGCAGCTGGTACCGCTGTCCCGCGGGCCTCTTGCGGAAACGGCGACACCATTGTCGGGTATCGAGGCCGGGCACCCGGTGCGCCACAAGGCCGCGGCACAACCCACCTGGGCCGGCCTGCTGGCTTACTACCGAGACTGCGTCATGGCGGACGAGAGCGTCCCTGAAGCCATGTCCGTCGATGACCACGGAGAAGTGTACGTCTGCCTGCCTGGCACCGAACGTCTCCTCTCCGGAGACCTCGACGACGACCACTGCATCGCTATGCCCCCACATGCGGCGAAGCTCGTCCAGCAGGCCATCGAGCAGGAAAACGAACTGTGGGCGGGCTATCCGGCGGTGGTGACGCAGGGGGAACGGAACGGCAGGAGCGCCGGTTTCACGCCGCTGCTCGTGCGCGCGGTCGAGCCCGTCCACGTGGACGGGGAGATACGGCTGCGGCCGTGCGGTCCTGTAGTGCCGCACCCGGGGCTGGCCGCCGAACGGCTCGGCGAGGAGGCCGCCGACCTCGTGGCGACCTACCAGCCGACGTGGCATGCAGGGCAGCACGACCGGATGGTGGTCGACATCGCCCATCTGCTGCGCGAGGAATACGCGTTGCCCGCCGTCCAGGAGATCGTGCCCGACCGGCTCACCGACCGGATCGAAGTCGACACTCCGGTGGACGGGGCGCGCAACACCGCCGTGCTCTACGCCGTTCCCCAGAATCTCGGCGCCACGGCCAAGCTCCTCAAGGACCTTGAGCACATCGAGCGGAGATCCGGGGAGATCAGGGTCACGGCGCTTGCGGCGCTCTCTCCGGAACCGGCGGAGCGGGCCCGGCCCGCACCAGATCGTCGACCGCAGGACGTGCGTCTGGTCACCCCTCTGCCGGCCAATGAGCCGCAGTCGCAGATCCTGCGCTCGGCGATGTCCCAGCGCCTCACCGTCGCGACCGGCCCGCCCGGCACGGGAAAGAGTCAACTCGTCGCCAACCTTGTCGCCACCGCCGTAGCCGCCGGGGAGAATGTCCTGGTCGCCTCCACCAACAACCAGGCGGTGGACGAGGTGTGCGGGCGCTGTGAGCGGCTGGTGCCGGGCAGTATCGTCCGTACGGGTTCGCGTCGTTACCGGGAAGCAGAGGCCGCCGCACTCGAAGCCTTGAGAACGGTGCAGGCACCCGCGTCCAACCCACAGACCGCCCAGGCCCGGCTCGACGCCGCCCGCGATCGACTGCGTGCGGCCCGGCTGGAACTCGACCGGGTCGCGTCGCTGGAGCGGGCCCTCTGCGAGGCCGGGGAGGCCCGCGATGAGCATGCCGCTGAACTCCGATCATCCGTGGCCGAACTTCTCGGACTCCTTCGAGACCACGGCGCACCGGACACCGTGGCACGCAGGGCTGAACGTGCCGCCGGGGCCAAGGTGCTCGGCGAATGGCGCCGCAAGCGGCTGCTCCGCCGTCTGGGTGTTGGGGTCAACTCCTCTGGAACGGCCGGCACGTGCCGTGCGCTCGCCCGGTTCGAGCATGCCGACGCCGCCTGGCAGGCCGTGCTGCCCCAGGCTATGGACGGTCCGGACGATGACGCGCTCGCCACACGGCTCGCCACCGCTGAACGCGAGGTCGGGGAGACCGCGACCGCGCTGCTGGAAAGTACGGTGCGTTCGACCGCCAGGCGGCACCGCCATCTCATCACCGAACTGATACGGGCCCAAAGCACCGCGGGCAGCGACTGGGGCGTGCTGAAGAACGCGCTCGCGGCCGTACGCGGCTGGGCGGTGACCAGCCTGTCCGCACGGCGCTTCCCGCCCGAACCCGCACTCTTCGACCTCGTGATCATCGACGAGGCGAGCCAGTGCGCGATCCCGCACGTCCTGCCGCTCCTGTTCCGCGCCCGCCGGGCACTGGTGATCGGCGACGTCATGCAGCTGGCGCACGTATCGCGGCTCAACGCCGAACGCGACGCCGCTCTCCGGCGCGAGCACGGCCTGCGCCCCGAGTGGCTGGAGAAATACCGCCTCGGCTTCCGGCGCCACTCCGCCTTCCACGCCGCCGACGGGGCTTCTGGAGGCGCTCTCCTCCTCGACGAGCACTTCCGGTGTCACCCTCAGATCGCCGCATTCGTCAACGAACGCTTCTATGAAGGTGACCTGAACGTCCTGACCGACGTCCGCGGTCGCCCCACCCTGCCCGGACGCCCCGCGATGCTCTGGTCAGATGTTCAGGGGGAGGCGCAAGCCTCCGGCCGATCTTGGATTAATCCGGCAGAGATCGACAAGGTTCTCGCCTCGGTCCGCTACCTACTGGAGAAGCTGCCCGCCGACGCCACCGTCGGGGTCGTCACGCCGTTCAAGGCCCAGGCCGAGATGGTGCAACGGCGCCTGGGAACCGCTGACGGGCGCGTTCGTGTCGGCACGGTGCACACGTTCCAGGGCGGGGAACGTGACGTCATGATCTTCTCGCTGGTGGCCGGAGACGGCATGCGTCCGGGAACGATCCGCTGGATCCAGCGGCAGCTCAACCTGTGGAACGTCGCGATCACCCGGGCCCGGTCGCACTTGATCGTGGTCGGCGACGGGCAACTCTGGGAACGGCAGCGCGGCTTGGCGGCGGACCTGCGAGCCGCGGCCTCCGGCGCGTTCACAGCCGAGAGCCAGCCGCACTCGGAAGATCTTCAGGCGCGGCTCTTCAGATTCCTTTCGAGCCGGAACCCAGGCTCCGAAGTGGAACTCGGTGCCGTGGTCAACGGTCACCCGGCCGATGCGATGATCCGGACATCCGGCGAGGAGGTCCCTGTCATCCTGGATTCCAGTCCACCAAAAGGCACCGACGCTGCCCGGCATCTTCGCCTCATGCTGCGGCGTCGCGATTTACTCGACCCTGCCGAGAACGTCACTGCTCGACGCATTCCCGTATGGAACCTCTACGACGCCTGAACTTCGGCCGAGCGCTCTCCGGTGGCCAATTCGGCTCGCGGGAGCGCACCTCCTCTCTGAGGTCGGCGACCTGCTTGTGCGTGGCCGCGGCACTTTCCTGGGCCTCGTTGGACTTGCCTACGAACAAGGATGCCGACGTCGCGGTCACCACGCCCAGCAGAGCGGTCGCGGCCGTGAACACCGCGCCCGCGCGACCGCCTGGCCGCCCGGCGTGACTGGGGTGCAGATGCCCGTAGCCCACTGTCGCCACCGTGGTGGCCGCCCGCCCTCGCCACCCTTTTCACCACCGCTTGGACTGCGCCGGGTGAGGACCGGGCTCTGCCCAGTCGCCCAGTCGCTGGCGTTCACGCAGGATCCAGCGTTTGCCTTCCGCGGCGATTCCTTCCATGACGGTCAGGGTGTGGCGGAGGTTGGCGGCGTCCTGCGTCACTTCTGACACGACGCCACTCGGCTCGTCCTGGAGTTTCTCTGCTTCCGGGGCCATTGCCTCGACGTGGATCTCCTCACCGTTGACGAGGGTGAGCCTGAAGTCGTGTTCATCGTCGTCGGTCTGGCGTACCCGTACGGCGGCGACCGCCTCGTAGCGGTAGTTGGTGCGGTGCCGCTCGTGGAAGGTGCCCTTCGCAAAGTCGAGTTCGGCGTTGAGTTGCCGTACTCCGTCCGTGGTGAGGAGGAAGAGGAGCAGCTTGTAGCGCTCGTAGCGCCAGGGGCCTTTGCGTACGCGTGCGCTTCTGCCGGGGAAGGCGCGCGTCTCGATGAACGCGTGGGAGATCAGGCCGCTCATCGTCAACCGGTAGTGGCGTAGTGCCTCGTCCAGGAGCATCCTCCGGTCGCAGTCCAGCCAGGCTGCCATCTGGCGGTCGTCGGGTTTGTCGGCCAGCTTCGCCTTCCAGCGCTCGAAGGCCGCTTCGCAGTCCTTCAGCGTCCGTGCCTTCTCGGCGAGGTCGGCCGCATATCGTCTGTGTTCCAGGACGATGCGCAGCCAGGCGTGGGCGGCGATCAATCCGGCTGGCAGTGCGAAGGCGGCCGTGCGGACCGCGCTCAGCGGGTCGATCTGTACCGCGACCTTCAGCGTCCACGTGACCCCGGGGACGAGGAGGGCGACACCGAGGACCGTCAGCAGCATGGACACCGGGGGAGTGGCGAGTTCCTGCCGGTAATTCCACAGGGTGCCGTTCTCCCACCGTGTCCTGACGTCGCTGACCCGGTACCGGATCAGCCAGGAGATCCTTTCGACGCCGATCCGCTGCTCCCGGTAGACCTCCACGATTTCTTCGCGCAGGCACCTGCGGATCCCCGCCGTCTCGGCCAGCCACACGGACCTGCCGGTGTCACGTGGAACGTACCTGGCGAAGTAGTGGTCCAAGCGCCGACCCACCTTGTCGGCGAAGCCGCCGGAGGGGGCGCTTCGCGTACGTGCCCACGGCGCGTATTGCGCATCCTTCGCCCGGCGCCGCTCGATGCGGAAGCGCCACTCCACGCCGCCCCGTGCGGCGCAGTAGCCGCCACCGACGCTCAGCAGGTACGCAAGCAGAGCGACCGCCTGAAGTTCTCGCACCAGAAGGTAAGCGATGTGGATCGCCGCCGCGGTCAGAACAGCGGTCGACACCAAGGCTTGAACCCAGGTGCCGGTTGGGAGGTCCGGTGGTCGCGGCTCACGGACCCGCGGCCGGGCTGGTTTCGGTTCGAAGAACTTCCAGACACGGTCGGCTCTGCCGTTCGCCGTCTGTTTCTGCTGGGCGCTGTCCAGGGCGCGGCGCCACATCTGGTTCTCGAGTGGCCCGTCCAGGAACAGCTGCAGGTGCCGAAGGATCATGGAGCGCTGCGGGTCGGCAAGCCCGTCGAGGTCCTTGAGCAGGGGACGTAGGTCCTCGTCGGGTTGCTGCGCGGACTCCAGCAGCCGGCATAGGGTCCGCACTCCGTCCGCCCATGCGTCGTCACCGGTGGCGTTGCAGGTTCCCGGTGCCCGATGCAGCATTGTGAGGTGCTCCTGCGGCATCTCGTGCCGTGTCCGGCCGCTGACGAGGGCGAGCTGCCAGTGGAAGCAGACCCGGCTGCCGGTGAGACCGCCGTCCACGGCTCGGCCGATGAGCTCACGTGCTTTACCCGGTATTCCGCCGGCGAGCAGCCGGACGCCGATTTCGAGCATCTCCGCAGGCGATGCGCCTGCGGGGGTCTCGTAGACGTATACGTCGCCGTGCACGACTCCCGCCTGAACCCCGACGTAGGCGGAATCTCCGGCGTAGTTCGTCGTGGTGCCATTCGGTGCAGCGGTGGTGTCCTGCGCGGTCATGACAGGCCTTGGACCAGGGCGATGACGCTCGCCACTTCCGCGGAAAGGGCGGCCACGTCTCCGACCAGCCCGCGCACCTTCTTCAGGGCCAGCGTCACCGCACCGACGTCCTGCGGATCGGTCGTCTGCAGCGTCTCGCGGGCGGCGGCGAGTTCCGCCTCGGCCGCGCGGTAGGTGTCCTCATCCAAGTGTCCCGCCGTCCGCGCCTGCCGAAGCCGGACGGCGAGTTCGGTGATCGCCGCGGCGGGATCGGTGGGGGTTCCGTGCTCACCGGACACCCGGATGCCTCCGTGCACGTGCCCCGCCTGCACGACCACCCGTGCGTTGTCCTTGGCGACGTTGCGGATGGTGTCGCTCATCATCGGTGTCCCTTTCGTATCGGCTGGTTCGCGCGGTTGCGGTTCCTCGGCGGACAAGGTTTCGGCCAGTGCGGTGGTGAACGCCGCAGCGTTCGCCACCGCCCGTGCCTGCCAGTGCTCGCGGTCGGTGGTCTCCTTGGTGCCGTCGGCGTGGTCGCTGACGCCTCGGATCACGACCACCGGCAGGGACCTGTTTAGGTGCGCGGCCTGGGCCACGCCGGCGCCTTCCATCTCTATGGCGCGTGCGTCGTTGTAGTTGTGCCGGATCCAGTGCGCGTGCGGCGAAGTCGTCGAGTTCAGTACGACTTCGCCGGCTGCGATCGGCCCGAAGTGCACCGTGGGCTCCTGGTCATCGAGACCGTCCGCCCACGCGCGGTTGCGAGCCACATGCCGGGCGATCTGGTCGGCGCCGTGCGACACCTCCCAGACACGGGGGCGGCTCTTGAACCCGTCGTCCTCGCTCGTCCCCCCGTGGAAGGCGTAAATGTGGGTGGCCACCACCACGTCCCCGAGGGCGATGTCGGAGTGCAGGGCCCCGGCGACCCCTGCGAACAGCAGCGCCGCCGGGGAGAACTCGTTGATGGCGCGTTCGGCCAGTACCGCTGCGGACTGGTTGCCCTTCCCGACGAGGCCCAGTGCGATGCGCGCCCGGCCGTGCGCCAGTCGGCCGACCTCGAATCGGGTGCCCTGCGGGTGGCGATACAGGCGCGGCCTGTCCAGCTTCGCGCGGACGGACTCGTACTCCACGTCCAGCGCCGTGAGAACGACGATCGGATTGCCGCTCATTGTCCCGATCCCTTCATGATCGACGGTTCGGCCGGCCGGACCATCGGCGGATTCAGGGCCTTCTGCGGACCCGCCCTGAACAGCCGGGCGGGCCGCCCGGTCGTGCCCTTGCGTTCCGGGCCGGCCGCGACGATGAATCCGCTGGTCTTCTGGACCTTGCGATAGAAATTGCGGGGGTCGAGAGAGATCCCCCATACCGCCTCGTAGACGCGCTGGAGGTCGGTGATCGTGAACGTCGGGCCGCAGAACGCCGTGGCGAGCGCGGAGTGCTCGAGCTTCACGCGGGCGTTCTCGACGCCGTCCTCGACGATCCGCCGGTGGTCGAAGGCGAGCTCCAGGTCGCCGGACAGCACCTGATCCGCTCGCTGCCACCGGGCCCCGGCGGCGTCCGTTCCGGCAGCCGGTTCCGGGAGCCGCGGTGCGATCGCCAGAAAGGCGACCGACACCACACGTCCGCGCGGGTCCCGGCCAGGGGCACCGTAGACGCCCAGGTGTTCAAGGTGCAGCGTCTCGACGTCCATGTCGGCCTCCTCCGCCAGCTCGCGGTGGGCAGCGGCGGTGATGTCCTCCTCGGCGTGCTGCAGGAAGCCGCCGGGAAGCGCCAAAGCGCCCTTATAGGGCTCGATGCCGCGTTCGATCAGCAGCACATGAAGGAGAGACTCACGCAGCGTCAAGATCACCAGATCGACGGCGAGCATGACTTCGGGTGGAGTCCAGCGGTCCTCGGCCATGTGCTGACCCTAGCTTTTTGTCAGTCTGACAAAAAGTAGTTTCAGGATGCCGTCCTGGCCATCGCCTTGTCACCGGTTGGCAAGACCGTTGGCCGCAGACCGGCCTCACTTGCGCTTCGGCCGTGGCTGGTCTGCTCCTGGGCCCGCACCTCCCACGAAGAAGGTCCTCCGTGTGGTCGAGAGGGCACACTGGTGTGTATGGAGGGGCACAGTGGAGCGCCGTTCAGTTACACCGAGACCAGGCCGTACGAGGTGGCCGGGTCACTGAGTGAGCTGCAAGGGCCGGAGCATGGCGTCGTGGTGCTTCCGCTGGAACTGGCTTGGGGTGGGCGAACCGAGTTCGACCTCGATGACGACTACGATCGGTCGGCCGTTTACAAGATCGTGTTGGAGGAGGGCGGTGCGGAGCATCAGCGGCGCCTGATCAACGGTCGGCTGCTGGTGGAGCACTGGGACGAGATTCTTCCTGCGCGTCCGGTTCGAGCCCTGTGGGAACGGCGCTTCCCTCGGCTTCGGTATGCTGCCTGATGGGTCGGTACTACGTTCGTGCCCGGCAGGTACCGGCGCGCGACCGTGAAGGGCTCCGCCGGCTCCAGCAGGAAGCAGCCGCCCCGGGCCGGGTCCAGGACGGCGGCGAACACCGCCGGGGAGTCCAGATCCGGCGTTCCCAGCCATTCCACCGACCCGTCGGCGGAGACCAGCGCGGCGCTCCGCCCGTCCCCGATCACCGCGTAGTCGCGCAGCCGGACGTAGCCGTCGCTCCGGAAGACCGTCATGCGTCCGGACCGCCCGAGCCGTCACCGGCGAGGCCGGTGGCCTCGACGCACCCATGCTCCCACTCGGTCACGTTCCGTTACGTGCCCTGCCCTTTCCATATGACTCCACCGGCGGGGAACTCCGGCCCCTCGGAGCCGGGCGGCCGGCGAGATCGTGCAACCGCCCGCGCCGCGCTGAGCCGGCCCTGGACCGCCCGCGCGCCTTGACCGGCTTCGGTCAAGAACCCGATGGCGCTCTTCCTGACACCACCGCCGTCGCGGTATCGCCGACCCTGGGTCCCGCCTGACCTGCCCCCTTCCGCTAACCCCGCGGCGAAGAATGCCCGCTGTATCTTCCGCGACCATTGCAATGACCCGCCCAGCGTGCGGAGGTGTGTCGTTTGACGCGCGCAAAAGTTGGACCGGGCCCCTATGGGAGCAGGAAACGGATCACCTTGTTGGTGTGGCCGGTCAGGCGGCAGACACTGAGATAGGTGAACCCGAGTGCGAACGTGCCGAGCATGACCGGCTTCCAGAATCGATCGACGACGTTCCGGTCGGCTTTCGCAGCGTTGTCGTGGTCGCCTGGGACGTACCGGACCTTGACCCTGTCCCCCGGTTCCGGCAGCTTCCCCCAATCGTTCTGGTCGATCCTGACCTGAACGCTCTGGCCGTCGGCGGTGGTGAACCTCACCACCAGGTAGCCGCTTTTGTAGCCCTCATATACCTTGACGACCTGCGCGGATGTCTCCTCGCCTGCACGCATGCGGTCGATCTCGGCGATGAGGAAGCCCAGTGCGATGAAGCCGAAGAAGACGGCAGCGAACATGCAGCCGACGGCCTGGGTCCGTGACTTGTTCATGCGTCTTGGACGCGCAGTGGCCGCGCACGACCTCTTGTTCCGATGGCCGTCCTCGGTCACCGATCCGGCGCTACCGGCCGCCATCGGTTTCCGCGTGGTGGCGGCGCGTGGCCTTGGGCACGGTGCTCGGCCGGCTGTTCGGAGACGGCAAGGCCGGTCCCGGGCTTGGCGGGGGTCTCCGCGGCGCCGCTGACCGCCGCCGGGTTGCTGGTCATCGGCAGGACCGCCCCCGGCTGGATGGCCGACCTGCGGACCACGCAGCGGCGTCGGACTCCTGTCGGACGTGGTCATCCATGGTCGGCGGCGCCCGAGCCCGTCTGATGGCGGCGCTGCTCTTCGTCCACGGCCCGGTAGATCTTGGACTTCAGGCCCTCGGGGTCGGGGACGCGCTTGAGCCGGAGCATGCCGTGCTCGGAGGCGGACTGGATGTCAAGCGTCCCGTACCGCCAGATCCGCTCCCACAACGTCACCCGGAACGACACGTCGTTGACGCGGATCAGGGGGATGCTGTGCCCGGTCTTGGTCAAGAACCCGCTGCGCTTGTAGATGCGCCTTGTGGTGACGATGTAGATGGTGCCGCGCCACCGCAGCAGCGGGATCAGCCAGAACCACAGCGACAGGATCGCGGCGACGCCCAGGACCACGTAGTCGGCGATCCGTCCCCAATCCTCACCGGACGGGACGACCCACAGCAGCGCGCCGGCGACGATCCAGACCAGGCAGAGGATCACGAACTCGCCGATCAGCTCGGTCCAGTGCTGGCGCGTGGCATGGACCAGGGACTCGTCCTCGGCCAGATACCGGTCAGCAAAGCTCATGCCGCGCATCCTGGCACATCGCTCCGTTCAGGTATACGCGCATCCCTTGAATCGTCCGCAAGCGGGCGGCCTGCCGCTCCGCTCACTATCCGCGGCGATGGCGGCGAACCCGGACCACAGCCGTGTCGGAGTCGGCGGTGAGCTTGTCGACGTCGCCGTTGAATCGCTGCTGCCGCTTCGTCGTGCTCCACCGACCGGCCGAGCCTGCCGTAGGTGGAGTCGTACATCAACGGGTGTGGGATGCGGGGAAGAGAGCCGAGCCGCGCCGCTAGTGCGCGCCGGTGCGGTGGGCGATGATCGTTGTGCAGGGCGCGTGGCGGACGAGGTACTGGCTGACGGAGCCCAGCACCAGGCCGCGGACACCGCCTGCGCCGCGCGACCCGACGACCAGAATGCCGGCGTCCTGGGCGGCGTTCAGCAGTGCGCCGCGGGGTTTGTCGAAACTCGTCTCCACCCGGCACCGGACCGAAGGGTGAGCGGCGCCGAGCCGGCCGGTCTCCCGGTCGAGCCGGGATGCTTGCGCGTCGTCCGGGCCGGCGTCCGGTGCGAGGGCGCGTAGGACGATGAGCGGGGCGCCGTGCAGTTCGGCCTCCAGGTAGGCGACCCTGAGCGCCTCGTGCGCCAGATCGGAACCGTCGAACCCGGCCACGATGGGTCTCGCCGGCCGGTGTGCGAGGGGAGGTCGTGCGATCACGACCGGGGACAGCGCGTGCGCGGCGACACCGGCGCTCACCGAGCCCAGCAGGTGCCCGATCGTGCCGAGCCCGCGTGAGCCGGCGACGAGCAGGTCCGCCTGTGCGCTCGCGTGTCTCAGCTCGGTCACCGGGAATCCCCGGATGAGCAGAGTGCGCACCGGGACTCCGTGGTGCCGGCGGCGGGCCACGGCGACGGCGTCCCGGAGCATGCGGTTCGCCCGGCTGTGGAACAGGTCGGCGGTCAGCTCGTCGATGCCCGCGTCCCATGGGGGGCTCCACACGTGGCAGACGGTGACGGGGCAGTGCCGCAGCCGGGCCTCGGCGAGCGCCCAGCCGAGCGCGAAACGGGCGTCGTCGGAGTCGTCGTAGCCGACGAGCAGGCCGGGCTCGTTCCAGGGTCTGGTGTCATGGTCCGCTCTCATCGCGTGTCCGCCGTTCCGGTTCTGCTGGACGGATGTCCTCCGACTCCAATGTCTCCGCCGCCGGGACCTGTCTCCATCCCCGTTGGTCCGGCCGGGCCGGGGACCAACGTCCCTTCCTGCGAAGTGGCGGGACGTAGGTCCCGGGGGGTGCGGACGTATCCCTCTACACCCCGGCGGTCCGTGACGGTGACGGTGGGTGGAGGTGATGCCCCGCCGCCACTCGGGCCGCCGGGGCGATCGATCGCTGGGAGGCTGACATGGACGGTCGGCAGATGCCGGTCCGGGTGGACGGCCGGCTGGACGAGCCCCTGTCGCGGTGGCTGTGGCTGGTGAAATGGCTGCTGCTGATCCCGCATTACATCGCGCTGTTCTTCCTCGGGATCGCGTTCGCGGTGCTCACCGTGGTCGCGTTCTTCGCGATCCTGGTCACGGGCCGCTACCCCCGGCCGATCTTCGAGTTCAACCTCGGGGTGCTGCGCTGGGCGTGGCGGGTGGCCTTCTACGGGTACGCCGCGCTGGCGACCGACCAGTACCCGCCGTTCACGCTCAAGGACGTCCCCGGCCATCCCGCTCGCCTGGACATCGACTACCCCGAGGAGTTGTCGCGGGGGCTGGTGCTGGTGAAGTGGTGGCTGCTGGCGATCCCGCACCTTCTGGTGGTGTCGCTGTTCATGGGCGGCGGCATCAGCGGAGACGACCGGGGCTGGAACGCGCCCGGGCTGGTCGGTCTGCTGGTGCTCGTCGCCGCCGTCGCGCTGCTGTTCACCACGCGTTACCTGCGCGGCATCTTCGCTTTCGTGATGGGCATGAACCGCTGGGTGCTGCGGGTGGCCGGTTACGTCTTCCTGATGACCGACCGGTATCCGCCGTTCCGGCTGGACATGGGCGGCGCGGAGCCGGTGCCGGAGCCGGTTTCGGAGCCGGAGCCGGAGCCGGAGGGCACCGCGGTGACCGGGCGGGGACGTTAGGCCCCGTGTGCGAGCCGAACCGGTGAAGGAGCCGTGAGGCCGCAGCCCCCCGCGGGGCTGCGGCCTCCGCCGGCGTACACGGGTCCGTCCGCCGGGCGGGCGGGACGGTGACCGTCGTCCTCGGAGGGCGGGACCTTTGGCCGCGGACGGACGCGGGGCCGCGCCGTAGCGTCGGGAGTGAACTGATGGACGGCCCAGGGAGGGGCGACCGATGTCGGGTCCGATCGTGGTGGGAATTGACGGTTCCGCGCATGCCTGGCGGGCGCTGGACTGGGCGGCCGACCGTGCCGGCCGGCACAGTCTCCCGGTGTTGCTGGTGCACGGTTCCCGTGCCCTGGTGGACGAGGGGACGATTCCGCAGGATGCGCTGCACCGGCTGGTCGCCGAACGCGAGGACCTGCTCGTCGAGGCCCGCCAGTACGCGTTGAAGATCCAGCCGGGCCTCGATGTCCAGACGCGGCTGGTGCCGGCCGATCCGGGCCGGGCGCTGGTGGAGGAGAGCGAACGCGCGGACCTGGTGACGGTGGGTTCGCGTGGCCAGGGCGGATTCGAGGGGCTGCTGTTCGGCTCCGTCGGCCTGTACACCGCCGCGCATGCCCGCTGCCCGGTGCTGGTGGTGTCGCATTCGGCGCCGTACCCGACCGACGCGCCGGCGCAGATCGTGGTCGGGATCGAGGGCCAGGACGACGAGCGGGCCTTCATCGAGTGGGCGTTCGCCGAGGCCGCCTCGCGGGGCTCCAGGGTCCTCGCGCTGCACGCGGTGGGCGGGGAGTTCTCCCCGCGCCGCCGCGTGATCGAGGACCTGGAGTTGTCGGAGGCCCTGGCCGGATATCAGGAGCGGTATCCCGACGTCCAGGTCGACCGGCTGGTCTCGGACCGGACCGCGGCCCAGGCGCTGGTGGAGGCGTCCGAGAACTCGGCGCTGGTCGTGGTCGGTGCCCGCCGGCGGCGCGGTCCGCTGGCCGGCATGGCGCTGGGCCGGGTCAACCACACAGTGCTGCACCACGCGCGTTGCCCCGTGGTCGTCGTGCCCGGCAGTTGAAGGACCGAGAGGAGTTGACCATGTCCGATCCGATCGTTGTCGGTGCCGATGGCTCGGCGCCGTCGGAACGCGCCGTGGCGTGGGCGGCCGATGAGGCGGCTCGATACGGGCGCGACCTGATGATCGTGCACGCGGTGGAGAGATGGCCGTTCGACGTCCCGCTGAACACCGCGCCCGGGGAGGTCGGCTCGGTGTCCCGGGCGGGAGGTGAGGTGCTGGCGGGCGCCGAGCGGATCGCGCACGCCCGCCGTCCCGAGGTGCCGGTGAGTACCGAGTTGGTGTCCGGGCGCACCGTCCGGGCCCTGGCCGAACACTCCGGGAGGGCGTTCGAGCTGGTGGTGGGGCATCGCGGCCTCGGCGGTTTCGCCGGGCTCCTGCTGGGGTCGGTCGGGCTCGGGGTCGTCCGGAACGCCGCTCGCCCGGTGGTGCTGGTACGCGGCGAGCCGGCGGCCGAGCGGGCCGAGATCGCCGTGGGCGCCGGCCTGGAGGACGATTCCGCGACCCTGGAGTACGCGTTCCGGGCCGCGTCGGTGCGGAACGCCAGGCTTCGGGTCGTGCACGCCTGGCCGTTCCCGGAGGCGCTGGACGGCCCCGGAGCGGGAACCGACCTGCGGCGCATCCAGGAGCGGGCCCGGTGGCGCGTCATCGAGGCGCACGCGCCGATGCGCAAACGCTTCCCCGGCGTGGACGTCGTGGAGGACATCGTCCAGGACAACCCCGCCGCCGCCCTCGTCGCCGCGTCACGCGACGCCGACCTGGTGATCGCGGGCTCACATCCCCTTGAGAGGTCGCCGGTGCCGCGCAGCCACGCGGTGACGCACGCACTCATCCACCATGCGCACTGCCCTGTCGCGGTCGTCCCCGTCACGCCCGCGCAGGAGCGGTGACCGCAGAAGCGCGAAGGAGGCCCGGCCCGCCGGGCCTCCCTCCTCGTGATCTCGTGACCCTTCTTCGTGACCCTTCTTCTGGCGCGGACACAACAAAGGGCACCGGATCGATTGCTCGATTCGGTGCCCTTTTTTCTGGTGCGGTTACTTCTCGACGGTGATCCGCTTGGCCTCGGCCTTGGTGGCCTTGGGCATCGGCACGCGGACGGTGAGGATGCCCTTGTCGTAGGACGCCTTAATGTCGTCGATGTCGGTGTCGGACGGGAGGGTGAAGGACCGGGTGAAGGAGCCGTAGTGGAACTCCGACCGGTGGGCCTCCCTCTTCTCCTCGTGGCGTTCGGCGTGGATGCGCAGGACGCCTCCGGTGACGGTGATCTCCACGTCCTTGTCGGGGTCGATCCCCGGCAGCTCCGCGCGGATGACGTGGGCGTCGTCGTCGAGGTAGTTCTCGACCCGCATGGTCTGGCCGACCCCGGCGCGGAACATGGTGAACGGGGACTCGATCCAGTCGAACAGTTCCGGGAAGATGCCGCGTGTCTCGCGCCGCTCCAGTGCGCTCATGATGCCTCCCTCGGCTTGGGCCGGAGGTATCCGCCGGCGGGGAGCCATCGGTTCCCCTTCATCGCCGGCGGGGTGCCCACGTTCATGCTGCCTCCGGGGGAGAGCGGCTCCCACGGCCATGAGTCACACCCGGCCGGGACCAAAGTCCATCCGAGCCGGCCGGGTCAGGCGCCCGGCGTCGTCCCGCCGTGCCGGAGCGGGCTCCCAGGGCCGAAGGTCCACCGGATCGGCGGACCCACGCCTCTGAATACCGCGGCCGCGATCGGTGAGGCTCGGAAGTCAGGAGGTGACCTCGATGGACCGACGACCTGTCCTGGTGGGTTTCGACGCTTCACCGGCCGCCGAAAGGGCACTGCGCTGGGCGGCCGCCGAGGCGGCCCTGCGCGGCGTGCCCTTGCACATCTGTCACGCCTGGACCTGGCCTTATCCGCTGAGCCCGCAGGACGAGGATGCGCTGAAGATCGTTCGCAGCATGGCGGCTCTGGCGCTGGACGACGGCGTCCGGCTCGCGCGGGAGGCGGTCCCCGGCTTGGACGTCCGGCCGCTGCTGGCGAAGGGCAGACCACCCGGTGCGCTGCTGGACGCCTCGGCGGACGTGGCGCTGATCGTGATCGGCGCGCGGGGGGCGGGCGGTTTCGACAAGCTGCCGCTCGGCTCCACGGCCGTGCATGTCCCGGCGCACGCCGACCGTCCCGTGGTCGTCGTCCCCGCCCATGAGCCGGCGCACGGACCGAAGCGGATAGTCGTGGGCATCGATGGTTCTCCGGCGAGCGAGGCCGCGCTGCGGTTCGCCCTGCAGGAGGCCAGGCTCCGGGGCGCCACGGTCACGATGGTGTGCGCGTGGTGGGATCCCGCCGCGCTCCCCAGCCCCGACCGGCTGCCGTTCACCGACCCAGAGGCGATCAAGGAGCAGGCCAAGGCGCGGTTCGCCGCCGCTGTCACCCCGTGCCTGGCCGACTATCCCGATGTCGCGGTGGAGCGCAGGTTCGTCAGGGAACGCGCGCAGCGCGTCCTGGCCGACAACGCCCGGGACGCGATGTTGCTCGTGGTCGGCGACCGTGGGATCGGGTCGTCACCCAGAACCCTGCTCGGCGCGGTGACCAGGTCGGTGCTGCATGAGGCGCCGAGCCCGGTCGCGGTGGTCCATGAGCGTTACGCGGCAGGGGCCTGATCGTCGGGCGCAAGTCCTTCCAGCGGCCCAGGGACGAGGGAGTCGCGCTGATCAACGCGATCCAGGACGTCTACCTCGACGGCACCGTCACCGTCGCCTGAGCGAGCGTGCCGCGATCCCGCGGCGTCCAGGACGCCACACCCACGGGCGGCGCAGTTCTTCTCCTTCGGCACCAACGACCTCACCCAGACCACCTGGGGCTTCTCCCGGGACGACGTCGAAGGCGGGTTCTTCACCGTCTACCTGGACAAGGGCGTCTTCGGCACCTCGCCCTTCGAGACCCTGGACCGCGACGGCGTCGGCCGCCTGATCGAGATCGCCGCGGCGGAGGGCCGGGCCCGGCGGCCCGGCCTCGAACTGGGCGTCTGCGGTGAGCACGCCGGAGACCCGGCATCGGTGCGGTACTTCCACCGGGTGGGACTGGACTACGTCTCCTGCTCGCCGTTCCGGGTGCCGATCGCCCGCCTGGAGGCCGGCCGAGCCGCCGTCCTGGGGGGGCGGCCGAGCAGAGCACGGACGGTGATACGCGCTGAGGCCCGCACCCCCTCCACGTCGGGAAGACGGTGGTGAGGGCCAAAGAACCTGCAAAGGGGACTTTCGACACCGTGCCGCCTCGATGTCGCCTCGGCAGGCTGTAGGTGCTGGACACTCACGGCTGGAGGTCATCGATATGGTCGACTCCACACGATTCCCGGCGGAGCATCGGGACACGCCTCCCGGAAGCGGCTGGGACCCCTGCCCGCGCCGCCTCCGCTGAGCCATGTCGACCAGACGGCATCACACCCGCACCGCGACCGGCGCGGCCGAGACGGGCGCCGATCCGCGGGAGCCGCTCCCGCTGCTCCGCAAGGAACTGGGCACCGGCGACCAGGGCCTGTCGGGACGTGAGGCGGCCCGGCGGCTTGCCGTCTACGGGCCGAACCAGGTCCGGCGGCGCGAGAGACGTTCGCTCGCGCGCCTGCTGACCGCCCAGCTCGCGCATCCGCTGGCACTGCTGCTGTGGGGTGCGGGTGCGCTGGCGTTCGTCGCCGGAGTGCCTGTGCTGGGATGGGCGATCCTCGCCGTCATCCTGGTCAACGCCGTGTTCGCGCTGCTACAGGAGCATCAGGCGGAGCGGGCGGTGGAGGCGCTGGCGGCCTATCTGCCCGAGCGGGCTCACGTCATCCGGGACGGACGTGAGCAGGCGGTGGAGGCCGCCGGGCTCGTCCCGGGCGACCTCATCGTGCTGGCCGAGGGCGACAAGGTTCCCGCGGACGCTCGGCTGACGGACGGGGCGGTGGAGATCGACCTGTCGATGCTGACCGGTGAGTCGGCCCCGATCGAGCGGACGGCGGCCCCGGCGGAGCAGGACGCTCCGCTTCTGCGCGAACCGAACCTGGTGTTCTCCGGGACGACGTGTACCGGCGGCGAGGCGCGGGCGATCGTGTTCGCGACCGGCGGGCACACCGAACTCGGCCGCATCGCCGCGCTCAGCCAGCGCGCGCCACGCGGCGACAGCCCGCTGGAGGTCCAGGTCAAGAAGGTCGCCTGGCTGATCGCTGCGGTCGCTGTCGGCATGGGCGCGGTGTTCCTGCTGATCGGCGCGCTCGTCGGGCTGCCGCTGCGGGACGCGTTGATGTTCGCGATCGGGCTGCTGGTCGCCAACGTCCCCGAAGGCCTCCTGCCCACCATCACGCTCGCCCTGGCGGCCGGCGTACGCGTCCTGGCCCGCCAAGGCGCGGTGGTCAAACGGCTCAGCGCCGTCGAAACGCTCGGCTCCACCAACGTCATCTGCACCGACAAGACCGGCACGCTGACCCAGAACCGGATGCGCCTCCAGGCCCACTGGACCCCGCGGTCCGGGGCCGTCTCCGATGCGGCACCGCCCGCCGAGCTCGCGCGGGCGATGACCGAATGCACGACCGTGTCCCATGGCGAGGACGGCGGGCTGCAGGGCGACCCCACGGAGATCGCGCTGGTCGAGGGGGCCGGGCCGGACGTCGCGGTGCGGCTGGCGGCCCGGGACGACCGGCGCCGCGCGATCTTCCGGTTCGACGCGCGGCTGCGGCTGATGTCCGTCGTCGCCCAGCACGATGACCGCCTCTCCGTCTACGTCAAAGGCGCACCCGAGGCCGTGCTGGCCCGCACGTCCGGCGGTGACCACGACGCCGTCCTGGCCGTCGTCGCCGCACTCGCGCACCGGGGGCTGCGGGTTCTCGCCGTCGCCATCCGCGACCTGCCCTCCGGCGCCGACGTGCCGAGGCGCCGGGAGGACGCCGAGGCCGGGCTCCGCCTTGTCGGGCTGGTCGGCCTGTACGACCCGCCGCGTCCGCAGGTCGCCGACGCGGTCCGCCGCTGCCACGACGCAGGATTGCGCATTCACATCGTGACCGGGGACAACGGTGCCACGGCCGCCGCCGTCGCAGCGGAGGTGGGCATCGGTGTTCCCCGCATGCACGTGGTCGCCGAATCGGAGCGCATTCACGACCACGAACTGGACGAGCTGCTGACCGGCGACGCTGAGATCGTCTTCGCCCGCTCGTCCCCGGAGACCAAGCTCAAGGTCGCCGACGCGCTGCGGGCCCACGGTCAGGTGGTGGCGATGACCGGGGACGGCGCCAACGACGCGCCCGCCCTGCATCAAGCCCACATCGGCGTGGCGATGGGACGTTCGGGCACCGACGTGGCCCGCGAGGCGTCCACGATGGTGCTGACCGACGACAACTTCGCCACGATCGTCACCGCGATCGAGTCGGGGCGCCGCGTCTACGACAACGTCCGCAAGTTCATCCTGTACATCTTCGCCCACGCCGTCCCGGAGATCGTCCCGTTCCTGGTGTTCGCGCTCAGCGGCGGCCTCATCCCGCTGCCGCTCACCGTGCTGCAGATCCTCGCGATCGACCTCGGCACCGAGACCCTCCCCGCCCTCGCGCTCGGCCGCGAACCCGCCGAACCCGGCGCCATGAAGCGCCCGCCACGCCCGTCCTCCCAGGGGGTCATCTCCCGCGACATGCTGATCCGAGCCTGGGGCTACCTCGGGCTGGTGTCCGCCGTCCTGTCCCTGTCGGTGTTCTTCTACGTTCTGTGGCGCGCCGGCTGGCACCCGGGCGACCCCACCGGGAGCGGCTCCGCGCTGCACCAGGCTTACCTGACCGCGACCACCGCCACCTTCGCCGGGCTGGTCACCTGCCAGATCGGCACCGCGATGGCCGCCCGCACCGACCACGCCTCCCTCCGCCAAGTCGGCCTGACCAGCAACCCCCTCCTGCTCGCCGGCATCGCCTTCGAACTCCTCTTCGCCGCCGCCCTGATCTACCTGCCGCCTCTGCAGAACCTGTTCGGCACGGCCGCCCTGCCCTGGGACGTCCTGGCCATCATCGCCGCATTTCCGGTCATCGTCTGGGGCACCGACGAACTCCGCCGCTGGAGCCGGCGCCGCACTCGTTCCCACGGTCAGGTCAACGGGCCGTGACGAGCGGCTGCGTGGCCGGGACCCGGACTTCTAAGCGTGTGGGTTCGCCGCTCACCGGGCGAAAGCCGACCGCGTTCTCCCAGCCGGGAACGGTGGCCGCGCGGGGCGCATGAACCTCTTGTCGAGCCCGGTGAGGCGCAGGAGCCTCGCGATCTGCGGACGGGCACCGGTCAGTGTCACGGCACCGCCACGGCGCCGCGCCAGAGTGTCGGCGGCGACGATCGCGGCCAATCCTCGCGCGTCGCAGAAGGTCAGGGCGGACGCGTCGATCAGGACGTCCGGTCCGCGTTCGTCGATCACGCGGGCCAGTTCGATCCCGAAATCGGCGGCGGTCGCGATGTCGAGCTCCCCGGCGGCCGCCACACGTGTCAGACCGGTCCCCTCGTTCTTGACCGAAGTCGTGAGCTGAGCGGACGCGCGCTCCCGGACGGCAATGACGCGCATGGCGGTTCCTCCCCGTGGGCCTTGCTGGTGACACCAGGCTCTGCCGTCGTCCACCGCGTCGCCAGGGACCAACGTCCCAACGCGGGTGTCAATCCGTGCGACGTGTCGCCGCCGAGGTCGCGCACGACCTCGGCGGCGGTTCTGCGGTAGGGCGAGGATCCGTTGTCATCGAAGTTTGGCCAGGCGCTCGTCGTACTCCTCGGTCTCGATCTCGCCGCGCGCGTACCGCTCGGCGAGGGTCGCGCGGGCATGGTCGAGACCGGTTTCCGCGGGACGTGCCGCCTGCCGGCGATTTCGCTCCGTGGCCCCGGCGACCAGCCACGCCGCCATGCCGATCACGAGGACCCAGGTGAGTACCATCGCGGCCGCCCACAGCCACATCCAGCCGGACCAGCCGCCGTTGCCCATGTGTCCCCAGCCGTCGCCGGGAGCGGCGACCACCAGGGCGTATCCGATGTTCATGGCCACACCTCCTGTCACCCTCAGCCTGCGAACTCCGTCCGCGCGCCTCCAGGGTCGAAGGTCCCGCAGGTCGGCGGACCCAAGCCCCTGAACGCCGTGCCGGCGGGCGGCGAGGCTCGAAAGCCAGGGGAGTGGCAAGGCTCGTGGCCCTTTTGAGGTCGTCATCTCGCCGGACGTGGGGACCTTGGTCCCGTTGATCGTGTGCCGAGCGGACCTACTGCGCAGGTGGGCGGCGTAGTTGAGTCGTAGGTGAAGCGATCAACGATGCGATGGAAGGTGAGAGGCGATGGCACTCTCCGAGCACAAGACCCACATCGGGCGGGACACTTTCGTCCGGGTGGTGCGGCCCAGGCCGCTGACCGAGTCGCCTGCGGCGCGGTATGTGTGGGCGGCTGCGCGGCTGGCGCTGGGCTGGGTGTTCGCGTGGGCGTTCCTGGACAAGATGTTCGGTCTGGGCCACGAGACCCCCGCCGCCAAGGCGTGGGTCGACGGCGGCAGTCCCACCGAGGGGTTCCTGGCCAACAGCCCTGAGGGCCCGTTCGCGGGGTTCTACAACGACATCGCGGGGGCGGTGTGGGCGGACTGGCTGTTCATGCTGGGCCTGGCCGGCATCGGCGCCGCGCTCATCCTGGGCATCGGGATGCGGCTGGCCGCGGTGGCCGGCACGGCGCTGCTGGTGATGATGTGGACGGCGGTCCTGCCCCCGGCGAACAACCCGTTCATGGACGACCACCTGATCTACGCGATCGTCATCGTCGGGCTGGCCCTGGTCAGCGCCGGTGACACCCTGGGCCTGGGCCGCTGGTGGGGCGAGACCCGCCTGGTCAAGCGGCTCCCCGTTCTCAAGTGACCGACCGCGACCGCGGAAGGGCGCCCATCGGCCGGTGGGCGCCCGTGACCGTAGGGCCGGCAGAGCAGGACAGGAGGACGTCATGAGCGACGTGGACGTGGTCGTCGGTTACGACGGAACAAGCGAGAGTGAACGGGCTCTGCGGTGGGCGGCCCAGGAGGCCCGGCTGCGGCGGCTGCCGCTGACGGTCTGCCATGTCTGGCGGTGGCCGTTCCCCATCAGCCACATCGACCACGAGGGCGTGGCCATCGTCCGCAGGATGGGCGGTCACCTGCTCGATCAGGGTGTGGCGCTCGCCGGCGACCTGGCCCCCGGTCTGCGGGTGCGCAAGCGGCTGGAGAAGGGCAGCGTCTACGCCGCGCTGGTGCACCTGGGACGGGACGCCGACATGATCGTGGTCGGCTCCCATGCCCCCGACGAGCTGCCCGTGGGGTCGGCGGCGCTCCGGGTGCCGGCCCGGGCGGATCGTCCGGTCGTGGTCGTCCGGTCGGCCGCCACGCGGGACGGTCTCGTCGCGGTGGGCGTGGACGGTTCGGCGGGCTCCGACGCGGCGCTGGCCTTCGCCTTCGAGGAGGCGGCGCTGCGCGGCTGGCGGCTGCGGGCGGTGTACGGCTGCTGGGAGCCTGGAGCGGCTCCCGGCGGGGACCTTTCCCTGTTCGGTGACGAGGACAGGCTGCGCCATGTGTGCGGGGCCGTGCTGGAGCGGGCGGTCGCGCCGTGGCTGGTGAAGTACCCACACGTCCAGGCCACGACGTCGCTGGTGCTGAAGTCGCCGCGGGAGGCGCTGTTCGAGGCCGCGCAGGACGCCACCTTGATGGTGGTGGGAGCCCGCGGTACCGGCGTGGTCGAGAGGCTGACCCTGGGGGCGACGAGCGATGCGCTGCTGACGCACGCCCCGTGCACGGTCGCCGTCGTGCCGAACCCGGCCGGATTCTGAAAGGCATGAGCGCGTCGGGGCCGGTGGCCCGGTTGCCCGGACCATCGACTCCTCGTCGGGTTCGCCGCGCCGGAGCGGCGCGATGACTCAGACGGCCGGCTTCGCCGCGGATGCCGGCCCACCGGACGCGAGTTCGCCGGCGACGGCCGACGCCCAGTCCTCGATCTCCGGCCAGTTCCGGTAGTCGCCGTAGCGCACTCCCAGGGCCTTGCAGGCCAGGTGTCCGGCGAAGGACATGTGCTCGCGCAGGAAGACGCCCGAGAAGAGCCGGTGTTGGCGGGCGCCGACCCTCGCATGGAGCTCGTCCGCCAGCAGGGCCTCCTCCTTGGGCCCGTAACCGCGCCAGGGGCCGCGGAGCGCGGCGGGCATCCCGACGCTGAACAGCCACACCGGGCGACCGGCCAGAACGTGGTGATGGCGTGTGACGAAGTCGCGTGCCTCGGGAAGCCACGCGCGGTTGTGGACGGCGCTGCCGAGCACGAATCCCTCGTATCCGCCGGCGTCCTCCACCTCGTCCATGGGGCGGACGTCGGCGCCGATGCCGCGTTCGGCCAGCGCCGCGCCGATCCGCTCGGCGATGCTGCGGGTGGACCCGTGCGTGGTCGCGTATCCGACCAGGATGGTCATGTCCTCACCTCCGGTCGCGGTTCTCACCACCAGGATCGGCCGGGGACACCGGGATCCGCCCCGGTCGTTGGCCCTCTATGGATAAGGACTTCCGGCCCTGAGAACCGGCCCGCTCACGCTCGAAGATGAAGGCCGGGCTCCTGCCTGGCGTCAGGAGCGGACCTGTGAGGAGGTGCGCGATGGCGGGGTCGGCGATCCGGACCGAGAGCCTGACCAAGCGTTTCGGCCGGGTACTCGCCGTGGACGGCCTGGACCTGGAGGTCGGCCGTGGAGAGATCTTCGGTTTCCTCGGGCCGAACGGAGCGGGAAAGTCGACGACGATCCGGCTGCTGCTCGGCCTCGCCCGGCCGACGTCCGGCAGGGCGTGGATCACGGAAGTGCCCGTCGGGGACGTCGAGCGCGCTCACCGCCACGTCGGCTACGTCGCCGGGGATGTGGCGGTGTGGCCGCAGCTGACCGGACTGGAGACGCTGACCTATCTGGGGAACCTTTCCGGGCGTGTCGACGTGCCGTTCCGCGACGAGCTCGTCGAGCGGCTGCGGTTCGATCCCGGGTTGCGGGCCCGTTCCTATTCCAAGGGCAACCGGCAGAAGCTCGCCCTGATCGCGGCGCTGATGACCCGGCCGGACGTGCTGCTGCTGGACGAGCCGACCTCGGGACTGGACCCGCTGATGGAGGCCGAGTTCCAGGCGCTGGCCAGGGAGGCCGCCGGCCGCGGGCAGACGGTCTTCCTCTCCTCCCACATCCTGGACCAGGTCCAGGACGTCTGCCACAGGGTGGCGATCCTTCGGGAAGGGCGGCTGGTGGAGGTCGCCGCACTGGACGACCTGCGCGGGCTGGGCGGCACGGTGCTGGAGGCGATCCTGGAGGGCCCGCCGCCCGATCTCGCCGGGGTGCCGGGGGTGACCGGAGTGGAGCCCATCGACGGCGGTGTGCGGGTGTCGATCACCGGATCGCCGTCCCCCGCACTGTCCCGGTTGAGCGCCTGCCCCCTGGTCCGGCTCCGCAGTCACGAGCCGACCCTCGAAGAGGTCTTCCTGAGCTATTACGAGGCGGAGAGATGAGCAGGACCATGCCGCTGCGCCGGGCCGCGGCGCGACCGCGTCCGGACGTGCGCCGCCACCGGGTGGACGCACGGCTCGCGTGGTTGACGGTCCGGCTGATCCGGCGCGGGGCGGGCTGGCTCGCCCTTGCCGTCGCCGTCTACGTCACGGTCGAGGTCGTCACCTACGAGCAGACGTATCCCGACACCGCCGCGCGGCAGAAGCTCGCGGTGCTGTCGGAGGATCCCGCCGTGCGGATGCTGCAGGGCGTCCCGCACGCCGTCGAGACGACCGGCGGTTTCGTCGTCTGGGACGCCGGCTGGATGCTGGCCGCGGTCGTCGGCATCTGGGCACTGCTGACCGCGGGTCGCCTGCTGCGCGGAGAGGAGGAGTCCGGCCGCGCCGAACTCCTCCTGGTGGCGCCGATACGTCCGTCCCGTGTGGTGCTGGTGCAGGTGGGCGTCCTCGCGGGTGCGGCGGTCGTGGCGGGTGCCGCGGCGGCCGTTCCCCTGGCCTTGATGGGGACCGGTGCGGCGGGCTCGGCCCTGTTCGGACTCGGGCTCGCCGGCTTCGCCGCGACGTTCGCGGCGGTCACGGCGGTGCTCGCGCAGATCTTCCAGGTGCGGCGCCGGGTGACCGCCGCTTCGGCCGCCGTCTTCGGGGCCCTCTTCCTGGTCAGGATGGCCGCCAACAGCGCCGACTCACGCGGGTGGCTGCGCTGGCTCACCCCGTTCGGGTGGCTCGACGACCTTCACCCGTACGGGGACCCGAACCTTGCGGCGCTCGCCGTCTCACTGACGGTCCCCGTCGTCCTCGGCGGCGCCGCCGTCGTGCTGCGGACCCGCCGCGACGCCGGGGGCGCGCTGATCAGCGAACCCGACCGCGCCCGGTCGCGGCTCCGGTCGCTCGGCGGCCCCGCGGCGTTCGCATGGCGCAGTACCCGCGGGATGCTGGCCGGCTGGCTGCTCGGCATCGCCGGATACGCGTTCGTGGCCGGCGCGCTGATCGCGACCGTCCTCGACCTCGTCGCCGACGACCCGACCTACCAGCGGGTCCTGGAGTCGCTCGGCTGGGACGCCGGCGACGTCTCCGACGGTTTCGTCGGCATCATGGGCATCCTCATCGGCCTGCTCATCGCCCTGTACGCGTGCTGGCGCATCGGTGCGGCCCGTGCCGAGGAAGCCGCCGGACGGCTCGACCACGTCCTCACCCGGCCCGTCACACGCCGCCGCTGGCTCGGCGGTCACGTTCTGCCGGCTCTGGCGTCGGCGCTGCTGCTCGCGCTGGCCGCCGCGCTCGCGATGTGGGCCGGCGCCGCCGCGACGGGCGCCGGCGTGAAACTCTCCGATACGCTCGCCGCCACCCTCAACCCGCTCCCGGTCGCCGCTCTGGCCATGGGGCTGGCGGTGCTCCTGTTCGGCGCCCGGCCCCGGCTGACCGTCCCCGGCTCGGTGGCGGCGGCCGTCATCGCCTACCTGATCGAGACGATCGGGCCCGCGCTGAACTGGCCGGACCCGGTTCTCGCCGTCTCCCCGTTCCACCACCTCGCGAAGGTCCCGGCGGAACCGTTCGAAACCGTCGCCGCCGCCAGCATGATCGTTCTGGCGGCGCTGCTCACCATGGCCGGGAACCTGCTCTTCGAACGCCGGGACCTCACCGGCGACTGAGTGGCCGCCGATGACGGCCGCGGCCGCCGATAGTGACATAAAGGTTGATAGTGGTCCAAGCATTCCGCCGTGATGACCTGGTGTCAGGCCAAAGGTCCCGACCACGGTTCGGCCGAGACCTTGGCGCCCGACCGCAACGGCTTCCGATCTGAATTTGACGTGGACCCGATGTCTGGGTAACTCGGGTCGATGACCCCGTCCTGATGGATGACGTTCCTGGCTACGAGCTGAAGCCCGATCCCCTCACGGCTCAGACGCTAGTTCGAGCCGGAGCGTACGCCGGGCGACGTGCAGGGCTTGAGCGCCGGGCCTTTGGCTGAGGCGGTACGGCCTCCGGGCGTTCCGCGATGGCGCCCGTCCGGGTGCGGTGCCGGCGCGGGTGGAGGCCGCTTGTCCCTACGTGGATTCGAGGCGGCCCAGGGTGTCGTCCACCGGTGCCGGCCAGGTGGAGTCCTTGAGGTCGAGGGCGTCGCGAAGGTAGGCCCACGTGACTCGCTGGATCAGTGCGACCCGCTCGGGGCTCTCGTCCGTCGTCTCCTTGGATTCGTGGCCGGTGATGCCGCCGAGCGAGTGCTCCGCGCCGAACAGTGTGAGCAGGCTCTTGCCGCCCGGGCTCAGGCGGTACGCGTCGGTGAACCAGTCCGGCCCCCGGACGGACATCGGGGAGTCGTCCCGGTCGCCCGCGACGACGAGGGCCGGGGTGGTCATGTCCGCGAAGCGCGGGCTCATGAAGGGGAAGTGCTCGGCCGCGAACGGAGAGAGGTCGGCTCCGCCCAGGCCGGTCACGGCCAGCAGGACGCCCGCCTGGACCCGCGGGTCGGACATGTCCTCTCCCGGGTCGCCGTCGGCGTCCAGGACTCGCGCCCCCAGCAGCGTGCTCGCGGTCTGGGCGCCCCAGGAGTGCCCCGCTGCGGCGATACGGCTGCGGTCAAGGCGTTCGGCCAGGCCGGGGACGGACGACTCCAGCAGGTCGAGATGATCGAGGGCGCGTTTGAGGTCCTCGACCCGGGACCGCCAGATCAGCGGCGTGCGGGGATCGTCGGATGGGAGGTTCAACGTCCGCGAGTCGAGGTGGGTGGGCTGGATGACGACGAAGCCGTGGGAGGCCCAGAAGCCGGCGAGCGGGTCGTAGCCGGTCGCCGACTGGCCGAAGCCGTGCGAGAAGACGATGACCGGCAGTTCGCGGCCGGTCGTGGGCGCGGAGACCCGAACCTGCAGATCGTCGCCTCGATCTGGGGCCGGCAGCGTGATGGGGTGCACCGAGACGACGGGCGTGGGGTCTGGCATTGCGTGCATGGCCGGTCCTTCGTTACTTGGCATTGGCCTGCCGTTCTGGAATCCTGTCAAGGCGGAACTTGGTTCCGGTAAATATACGGAACATGGTTCCGCTTTTCAAGGGGGTGACGGCGATGATGGCCGGCAAGGACGGCGAGCCGGGTTCCCCGCGCAAGCGGCGGGCTGATGCCAGGCGCAACGAGAAGGCGCTGCTGGAGGCGGCCGCCGCGGTGTTCGTCGCCTCCGGGGTCGATGCACCCGTGCGCGACATCGCCGCCAAGGCCGGTGTCGGCGTCGGCACCATCTACCGCCACTTTCCGACACGTGCCGAGCTCATCGTCGCGGTCTACCGGCATCAGGTCGAGGCGTGTGCCGCGGCCGGTCCGGCGCTGCTGGCCGAGAGCGCCACACCGCACGCCGCCCTGGCGGGCTGGGTCGACCTCTTCGTCGACTTCCTGGTCACCAAGCACGGCCTGGCCGAGGCGATGCAGTCCGACGATGCCGCCTTCCAGACGCTGCACGCCTACTTCCTCGACCGCCTCGTCCCCGTCTGCGCCCAGTTGCTCGCCGCCGCCGAGGCAGCGGGTGAGATCATCCCCGACATGGACGCCCTCGTCCTGATGCACGGCATCGGCAATCTCTGCATCGGCGCCGGCAACCCTGCCTACGACGCGCGCCGCATGGTCGGGCTCGTGATCGCCGGCCTCCGGCGGCGCTAGGGTTCCGCTCCGGGGCGAATCTTCCTCCATGACCGGGTGGGCGTCATCGCTCGCTCCGTCAGCCGGCAGGACCGAGCAGGTCCCATCGGTTGCCGGCGATGTCGAGAAAGACGGCGACCCGCCCGTACGGCTCGGTGCGGGGCGGAGTGACGAACTCGACGCCGCCGGCCGTCATGCGTTCGCGGGCGGCGTCGAAGTCGTCCACACGTAGAAAGAACCCCACACGGCCGGCGACCTGGTTTCCGATTGCGGCGGTTTGGTGTTGGCCGTCCGCGCGGGCGAGCAGAATGCCGGTCTGAGCGCCCGGCGGACGGACGACGACCCACCGTTTGGGGCGGCCGTCGTTGGTGCGTGAAGGCGAGTCTTCAACCAGGTCGAACCCCAGAGCGCCGGTGAAGTACTCGATCGCTCGGTCATAGTCGTCCACGACGATCGTGATCAGGTCGAGTCGCATCTTCGCGAGCGTATGGCCTGCCCGATGGCCTCGCCGGGGAACGAACCGCTCGTTCGCCTGAAGTTCGGAACTGTGGGAAGGAATGGGGCATGGTGGACGCGCGGCGGGCGATGATCGCGGACGAGTTCGAAATGCGGGGGTCGCCCCTGTGCGATTGCGCGCAGCGGGGGCCCGCGTACAGCCGGACGACGGGTGCGGCGATCGCGCATCACTGCGGCTGCGCGGCGGTGCGGGCGTCCGCTCTGGCGCGCCGCGCCGCGTCCGCCACCCGGCATGCGCGCGAGTGCGGGTGCGATGAGGCCGACCGTGAGGCCGCGCTGTTCTGGGAGGGGGAGTTCGCCGCCCGCCGCCCCGGTGGTCAGGTGCCGGGCTCCGGAGCCTGCTGACCTGCGCGGCCGGCGGCGAGGTGCGGCCCTACCCGGACCGGCTGCTCGACGGGCTCATGTGTCGAGTTCGGAGTTCAGTTTCGTGAGTTGCGCGTCGTAGATCCGCTGGAGGCCCTTGGGGGCGAAGGTCCGTTCGAAGAAGCCTCCGATGCCGCCCGCTCCGTCCCAGGTGGTCTGGACCTGGACGCGTGCGCCCTCGGCCGCGGGGGAGACCGTCCACGTGGTGACCATGGAGGAGTTGGCGTCCTGCTCCACCAGCCGGTCCTTGCCGGGTGTGCGGGCGGTGAAGAGGCAGTCGCGTACGCGTCTGCTGGTGGCCGCCAGCTTCCAGTGCACCACCGTGCCGTCGCCCTGGCCGCCTTCTCGCACTTCGTACTCGCTGAAATGCTCGGTCAGCATGCGGGACCGGACGCCCGTGTAGTCGCCGAGTGCTTCGAACACCCGTTCCGGGTTCGCGTTCAGCGTTCTTTCTGCGGTGACCACGACTTGTCCCATGCCGGTCATCCTTCCATGGCCCGCTCCTCCCCAGGACTTCTGCCCGGAGTCGTGCCCGGGAGTTGCCGATTGGCGGAGATCGCCGGGGTCCTGGTCCTACAATCGGGCGATCGGTACCCAGGCGGGAGGTCTGTCCGTGAGTAGTGAACATCATCCGGAGTGGGTGATAGACCCGGAAACCCCAAGCGTGGCCCGGATGTACGACTACTACCTCGGCGGAAAGGACAACTTCGCCTCGGACCGGAAGGCCGCCGATCAGGTGGTGGCGGCGATGCCGAACGTGCTGGAGTTCACCCGCGCCAACCGCAGGCTGCTCTCCCGGGCCGTGACGATGATGGCCGGACGGGGCGTGCGGCAGTTCCTCGACATCGGATCCGGGCTGCCGACGCAGGAGAACGTGCACCAGGTGGCTCAGCGCGCCGCCCCCGACTCCCGCGTCATCTACGTCGACAACGACCCGATCGTGCTCACGCATGCGCGGGCGCTGCTGGCCGACAACCCGCAGACCACGGTCGTGCAGGCGGACCTGCGCGAACCGGGGAGCGTCCTGGAACATCCCGAGGTCAAGGCCCGGATCGACTTCGACCGGCCGGTGGGCCTGCTGCTGCTGGCCATCCTGCATTTCGTGCCGGACGAGGAGCGTCCGGCCGAGATCGTGGCGAAGCTGCGGGCGCCGCTCGTCCCGGGCAGTTACCTGGTCATCTCGCACGGCCACCGGGGCGCGGTCAGCCGGGAGGTCGAGGAGCAGGTGCGGTCCGCGTACGGCAGGACGGGCGCCGGTGACCTCATCCCGCGCGGGGTCGACGAGGTGACGACGTTCTTCGAGGGCACCGAGCTGGTCGGGCCCGGCATCGTCCAGGTGGCCGACTGGCGGGAGGACGCCGAGCCGTTCGAGTCCGACATGTCCCGGCCCGGCTTCCTCGCCGGTGTGGGGAGAGTCGGCTGATGCTGCCGCTGGAGTTCCTGTTCAGCCGGACGTTCAGCGAAGACCCGTACGCCGCCTACGCGGAGCTGCGGGCGTCGGGGCCGGTCCACCCGATCGACTTTCCCCGCGGGGCCACCGCCTTCCTGGTGGTCGACCACGAGCACGGCCGCGCGGCCCTGAGCGATCCGCGCCTGTCCAAGGACACCGCGCACAGTTCCCTGCCCGTGAACGGCGAGCAGTTCTTCGGCGGGACGATGCTCGCCATGGACCCGCCCGACCACACCCGGCTGCGGGCGCTGATGGCCAAGGCGTTCACCGGCCGGCGGGTCGAGAAGCTGCGGCCCCGCGTCCAGGAGATCGCCGACGGGCTGCTGGACGGCATCGCGGCCCGGGGCGGGGCCGACCTGATCGAGGAGTTCGCCGTCCCGCTGCCGATCCAGGTGATCTGCGAGCTGCTCGGCGTCCCGGCGTCCGACCGGGCCCGGTTCCGGGCGTGGACGGCGGTGCTGACGGTGCCGGCGCTGACCGCCGAGGCCCGCACACGGCGCCGCGACGTCGCGCGGGAGTTCAACGACTATTTGACCGGGGCCATCGCCGAACGGCGGGCCGCCCCCGGGGACGACCTGATCAGCGGCCTGATCACCGCCCGCGACGGGGACGCCGCCCTCACGGGGGCCGAGCTGGTCAACGGCATCGCGCTGCTGCTCATCGCCGGGCACGAGACGACGGTCAACCTCATCGGCAACGGGGTGTTCGCCCTGCTCCAGGCGCCCGCCCAGCTGGAGCTGCTCCGGTCGCGGCCCGAGCTGCTGCCGTCCGCGATCGAGGAGCTGCTGCGGTACGACGGCCCGCTGGAACGGGCGAGCCACCGCATCGCGGTGGAGGACATGGAGATCGCCGGGACGCCCATTCCCAAGGGCGCCTGGGTGCACGTCTCGCTGGGCGCCGCGGACCGTGATCCCGCGGTGTTCGACGCCCCCGACCGGCTGGACGTGACCCGCGCCCCCAAACGGCACGTCGCCTTCGGGCATGGCCTGCACTTCTGCCTCGGCGCGCCGCTGGCCCGGCTGGAGGGCCAGATCGCCATCGGCGGGCTGCTGGAGCGTTTTCCCGGTCTCGACCTGGCCGTGCCGGCCGCCGAGTTGCGCCATCACCGCACCGGTTCGATCGTCCGCGGACTGATCTCCCTTCCCGTGCGGGTGTCGGCTTCTCGGCCGTGAACGTGCCGTCGGCGGCCGGGTTCCGGCCGGTTCGGCCGCGATCGGCCGGGTGACGCGGCGGTGATGCCGACGCCGCCGCGGATTTCGGCCTGGACGAGGACGACCTGCGCTCCCGGTTCGAGTTCTACGAGCCCTTCGTCACGGATCACTGAACGGCCGCCCCGCCGCGCTGCGGGCCGCCCGTGGCGGGCGGACCACCGCCTCCGGCGGTCGCCGGAAATCGGTGGGCGCCGGTGTCCGGTCGGGCCCTCCGCCGTTCGTCTTGCTGGTGAAGAGCGGAACCGTCCACCACCGTAAGGAGCGGGCCATGAACCCGACCCTCAACACCATCGACATCGTGGTGTCCGACATTCAGGCCACGATCGCCTTCTACGCCCGGCTCGGCCTGACGTTCACCATCGACGAGGCCTACCCCGACCACGCCGCCTGCGACCTGCCGGGCGGACTTCACCTGATGCTCGACACCGAGAAGTTCCGCGCCTCCGCGCAGACCTCCGGCTGGAGCCGCCCCTCGGGCGATCCGCGCAATTTCCTGGCCTTCGAGTTCGGCACTCCGGCCGATGTCGACGCCAAGTACGCCGAGCTCACCGGTGCCGGCTTCGCCGCCGTTCAGGAACCGTGGGACGCCTTCTGGGGCATGCGGTACGCCACCGTGCTCGACCCCGACGGCAACGGCATCGACCTGTACTGCCCCCTGCCCGCCGAGCAGGCGTCCGCGGGCTGACTGAGGGGTTGCATCCGGTACCGGGGTACAGGTTTATCGTCGGTGTATGGAACTGGAACAGGTACGACCCGGGCCGGGCGAGGCCGGGTGGGCGCCGCAGGCGTGCACCCTGCCGACGGCCGAGCGGCCGCTGCGGGAGGCCGAGTTCGACGCGCTGTTCGGCGAGGCGGTGACCGAGGTGCGGCCCGCGGGGCCGGGACGCGTCCGGCTGGTGCTGCGGTCCGAGCCGGACGTGGCGGGACGGGCGGCCGAGCTGGCGGTGCGTGAGACCGGCTGCTGCTCGTTCTTCACCTTCACCCTGACCGCGGCCGGCGGCGCGCTGACGCTGGATGTGAGCGTCGCGGGCCGGCACGCCGAGGTGCTGGACGCGCTGGCCGCCCGGGCGGCCGAGCTGGCGGGCCCGGGGAGCCGGCGATGACCGGGCCCGCCGTCACCGGCGGGCCCGGCGCGTCCGGAGGGTTGCGCAGCGGGCAGGTCGCCGAGGCGGCCGGCGTGAACCTGCAGACGCTGCGGTACTACGAGCGGCGGGGCCTGCTCGCCGAGCCCGAGCGGACGCCGGGCGGGCACCGGCTGTATCCGGCGGAGGCGGTGACGCTGCTGCGGGTGATCAAGACCGCGCAGCGGCTCGGGTTCACCCTGGAGGAGGTCGCCGAACTGCTGGACGCCGGGACCCACCGGCACCGCCGCGCCGACGCCGGGTTGCAGGCGCGGGCGAGCGCCAAGCTCGCCGAGGTCGAAGCCAAGATCACCGATCTGCGCACCATCGCCGACACGCTGCGCCGAGCCCTGGACGCCGGGTGCGACGACCTTGTCACGTGCGCCGGGGAACGGGGCTGCCCGCTGCCGTTCGCCGACCTGGCCGCCGGCCCCGGTGCCATGGGCACGAGCCTCTCAGGGCGGCACGGTCAGTCGTCCTGGCCGACGTCGAACTCCCAGTGCCACGGTTCGTACGGGTTGCTGTAGGCCCAGGCCGGGTGGATCCAGCCGTACTTCTCAGAGTTGTCCTCCAGCCACTTGAACTGGGGTGAACCGCCGTCCTGAACGCCGTCGCACAAGTCGACGGAGATGCCGATCCCGTGCTTGCTGTTGCCCGGGCGCGCGGCGTAGCCCGCCGGCATGGTCCGGTACAGCTCCTCCTGCTTCTCGTAGCCGCGGTAGGAGCTCCGCACGCACATCTCGTCGCCGAAGTGCTCCTGGTAGGCGGCGTTGAGCTTGTAGAACGCCACCGCGGCGTCGGCCCGCAGGTGCTCGTCCCGCTGGGGCAGCGGGCAGAGTTCGCCGACCGGAATCCGGCCGTTGGGGTAGCCGTGCTCGGTGGCCTCTGACGGCTTGCAGTCGTCCGGCGGTTCGCTCGGCGCTTCCTCGGCTCGCTGGGAACCCGTTCGTTCGGCACGGTCCGCCGGGTCCTTCGCCGAGACCTTCGCGGAGGCGGGGACGCCGGAGTCGCCCGAACCTCCGTCCAGCGGCATCAGCGCGAGGGTGCCGGCCAGGGCACCGGCGAGGACGGCGCCCATCAGCGGCGCGGGGTACTTGGCGTTCCTGACGTGCCGACCTGTCACGGCATCTGCTCCTTCCATACCGCCTACCGGGTTAGCTGACGGATTCGGACGTGGAAGTCGCCCTACGACGCTCCTCGAACATGGAGGGAAGGCGTCGATTCACCCCTGCGAGGCGGCACAGGCAGGTCGGCCTGGACGTCACTCGCGCTGGTTCCCCGGCTCCGCAGATAGCGGACTCGGCGCGGCCGCCCCCACCCTGGGCCGTGGGCTGAGGATGTGGCGGCTCACTGGTCGATGGCCACGGCGCCTGGCGGGCGCCGAATTCGGACAGAAGGTATCAAAAGCTCAAGAGAATGCAAACATGCCACAAACCGACGGCATCCCAGGTCAGAGCCGGTGAAGACCGGGTCTCCGTCCGACCGACCGTGATCACCGGATCTCACGCCGTGATTACACTTCCGTCACGCCGGGACCGGTCCCGGTGGATGACCCCCGACCATGGTCCAGTGAGTCCGGCGGCGGGAGGGGGACGGCGGTGGAGCCGCTTCGGCGTGGTGATCCGCACCGGGTGGGTCCCTACCGGCTCCTCGGCAGGCTCGGCGAGGGCGGGATGGGGGTCGTCTACCTGGCGCGGTCGGGGGCCGGCCGGCCGATCGCGGTCAAGATCGTCCGGCGGTCGAAGGCGGGGGAGCCCCGGTACGCGGCCCGGTTCCGCCGCGAGGTGGAGGCCGCCCGCCAGGTGTCGGGGGTGTTCACCGCGCCGGTGCTGGACGCCGACCCGGACGCGGCGCCGCCCTGGCTGGTCACCGCCTACCTGCCGGGGCTGTCGCTGCGGGAGGCCGTCGGCGGCTTCGGCCCGCTGCCGCCGGACGCCGTCCGCCCGCTGGCGGCCGGGCTGGCCGAGGCGCTCGCGGACATCCACCGCGCGGGCGTGGTGCACCGCGACCTCAAGCCGGGCAACGTGATGCTGACCGCGGGCGGCCCCCGCGTGATCGACTTCGGGATCGCCCGGCCGGAGGACGCGACGGCCGTCACGCGCGTGGGCACGCCCATCGGCACCCCCGGGTTCATGGCGCCCGAGCAGGTCCGCGGGGAGAAGACCGGGCCGGCGGCCGACGTGTTCTCGCTGGGCGCGACGCTGGCGTACGCGGCGACCGGGGCGGAGCCGTTCGGGTCCGGGCCGGCGCGGTCGCGCGACCTGCGGGCGCTGACCACGCGGGCGGACCTGGACGCGATCACCGAACCCTGGCTGCGCGGCCTGATCGGGGCATGCCTGCACGCCGACCCCGGGCTGCGCCCGTCCGCCGCCGGGGTGCTGGAACGGCTGGGACCACCGGATGCGGAGGGGCCGTCCCTGCTGGGCGCCCGGTGGCTGCCGCCGGCGATCGCGGAGGAGATCGACCGCCGGACCGCCGAGGCCGAGACGCTGACGCGCCCCCCGCCGGGCGACCCGCCGGACGCGGACCCCGCGGTCGGTCAGGCGCCGACGGAGGACCCGGACGATTCCGTCCAGGGCACGGCGCCCCCGCCGCAGGGCGTCACCCGGCGGACGGTCCTGGCCGGGGTGGGCGCGGGCGTCATGACGGCGGGCGGCCTCGGGACGTTCCTCTGGCGCCGGACCCGGGACCGGCAGGGCGGCGGCTCGCGGCCGCCGGAGGGGCGGGGCTCCCGCGCGCCGCAGGGGCCGCCACCCGAGGGACGCTCCCGGTGGACGCGCCGCGTCAGCGATGACTCCCTGGCCCTGGCCGCCGCCGACGGGGTGCTGCTGGCGGACGGGATCGAGAAGGACGGGGACGACAGCACCGGGATCGTCCACGCGCTGGATGCGCGCACGGGCGAGGTGCTGTGGAAACGCGACGGCGGCTTCTCCGCCGCGGGCGACGGCGGCGTGACGTACCTGACCCTGAACGAGGGCAGGGAGATCAGCGCAGTCCGCTCCAGGACGGGCGAGGTGCTGTGGACGCATCAGGTCGACTTCGACAGGCTCCCGACCGGGGAACCGGCGGCCGCCGGCCCGGTGGTCGTCTTCGGGCGCGAGGAGATCACCGCGCTGGACGTCGCCGGCGGCGGGCGGCGCTGGACGTCCGGGGCGTCCGCCCGGTCCGGGCTCTCCGCGGCGGGCGGGCTCGTGCTGGCCCTGTCGCCGGAGGCCCTGGCGGGCCTGGACGCCCGGACCGGGAACACCCGCTGGACGTATCCGCTGGACTACGGCGACTTCCAGATCACCGGCGAGGGCATGGTCTTCGCCTGCGACCGGTTCGGCACGCTGCACGCGATACGCGCCGGCGACGGCGCTCTCGTCTGGCGGCGGCGGAACGTCGGCGGCTGGGGCAGCCAGGTGGGCGGCGGACGCTTCTACGCCGAGGGACGTGACGGCGTCGTGCTCGCCCTGGACAGCACTACGGGGCGGCAGATCTGGTCGCGCACGCTGACGCGGCTGAAGGACGATCCGCGCCGCCAGGCGACGGCCTACCGCCTGTCCGGCACCACCCTCTACGTCATCTGCGCCGACGGAAACCTCTACGCGCTGGACACGGCCGACGGCCGCGTCCGGTGGACCTACGGAACCGAGAAATCCATCCGCGTCCAGCCCGTGAGCGCGAACGGGCTGGTCTTCATCGGCGCCGGGGACGGCAGCGTCCGCGCCGTCGCCGCACCAAGCTGAAGGGAAGGGACCACGTGCGACCCCTTGAGCCGGACGACCCACGCTCGGTCGAGACCATGGGACGGCGGTACCGCGTCCTGGCGCGCATCGGGTCCGGCGGGATGGGCGTGGTGTATCTCGGCCGCTCCGCCGCCGGTCGGGCCGTGGCGATCAAGATGGTGCATCCCGAGTTCGCCGCCGACCACGACTTCCGGGCCCGGTTCGAACGCGAGGCGAAGGTCGCGCGGTCGGTCGGCGGCGGCTTCACCGCCGCGGTGATCGACGCCGATCCGGGCGCGGAGGTCCCGTGGCTGGTGACCGAGTTCCTGCCGTCGGTGTCGCTGCGCGACGCCGTCCACACGGCTGGTCCGCTCGCGGCGGACGCGGTGTGGGCGCTGGCGGCGGGCGTGGCGGAGGCGCTCGTGTCGATCCACGGCGCCGGCGTCGTGCACCGCGACCTGAAACCCGCGAACGTCCTGCTGACCGCGGACGGCCCCCGCGTGATCGACTTCGGCATCGCCCGCGCGGTGGACTCCTCGTCCATCTCACGCCCGGGCGAGCAGGCGGGCTCCCCGGGGTTCATGTCGCCGGAGCAGGTGGCGGGGGTGACGGCCGGGCCGTCCGGCGACATCTTCTCGTTCGGGTCGACGCTGGCGTTCGCCTGCACGGGCCGGGAGCCGTTCGGTGAAGGCCCGTGGCACGCGAAGATGCTCCGCATCCAGTCCGAGCCGCCGCGGCTGGACGGGATCGCCGACGACGGCCTCCGCTCGCTGATCGAGTCGTGCATGGAACTCGACCCGGAGCGCCGCCCCACCGCCCGACGCCTGGTGGAGAACCTGTCGGGCCGGGGGGAGGGCGGCGTCCCCCTGCCGTCCGCCGTCGTGGCCGAGATCGACAGGCGCCGGACCGAGGCGGAGAACCCGCCGCCCGCCCCGCCGCCGCAGCCCGCCCCGGCCCCGCAGCCCGTCCCGCCGCCCTCCGGACCTGACCTGCGCCGCCGCGGTCCGGTGCTCGGCGCGGCGGGCGCGGCCGTCCTCCTCACCGCCGTCGTGATCCCGGTCGCCGGCTGGTACGCGTTCCGCGGGGACGGCGGCGCGTCGGCCGCCCCCGCGCCCACCGCGTCGGCCGCGCCCGCCTCACCGTCGGCGTCGCCCACCTCGACGGCGACGCGGGCCGAGATCACCTTCTCCATCGAGGGCGACGGCAGGATCGGCTCGCTGACCTACATGGTGAACGGGAAGTCCACGAAGCTGGAGAAGGTGCGGCTGCCGTGGCGGAAGACGGTCCCGATGCCCGAATGGCCGCCGCGGATCTCGTGGAAGCTGACGTACCGCGCACCGGCGGGCGGGGCCTCCCACACGGTCGCCGTGGACGGGAACGTGATCATCGCCGGCCGGGGCAGCGCGGGCAGCGACATGGCCGCCGAAGGCCTGTTCTGACGCGCATCGCCACACGGGCGCCGGGCCCCCTCCCGCAGGCCCAGCCCGTCCGGGAGGGGTCCCGCGCGGCCTGCACCAGGATTGCCGCCATGCGGGAGAGACTCAGGACGGAAGTCCACCAGATCGCGGGCGCCATCGCGTTCGAGACCGTGATGCGCTACGGCGACGCCCTCGCCAGATCGCCGCACGCCGAGCAGACCATGGAGACGACGGCGCGCCGCGTGGCCACCGAGGTCGCCGGCGCGATCGCCGACGAGCGCGTCGTTCAGGCCGACGAGGTCGTCCGGGCCGCCGCGACGGCGGCCGGGGACACGGCGGTCCGTGCCGCGCGGAAGGTCGCCGGGAAGACGGCCTCGGCGCTCGCGGCGGAGGCGGAGGCCAGGACGCTGAAGAAGGCGCACGAGGCGGTGGAGGAGGAACTGAAGGACGCGTGGGAGGCGCTGGAGGAGGCGCGGGAGGAGGTGACGCGGTCCGCCGCGCGGTTCGCCCGCGACGAGGCCGTCCGCGCGGTCGCCGAGACCGTCGCCGAGACGGTGCCGCCCGTCGTGGAGGTCAGGGTGGCGGGCACCCCCGGCCCGGTCCGCGTCGGCGGCCACACCCACGCGGTGTTCCCGGACGTGGTGCTCGCGCTCGGCGCCGGCTGCCACGTGCTGCTCGTCGGACCGGCCGGCACCGGGAAGTCGATGATGGCGCAGCAGGCGGCGGAGGCGTTCGGGCAGGAGTTCCACGCCCTGTCCCTCGGGCCGACGACGCCGATGAGCAAGATCTTCGGCTACTACGACGCGCATGGCCGCTACCACGCGACGCCGTTCCGCCGCGCCTTCGAGGACGGCGGGCTGATGCTGCTCGACGAGCTGGACAGCGGCCACCCCGGCCTGCTGGCGGAGCTGAACCAGGCCCTGTCCATCGGGTCCTGCGCGTTCGCCGACGGCATGGTCGCCGCGCACCCGGACTTCCACCTGATCGCCACCGCGAACACCTACGGAACCGGCGGTGACCGGCGTTACGTGGGCCGCCAGGCGCTGGACGCGGCGACGCTCGACCGCTTCATCGTCATCGACGTGCCGGTCGATGAGGAACTGGAGGAGCGCATCGCGCTCGCGCACGCGCCCGACCGGCCCGACGAGGCCCGGCAGGTGATCGGGGAGGTGCGGCGACTGCGCGCCACGGCGGCCGAGAAGCGGCTGCCGGTGATGTTCTCGCCCCGGGCCAGCATCGACGCGGCCAAGCTGCTCCAGGGAGGCGCGAGCGTGGAGCAGGCCGTCACGTGGCGGGTGGTGCGGGGCATGTCGGCGGCCCACCGTTCGGCCCTGGGCATCGCCGAGGGCGGGACATGAGCGCAAGGAGGCCGGTGCCGGGGGACACCGCCCACGCGCTGGACCCCATGTTGTCCTGGCAGGAGTTCGTGGACCGGGCCCGCGCGCCGGACAGCATCCCCGACGGGAGCGGGCGGCACGATGAGGGCGCGTGGTCGGGCGCGTCGTGGGAGGAGGCGCTGCGGCTGGCCGAGGACGGGTGGACGACGGTGCTGCCCGGGGTGGACGCGGAGGTGGCCGAGCTGCGTGAGCGGGCCGCGGCCGATGTGCTGACGACGGCCCTGGCGCCCACCTGGGACGTGACCGGCAGCGAGGTGGACGTCGGCGCGTACTTGAGCGGCGAGCCGGAGTGCATGGTGGACGCGGTGCCGCAGCGGATGTCGGCCCGGGGCCGGGTGGTGACGTTCCTGGTTCCGGCCGGGTACGTCAACACCACCCCGCACTCGGCCGTGCGCCACCGGGGGGTGGCGCTGGCCGCGTTGTGCTCGTCGATCATCTCCGCGGGGCACAGCGTCGAGGTCTGGTCCGGCTTCTGCTCCTACGTCAGCGTGACGGAGCGGTTCGCCGGGGTGGCGCGGGTGGTCTCGGCGGCGGAGCCGCTGGACATGGGGCGGCTGATGTTCGTGATGGCGCATCCGGCCATGCTGCGCCGCCTCTGGTTCGCGGTCTGGGACGGCGGCCCGCGGCGCGCGGCACGCCGCATGTGCGATGAGAACTACGGGCACGCGTCGTACGCCTGCCTTCCGGAGGACCTTCCCGAGGGCGTCGAGGATCCGTACGTCCTGCCGTATCTGTCGCCGGCGGACCCGCAATGGGCGACCGCGGACGCCGCGCTGGGGTGGTGCCGGGAGACGTTCACCAGCCTGGGCCTGCTGCGGTCTTCGTGACGATCGGCCGACGGCGTCAGAGCAGGGAGATCAGGAGGATGAGGCCGAGGACCAGGGCGACCCACAGGACCATGACGTCGGTCGACCACGGCACTCCCAGCCACCCCCGCGCCCGGAAGGGGCGGGAGGCGGCGGTGGAGACACGGCCCCCGTGCCGCTGGAGGGGCTTGGTGACCTCGTTCCGCATGCGCGTCACGCCGTGCAGTCCCATGCGCCAGGCGCGCGGGAGCAGGCGGCGGTAGATGACGTCGGCGTCCAGGTTCACCGAGGGCAGCTCGGCCGGGTAGAGACCGGTCCGCATCAGCACCGTGAAGGCCAGCGAGGCGAGCAGCAGCAGTTGCACCTGGTTGACGACGTGCGGAGTGGTGTAGGCGGAGTAGTCCATGTCGTACGGGAGCAGGCCGTACAGCAGGTTCGGCGCCACCCCGATGGCGATGGAGCCCGCCGCCGCCAGGCCCATGGCGAGACGCATGTTCAGCGGCGCCTCGTCGACCCGGTGCCCCTGGTCGTGGGCGAAGAAGGCGAAGAACGGGATCTTGATCCCGGCATGGTGGAACACTCCGGCCGAGGCGAACAGCAGCAGGAGCCAGACGGCCGTGCGGTGCTCCTCCGCGACCGCCTCCATGATGATCGACTTGGTGGCGAACCCGGAGAACAGCGGGAAGGCCGAGATGGACGCGGCTCCGATGACGCACAGCACCATGGTCTGCGGCATCGATTTGTAGAGCCCGCCCAGTTCCGAGCCCTTGGTCGTCCCGGTGCGCAGCAGGACCGCGCCCATGCTCATGAACAGCAGGCCCTTGAACAGGATGTCGGCGAAGGCGTGCGCGGCGGCGCCGTTGACGCCGAGCGTGCCGCCGATCCCGACCGCGGCGACCATGAAACCGAGCTGGTTGATCATGCTGTACGCCAGCACCCGGCGCAGATCGTTCTCGATCACGGCGTAGAAGATCGGGAAGCACGCCATCACGACGCCGACCCACACCAGCGCCCCGGTGCCGGGGAAGCCGCGAGCCAGGACGTAGACGGCGAACTTGGTGGTGAACGCCGACAGCGCCACGGTGCCGACGACGGTGGCCTCCGGGTAGGTGTCCTGCAGCCAGGCGTGCAGGACGGGGAAGGCGCACTTGATCCCGACCGCGAGCAGGATCAGCAGGCCGCCGGGTTCGGCCGCGCCGATGAAGCCGAACTCCAGGCCGGCCCCGGACTGCACGTGCAGGACGATCCCGCCCAGCATCAGCAGCCCGGAGGCGACCTGCGCGACGAGGTAGCGCATCCCGGCCCGGTAGGCGCGTTCGGTGCGCCGCGCCCAGATCAGGAACACCGAGGACAGCCCGGCCAGCTCCCAGAACACGAACATCGTGATCATGTCGCCGGCGAGCGCCCCGCCGACCGCGGACGAGGCGTAGACGGGGATCACCGCCTGCTGCATCCGGTCCCGCAGATGCAGGGCGTAGATCATCGAGATGAACGCCGCGACGAGGAACGCCGTCGCGAAGACCCGCGCGAGCGCGTCCACCCGCAGCGGCTCCAGCCGGAGGCCGAGCATCCCGAAGCCGCCGTGGACGCCCTCGGGCAGCGTCCACAGCGCCGCCATCGCGGCGGCCGGGAGCAGCATCATCCAGACCGCGCGCACCCGGCCGGCCAGCAGCGGAATGGGCAGCGCGCCGGCGATGAGCAGCAGCGCCGGGTTAATCGTCATCGTCGGTCCGCTCCGGCCGCTCGTAGTAGTCCTCGCGGCGCATCAGCACCCGGCGCAGCTGCTTGGCGGCCAGCACCAGGGTCACGCTGCCGGCGAACCCGTAGAGGGCGTAGAAGCCGAAGAGGTTCTCGAAGTCGAAGAACGGGTGCTTGGTGTAGAGCAGGTCGGCGAAGAACACCAGGGCGCACAGGATGTAGAGGCCGCGGACGACGCGGTCCACGTTGCGGGGCTCGTCCAGCCAACGATGATCGTCGTTCACGGTGACTCCAGGACCTCGTTGAGGGGGGCGATGACCGCATCGACTCCGATGAACAGGGCCGCGCAGGCCACGGCGGTGAGGACGAGGGGGAGCACCAGCGTCCACCGGGCCTCCCCGTCGCCCGGGCGGCCGGTGGGCGGGCGGAAGAACGCCCGCGCCGGGATCGGCATCAGGTACGCCAGCGACAGCAGCGACCCCGCCAGCAGGACCCCGAACATCACCGTCTGCCCGGCGTCGGCCGCGCCCAGCAGCAGCAGCCATTTGCTCCACACGCCGCCCAGCGGGGGCAGCCCGACGATGGACACCGCGGCGACCAGGAAGGCGCCGAACGTCCAGGGCATGGTGCGGCCGAGCCCGTCGAGTTCGCTGACCCTGGTCCGGTTCGTCGCGGTGTAGATGGCGCCCGCGCAGAAGAACAGGGTGATCTTGGCGGCGGCGTGGTTGGCGATGTGCAGCGCGCCGCCCGCGGCGGCGATGTCGTCGGCCAGCGTTGCGGCGAGGACGATGTAGGCGAGCTGGCTCACCGTCGAGTACGCCAGCCGTTCCTTGAGGTCGTCGCGCGTGACCGCGATCAGGCCCGCGCCCAGCAGCGTGACGGCCGCGACCCACATCATCGGCTCCGCGGCGCCGGTGACGTCGAGCGTGTCGATGCCGAAGACGTAGATCGACACCTTGAGGACGGTGGACACGCCCGCCTTGACCACCGCGACCGCGTGCAGCAGCGCCGACACCGGTGTGGGCGCCACCATGGCCCCGGGGAGCCATCGGTGGAAGGGGAACAGCGCGGCCTTCCCGATGCCGAACAGGTAGAGCGCGAACAGCACGGTCAGGGTGGCCGTCCCGGCCTTGCCGCCCAGGATCCCGCCGGGCACGAAGTCCGTGGTTCCGGCGAGGACGGCCGTCCAGACGATGGCCGGGAGCAGCAGGCCGATCGACGTGGTCAGCAGCAGCCCCAGGTAGACGCGTCCGGCGCGTTTGGCCTGTTCGTTGCCCGAGTGGATGACCAGCGGCCACGTCGACAGCGTCAGGACCTCGTACCCGATGAACAGCGTGGCCAGGTTCCCGGAGAACGCGATCCACAAGGTCGCCGCGATGGACAGGGCGAAGAAGAAGTAGAAGCGCGTCTGGTTGCGCTGGAGGTTGCCGCGCATGTAGCCGATCGCGTACAGGGTCGTCACCGGCCACAGCACCCCGGCGACGGACGCGAACAGCAGGCCGAGCGGTTCCAGGGTGAACACCAGCGAGATGCCCGGCAGCCACTCCCACAGGCGCAGGCGCAGCCCGTCGGCGACCGCCGGCCACAGTGACAGGACCATCGCCGCCGTCGCGACCGCGGCGATGAGCGAGGCCGCCTCGCGCAGGTTCGGCCGGCGCCGGAGGGCCATCACCGCGACGCCGCCCAGCAGCGGCACCGCCACCGCGGCCGGGAGGGCGAGCGCGGCGTCGGGGGACGTCCAGCCCGCTGACTGGGCGGTCATTCCGCGCCCCCCACCAGGACGGCGGCGGCGCCTTCGGCCAGGCTCATCGGCCAGTCGGGCGCGAACCCGAACACCAGGGACAGCAGGACGAGGGACCAGGTCGCGGCGGCCATGGACGGCGGCGGCTTCGCGATGGTCACGGGCTCGGCGGGCCGGCGGAACCAGCCGACCTCGATGACCCGCCCCACGTAGACCACCGACAGCAGGGAGCTGACGAGGACCGCCGCGAGGACCGCCCAGCGTCCGTCGTCGATGAGGGCCTCCGCGAGCACCCATTTGCTGACGAACCCGGCCGTCGGCGGCAGCCCGATGAGTCCGAGCCCGGCCAGCACGATCGCGGCGAACGTCCACGGCATGGCCCGGCCGAGCCCCGCCATCGCCGCCAGCCGCGCCGTGCCGAGCCGCAGCACCACGATGCCCGCCGCGGCGAACAGCGCGCCCTTGATCAGCGCGTGGTTGATGATGTGCAGGTACGCGGCGCTCACGCCGTCGGCGGTCGCGAGGCTGAAACCGGCGGCGATGTACCCCACCTGGGCGATGCTCGACCAGGCCAGCAGGTACTTGAAGTCCGACTGGAAGCACGCGACGGCGGACGCGACCAGCATCGCCAGGCACGCCAGCAGCAGCCCGACCTCGGTGACCGGCATCCTGCCGAAGACCAGCGCCGCCCCGAAGACGCCGAACGCGAGGCGCAGCAGCAGGTAGATCGCGACCTTGGTGTTGGTCGCCGACACGAACGCGGCGACGACCGACGGCGATTCGGCGTAGGCGTCCGGCAGCCAGGCGTGCAGGGGGAAGAGCGCCATCTTGATGGCCAGCCCCACGAACACGAAGATGACGGCGGCGGCCAGGGCGCGGTTGCCGTAGATCTCCGGCAGCCGCGCCGCCAAATCGGCCATGTTGAGCGTGCCGGTCACGGCGTAGGCCAGCCCGATGCCGATCAGCACGAACGTGGCGCCGATCGTCCCCACGATGAGGTACTGGAGCGCGGCCAGGAGGGCGCGTTTGCGGCGTCCCATGGCGACCAGCGCGTACGACGACAGCGAGGTGATCTCCAGGAAGACGAAGGCGTTGAAGGCGTCGCCGGTGGCGGTGATGCCGAGCAGGCCCGTGAGGTTCAGGCAGAGGCAGGCGTAGAACAGCGGGGCCTTGGCGTCCTCGATCTCCGACGCGACGCTCCGCCGGCTGTAGACGGCGGCGGCGAGGCCGATCGCCGACACCAGGATCAGCACCGGGACGTTGGCCTTGTCGATCACGTACTCGATGCCCGCCGGCGGCCGCCATCCGCCCATGGCGTAGCGGAGCACCTCGCCCCTGGCGACGTGCCAGGCCATCACGGACGCGCAGGCCAGGGATGCCGCCGCGGCGGTCAGGAACAGCAGCCAGGCGGCCGTCCGGGAGCGCAGCAGCACGCACAGCGGGGCGCACAGCAGCGGGATCACGACCTGCAGCGCAGGCAGATGGGCCGTCACGAGGCCGGCCCGTCGTCGACGTCGTCCCGCTTGATGACCTCGTCCTCCTCGATGGTGCCGTAGGCCTCGTAGATCCGTATCGCGAGCGCGAGGCCCAGGGACGTGGTGGCGACGCCGACGACGATCGCGGTGAGGATCAGCACGTGCGGCAGCGGGTGGGAGTAGGTCTCGACGCCCTCCTCGAGGATCGGCGCGGAGCCGCCCTCGACCTTGCCGAGGGCGATGTAGAACATGAACACGCCGATCTGGAAGAGGTTCAGGCCGATCAGCTTCTTCACCAGGTTGCCGTGGCTGATCACCGTGTACAGCCCGATGACCATCAGGATGAACACGAACCAGTAGATGTAGTGGCCCCCGGTCATCGGCGCGCCCCGCGTGCGGTGAAGCTGTAGAACACCGCGATCAGCACGGCCGCCACCGTGATCCCCACCCCGGTCTCGATGATCAGGATGCCGAGGTGCCGGCCCTCCGCCGGATGATCGGGTGTCAGGGTGCCGTAGTCGAGGAACGAGCCGCCCAGCAGCATGTTCGCGATTCCGAGACCGGCGTAGAGCAGGACGCCGACCGGTATCAGCCCCAGCATCACCGGCCACGGCAGGACGCGTTCGACGCTCCGGATGCCGAACACCAGGCCGTAGAGCACGAAGCCCGCCGCGAAGATCACACCGCCCTGGAACCCTCCGCCCGGGCCATAGTCCCCGTGGAAAAGGACGTAGCACGCGAAGATAAATATGAAGGGCATCAATATCTTGCTCGCCACCCGCAGGATGCGGTACTCGCTCATCACGACCGCGCGCGCCTCGTCGTGCTCGTCGTTCTCGCCGCGCCGCCGCGTCCGCATCAGCAGCAGCGGGACGGTGATGCCCGCGGTGAAGATCACGACCAGTTCGCCCAGCGTGTCGTAGCCGCGGTAGGACGCCAGCACGGCCGCGACCGTGTTCGGGATGCCGATGTCGTCCTGCGATTCGTGGAGATAGGTGTGGCCCACCGGATGGGTCTGGACGGGCGTGTCCGGATCGGCGAACGTGGGCAGGTCCTGGGCCGCGTACAGCAGCGTGGCGCCCAGCAGGACGGCCACCGCGCCGCCCGACCAGAGTTTGCGGCGGGGGGTGACCGCCTCCCGGGAGCGGGTCAGCGCCAGGGCGCCGAGGAACAGCACCGTGGTGATCCCGGTCCCGACGGCCGCCTCGGTGATGGCCACGTCCAGCGCGTCCAGGGACACGAAGAGGCTCGCCGACAGCAGGCCCGCCAGGGCGGTCAGCATGGTCGCCTCGTACAGCGCGCGCAGCCGGGTGACCGCGAGCGCCGTCGCCAGCAGCAGGGCGAACAGCGAGACGTTCATCAGCACCAGCAGGTCCATCAGTGCCGGTCCTCGCCTTCGGCCGGGAGCCGCTCGCCGTCCCGCCGCGCCGCCTGGGCGAGCGCGTGCGCGGCGGTCGGGCCCGTCAGCATCATGAACAGCAGGATCAGCACCAGCCGGACCGCGCTCTCCCAGTTCTCCGCCTGCAGGAGCAGGCCCGCGATCAGCAGGGCCGCTCCGGCGGTGTCGGTGAGGCTGCCGGCGTGCGTGCGGGTGTAGAAGTCCGGGAAGCGCAGCAGGCCGACGCCCCCGGAGACCACGAACACGCAGCCGGCCAGCACCAGCACGCCGCTCGCGACGTCGAGGAGCAGAGAGGCGCTCACCGCGCGTTCCCCTCGTCCGGTCCGGGCAGCAGTTCGTCGATGTGGGCCAGCCGCAGCACGGCGATGGTGGTCACGAAGTTGACCAGCGCGTAGAGCAGCGCGATCTCGAAGATGTACGGCCGCCCCGAGATGGCGCCGACCACCGCGATGAACAGGACGGTCTTCGTCCCGAACACGTTGATCGCCAGAACCCGGTTGTACAGCCTCGGTCCCAGGAACGCCCGGATGAGCGCCAGGGACATGGCGACGAGGAGGGCGACGACGGCCGCGATCAGCATCAGCCCGTCCCCAGGCCCTCGACCCGGGCCCGCATCGCACCGTCGCGCAAGTCGGAGATGCCCTCCCGCTGGATGCTGTGCACCTCGATGTCGTCATCGCGGAAGGAGACCGAGAGCGTCCCCGGCGTCAGGGTGATCGAGTTCGCGTAGACGACCTTCGACAGGTCCGGCAGGTCGGCCGCCGGCACCGTGCCTACGGCGGGACGGATCCTGCTCCGCGGCGACCACACCAGCCGCAGCACCGTCAGCGCCGACAGCACGATCTGCCCGCCCAGCCACAGCAGATAGCGCGGGAGGCGCGGCACGAGCCGCAGCGGAAGGCTTTCCTGATCGACGATCCGCATCCGCCAGACCACCCAGACCACCAGGACCACGGACGTTGCTCCGAGCGTCAGCAGCAGTGGTGTGTAGTGCCCGGATATCACCAGCCAGAAGGCCGCGAGCAGCGGCAGCAGCTTGAGCGCCGCGGCGCGGCGCCCGTCGTGACGGGCCTTGGGAGCGGCGGGCAAGCGCGTCATCGGTGCACTCCGAGAGAGTTCGGGCAGGACTTGCCGACCAGGCTTCCCGGCACACCAGTTCACGACACTAACGGGATTCAGCCCGGATGACCACACGGGCCCCATGTGTGCGCTGCCACATGGCCGGCCGGTTCGCCGCCCGGATCCGTCCCGGCGGGGCCGTGGACCATACGAACGTATTGCAGATTGAACGTTTGTATTGCATGCTGGGAGGCGTGGAAGGCCGGTCACGAGCGGACGAGGATCTGACCGCCCGCGCACGGATCCGCGAGGCGGCACTGAGGGTGTTCGCCGAGCGCGGTGTGAGCGGCGCGACGATCCGCGGGATCGCCGAGGCCGCCGGGGTGTCGGCCGGGCTGGTGCAGCACCACTTCGGGTCGAAGGAGGCGCTGCGCCGCGCGTGCGACGAGTACGCCATCGACGTCCTGACCAGCATGAAGTGGGACGCGCTCAAGGGCGGCTTCGCCACCCCCGGCTTCATGCCGAAGGCGCAGGCCGTGGGCCTGCCGGTCCAGCGCTACCTGGCGCGGGCCCTGGTGGACGGGTCGCCGGCGGCGGCGGAACTGTTCGACCAGGCGGTGGAGTTCTCCGAGGGCATGGTCGTGCTCGGCGCACCCGGCGTGTCCCCGGCGGAGACCTCGGATCCCCGCGCGTACGCGACGGTCCTGACCGCGATGATCTTCGGGGTGACCGTCCTGCACGAGCATCTGGCGCGGAACCTGGGCGCCGATCCGCTCACCCCGGACGGCCAGCCGCGCATGTCGCTGGCCATGCTGGACATCCTGAGCGACGACGTGATGAGCCCGGAGCTGCTGGCGCAGAGCCGTGCCGCGATCGAGCGGATGCGCCCCCCCGCGCCGGACGGCGCGGCCGCCGACCGGGAGCTGCGCATCCCGACCTCGGACGCCGCCGCCCGCAAGACCGATTCGGACCCGCCCGCCTGATCCCGCCGGCCCGCTCCGCGACGAGTCGTCCGACCGTGCGGCCCGCGCGGCCGCCGCACGGCACCTCTTCCCTCCGCATTCCCTTCGCACGCCCTCATGCCGCCACGGCACAGGGCGGCCGCTCCCATCCCTCACACCCTCACAAGGCGTAGCCATGTCCGAACAGACCACGTATCCCATCGAGGTGTCCGGCCTCGTCAAGACGTTCGGCCGGACCCGCGCGCTGGACGGGCTCGACCTGAGCGTCCGCGCCGGGGAGGTGCACGGGTTCCTCGGCCCGAACGGCGCGGGCAAGTCCACCGCCATCCGTATCCTGCTGGGCCTGCTGCGGGCCGACGCGGGCTCGGCCCGGCTGCTGGGCGGCGACCCCTGGAAGGACGCGGTGCGGCTGCACCGCCGCATCGCCTACGTGCCCGGCGACGTCGACCTGTGGCCCAACCTCACCGGTGGGCAGGCCATCGACCTGCTGGCCCGGCTGCGCGGCGGGCTCGACCGGGCGCTCCGGGACGACCTGTGCGACCGGTTCGACCTGGACACCTCCAAGAAGGGGCGGACCTACTCCAAGGGCAACCGGCAGAAGGTCGCCCTGGTGTCCGCGCTGGCCTCCGACGCCGAGCTGCTGATCCTGGACGAGCCCACCGCGGGCCTGGACCCGCTGATGGAGGCGGTCTTCCAGCAGTGCATCCTCGAGGCGAAGGCGGCCGGGCGCACGGTGCTGCTGTCCAGCCACATCCTCGCCCAGGTCGAGACGCTGTGCGACCGGGTGAGCATCATCCGCCTCGGCAGGGTCGTCGAGAGCGGGGCGCTCGGCCGGATGCGGCACCTGACCCGCACGACGATCGAGGCCGAGACCGCGCGGCCGCCCGCCGGGCTGGACGGGCTGCCCGGCGTCCACGACGTCCGCGGCGAGGACGGGCGGGTGCGGTTCGACGTGGACGGCGAGCACCTGGGCGCGGCCGTCCAGCGGCTGGCGGAGTTCGGCATCCGCGGCCTGGTCAGCCGGCCGCCCACGCTGGAGCAGCTGTTCCTGCGCCACTACGGTGAGGAACCGGCCGACCACGGCCTGCCCTTCGAGCGGGCGGCGGACGTCGGCGCCGCGCGGGACGGGAGCGAGAGGTGATGGCCGCCGTCACCGAGGCTCCCGCCACGGCGGCCCCCCGCGGCGACGGCACCCTGACCGGCACGGGGACGCTGGTCCGGTTCATGCTGCGCCGCGACAGGATCCGCATTCCGGTGTGGATCCTCGCACTGACCCTGAGCACGCTGATGACGGCGTCGAACCTGCGGACCACCTACGCCACGGCGGAGGGCCGCCGGTCCCGCGCCGCGCTGGTGGACGGTCCGGCGGGCATCGCCTTCAGCGGCCCCGGATACGGCCTGGACGACTACACCTACGGCGCGATGCTGGCCAACGAGGTCCTCGGCTTCGTCGCGATCTTCGTGGCGCTGATGAGCGTGCTGCTGTTCACACGCCACACCAGGACCGAGGAGGAGGCCGGGCGCGCCGAGCTGGTCCGGGCCGGCGTGGTCGGACGGCACGCGCCCATCACCGCCGCGCTGATCGTGGTCGGCGGCGCCAACGTCGTCCTGGGCGCGCTCATGGCGCTCGCCCTGGGCGGCAGCGGCATCGAGACCGTGACGTGGCCGGGTTCGCTGCTGTTCGGCGCGTCGCTGACCGCCGTGGGGCTGTTCTTCACCGCCGTCGCGGCGTTCACCGCGCAGGTGACCGAGTACGGCCGCGGCGCCGCCGGCATGGCGGGCGCGGCGATCGGCGTCGCGTACGTGCTGCGGGCCGTCGGCGACATCGGCGACGGCGTGCTGTCGTGGCTGTCGCCGATCGGGTGGGCGCAGGCCACCAGGGTCTACGTCGATGACCGGTGGTGGCCGCCGGCCCTCGCCGTGGTGGGGGCCGCCGCACTGCTGGCCGTGGCGTTCGCGGCGACCACGCGGCGCGACGTGGGCGCCGGACTGATGCCGCCGAGGCCCGGACCGCGCACGGCTTCACCGTTCCTGAGCACCCCGCTCGGGTCCGCGCTCCGGCTGCAACGCCCGAGCCTCCTCTGGTGGAGCGTGTCGATGGCCGCGCTCGGGGCCATGTACGGGGCGTTCGCCGGCGACGTGCAGGACGCGGTCGGCGGCAACGAGACCATCCAGGAGTGGATGCGGACCGTCCCCGGCTCCGGCATCACCGAGCGGTTCCTCGGCGTGATCATGGCCATGCTGGCGACGGTCTGCGGCGTCTACGCCGTCCTGGCGCTGCAGAAGCCGCGCGGCGAGGAGACCGCGGGCCGGGCCGAGCCGGTGCTGGCCGCCGCGGTGTCCCGGACGCGCTGGCTCGCCGCCCACCTGGTCGTCGCGCTGGCCGGCAGCGTCGTCGTCCTGCTGCTCAGCGGGCTGGGCGTCGGCGTCACCGCCGCGGTCTCGGCCGGCGACGCCGGGCTGCTGTACGCGATGCCGGGAGCCGCCCTGGCGTACGCGCCGGCCGTGTGGGTCACGGCGGGCGCGGCCGCGGCCCTGTTCGGGCTGGCGCCCCGGGCCGTCGGGCTGGCGTGGGCGGTGGTGGTGTACGCCGTCGTCGTCACCATGTTCGGCGGTCTGCTGCGGTTCCCCGGCTGGATGAACGACCTGTCCCCGTTCGGGCACGTGCCGCGGCTCCCCGGCGCCCAGATGAGCTGGCCGCCGCTGCTGATCCTCACGGCGATCGCCGCCGCGCTCATCGCGGTGGGCCTGGCCGCGTTCCGCCGCCGCGACCTGACCCTGCGCTGAAGGCGTCCGCTGTGACCCTCCCCACGATCAGGGGAGGGTCCGCGGATCCGGGGAAGTGTGGACGAGGTGGAACCGCTGGTGACGTTCGGTCATGGCACCGCCGGGCGGGAGGAGCTGGCCCGCCTGCTGCGCGGCGCCGGGGTGCCGGCCGTGGTGGACGTGCGCACCGCGCCCGGCAGCCGGCGCAACCCCGACGTGCAGCGCACCGCCTTGGAGGAGTGGCTGCCCGCCGAGGGGATCGGCTACCGGTGGGAGAAGCGGCTCGGCGGCTTCCGCCGGGCCGAGCCCGACTCTCCCGACACGTTCTGGCGCAACGATTCCTTCCGCGGATACGCCGCGCACACCCGCGACCCCGGCTTCGTGGCCGCCATGGACGAGCTGCTGGACGAACTGGGGGACAAGGCGAGCGGGGCCCGCACGGCCGTCATGTGCAGCGAGTCGGTGTGGTGGCGCTGCCACCGCAGGCTCATCGCCGACTTCGCGGTGCTGGCACGCGGCAGGCCCGTCCTGCACCTCGCCCATGACGGCCGTCTGACCGAGCATCCGCCCACGCCCGGGGCGCGGCTGCGCGGCGACGGGCTGCTCGTCTATGACGGGGAGTGACGAGCCCGCCCGCCGCGCCCGTGCCGCCCGGTTCGCGCCTTACTCGCCGCGCCAGACGGGCGGGCGCTTCTCGGCGAAGGCGGTGGCGCCCTCGCGGGCGTCGTGGGAGGTGAAGATCGGGCGGATCAGCTCCTCCTGCCGGGTGAACGCCTCGCCGGCGGACCAGTCGGCGGACGCGACGATGATCTCCTTGGTGGTGGCGACGGCGAGCGGGGCGTTGGCGGCGATGCGGGCGGCCAGGTCGCGCGCGGCGTCCAGGGCCTTGCCGGACGGGGTGACCTCGACGACCAGTCCGTGCTTCTCGGCGTCGGCGGCGGTCATGAACTCGCCGGTGAGGGCGAGCTTCATCGCGACGGCGTAGGGGACGCGCTGGGGCAGCCGGATCAGCCCGCCCGCCCCGGCGACGAGACCGCGCTTGACCTCGGGGATGCCGAACTTGGCGTCCTCCGCCGCGATGATCAGGTCGCAGGCGAGGGCGACCTCGCAGCCGCCCGCCAGCGCGTAGCCCTCGACCGCCGCGATCACCGGCTTGCGCGGGGGACGCTGCGTGAGCCCGGCGAGGCCGCGCCCCGGGATGCTGACGTTCTCGCCGGCGACGAACGCCTTGAGGTCCATGCCGGAGCAGAAGGTCCCGCCGGCGCCGGTGATGACGGCGACGGTGAGGTCCTTGCGCGACTCGAACTCGTCCAGTGCGGCGGCGACGCCGTCGCTGACCGCGCGGTTCACGGCGTTGCGGGCCTCGGGCCGGTTGATGGTGATGACGGTGACCCCGTCCGCGTGCTCGACCAGCACCTCGTCTGACATGCCGCCCATGTTAACGATCGCCCGTTCCCGGCCGGTGATGCGGTCTCACCCCGGCCGGTGGCCGCGCCGGACGGCGTCCCGGACCGCACGGCCGAGGCGGAGCGCCGACGGAAGACGGATGTCCGGGAGCAGCGGAGCGGCCGAACGCGCGCGGGCGGCCGCGGCGGTGACCCCGGTCCCGTAGGCGACGTCCTCGGTGAGCCGCAGGACGGTGTAGCGGACGGGGTCGATGGAGGGACGCTGCCGAAGCCATTCCAGCGCGATGGGTGCGAGCATGGCCACGGCGGCGGTGCGGGCGAGTCGGCTGCGCGGGGACGCGGCCAGCGCGAGCAGCCCGGCGGGCCACCATTCGCGGCGCAGCGCGTGCCCGAGACCGGCGGCGTCGGCGACGACGCCCTTGCCGACGAGCGCGACGGCGAGGCTCCAGTCGGCGGGCAGCGGCGCCAGGCGCCTGGCCAGCAGCGCCGCCGAGACGCCCCCGCACGCGGCGGCGGCGCCGGGCCGTCCCCGCGCGAGCAGCCCGAGGACGGCGAGGTTCCACGGGGACGGCCGGGCGGGGGCGAGCCTGCCGGGGTGACGCAGGGCCAGGTCGGCGGCGGACGTGCCGTACTCGTGGCGCCGCCGTGCCCAGTCCGCCGGACGCAGCCGTCCCGTGTGGGTGACGTGGGCGGCGGGCTCGTAGCGGACGTTCCACCCGAGGTCGGACAGCCGCCAGACGAAGTCGACGTCCTCGCCCAGCCGCAGGTCCTCGTCGAACGCGTCGCCCTCCACCGCCGCCACGCGCACCAGCAGCGTCGCGGTGGGCACGAAGCCGAGCCTGCCCCCCGGCCGGACGAGCGCGGACCGTGCCCCCATGTCCAGGGCGGACCGGGCGGCCTCGTAGCGGGCCAGCAGCGGGGAGCCGTGGCCGCCGCCGGGCAGCACCCGCGGGGCGACGGCGGCGACGCGGGGGTCGTCGAAGTGCGGGACGAGGGCGTCCAGCCAGCCGGCGCCGGGCCGGCAGTCGGAGTCCACGAACGCGGCGAGCGGTGTCCCGACGAGCCGCAGTCCGGTGTTGCGCGCGGCGGCGGGGCCCCGGTTGCGGGGGTGCCGGACCAGCCGCGCGCCGTGCGCGGCGGCCGCGCGGCGCAGCGGCTCGGGGTCCGGTGACCCGTCGTCCACGACGATCACCGGCACGTCCGCGATGGCCGCCAGGCACCGCTCCAGCTCGGCGGCGCGCCCGTACGCGGGGATGACGACCGTCACGCCGTGCGGGCCGGGACGCGGTGCTGGGACGGGATGGGCCATGCCGAGGTCGAGGAGGCGGCGGGCCACCGCCCGCCCGGTGGGCGTGGCGTCGGCCAGGCCGCGCGTCCCGGCCCGGCGCAGCGCCGCCAGGTGCGGGCGGGCGGCGTCGGCCAGGCGCACCACCTTCCAAGGGGACCCGCCGGTGGCGACGCGCCCGCCCGACCAGAACGACGTCTCCCGGTCCAGCGCGACGGCGAAATCGGCCGGGAGCCTCATGCCCGCGCCTTCCCGCCGGGGTCGAGGAGGAGGCCGCGGCCGTCCACGCGCCCGGCGCCGATCCGGCGCACGACGGACGCCACGACGGCGTCCACGATTTCGCGGCCCCGCTCCCCGGACGCCCCCGCCGGGTCACCGAGCACACCGGACGGCGACACGGCCCGCACTCCCCGCGCGACCAGCTCGGGCATGATCTCGGTGATCGGACGGGTGTCGCCGGTGACGCCGCCGAAGGGCCGCACCAGGCCGGGAGCCAGGTAGAGCATCACGGACGTCTCGGTGACCCCGGCGTGCGCGTCGCCGCCGGGAACGCCGCAGCCGGCCCAGGCGGCGTCGTGCCCCTCGCGGCGCAACCGCGCCACGGCCGTGTCGAGCGTGGCGACGTTGCCGCCGTGCCCGTTGACGAGGACGACGCGCCCGGCCCACGCCGCGAGCGAGCGCACGGTCTCCACGATCACGGCGTGCAGCGCCTCATGCCCGATGGAGATCGTGCCGGGGAACCCGGCGTGCTCGCCGCTGGCGCCATAGGCGATCGCCGGCGCGACGAACACCTGCCCGTCCGCCACCGGCCGGGCCGGCTCCGCGCGCAGCGCATCGGCCGCCCGCTCGGCGACGGCCCGGGCGATCACCGTGTCGGTGGACAGCGGCAGATGCGGCCCGTGCTGCTCGGTCGACCCGAGCGGCACCAGGACCAGGGGCGCCGCCCCGGCGTCCGGCCAGGCCGCCTCCGCAAGATCACCGCCCCCGGTTCCCGTCACGTCAGTCCGCCGTGTCGCCGCCCAGCGTCAGGCGGAAGCCCGGCGGGACGACGAGGTCGTCGGGGGACAGCTCGTGGACGCCGGCGTGGCCCAGGCCGAGGACGGCGGAGTCGAGGCCGCTGCGCAGGATGTCCAGGACGTTCTCCACCCCGGCCTGCCCGTTGGCGGCCAGGCCCCACAGGTACGCGCGGCCGATCAGCACGGCCCGTGCGCCCAGCGCGAGCGCCTTGGCGACGTCTCCGCCGCGCCGCACGCCACCGTCCAGCAGCACCTCGACCTGGTCGCCGACGGCGTTCGCGATGGACGGCAGGACGCGGATCGTGGCGGGCGTGGTGTCCAGGTTGTTGCCGCCGTGGTTGGACACCGACAGGGCGGTGACGCCGGCGTCGACGGCCTTCCTGGCGTCGTCCACGCGGGTGACGCCCTTGAGCATGAACGGGCCGCCCCACTCCTTGCGCAGCCACGCCACGTCCTCCCAGGTGGGGGGCGGTGTCTGCATCCACTCGCCGTAGGCGCCGAAGAAGGTGGGGGCGGTTCCCTGCGGCGGCTTGAGGTTTGGCGTGGTGAGGTCGGGCAGGCGGCCCGTCCTGGCGAACTTCCACAGCCAGCCCGGGTGGGGCAGGACGCCCGGCGCCAGCTTCGCCATGGTCCTGACGTCGATCTTCTCCGGGATCATGGGGCTGCCCCAGTCCCGGCCGTGGGAGAACGACCAGTCGAGCGTGGCGATCAGCGCCTTGGCCCCGGCGTTCTTCGCGCGTTCCATGCGCTGGAGCATCGCGTCGCGGTCGCCGCTCCAGTACATCTGGAAGAAGACGTTGGGGTTGGCCTCCGCGACGTCCTCCACGGGTTTGCTCGCGAACGAGCTGAGGCCCATGATGACGCCCCGGTTGGCGGCGGCCCGCGCCACGGCGACCTCACCGTCGGGATGGACGGCCTGGACGCCGGTGGGGGAGATGAGCACGGGGAACGACGACTCCACCCCCATGACGGTGGTCGACAGGTCGCGCTCGGCCTTGTGCCCGACGACGCGCGGCGCGAAGCCGAGCTCGCCGAAGGCGCGGGTGTTGTCGCCGACCGTCCGGCCGCGCTCCGACCCGGCGACCAGCGCCCCGTAGACCATGTAGGGCAGCCGCCTCTTGGCCCGGCGCTGCGCCTCGGCCACGGTCTCGAACCACGGGTTCCTGAACATCGTGCTCCTGGATTTCGTTGATCTGGGGCGAGTCGCCCTTGTCGGCGGCCCCACAAGGGCGACGCGCCGCAGGTGGCGTGGGCAGGGCGCCGCCGGTGACCGGTCAGGGGATGCGCAGGCCGGCCAGGGGGTTCTCCTCGCAGGCGCTCACCGGCGGGCGGTCCGGGGGGCGGCTCGACAGCGTCACCGGGACCGGCCTCCGGCGGGGCGGGGCGGTGCGGTGCGAATGGTCGGCGCCCGGCCTGGGGATGCCCGACCGGTCCTCGGGACGCCCGGCCAGCAGCTTCTCGCCGTGCCCCTGGACGCATTCGGGGTCGGGGCCGTCCAGCGGGAGGCCGGTGAAGAACTTGGCGGCCATGCATCCGCCCTTGCACGTGTCGTAGAAGGCGCAGGAGGTGCACGCGCCGCCGTTCTGCGGCTCGCGCAGATCGCGGAACAGCTCCGACTCGCGCCAGACGCCGGTGAAGCCGCCCGGCCGCCGGATGTTGCCCGCGAGGAACTCGTCGTGGATCGCGAAGGGGCACGCGTACACGTCGCCGACCGGGTCGATCAGGCACACCACCCGTCCGGCGCCGCACAGGTTGAGCCCCGGGAGCGCCTGCCCGTAGGCGGACAGGTGGAAGAAGGAGTCGCCGGTCAGGACGCTGTCGCCGTGCGCGACGAGCCAGTCGTACAGCTCGCGCTGCTGCCCGCTCGTGGGGTGCAGCTCGTCCCACACGTCGGCGCCGCGGCCGGACGGGCGCAGCCGGGTCAGCCGGAGCTGGGCGCCGTGCTCGTCGGCGATCGCCTTGAACGCGTCCATCTGCGGGATGTTGTGCCGGGTGCACACGACGGAGAGCTTGAAGTTCTTCATGCCCGCGTCCGCGAGGTTGCGCATCGCGCGCAGGGCGGTGTCGTACGAGCCGGGGCCGCGCAGTGCGTCGTTGACGTCGGCGGTCGCGCCGTCGAGGGAGATCTGGACGTCCACGTAGTCGTTGGCCGCGAGCCGCCGCGCGACCTCCGGGGTGATCCGGACGCCGTTGGTGGAGAACTTCACGCCGACGTGGTGCGCGGTGGCGTAGTCCAGCAGCTCCCAGAAGTCGGGCCGGACGGTCGGCTCACCGCCGCCGATGTTGACGTAGAAGACCTGCATGGCCTCCAGCTCGTCGATGACGGCCTTGGCCTCGGCGGTGCTCAGCTCGCGCGGGTCGCGGCGTCCCGAGCTGGACAGGCAGTGCGCGCAGGACAGGTTGCAGGCGTAGGTGAGTTCCCAGGTCAGGCAGATCGGCGAGTCGAGCCCGTACTCGAACAGGTCGACCAGCCGCGTCCCGGGCCCCGTGGTGGCTGACGCCGTGGTGGCTGACGCCGTGGTGGCTGACGCCGTGGTGGCGGGCCCCGTGGTTGCGGATCTCGTGGTGGCGGTCAAGATGCGGTCCTTTCGACGAGCATCGAGGACCGGACGAGCGCGCCGAGGGCCGCGCGGTACCGGGCCAGGTCGGAGTCCGGGACGCCGGCGGCCGTGCAGGCGTCCCGGGCCGTGGGCGCGTCCTCGAGGGAGCGCACGACGTCCAGCAGGCGGCGGTCCTTGAGGAACGACAGCTTGCGGGTGCCGAAGTGGTAGAGGAGCGCGCCGAAGGGCTCGGGCCGCACCGAGACCTGCGGGTGCAGGTCCCAGGCGCGGTCGAGGTCGATGCCTGGCATGCCGGTCTAGTAGACGCCGCACATGCCGTCGATCGAGACCTCCTCGATGAGGGACTCGGCGACGTCGAACTCCTCGGCCGCGTCGTCGGCCTGGTCCGTGACCTGGGTCTCCGGGGCTGTGGTGTCCATGTGTCCTCCTTTGCCGGGCTTGGTCGGATACTAAATGCATCGAGTGCCAAAAAGATAGGGTCCGACCATGATCCGGCATGCCGACGTGCTCGTGATCGGGGCGGGAGGCAGCGGCGCCGCCCTGGCGGCCAGGCTCAGCGAAGACCCCGGCCGCGACGTCCTGGTCGCGGAGGCCGGGCCGGTCCCGCGCGCCCTGCCGGAGTTCCCGGCGGACCTGCTGGACGCCCGCCTCGTCCCGGGCGCCCGGCCGGGAAGCCCCGCCGTCCGGACGGTCCCGGCCCTCCTCACGTCCGGCCTGCCCTACATGGCGGCGCGGGGGCGCTTCCTCGGCGGTTCGACCACCGTGAACGGCGGCTACTTCATCCGGGCGCGGCGCGCCGACTTCGACCGCTGGTCCGCCGCGGCCGCCGACGACCTCTGGTCCTATGACCGGGTGCTGCCCCTGCTGCGCGCACTGGAGAGCGACCTCGACCACGGCGCCGCCCCGCCGCACGGCGACCGCGGCCCGATCCCCGTCCGCCGGACCGGACTGCGGCATCCCGCCGCCGCGGCGTTCCAGGCCGCGGCCCGCGAACTCCGGCATCCGGACGAGCCCGACAAGAACGCCCAGGGCGCGCCCGGCTTCGGCCCGGTGCCGTCGAACACGGTGGACGGCCGGCGCGTCAACACCGGGATCGCCTACCTCCTCGGCGCGGCGGCGCACCGCCCCAACCTCACCGTCCTCGGCGACTGCACCGCGCTGTCCGTGGTCGTCGGCCGGGGCAGGGCGACCGGCGTCGTGGCCGAGCACGGCGGCCGCCGGACGGTCCTGGAGGCGGGCGAGATCGTGCTGTGCGCGGGCGCCCTCGCCTCACCGCACCTGCTGCACCTGTCGGGCATCGGCCCCGCCGGCGACCTCGCGCGCGCCGGCATCCCGGTCGTCCACGACCTCCCCGCCGTGGGCGCGGCGCTCAGCGACCACCCGCAGGTCGCCGTGGAGTGGGTTCCCAGGCGGCCGATGCCCGAGCCGTCCGGCTCATGGCTCGGCGGCGCCCTGCACCTTCGGTCCACCGGCGGCGCCGAGGCGGGCGACCTGGAGATCCTCCAGTCCCTCGTGCCCGTCAGCGGGCTGGTCACCGGGACGACCACGGTCCCCGGCGCGTCGCTGCCCTTCCTCGTGTCGGTGCTGGCCCCGCGCACCGCCGGCGGGCTGCGCACGGTCTCGGCCGACCCCGGCGTCCCGCCGCACATCGAGTACGGGTACCTGGAGACGGGCGCCGACCGGCGCCGGATGCGCGAGGCGGTGCGCGCGGCCGCGGCCGTGGCGGCGACGGACGCCTTCGGCGAGGTCTCCCGGAGCCTGGCCGAGCCCGCCGCCGGGACTCTGGACGACGACCGCGAGCTGGACCGCTGGATACGCGCCCGGCTCGGCACGTCCCAGCACACCTGCGGCACCGTCCCGATGGGACCGGCCGCCGCCGTCGACGGCCACGGCAGGGTCCACGGGCTGGACGGACTCCGCGTCGCCGACACCTCGATCCTCCCGACGGCCCCGCTGCGCGGCCCGGCCGCCACGGCCGTCCTCATCGGCGAGGTCATCGCCCAGGCCATCCGCAGCGAGCGCTGAAGTCAGGACCCGCGCCGAGTCAGGACCCGCGCCGAGTCAGGACGAGGGCGGGGCCCCGCCGTCGTCCAGCACCGCGGCCAGGCCGGTGCCCAGGTGGCGGATGGCCTCGTCCAGCAGGCCGGACAGCGCCGTCCGCCCCTCGCACGCCAGCCAGTGCTCGTAGGCGGAGACGGCGGCGGCGAGGACGAGGTGGCCGGTGAGGCGGGGGACCGGCGCCGACGCCGGGACGCCGGTGCGCTCCGCCACGAACTCGGTGATGACCGTCCGCCAGGACGCGTACCGCAGGGTGGCGTCCGCCTGGAGGGTCGGCACCCGGAGGATCAGTTCCATGCGCTGCCGGTGCCAGGGCACCTCCTGCGGGTCGAACCGGTTGAACTCGACGACGGCGCGGCGCACCGCGTCCATCATCGGCGCTTCCGGATCGGCGTCGTCCAGCAGTCCGCGCAGCCTGCGCAGCTGACCCTCGAAATCGCCCCACACCAGGTCGTTCTTGGACGAGAAGTAGCGGAAGAACGTCCGCCGCGCGATTCCCGCCGCGGCCGCGATGTCGTCCACCGTGGTCTTGTCGAACCCCTGCCGGGCGAACAGTTCGAAGGCCAGCCGCTCCAGGGCGGCCGGCGAGGTCGCGCGCGGCCTGCCCATCGCCCGGCGGCCACCGGCATCCAAGGTCACGCGCACCAGGCTCCCACGATCCGCGCCGCCCCCGCGCCGGGACCGCGCGCCGCCCTCGCGCCGGGATCGCGCGCCGCCGCCGGGCCGGGAGGGCGCCGCGCGCCCGGGTCAGCGCCAGCCGAGGGCGTGCTTGGCGGCGTCGGTCATCATGTCCGGCTCCCAGACCGGTTCCCACACGAACTCTGTGTCGACGTCGTCCACGCCCGGGGTGCCCCAGAGGGCGGAGCGGATGGTGTCCTCGAAGTAGCCGCTGAGCGGGCAGGCGGGGGTGGTCATGGTCATCCGCACCCGCGCCACCCGGTCGGTCACCTCCACGCCGTAGACGAGGCCGAGGTCGACGATGTTGACGCCGAGTTCCGGGTCGATGACCTCGTACAGCATCTCGCGGAGCAGTTGCGCGTCGGCGTCGCCGCCGAGCCAGGACGCCACCGGCGGGCTTTCCGCCGCCGGGTCTGCGGTGCCGCGCTCAGTCATGGGTGCATGTCCTTCCTTCGGCGGGCTCCGGTTCGATGTGGGCCCGGCAGGTGTGGGGGGTGACGAACGGCTCCAGCCGCGCCGCGCTCTCGGGCGCCCCGAGTTCGGCGAGGGCGCCCTGCATGAGCCCGAGGTGCACCGCGCAGGTCACGTCCGGGTGGTGCTCGGCGACCTCGCGGAACGGGCAGGCGCGCAGTGTGATCCCGGTGCCCGCGGGGTCCGGTTCGGGGGCGAAGCCGAGGTCGGCGAGCAGCGCCGTGACCCGTCCGGCCGCCTGCTGCGGGGTGAGCCGGGTGAAGGGCGCCGGTCTGCCGATCAGGTAGCCGCCCCAGGCGCGGCCGGCCCGTCCGGCGGCGTCCGCGGGGTCGGGGCTGGCGTCGGCGAGGTGGCCGGCGAGGATGTCGGCGAGCAGCCGGTATCCGCCCCCGGGTTCGCCGCCGCCCTGCGGGGGGACGGGGGCGTCGGGCCGCGCCGTGTAGAGCAGCCGGGGCCTGCCGGGGCGGTGCCTGATCTCTGTGGTGCGCGTGACCTGGCCCGCCTCGGTCAGTTGGTCGAGATGCCATCGGACGGTGTTGCGGTGCAGCCCGACCCGGGCGGCCACGTCGGCCACGGGGAGCGGGACCCGCGCGGACCGCAGGGCGTCCAGCACCGCGCCGCGGCTGACCCCGCCCAGCACCGCGCGGCGGCCGTCCGGGTCGGCGGCGGTCGTTCGGCGCGCTGGCTGGTTGGTCCGCACGCTTTACATTTTCACCGAGAGTTCTTATAAAAACAAGAGCTGCCTGTTTAAAAGCCGTATCGTGGTGGTGCGACAAGGAGGGGACACATGGGGAGTGAGGCACTGTCCGCGGCGCTGGAGCGCGAGCACCGCGAGATCGACGAGGGAATCGAGTCCTTCGCCGCCATGGCGGAGGGCAGGGCGGACACGACGCCGCTGAAGCGCGCGATGGAGGGGCTGCGCCGCCACATCTACCTCGAAGAGGAGTTCCTGTTCCCGCCGTTGCGGGCGGCGGGCCTGATGGCACCGGTCTTCGTCATGCTCCGCGAGCACGGCGAGATCTGGCGGACGATGGACGCCCTGGACGCCGCGGTCGCCCGCAACCTGGCGGACCGCCGGGTGCGGGAGCTGTGCACCGAGCTGCTGGAGCGGTTGGACCGGCACAACTCCAAGGAGGAGCCGATCCTCTACCCGCAGGCCGACTCGGTGCTGACACCCGAGGCGACCGGCCGTCTCCGGGAATTCCTCGCGTCGGGCCGGCTTCCCGACGGCTGGGTGTGCCGGCAGATGGAGGCCTGACCCGCCGCCCGCGTCAGGTGGGCGCGGCGCCGTCTTGTTTTTTCACAGTACTTCTTGTAAAAACAAAACGGGGATGCGGAACTGAACAAACGATGCGGAGGCAGGAATGTCCGATGAGGTCGAGGTCGCCCTCGCAGGCGTCCTCATTCTCGCCACGTCCGTGTGGACCGGCGGGTTCGTCGCGATCGCCGTCGTGGCGCGGGTCGCCGCCCGGACGCTCGGCCCCGCCGAGCGGGTCGCGTTCTTCCGCGCCCTCGGCCGCGCCTACGTGGTGGTGGGCGTCGCCGCGCTGGCGCTCGCCCTGGGCAGCGGAGCGGTCCTGGTCTCCGACCGGGCGTGGGACGGTGTGCTCACCGCCGCCGCCGTGGTGGCCGCCGCTCTCGTGGCCACCCTCGCGGTCGGTGTCGTCCAGGCGCGGCGGATGACCCGCCTGCGCCGCAGCGCGCTGGCCGACCCCGATGACGCCCGGCAGGCCGCCCGTGTGCGCCGGGGAGCCCGCGGCGCCGGTGTGCTGCGCGCGTTCATCGGCGCCCTGACCCTCGCGCTGCTGGCCCTCGGGGTCGTCCTGGCGGCCTGACCGCGAACGCGGCGGCGGGCGGATCCGGATCCGCCCGCCGCCACGTCCGATCAGATGACCGGCCCCATCGCGGTCCGCCTCAGCCGGCGGCGTTCTGCACGGGGCGGCCGATGCGCACCCGCCAGGTCTCGGGGCCCTGCTCCAGGTAGTCCCAGCTGAACTCGCCTTCGTGCTCGGCGGCGAACTGGTAGTAGAGCGGCTTCGGGTCGTGGTCGTTGACGAGCACGAAGCCCTCTCCGGCGCCGAGTGCGGAGTAGGTCTCGAAGATGAGGTCGTGGCGGCGCCTGGGCACCTCGGTGCGGACGTCGAGCTGGCGGTCCTCGCTGGGCATGGTGATCTCCTTCGCATGGTCGGCCGGCCGGCCCGCCTGCCCCGCGGGGGCATTGGGCAGGCGGGCCAGGTAGTGCAGGACGCCGTTCAGCCGCTCGGCCTCGGCGGGGTGCGCTCCGCGGAGCGCGACCCAGCCGTCGGCGGCCAGGCGGCTGGCGTCCTCGGCGTGTCCGGCCTGCCCGAGAGCGCGCAGTGCGCGGGCGAGCAGGCGGGTCAGCGGGGGCACGGCGGAGGCGCCGCGGTCTCCCTGTGCCGTCTCGGTCATCGACCCACTCCCACTAATAAACACAACCGTCGATTGTTTATACAAGGAGAGTAGTGCAAAATGGAGGACGAGACAACGGGCCGACCGAGGAGACTGCCGTGACGTACGTGATCGGTGAACCGTGCATCGACGTGATGGACCGCGCCTGCGTGGACGAGTGCCCGGTCGACTGCATCTACGAGGGGGAGCGCGCGCTGTACATCCACCCCGACGAGTGCGTCGACTGCGGTGCGTGCGAGCCGGTCTGCCCGGTGGAGGCGATCTATTACGAGGACGATCTGCCCGCGTCGCTGGAGCCGTACCGGGACGACAACGCCCGGTTCTTCACCGACACGCTGCCCGGCCTGGACGCGCCGCTCGGCACGCCCGGCGGCGCGACCAAGATCGGGCACCTCGGCGTCGACACCGAGCTGGTCGCCGCCCACCCGAAGCCCGAAGAGGCGTCCCGGCCGTGAACACGACGCCCCGACCCCCGGTAACCGGGTAAATCTTGTGGAAAAGGGACGTTCGTCCCTTGGGTGGCCGGAGTTTCCGAGGTTCACTGTCAGTGGGTGAAGGAAGCCCGTCGAACGGCACGGAGAAGTGGCACCACGCACCACGCACCGTGCACCTTGTGACGTCGCCTAAGCGACGCAGGACTTCCTTCACCTTTCTTCTTGCGCGGGCTGGATCTCGTGCTGTGCCAAGTCGCGATCGTCCCGCAGCCCTCACCCGCGCAGGCCGGCGGCCGAGCCGCGGCCCGCGTTCAGGGACCGATGCGGTGGTTGTCGAGACGGGCCCACGCGGCGTCCCAGAGCCGGTCGCGGCGCCGGTCGCACCGCCGCCGCACGAGCCCGTACAGGCCGAACAGCGGCAGCCCCGTCGCCAGGACGACGCCGGTGCCCGCCGCCACCGTGTTGAGGACCGTCTGCGTGTGCGAGTTGGGCGGCATGAACGAGACGCGGCCGGGTCCCACCCAGGCCCGGACCCGGTCTCCGGCGCGGACGCGGCTCCAGGTGGTGAGGTCGCCGGTACGCCGCGTCCCGTCCGGCTCGGTCCAGGTCACGGTGACCTGCCGGCCGCCCCGCAGCTGTTCGGCCTTCACGACGGTGGCGTACACCCGGTGCCAGACGTCCGACTCATGCCGTTCGTTCCGCTTGCCGGAGTCGTGGACGGCCTGCGCGGTGTGGACGCTGAGAGGCGGGGTGACGACGAGGAAGAGCGCGAGCAGGAAGAGGCCGAACCTCCATTGGGTCCGGTCCACGTCCCGGCGCATGTCGTTGGCGTCGAAGCCGAAGGTGCGGCGCCAGCGGTCCGCGCGCGTCGGCATCTTCATGGGCTCCTCCTCTCTCACGCTCGGTGCCTCGCTCCGGTGTCAGTCGCCGAGCAGGAGCAGCTCGTGGGCCTCCCGCGCCGCCCGCGTCGTGCCGCCGCCGTCCGGCGGGTCGAGCGGATTGCCCTCCAGGGCGGCGGCCAGCGTGCGGATCGCGTCGGTCAGCAGCGCGACACGCCGTTCCAGTACCGCGATGCGGTGCTCCAGTACCGGGACGGAAAGTCCCGCGGACGCGGTGGTGATCTGCCTAGGCATCGTGGAGTTCCTTCGACTCGTCGTGCCGCGCGGCGGGCACGGTGGCGGTGCCCCCGGTCGTGGTGGTGCGGCGGTGCGGCCTGCGGCGCGCCTCCCAGTACCCGGCCATGTGGTCGACGCGTGCGCGCAGCCGGGCGCCGGCGAGGCCGACGGCCTCGGGCATCGTGGTGGCGGCGGCGTAGGCGTTGACCGGCCGGCCGTTGAGGTCGACCCGGACCGAGACCAGGTTGGGACGCGGCACGGCGGGGTCCCGCAGCACGTTGAGCGTGACCTTCGCGTACAGGACCGGGAGCCGCGTGTGGGCGAGCGCGCGGGCGACGGCTTCGCGGGCGCGTTCCACGTCGTCCGGCGCCACGTCGTTGATGGTGGTGAACTGGATGTCGAACTGCTCCGGGGCGGTGCCAGGCAACGTGGGCCTCCTTCGACCGGGATGTCCTGCCACCATCCAGCGTGGGCGATCAGCGCACGTCCCATTAGGGACCTTGGTCACTCCACGCCGAGCCGGACGGCCTCTCTTGCGCCGGCGTGAGTTAGAGCCGCCCGGATGGGGACTGTCGCATTGAGGGGTCTACGAGAAGGAGGGCGCGATGTCCGAACCGATCGTCGTCGGCACCGACGGGTCCGGTGAGTCGGACCGTGCCGTGGAGTGGGCCGCCGCCGAAGCCGTCCTGCGCCGGCGTCCACTGCGCATCGTGCACGCCGTGGAGAGCTGGCCGTTCAAGGTGCCATTGTTCGCGCCGCCCGAGAAGGCCGAGCGCCTGGCCCGCGTGGGGAACGCGCTCCTGGAGGAGGCGGCGGCGCGCGTCCGCGAGCGGTGGCCGGACCTGGAGACGTCGACCGCGCTGCTCGCCGAGGAGACGCCGGACGCCCTGCGGCAGCAGTCGGAGGACGCGTTCGAACTGGTGCTGGGCAGCCGCGGCCGGGGCGGGTTCGCCAGCCTGCTGCTGGGGTCGACGAGCCTGTGGGTCGCCTCCCGCTCCACCGTCCCGGTCGTGATCGTGCGCGGGGACGTCACCGATCGCGGCGAGGTCGTCGCGGGCGTCGACCTGCGGCGGGGCACGGACGCGGTCCTCGACTACGCCTTCGACGCCGCGGCGGTCCGGGGCGCGCGGCTGCGGATCGTGCACGCGTGGCAGATGCCCACGACGCTCATCGACGCCGGCTACACGGCCGAGGAAGAGGAGGGGGCCGGCCGGGAACTGCGGGAGCGGATGGCCGCGGCCTGCGACCCGCACCGGCGCGGGCATCCGCAGGTGGAGGTCGCCGACGAGGTCGTCCTGAAGCATCCGGTGACCGCGCTGACCGGCCCATCGCGCGACGCCCGCCTGATCGTGGCGGGCGCCCACGAACGCCGCTGGAACGCGCCGCGGCTCGGGTCCACCGGCCACGGGGTCATCCACCACGCGCAGTGCCCGGTCGCCATGGTCCCGCCCCGCTGACCCCCGTCCACGCCGTCGGAGACGGTAACCGCGGCGCAGAGGCCGGGTAATGCCGGCCGGGCATTCGTAACGTCCTTCCCATGCCGTCCTGCGCCGCCGAGTTCAACGGGGACGGCCGGGCATAGGGCACCCGTGGCCGAGTCGAGAGTGCAGGAGACGGACGGCGGTGACCGGAAGGCGGGCGGGCGAGAGTTGCTGGCGCCGCTGCTGCCCGGCGGTGAGCCGGTGGAGAAGCTGCTGCGCCGGGCGCAGTTCTTCGTTCCGGGCACGCCCTCGGAGGATCACCGCGAGGTGCACCGGAGCGACGGGCGAGGTGCGGAGGAGTTCTACCGGGAGCGCTGGCGCCATGACAAGGAGGTGCGGTCCACCCACGGGGTGAACTGCACCGGGTCGTGTTCGTGGAAGGTCTTCGTCAAGGACGGGATCATCACGTGGGAGACCCAGCAGACGGACTATCCGTCGGTCGGCCCGGACTCGCCCGAGTACGAGCCGCGGGGCTGCCCGCGCGGCGCGTCCTTCTCCTGGTACACCTACTCGCCGTCCCGGGTCCGCTACCCGTATGTGCGGGGCCCGCTGCTGGAGATGTGGCGGGAGGCACGGGACCGGCTCCGGGACCCGGTGGACGCGTGGGCGGAGCTCACCGCCGATCCGGAGCGCGCCGGCCGCTACAAGAAGGCGCGGGGCAAGGGCGGCTTCGTCCGCTCGACGTGGCCGGAGGTCTCCGAGCTGATCGCCGCCGCGCACGTGCACACGGTCAAAACGTACGGCCCCGACCGGGTGGTCGGGTTCTCCCCGATTCCGGCGATGTCGCAGGTGTCGTACTCGGCGGGCACCCGGTTCCTGTCGATGATCGGCGGGACGATCCTGTCGTTCTACGACTGGTACGCGGATATGCCGATCGCGTCACCGCAGGTGTTCGGTGACCAGACCGACGTCCCCGAATCCGGCGACTGGTGGAACTCGTCCTACCTGATGATCTGGGGCACGAACCTGCCGATCACCCGCACGCCGGACGCGCATTTCATGGTGGAGGCGCGCTACAAGGGCCAGAAGGTCGTGGTCGTCTCCCCGGACTTCTCCGACCACACCAAGTTCGCCGACGACTGGCTGGCCGCGCGGCCCGGCACGGACGGGGCTCTCGCCATGGCGATGGGCCACGTCGTCCTGACGGAGTTCTTCCGCGACCGCCAGGTGCCGTACTTCACCGAGTACGTCAAGACCTACACGGACCTGCCGTTCCTGGTAACGCTCAAGCGACACGGCGACGCTTACGTACCGGACGGTTTCCTGACCGCCGCCGACCTGGGCGACGAGAACGAAGGCGCCCCTCACAAACCCGTCCTCCTCGACGCCCGGACCGGCGAACCCGTCGCCCCGAACGGGACGCTGGGCCACCGCTTCACCCCTTCCGGCGAAGGCCGCTGGAACCTCGACCTCGGCGAGACCGACCCCGCCCTCTCCCTCTACGGCCGCCACGACGACGCCGTCCCGGTGGACCTGCCGCGCTTCGACATCGGCGACACGGAAGGCGGCGGCGCGATCCGGCGCGGCGTCCCCGCGACCCGGATGGCCGGACGCCTCGTGACGACCGTCTTCGACCTGCTCATGGCCCAGTACGCCGTCCACCGCGACGGCCTGCCCGGCGAGTGGCCCACGGGCTATGACGACGCCGGCCAGCCCTACACGCCCGCCTGGCAGGAGAGGATCACCTCGGTCCCGGCCGCCGCCGCGACCCGCGTCGCCCGCGAGTTCGCCCGCAACGCCGAGCTGTCCCGGGGCCGGTCGATGATCTGCATGGGCGCCGGGACGAACCACTGGTACCACTCCGACCAGATCTACCGGACGTTCTTCACGCTCACGATGCTGTGCGGCTGCCAGGGCGTGAACGGAGGCGGCTGGGCGCACTACGTCGGGCAGGAGAAGGTCCGCCCGCTGACGGGCTGGCAGACGACGGCGTTCGCGCTGGACTGGCAGCGTCCCACCCGGCACATGACCGGCACCTCGTTCTTCTACCTGCACACCGACCAGTGGCGGTATGAGAGCTTCGGCGCGGGGGAGCTGTCGAGCCCGCTCGGCCGGGGCCTGTTCGAGGGCCGCGGTTTCGCCGACTGCATGGCGCAGGCGTCCCGCCTCGGCTGGACGCCGTCGCATCCGGCGTTCGACCGCAACCCCCTCGACCTCGCCGATGAGGCCGCCCGCGCGGGACGGACGGTCGCCGACCACGTGGTCGACGAACTGAAACAGGGCCGTCTGCGCTTCGCCGGCGAGGACCCCGACGCCCCGGAGAACTGGCCGCGGGTGATGACGATCTGGCGCGCGAACGTCCTCGGCTCCTCGGGCAAGGGCATGGAGTACTTCATGCGCCACCTTCTGGGAACCGACGACGCCGTCCGCGCGGACGAGTCGCCGCCCGGACTCCGCCCGGCGGAGGTGACGTGGCGGGACGAGGCGCCGCGGGGCAAGCTCGACCTGCTCACCACCATCGACTTCCGCATGACCAGCTCATGCACGTACGCCGACATAGTCCTGCCGGCGGCGACCTGGTACGAGAAGCACGACATCTCCACCACGGACATGCACCCGTTCGTGCACTCGTTCAACCCGGCCATCGCGCCGCCGTGGGAGGCCCGCACCGACTTCGACGCGTTCCGCCTCATCGCCGAGGAGTTCTCCAGGCTGGCCGGAACCCATCTCGGCACCCGCACCGACGTGCTCGCCGCCCCGCTGACGCACGACACCCCCGACGAGACGGCGCAGCCGGGCGGCCGGGTACGCGACTGGGCCGCGGGCGACGGCGAGCCGGTGCCGGGCCAGAACATGCCGAAGCTCGTCACCATCGAACGCGACTTCACGGCCGTGGCGGCGAAGATGGCCGCGCTGGGCCCGCTGGTCGACACCCTGGGCACCACCACCAAGGGCGTCACCGTGGTCCCCTCCGGCGCCGTCGACCACCTGCGCCGGGCGAACGGCGCGGTACGCGGCGGCGTCGCCGACGGCCGCCCGTCCCTGGAACGCGACGTGCACCTGGCCGAGGCGATCCTGGCGCTGTCGGGCAGCACGAACGGGCAGGTCGCCCTCCAAGGCTGGAAGGCCCTGGAACGGCGAACGGGCACCACCCTGGCCGACCTCGCCGAAGAACGCGCCGGCGAGCGCATCTCCTTCCGCGACACCCAGATACAGCCGCGGTCGGTCATCACGAGCCCGGAATGGTCGGGCAGCGAAACGGGCGGGCGCCGCTACTCCCCGTTCGTCGTGAACGTCGAACGCAAGAAGCCGTGGCACACCCTCACAGGCCGGATGCATTTCTTCCTCGACCACGACTGGATACACGAATACGGAGAGGCGCTCCCCACCTACCGCCCGCCGCTCGACTACGTCCGCCATTTCGGTGAGCAGGGCCTCCGCGAGGACGGCCGCCCGGAGATCACCGTCCGCTACCTCACGCCCCACTCGAAATGGTCGATCCATTCGGAGTACCAGGACAACCTGCACATGCTGCGGCTGTTCCGCGGCGGCCCGGTGATCTGGATGAGCCCCCTGGACGCCGAGCGGATCGGTGTCCGCGACAACGAGTGGATCGAGGCGTACAACCGCAACGGCGTGGTCGTCTGCCGGGCGGTCGTCACGCACCGGATGCCGCAGGGCACGGTCTTCATGTACCACGCCAAGGACCGGCACCTGATGACGCCGCGTTCGGAGATCTCCGGCTGGCACGGCGGCTCGGACAACTCCCTCACCCGGCTGGTGATCAAGCCGACCCACATGATCGGCGGATACGGCCAGCTGACGTTCGCGTTCAACTATCACGGGCCTACCGGCAACCAGCGGGACGAGATCACCGTGATCCGCAAGCGGCCCCAGGAGGTGCGGTTCTGATGCGGGTGATGGCCCAGACGGCGATGGTGATGAACCTCGACAAGTGCATCGGCTGCCACACCTGCTCGGTCACCTGCAAGCAGACGTGGACCAACCGGCCGGGCACCGAATACATCTATTTCAACAACGTCGAAACGAAACCGGGCCTCGGCTACCCGAGACGCTACGAGGACCAGGAACAGTGGAAGGGCGGCTGGAAACTCGACGGCAAGGGCCGCCTCCAGCTCAGGGCCGGCGGACGCCTCCGCAAGCTCCTGTCCATCTTCTACAACCCGGATCTCCCGCCGATCGACGACTACGGCGACCCGTGGACCTACGACTACCAGACGGTGATCAACGCCCCGCTCGGCACGGAGAACCCCAGCGCGCACTCGATCTCCGCCCTCACCGGCCGCAAGATGGACATGAGCTGGGGCAGCAACTGGGACGACGACCTCGCCGGCTCCGGTGAGCACGCCGCCACCGACCCGGACCTCGCGGGACTCGAAGACCGCGTCAAGATGGAGTTCGAGCAGGTGTTCATGTTCTACCTGCCGCGCATCTGCGAGCACTGCCTCAACCCGTCGTGTGTGGCGTCCTGCCCGTCGGGCGCGATGTACAAGCGGGAGGAGGACGGCATCGTCCTGGTCGACCAGGACCGCTGCCGGGGCTGGCGGTACTGCGTGTCGGGCTGCCCCTACAAGAAGGTGTACTTCAATCACCGCACCGGCAAGGCCGAGAAGTGCACCCTCTGCTATCCGCGCATCGAGGCGGGCCAGCCGACGATCTGCTCGGAGACGTGCGTGGGCCGCCTCCGCTACCTCGGCCTGGTCCTCTACGACGCCGACAAGGTCACGGAAGCTGCCGCGACCCCCGACGAACAAGACCTCTACGAGGCACAGCTCGGCGTCTTCCTCGACCCGCACGACCCGGACGTCCAGGTAGAAGCGGCCCGCGCGGGCATCCCCGCCGACTGGATCGACGCCGCCAAGCGGTCCCCGGTCTACTCCCTCGCGGTGCGGCACCGGGTGGCGCTGCCGCTGCATCCGGAGTACCGGACGCTGCCGATGGTCTGGTACATCCCGCCGCTGTCACCGGTCGCGGACGTCGTCCACGCCGCCGGCTACGACGAGACCGACCCCGACCGGGTCTTCGCCACCATCGACGCTCTCCGCATCCCCGTCGAGTACCTCGCGAACCTGTTCACCGCGGGCAAGGCGGAGACCGTCCGGACGGTCCTGCGCAAGCTCGCCGCCGTCCGGGCCGTCATGCGCGCGGGTCAGCTCGGCCTCGACGTGGCCGACGACCTGCCGGCGTCGGTCGGCTCCGACCTGGACGAGCTGGACGACCTCTACCGCCTCCTCGCCATCGCCAAGTACGACGACCGCTACGTCATCCCGATGGCGCACGCCGAGGACGCCGGACGCCTCCAGGCCCAGCACGAGCAGCTCTTCTGCAGCCTCGACGGCGAGGGCGGCCCCGGCATGGGCGGCACGGGCCCGCCGCCCGGTTCGGTCGAGTCGTTCCATCCCGCGGGCGAGCCCGGCGGCAGCCACCGGTTCCGCGCCGGCGACGGCAGCACACGCTTCAACCTGCTCGGCTGGGACGGACGGGGCAGCGCCCCGGGCCTGTTCCCGGAAGCGGACGAGTCATGACCCGGGACGCCGTCAACCCGTACAAGCTGGCCTCGCTCCTGCTCCAGTACCCGACGACGTCCCTCTTCCAGGGCCTCGGCCACCTGGACGCGGCCGCGGCCGCGACATCTCCCAAACCGTCGGCCGAGGCGTTCGCGAGCTTCCTGGCCTGGCTGCGCGCGACCCCGCCCACCGAGGTCGCGCAGCACTACGTGGAAACGTTCGACCTGCGCCGCCGCTGCGCGCTCTACCTCACCTACTACCGCTACGGCGACACCCGCAAGCGCGGCATGGCGATGCTCACGTTCAAAACGGCCTACCGGTCCGCCGGATTCGCCCCGTCCGAGGAAGAGCTACCCGACTACCTGCCGCTCGTCCTCGACTTCGCCGCGCTCACCCCCCGCGGCGAGAAGCTCCTGCGCGGCCACCGAGCCGACGTCGAACTCCTGCACCGCGCACTGGACGAGGCGGGCACCCCCTACGCCCACGTCGTGGACGCGGTACGCGCACGCCTCCCCAAGCCGGGCCGCCGGGACCTCACCCTCATCCGCCAGGCATGGGAGAAGGGACCGCCCGCCGAGGACGTCGGCCTGGAGCCGTTCGCCCCACCCGAGTACCTCACCGGACAAAGGACACGCCCGTGATCACCGCCTGGTCGTACTTCTGGTGGGTCATCCTGCCCTACATCGCGATGGTGGTGTTCATCGTCGGCCACATCTGGCGCTGGCGCTACGACCAGTACGGATGGACGAGCTACTCGACCGAACTCCAGGAACGCGGCTGGCTGAAATGGGGCGCGCCGCTGTTCCACTACGGGACGTTCGCGGCGATCGGCGGCCATGTCCTCGGCATCCTGGTCCCCCGGGAGTGGACGGCGGCCGTCGGCGTCTCCTCGCACACCTACCACCTGTTCTCCGCCGTCGCGGGTCTGATCGCCGCGGTCCTGGTGCTCATCGGCATGGGAATCCTCGCGTCCCGCCGCCTGTTCGCCCCGCGCGTCCGCGCCACGACGAGCCCCGTCGACTGGGTGGCGCTCGTCCTCCTCGGCATCATGGTCGCGCTCGGCATCGCCACGACGGCGTTCAACGTGCCGCTCGACCACGAGTACCGCGAGACGATCTCGATCTGGTTCCGGGACCTGTTCACCGGCGACCCCGATGTCGCCGTCGCGCTGCAGGCGCCACTCATCTTCCAGGTCCACGCCGTCGCGGCCTGGGCGTTGTTCCTGGTGTGGCCGTTCACGCGGCTCGTGCATGCGTGGAGCTACCCGGTGTGGTACCTGTGGCGGCCGTTCGTCGTCTACCGCTCCAAGCGGGCGACGCCGCCCCCGGAACCAGGAACCGGGGGACGGAAGTGGCGGAAGATCGGAGTACGGTACTGAGGTGATTCTCAGCCGCGCCGGTGCCCATTTCGACGCGGCGAAACAGGCGGTGGCCACGCTCAACCCGGGCTATTTCGCGTTCGTCATGGGCACCGGGATCCTGTCGATCGGGGTCTCCACCCACGGCCTCACCACTCTCTCCACCGTGCTGCTGTGGCTCGCCGCGGCGGGCTACGCCGTCCTGGTCGTCCTGACCGCCTGGCGGGCCGTCGCCTTCCGCGCCGAGCTGAAGACGGAGTTCACCGACCCGAGACGCGGTTTCGGGTTCTTCACGTTCGTCGCCGCCACGAACGTCCTCGGCACCCGCCTGGTCGCCGCCGACCACGAGACGACCGCGTTCGCGCTGCTCGTCGTCGGCTTCCTGGCCTGGGTCGTCCTCGGCTACGTGGTCCCGTGGACGGCGGTGCTCGGGCACGCCGAACGCCCGGTCGTGGCGGGGGCGAACGGAACCTGGTTCATCTGGGTGGTGGCCAGCCAGTCCGTCGCGGTGCTCGCGTCCGTCCTGGAACCGGTGGTCGGTTTCGGCCGCCACGAGCTGTCCGTGCTGGCGGTGGGGTCCTGGTCGGTCGGGATGTTCCTCTACGCGGGGGTCGGCGTGTTCGTCGCCGCCCGCATGCTCCTGTACCCGCTGCGCCCGGCCGACCTCACCCCGCCGTACTGGGTGGCGATGGGCGCGACCGCGATCACCGTCCTCGCCGGCGCCCGGATCGTGCAGATGGCCGACACTCCGATGGTCACCGCCACCCGCGGCCTGATCGCCGGCACGTCCGTCGTGGTGTGGGCGTTCGGCACCTGGCTGATCCCGCCGCTGGTCGCCGCCGGCTGGTGGCGCCACATCACCCACCGGGTCCCGCTGCGCTACGACGCGACGCTGTGGAGCGTGGTGTTCCCCCTCGGCATGTACGGCCTCGCCGGCCACTACCTCGGCACCGCCGACAACCTTCCCATCGTCCGGGTCATCGGTGAGACGGAGATCTGGGTGGCCCTCACCGTCTGGACGGTGACGTTCGCCGCGATGCTCGTCCACCTGGCCGACACCCTGGGACGCCCACGCCCCGCCTCCGGCTGACCGCGCGTCACGTTCGCGTTCTTCGCGCTGCGTCCAGGACTCTGCGCGAAGTTCTGCAACCGGCCCCTGACCAGGGGCGCGATCCTCAACTGACCAGTTCGCGCTCGACCAGGCACGCGAGGCCGCCGGTGACCGCGCCGTCCGCATCGCGGGCGGCGGCGCGACGATCCTGGAGTATGTGAACGCCGGCCTGATCGACGAGTTCTCGATCGCGCTCTCACCGGTGCTGTTCGGCTCCGGAATCCGCCTGTTCGAGGGCGTGGACGCGGGCCGCGTGGCCCTGGAGCAGGTCCGCGCGGAGCCCTCCCCGAGGGTGACGCACCTGACCTACACCGTCCGGGAGCGGTAGGCGCACGACGGCGACCGCGGACGGCGGACGTGATGCGCAAAAAACCGTTGGCGGACCATGGCGGCCACTGCTACCTTGCCGGAGGCCGTGCCGGCAACCGAGGAGGTGGTACCCGTGAACGTTTCGACATGGGTGCTCCCCTCCGGGGTCACGGTCGGGCGATAGGTCGTCGTCCGGGAGCGCCGTTCAAGTGCACTCCCGAAAGGCACGACCATGCAGTTCACCTCCGAGCAGCGCCTCGACGACGGCGTCCTCGAACGCGACTTCACCCTCGGCGAGATCCCCGGCATCCTGTGGACGCCCGCATCCGCCTCCGCATCCGCACCGGCGCCGCTGATCCTGGTCGGCCACCCCGGCGGACTGAACAAGATGCGCCCCCGGCTGGTGGCGCGGGCCCGGGACACGGCGGAGCACGGCTTCGCCGCGGCCACGATCGAACTCCCCGGAGGCGGTGACCGGCCCCGTTGGGCCGCCGTCGAACAGGCCCGCGCCGACCTGCGCCGGGCGCTGGAGGCCGGCGAGCCGGTCGGCGAGGAGATCGTCGACCGGCTCGTCCTGCCGCTGGTCGAGAAGGCGGTCCCGGAATGGCAGGCCGCCCTGGACGCCCTCCTGTCGCTGCCCGAGATCGGCGGCCCGGTCGGGTACTCGGGGGGAGTGATCTCCATCGGCGTGCGGCTGGCGGTGGTCGAGCCGCGCATCTCGGCCGCCGTTCTGTACGCCGGGAGCTTCGTGCCCCGCATCATGTTCGAGGAGGCCCGGCAGGTCACCATCCCGCTGCATGTCCTGCTGCAGTGGGACGACGAAGGAAACGACCGGCAGGCCGCTCTGGACCTGTTCGACGCCTTCGGCGCCAAGGAGAAGACGCTGAACGCCAACATGGGCGGGCACACCGGCGTCCCGCAGTTCGCGGGGGACGCCGCGGCCCGGTTCCTCACCCGGCATCTGAGGTAGCCACCGACCACCGCCGCCGTCCGGCGGGCGGTAGGCGGTGCCGGCCTGGACGCCGCTCATCAAGGGCAGGCCCCGGCCCTCCTCGATCTATCGGATGATGTCACCTGGGCGAGTGGGAGCCGCGCGGCGGGGAGTCGAGGGGCACCTCCCGGCCGCGCGGCGGCTTGTGCGTCACCCGTTCCGCCGCGCCTTGAGGACGGCCTGGATGAGGTCGTCAGGGTCGGGTGCGTTGACGATCTTCCATTGCGTCCCGCCGGGGATGAGTGCCCACCACTCCTTGGTGGAGATGCCCCACCAGCAGACGACGCCGTGGAACCGCTGTTGCAGTTCGGCGATGGTCACTGCGTGAGAGGGGTCCGCCATGGAGGGGATGTCGGGGCAGGTCGCGTCGATCGCCGTTTCCTGGTGGGTCCGTGCGGCGAGGGCGGCGGTGACGAACGGCGTCAGGATGCGGGTGATCCTCGTGGCCGCGAGTCCCGGCCGGTGGTACGGGGCCAGGTTCTCGCCCGCGCTCGACTGGTACCACCATGTGCGGGACGTCGATTCCCGGACGAGGCCGATGCTTTCGCCGAAATGGGGCACGGCGGGATCGAACACGCGGAGAAGTGGACGCGGCCCGTCGTAGCGGGGGAGTGCTTGCCAACCTTCCCGGGTGACTTCGGTTGAGAGCCTGTCGAGATGAGTCGTCACAGAGGAAGTGGGTTCCGAGGTAGAGCGGCCTTGGGGCTGGTTCCATCGCATTACCATCGGTCCCACCTACTGGGCTGGCTCGTGGGTCGATTGGTTACGCGATTGAGTTCGAGGGTTAGCGCCCTGCGAAGTTCTTCTGCGCTGTTGCGTACAAGGGTTGGTTCTACGCCGGCCTTTGGATCGTGCAGAGTGGCGACCCAGTCGCCGAGCTTGCCGTCGTAGCGTGTCGCGCGCCAGATCCGATGTCCTTTGAAGTCCTGGCGGAGCTGATCCAACGCCTGGTCAGCGGGGTTGACGGGCGTGTCCATGATGAGTCCGAGCCTTCAGGTCGATTTCTCTCCGTTATCGCTTCCCATCTTGCTGTGATCGGATATCTTCGGGAAGAGCGAGAAGCCCACGCATAGGAAAGGGCTCTTGCGTCGTCAGAAAGTCACCCCCGCTTTCGATTCCTTGGAGGTCCCTGTGCCTCGTCGCCCCCGCGATCCAGGCGTTCCGTCCTCGCCCGCCGAGTACTTCGGTGTGGAATTGCGTCGTTATCGTGAAGCGTCCGGTTTGTCTCGGCCACAGGCGGCCGAGAGGCTCGGGTACACGCCACAGTGGATCGGGCAGATCGAGTCAGGTAAGAGCGCGCCATCCGAGGACTTCGCCAAGGATTGCGACTCCTTCTTCGAGACGAATGGGACGTTCCATCGCCTTTGGACCTGGAACCAGCAGCTTGATCACATACACGTCCTGCCGCCTGGGTTCCGCCCGTTCATCGAGGTCGAGCCAGACGCGACCTACATGAGGCTCTTCGAACCTCTCCTCATCCCTGGCCTGCTCCAGACGGAGGAGTATGCCCGGAAGGTACTCAATGTCGGCCATCGTCAGGAGAAGATCGACGAGCTCCTCGCGGCGAGGATGGCGCGGAAGGTGATCTTTGAGAAGGAGCATCCTCCGTGGTTGCTGATCGTCCTGGGTGAGACCGCAGTCAGAAGCGTGGCTGCGGGTGCCGAGGTGATGCGCGGACAACTCCAGTACCTGCTTGATCTTGCAGATCTGCAACACGTCACGCTGCAGATCTTCCCTGCTGACGCGCCGGTTTTTCAGGCCGGAGGGATTGTCCTCATGAGCTTGGACGATCGACCCGACGTCGGCTTCGTTGACGCGGCGGGAGGTCATGGCAGGCTGATCGAGGCCCCACGTGATCTTGATGAGCTTGTCGTACTCTTTGATCAAGTGAGGGCGACGGCGTACTCGGCCGAAGAGTCCGTGCGCATCATCAGATCGGTGATAGAGGAGTTGTGACCATGGGGAACACCAACGTCATCCGATGGCGCAAGAGCAGTCGCAGTGACTCGTCCGGTGGCGCCTGCGTCGAGGTGGCGGACTTGAGGGCGGCGGCCTCGGTGGCGGTGCGGGACTCGAAGGACCCGGACGGGCCGAAGTTGATGTTCGGAGCCGGTGCTTGGGAGGCGTTCACGGGCCGCGTGAAGGACGGCGCCCTGGACCTGGCCTGAACGGACCGAGCAGAGCCCCCGAACCGTGAACCGCACGGGCCGGGGGCTTTCGCGTCCCGCGCCCCCCGGCGCCACGTCGGACACTTCTTCCGCAAGGGTTCAGCGGAGGAGGCGGTTCACCATCTGCTCGATGAGGTCGTCGGTCGAGGAGGACTCCAGGAGGGCGGGGGCGGTGAGGTCGTCCAGGATCAGTCCGGACATGGCGAAGTAGAGCAGGGCGACGCCGGTGCGGTCGCCGGGCAGTCCGGCGTTCACGTGGTAGTCGACGATCTCCCGGTTCTCCTCGGTGAGGAAGCCGCTGAGCTCGGCGTCCAGGTCGGCGCGGCGGGTGGCCTCCAGGCGCAGTTCCAGCATGGCGAGGTTGCCGGCGCGGTCGCCGCGCATCCGGGTCAGCAGCTGGCGCATGAGTTCCGCGACCAGCTCGTGGGACGGCGCCTGCTTCATGGTCTCGGCGAGCGCCTCGGGGTCGGGGGTGAGGCGCTCGCGGGTGCGGCGCATCACCTGGGTGAGCAGATCGTCGCGGTTGGCGAAGTAGTTGGAGGCGGTGCCGGTCGGCACGCCCGCCCGCTTGTCGATGGCGCGCAGCGTCAGGCCGCGTGAGCCCTCGCCGGCCAGGACGTCGATGGCGGCGTCGAGGAGGGCGGTGCGCCGGGCCGGGTTCTGCCGCATGGGAGCCTCCACGAGGAACGTTGACACCACTGCAAGTGCAGTACTATGTTCAAAACACTTCGAGCAGAGTACTACGGTTGCAGTCATTAGGAGACGTCTTCATGCGAAAGCTCGTGTACTACATCGCCACCACCCTCGACGGCTTCATCGCCGGCCCGGACGGCGCCGACCCCACCGGCCCGGACGGCTTCTGGCCCATCCCCGCCGACTACATCGAGCACCTCGTGGCCAACTACCCCGAGACCCTCCCCGGCCCGGCCCGCGCGGCCCTGTCGGTCACCGCCGAGGGCACGTGCTTCGACACCGTCGTGGAAGGGCGCCGCTGCTACGAGATCGGCCTGAAGGCCGGGCTCACCGACGCATACCCCCACCTGCGGCACCTGGTCTTCTCCCGGACCCTCGCCGAGAGCCCCGACCCCGCCGTCGAGGTCGTCTCCACCGATCCGGCCGAGAAGGTGCGGGAACTCAAGCGGGAGCATGGCAAGGACGTCTGGCTGGTCGGAGGCGGAGAACTCGCCGGCGCCCTGTACGGCGAGATCGACCGGCTCATCCTCAAGGTGGGCCCGCTGACCATCGGCACCGGGATCCCGCTGTTCTCCCGCACGGCCGCGTTCGACCCGCGCACCTGGGAGCTGACCGACCACACCGTGCTCGGCAGCGGCGCCGCGTTCCTCACCTACGACCGGCCCGCCAACCCCGGCGACACCGGCAGGTGAGGTACCCCATGTCCCCGCCGACCGGCGCGTCCACGTCGCGCACCGAGTACCGGGCTGGGTGCAGCCCATGAACTCGACGAAGGGGGCCACCTCGTCCCACGGGCCCGTGGTCAGGACGGCGAACGAGACGGGTCCGACGACCTCGGCCGTCCCGTCGAACTCCACCATCGGCAACCGGCACGGGCGGCGGCGAGAGCGTCGCCCTCGCGGGTGTGGGCCTTTTCGCGGACCAGGAGCTCGTTCCGGGCTGCCAGGTGGCCGGGTCGACGACGGGCGGGCGGGCGACCGGCGCGGTGGCCGGGTCGTGGGGAGCGTTCGCCATGGCGTCCTCCGCAGTGTGTCGTGGCGGTCAGCGTCGTAGACGTCCTGCGACTCCGGAACAGACTCGACACACGCACCGGCCGAGGCGCTCGGCTCCACGCCGAGGGTCGAGTACGCCGCGGCCGGTCACGAAAGCCGGCGGGCCAGTTCGCCGAGCACGTCCGGCCAGGCCGCCGCGAACTCGTCGCGGGTGGCCGCCGTGGGAAACCCGCGCTGCATCAGGCGGATCCGATGGCCGTCCTCCGCGGCCTCGATCGTGACCTCGACCGTGGTGTCGAAGCCGGCCTCGTCGTCGAACACCGCCGCCATGTCGTAGGCGAGCCGGTGGGGGCACTCCAGCGCCGTGATCACGCGCTCCTCGCTGAACGCCGGGCCGTCCGGCACCTGGAACGCCACCGACCAGCGTCCGCCGCACCGCAGATCGAGCCGGGAGTCGGTCACCCACTCCGGCCGCCTGCTGTCGTACAGCGCGATGAACGCGTAGAAGATCGCGTCCGGTGGGGCGTCGATGACGCGGGCGACGTCGAGTGCGTGCCCGGCACGTCCGCCCTCCGTGGGCCGCCGGTGATCGCTCATGGCATCCTCCTGCCGCTGGGTGTCCGCCGAATACGACCCGGCCGGACGCGCGAGCTCATCGGTGCCCGGCGTGGACCGTCAGCCTTCGGCGATGCAGAGGGGATGCCCCTCGGGGTCGGTGAGGACCGTCCACTCGCCCTCGCCGGGCTGGAACTCGGGCCTGGACGCCCCCAGCGCCCCGACCTCGGCTTCGCCGACCAGGCCCACCTGACCCGCACCGTCCGCGCCCACCTGGGGCGAACCCCCACCGCCCTCCGCCACCTCCTCACCGGCACAGCGCGCAGTGGGTGATCCGCGACGGGCGCGGGGGCGGCGCCGGTGCGACGTACGATGTGGGATGTGACCAGCAGATCCGCCTCGGCGCCGCAGTTGAGCGACCTCGCGCGGCTGCGCCGCGTCCGCGACCGGATCGACCGCGAGTACGCGCGGCCGCTGGACGTGGAGGCCCTCGCCCGCGGCGTGAACATGTCGTCCGGGCACCTCAGCCGCCGGTTCCGCCAGGCCTACGGCGAGTCGCCGTACTCCTACCTGATGACGCGGCGCATCGAGCGGGCGATGGCGCTGCTGCGCCGCGGCGACCTCAGCGTCACCGACGTCTGCTTCGAGGTCGGCTGCCAGTCGCTGGGCACCTTCAGCACGCGCTTCACCGAACTGGTCGGTGTGCCGCCGAGCGTCTTCCGGGCCGAGGGCGCTCAAGCGACGGCGGGGATGCCGCCGTGCGTCGCGAAACAGGTGACCCGGCCGATCAGGAATCGAGAAGCGCCGGCCGGTGGCCCCCGCCTAGCGTGACGGCCATGGAATTCACCATTCATTCGAGCTTTCTCCCGCACGACGACCCGGACGCCTCCCTGGCCTTCTACCGCGACGTCCTCGGCTTCGAGGTCCGCGGCGACGCCGGTTATGGCGGGAATCTGGCCACCGCCGACCTGGACGGCGCCTTCGAGCGGCTGCGGGCCGGCGGCGCGGAGATCGTCCAGGAGCCGACCGATCAGCCGTACGGCGTCCGCGACTGCGCCGTCCGCGACCCGGCCGGCAACCTGATCCGCATCCAGGAACAGCAGCGCTGCTCCGTCCGGTGACGGCTGCCATAACCGTTTCAAGCGGCTGCCTGGAATGGATGGAGGCGCAATGGACACGGGACGTAAGATCGGCGGGTGCCTCGAACTCTAAGGACGAGCCGGCTGGTTCTGCGTCGCTGGGAGGACGGCGACCGGGAGCCTTTCGCCGCGCTCAATGCCGACCCCGAGGTCATGGAGCATTTCCCGGCCCCTTTGACCCGCCGTGAAAGCGACGCCCTCATCGACCGGATCGAGACCCGATTCGACGAAGAGGGCTTCGGCCTCTGGGCTCTGGAAGTCGCCGGCACGGGCCGATTCATCGGGATGACGGGCCTGGCCGTCGTGCGTTTCCAGGCGCACTTCGTCCCCGCCGTGGAGATCGGCTGGCGGCTCGCCCGCTCCGCCTGGGGCCGCGGCTACGCCGCCGAAGCCGCCCGCCGCGCCCTTCGCGCCGCGTTCGACGACTTCCACCTGGACGAGGTGGTCTCCTTCACCAGCACCACCAATCTCAGATCACAGGCCGTCATGACACGCATCGGCATGACCCGCGATCCCGCCGGTGACTTCGACCATCCTCTCGTCGGCGACGGCCACCGGCTGAAACGCCACGTCCTCTGGCGCACGACCGCCGCGCCCGGCAGCGAGGGGTCGGCTTGAGGCAGCTCTTCCCCGGGCCGCCGGTCCGGACGCCGGTGACCGATCCCGGGCCGACATGACCGACAGCTTTCGAGGGCGCAGCGGCATCGCGGTGGCATGGTGTGCCGTGCTCCTCAGCCTCGTCATCGGCTCGGCCGCCCTGCAGATCGCGGAACGCCCGGACACCGGCGTCCGTCCCGTCCGCGCGCCGGTCGTCGTCATCGGCGTCGCCGGGCTGGCGTGGGGCGACATCCGCGCGGACCAGACCCCGCACCTGTGGCACCTCCTCACCGGCGGCGCCGCCGCCGGCGCCGCGACGGTCCGCACCACCGGCGGCCCCGCCTGCGCGTCCGACGGCTGGCTGTCGCTGTCGGCGGGACAGGCCGCCGCGGGACCCCGCACCGACGACCACGAATGCGTCCCGCTCCCACCCGTGCGGGACACCGGCGGCGGAGCACGCGTCGACCGGTGGGACCGGCTCGTCGACGCCCAGCGCCGCTCCGAGTTCTCACCGCGCCCGGGAGAACTCGGCAGGGCACTGTCGGAACACGACGGATGCGAAACCGCCGTCGGCCCCGGCGCCGCCATCGCGCTGGCCCGCCCGGACGGAACCGTCGAACGCTACAGCCCCGCCGTCGGCTCCGCCGCACTCGACTGCCCCGTCACCGTCGTCGACGCCGGGCAGGTCGTCGAATCCGGCTCCGGCCGGCTCGACTCCCTGGCGAAGGTCGACGCGTACGCGGGCCGCGTCCTGGAACGCGTCCCCGCCGGCGGCACCGTCGTGGTGCAGGGCGTCACCGAACCACCGGGCGGCACCCCGCATCTCGCGGTCAGCATGGTCAGCGGCCCCGCGACGGCGCCCCGCCCGGCTCTGCTCACCGTCGCCTCGACCCGCTGGGGCGGGGTGGTGCGCCTCCTCGACGTCCCCAGCACCCTCCTGGACGCGGTCGGCGCGCCCGAACCCGCCGAGTTCAGCGGCGCCCCGATCTCCCTCGGCCGGACACGCCCCACCGACTCGAACAGGACCGTCCACGAACTGGGCGCCGTCACCACCACCGACCAGACGCTGCGGCGCTGGGCCGGGACACTCCTGCTCGTCGTCGCAGGCGCACAACTCGCCCTCTACATCGCGGCCGGGATCGCGTGGCGCCGCCCGGACGCGTGGCGCCGCCCGAGTGCGTGGAGGCGCCGATTCCTCCGCGCGGCGCTCGTGTTCTCGGTGCTGCCGGTGTCGATGTACCTGGTGTCGCTGACGCGGTGGTGGCACGGCCCGTTCCCCGACGCGACCCTCCTGCTCGCCCTGGCGGCCACCGCAGCCGTGGCGACGGTCCCGATCCGGCTGCTGCCCGCACGTCCGCTCTGGCGGGTGCCTCTGGCCGTCAGTCTCCTGACCTTCACCGTCCTCGTGGTGGACGCCGCGAGCGGCACGCTCCTGCACCGCGCCAGCCCGTTCGGCCCGTCCGCCCTGTACGGCGGGCGCTACTACGGTTTCGGCAACTCGACCTTCGCCGTCTTCGCCGTCGCCGCCCTCGTGCTGGCCGGGACGACGGCGGCCGAGTTGACCTCCCGCGGACGCCACCGCGCCGCCACCGCCTCCGTGGTCGCCGTCGGCGCCGTGGCGGTGGCCGTCGACACCTGGCCCGCCTGGGGAGCCGACGTCGGCGGCGGCCTCGCCCTGATCCCCGGAGTCGCCGTCCTGGCCTTCGCCGTCGCCGGGATACGGCTGACCCCGCTGCGCCTCCTCGCCGTCGCCGCCGCGGCCGTGGCGGTGGTCGCCGCCGTGGGAGTCGCCGACTGGACGCGCCCTCCCGACTCCCGCACCCACGCCGGACGCTTCATCCAGGAAATCCTCGAAGGGCAGGCGTGGCAGCTCATCGAACGCAAAGCCGGCTACGCCCTGAGTTCCCTGTCGGGCGGCCCCCTGGCCTGGGGAACGGCGGCCGTCCTGATCCTCCTGATCCTGGCCTTGGCATGGCCGCACCGCTTCTCGCCGCCCTACCTCGACGCGGCCCAACGAGAATGGCCGACGCTGCGTCCCATTCTGATAGCGGCCCTGACCACTTGCGGGGTCGGCGCGGTGGTGAACGACTACGGCATCCGCCTGATCACCTTCGGCCTGATCACGCTGCTGCCCCTGCTCGCCTTGAGCATCGCCGTCGCCGCGAACGCCCCGGCGGCACCCGCTTCACCGCGGCCTGGGCCGGACGAACCGTCCCGGCTCAGATGATGTCGAACAGGTTGGGCCGGCCCGCCCGGCCTGATCTGGATGGTGGAACGGACCATCCAGGCGCACTGCCACCACGACGAGGGCCCCGGCGACGACCGGATCGCCCGCACCCTGGCCCGCTCGATCTGGCTGACGGTCTACGGCACGCTCCCGCCCCCACCTTGATCTGGACAACTGTCCAGACTAAAGTCCGCTTATTCGCGAAGCGGCCGGGCCGACGCCCCCTGAACCGAGGAACAGCCCATGGACGACCTTCCGGAACTGGGCTTCTATGGTCTGGCCGGCCATTCGGCCACACCCCGCGACCTGCTCGCCGAGGTCGCCGAGGGCGAACGCCTGGGCCTCGGCTCGGTCTTCCTGTCCGAACGGTTCGCGACCAAGGAGGCGGCCACCCTCTCCGGCGCCGCCGCCGCCGTCAGCGAACGGATCGGCATCGCGACCGCCGCCACCAACCACAACACCCGGCACCCCCTGCTGACCGCCACCTTCGCGACGACCATGCACCGCCTCTCCGGCGGCCGCTTCGCGCTCGGCCTCGGCCGCGGCTTCGACATGCTCTTCGACGTCATGGGCCTGCCCCGCGTCACCACCGCGCAGCTCGACGACGTCACCGGCGTCCTGCGGCGCCTCTGGCGCGGCGAGGCGGTGGCCGGCCACGACGGCCCCGCCGGGAACTTCCCCTACCTCGTCCAGGACCCGTCGTTCGACGAGGACATCCCGATCATCCTGACCGCGATGGGCGAGCGGACCCTGGAGTTCGCCGGCCGCGTCGCCGACGGCGTCGTCCTGCACACCTTCTTCACCGACGAGACCCTCGCCAAGGCCGTCGCGACCATCCGCCGCGGGGCGCTCGAAGCGGGCCGCGACCCCGCGTCCGTCCGCGTCTGGTCCGTCCTGGCCACGGTCGGCGACCACCTCGACGAGGAGCTGCGGCTGCGCAAACTCGTCGGCCGCCTCGCCACCTACCTGCAGGGGTACGGCGACCTCCTGGTACGCGTCAACGGCTGGGACCCCGCCGTCCTGGCCCGCTTCCGCGCCGACGACCTCGTCACCGGCTACCCCGGTGCGTTCGACGCGATCGGAACGGCCGGCGACCTGCACCACGTGGCCGGCCTGATCCCGGACGAATGGCTCGCCGCCTCCGCCACCGGAACCCCCGGCCAGTGCGCGGCCCGCGTCCTCGACCAGTTCACCGCGGGCGCCGACGGCGTCATCCTGCACGGCGCGACCCCCGCCGAACTCGCCCCGATCCTCGACGCCTACCGCCGCGTCCGCCCACCCGGCCGCGCCGCCCACCCCCGCAACCCGGGCCGCTCATGAAGATCATCGCCGCGCGGGAGGACCTGACCCCCGCCCGGCTCACCGAAGTCCTGAACACCAGGATCGACGAGGTCGATGTGGAGCCCATAGGCACCGGCCAGATCGGCTCCTGCTTCCGACTGACCCTGACCGGCGAGGCCCCCACCCGCCTGATCGCGAAACTCCCCGCCGCCGACCCCGCCGCCCGCGCCCTCCTCGGCGGCGCCTACCGCACCGAACTGCTCTTCTACCGCGAGATCGCCGAAACCGTCACGATCCGCACCCCGCACTGCCACCACGCCGCGATCGACCCGGAAACGTTCGACTTCGTCCTCCTCCTGGAGGACCTCTCCCCGGCGGCCCAGGGCGACCAGCTGGCCGGCTGCTCACCCGGCCGGGCCCACGACTGCATGCGCGCCCTGGCCGGCCTCCACGGCCCCCGCTGGTGCGACGAAACACTCCTGGCCGTCGACGGCCTGCACCACAACACCGAGACCGACGCCTCCACCCTCGCCGAGGTCTACGCCCCCGCCGTCGAAACGTTCATCGGCCGCTTCGCCGACCGCCTCCACCCCGCCGACCAGGACACCCTCCGCCGGACCACCGAGACCATCGGCCCCTGGCTGCTGGCCCGCCCCGAACGCTTCGGCCTCGTCCACGGCGACTACCGCCTGGACAACCTGCTCTTCCCCCCGGACGGCACCACCGCGACCACCGTCGACTGGCAGACCCTCACCATCGGCCTCCCCGCCCGCGACCTGTCCTACTTCCTGGCCACCAGCCTCACCACCGAAGACCGCCGCGCCCACGAACGCGACCTCGTCGCCCGCTACCACGACGCCCTCCTGGCCCACGGCGTCACCGACTACCCCCTGGACCTCTGCTGGGACGACTACCGCTTCGCCCTCCTGCAGGCCCCCCTCATCACCGTCCTGGGCTGCGCCTACGGCACCCAGACCGAACGCGGCGACGCCATGTTCCTCACCATGGCCACCCGGGCCTGCACCACGATCCGCGACCTCACCCCCTAGAACCAGCCTGGCGGATTGTGGTCTTCGGAGAAGGTCCTCCGGTGGTCGGAGGGTGTGTATAGCCTGCGGTGAGCTGGTGGGATTCGTGTGGCCTGGGTGGGGTGTATGGGTGAGACCGCTGAGCGCGGGCCGGTCGTCGGGCGGGTGCTGGGGACGCAGTCGGCGACGCCGCTGTCGTTCTGGGTGGGGCTGGAGCCCGGGACGGTCGTCCAGCTGGACGAGGTGATCGCCGCGCGGCGGGAGGTGCCCGGCCGGGGCGAGGTGCTGATCGCCGGGGTCGTCACGAACGTGGAGGCCCGGCATGAGGGCGCCGCCTACGACTCGGACGTGTTCCTCATCGCGCAGGGGGTGCTGCCCGCGGCGGTGGTCGAGTCGGCCGAGGTCACGGTGACGCGGGTCGAGCCCGAGGTGTACGTGCCGCCGCTGCCCGGCACGCAGGCGCGCCGGGCGGGCGCGCTGGACCGGGAGCGGGCGCTGTACTTCGACGTGATGGAGCGGCGGGTACCGGTCGGGCTCGGACGCGACGGGGAGCCCATCCACGTCAACCTGGAGTTCCTGGACGGGACGCGCGGCGCACACGTCTCCATCTCCGGGATCTCCGGGGTGGCGACCAAGACGTCGTTCGCCACGTTCCTGCTGTACTCGATCTTCAACTCGGGGGCGCTGGGCGCGGAGGCGCACAACACGAAGGCGCTGATCTTCTCGGTGAAGGGCGAGGATCTGCTCTTCCTCGACCACGCCAACAACCGGCTGGACGAGAACGCGCGGGCGGCGTACCGGCGGCTCGGTCTGCGGCCGGGGCCGTTCGAGAGCGTCCACGTGTTCGCGCCGCCCCGGCCCGGTGACCCGAACGGGACGCCGCACGTGACGGCCCGCACCCAGGACGTCAGCCCGTTCTACTGGACGCTCGCCGAGTTCTGCCGAGAGGAACTGCTGCGCTACGTGTTCGCCGACACCGAGGACGAGCGGGCGCAGTACACGATTCTGGTCGGGCAGGTCGCGGCGAGGCTCGCCCGTGACGCCGAGCCCGTCGGAGGCGGCGGGGCGGTACGCCTGGGGGACGGCGGGCAGGTCTGCCGCACCTACGAGGACCTGGTGAGGTTCATCGAGGAGACCCTGACGGACGAGGACACCCGCCGCGCCTGGGGCGCGCAGCTGATGGGGCTCGGCACCGTCAACGCGTTCCTGCGGCGGCTCCGTTCGTCGGTGCGTCCGCTGTCGCCGATCGTGCGGGGCGACCTGCCCGCGAGGAGCGGCAGGTCGATCGACACCGACGCGCAGGTCACCGTGGTGGATCTGCACAACCTGCCCGAGCGGGCGCAGCGGTTCGTCGTCGGGGTGGTGCTGCGCGGCGAGTTCGCGCGCAAGGAGAGCACGGGCAGCGCGCGGCCGCTGCTGTTCGTGGTGCTGGACGAGCTGAACAAGTACGCGCCGCGCGAGGGCGACTCACCGATCAAGGAGATCCTGCTGGACGTCGCGGAACGGGGCCGGTCGCTCGGGGTGATCCTCATCGGGGCGCAGCAGACGGCGTCGGAGGTCGAGCGCCGCATCGTCGCGAACTGCGCGGTGCGGGTGGCGGGGCGGCTGGACGCGGCGGAGGCGTCCCGGGGCGAGTACGGCTGGCTGCCGCCGGCGGCGCGGGCGCGGGCCACGATCGCCAAGCCCGGGACGATGTTCGTCGGGCAGCCGGAGCTGCCGGTGCCGCTGGCCGTGGAGTTCCCGTTCCCCGCCTGGGCCACGCGTCCCGCCGAGGCATCCCCGCGCGCGGCGGCGCGTTCCGGGCCGGCCCGCGACCCGTTCGACGGTCTCGGCGAGGCCGACGACGAGGTACCCCCCTTCTGATCCACCGGGAGCGAACATGAAGTTCCTGCACACCGCCGACTGGCACGTCGGCAAGGTGCTCCGGGGCCGGTCGCGGTTCGACGAGCACGCGAAGGTGCTGGGCGAGCTGGTCGCCGTCGCGCGGAAGGAGGACGTCGACGCGGTCATCGTCGCGGGGGACGTCTTCGACGGCGCGGTCCCGACGCCGCCGTCGCAGGCTCTGGTGATGAAGACGCTGCTGGCGCTCCAGGAGGGCGGCCGGGAGGTCGTCGTCCTCGCCGGCAACCACGACGATCCGCGCCTGCTGGACGACGTGTACCGGCCGGTGCTGCGGCAGCTCGGCATCCGGGTCGTCGGGAGGTTCCGGCGCCCGGACGCGGGCGGGCTGCTGTCGTGGACGGCCCGGACCGGGGAGCCGGTCAGGCTCGCCGCCATGCCGTTCCTGTCGCAGCGGTACGTCGTCCGGGCCCTGGAGGCGCTGACCGACACGCCCGACCAGCACAACCGCGACTACGCCCACCGCTTCGGGCGGCTCGCCGAGGCGCTCACGGCAGGGTTCACCGCCGACACCGTCAACCTGGTCGCGGCGCACGGCACGCTGCCGGGCGGCAGGCTCGGCGGCGGCGAACGCGAAGCGCAGACGATCTTCTCCTACTACTTCGAGTCGTCGGCGTTCCCGCCGGCCGCCCACTACGCCGCGCTCGGCCACCTGCACCGGCGGCAGCGGATGCCCGGCCCCTGCCCCATCTGGTACAGCGGCTCCCCGATCGCCGTCGACTTCGGGGAGGAGCAGAACACGCCCGGCGCGCTGGTCGTCGACGTCGCGCCGGGGCGTCCCGCCGACGTGCGGGAGGTGACGCTGACGGGCGCCCGCGTCCTGCGCACGGTCACCGGCCCGCTCGGCGCGCTGGAGGCGATGGCGGACGACCTCGGGGACGCGTGGCTGCGCGTCGTCGTCGCGGAGAAGCCGCGCGCCGGGCTCGCCGACGACGTGCGGGAGATCCTGCCGAACGCGCTGACCGTCGACATCGACGAGGCGTTCCGGCCCACCTCCGCGCCGCGGCCAGCGGCCGTCACCGGGCGAAACGCCCCCACGCCGCGCGGGTTGTTCCGCACCTACCTCGAACAGCTCGGCCACGAGGACGAGCGGGTCGAGGCGCTGTTCGACCGGCTCTACGACGAACTCGACGGGCACGGGGGAGAGGAGGACTGATGCGTCCGCTGTGCGTCCACATGGACGGTTTCTGCAGCTACCGCACACCGACCTCGGTCGGCCTGCACGACGTGGACTATTTCGTCCTCGTCGGACCCACCGGATCGGGCAAGAGCACCGTCATCGACGCGATCTGCTTCGCGCTGTACGGGTCGGTTCCCCGCTGGGGGAAGGAGAACGTGATCCGGCTGGCGCTGGCGCCGTCCGCCAACTCCGGGAAGGTCGCGCTCGTCTTCGAGTCGGCGGGCCGCCGCTACGGCGTCGTCCGGGCGCTGGCCCGCAGCCCCCGGGGCGCGGTGACCACGAAGGAGGCGCGGCTGGACGAGCTGGACCCGTCCGTCGACCCCGCCGGGGGCATCGAGGAACTGCTGGCGGCGCAGGTCCGGACGATCGCCGACGGCGACGGGGTGACGGCCGCCGTCCAGCGCATCACCGGGCTCGAGTACAGGTTCTTCATGCAGTGCGTCGTCCTCCCGCAGGGACGGTTCGCGGACTTCCTGCAAGCCGAACCGAGCAAGCGGCAGGACCTTCTCGTCCAGCTCCTCGACGCGAAGACCTTCGAGCTGATCAAGCAGCGGGCGGGGGAGGAGGCGAAGGCCGCCGAGGTCCGCGCGCAGGCCGCCGAGGCGCAGCGGGCCAAGCTCACCGACGCCGGCGAGGCCGCCGAGAACGAGGCCGCGCGGCGGCTGGAGGGCATGCGGGCCCTCGGCGAGAGCGTCCGCGAGGCGCTCGACGAGCTTCAGCGGACCGACGGCGAAATCCGGGACAGGACGACGGAGGCCACCGAGGCGGAGCGTGCCCTCGCCGCGCTGTCCGCGCTCGCCATGCCCGGCGACGTGCCGACCCTCGCGGACGACCTCAAGGCCGCCGCCGACGAGGCCGAGCGCCTCACCCGGGAGGTCGCCCGGCACGAGGAGGCGGAGTCGGCGGCCCGTGACCGGGGCGCGGACCTCGGCGACAGGACCGTCCTCGACCAGGCGATCACGGCGCACCGCGACCACGCCCGCCTCACCGGCGAGATCGAGGACGCCCGGACCGGGGCGGACGAGGCCCGCCGGGAGGCGGACGCCGCCGCCGCCGACCTCGCCGCCGCCCGCACGAACCTCGAACGGGCCGAGGCCGAACGGCAGCGCGTCCGCGACGCCGACACGGCCGCCGACCTCGCACGGCGGCTGTCCGCCGGCGAACCCTGCCCGGTCTGCCTGCGGGACGTCACCGACCTGCCCGAGCACCATGCCCCGCCCGCCCTCGGCGCGGCGGACCGGAACGTCCAGGCCCGCAAACGGGAACTCGACGCCGCACAGGCGAGACTCCAGGAACTCGAGCGCGAACTGTCCAGGCGCGAAGCGGGCCTCGCCGCTCTCGGGCGGCAGCTCGGCACCGAGGCGGAGCGCATCCGCGCCCACCCGGACCTCGACGACGCGCGGCGGCGCCGCGACGCCATCGACCTGGCCGACCGGGAAGCGGCCGGCGCACGGCAGGCCCTGCTCACCGCCCGAGCCGAACTGGCCAAGGCCGAGGAAGAGCGCACCGAACTGAACCAGGAGGCCGGGAGGGCGCTCGCCGAGCTGGACGGCGCCCGCGACACCGTGGTCGCGCTCGGTGCCCCACCGGTCGGCCGCGCCGACCTGCACGCCGCCTGGACGACCCTCCTCGACTGGCGCGACCGGGAGTCAGGACGTCGCGAACAGGCGGCCGGCGCGCTGGAGAACGCCCTGCGCGACCTGCGCCACCGGCGGGACGAACGGCACGAGGCGCTCGCCGCCGAACTGGGCGCCCACGAGATCGCCGTGCCCGCGTCCATCGAGCCCGAGACGGTCCGCGAAGCCGTCCTGACCGCCCGCAACCAGGCGGAGAACCGGCTGGAGCGCATCCGCCGGGACCGCCGGACGGCCGCCGAACTGGCCGGGGAGATCAGCCGCCACCGGCAGGACGCCCGGGTCGCGGGCGAGCTGGCGCGGCACCTGCGGGCCAACAACTTCGAGAACTGGCTGTGCGGCGAGGCGCTGGCGCTGCTCGTCGACACCGCGTCCGGGACGCTGCGGGAGCTGTCGGACGGCCAGTTCGAACTCGTCCTCGACGGCAGGAACGCCATCGAGGTGATCGACTACGCGGAGGCGGGGCTGCGGCGCAGCGTCCGGACGCTGTCGGGCGGCGAGACGTTCCAGGCGTCGCTCGCGCTCGCGCTGGCGCTGTCGGACCAGGTCGCCCGGTTCGGCGGCGGCGCGGCCCGGAGCCTGGACTCGATCTTCCTGGACGAGGGCTTCGGCACGCTCGACCCCTCCACCCTCGACACGGTCGCGACGACGCTCGAGCGGCTGACGTCAGGGGGTGATCGTATGGTCGGCATCGTGACCCACGTTCCGGCGCTCGCCGAGCGCGTCCCCGTCCGCTTCGACGTGTTCCGCGACAACACCGGCTCGCATCTGGAGAAGAAGAGCACGTGACCACGGCACCGGCGGCCGCGACCGCCGCCATCACCGTCGACCCCTGGGACCCGGGGTACGCCACGTCGCTGACCGCGGAGGCGATCGGCGAGCTGGACCCCTCGTCCGTCAAGCTCGACCTCGGCGTGGAGCTGCCGCCGGACCGCTGGCGCCCGGTCTCGCCGCCCGCGGCGGGGCCGCCGCCCGGCGGGCTGATCGTGGCGGACGGCGTCCGCCGCATCGAGGCCCGGGTGTGGGTCGGCGACCCGTCCGGGGGGATGCCCGCCCCCGGCATCGCCGCGTCCTGCGCCGCCGGCCTGGTGCGCTGCGCGCCCGGCGGGCTCGCCGAACTCGCCGAGGTGGAGGTGCGCCGCTCGCTGTTCACCCCGTCCCCGCACGCCGCCGACCTGGCCACCTGGGCGGGCACCTACGTCGCGGCGCGGGCCCGCGGCGGCGCCGCCGAGCAGCTGTCCCTCGCGCTCCAGGGGCAGCTCAGCGACCTGGAGGTGACCCTCGCCACCCGGTACCGGACCGCGTCCGGCCCCGACGACCTGCTCATCGTGGACGGCCCCCTGCGCGGCCGCGCCCACCTGCCGCGCACCATCGGCTACGTCAAGACGCACCATGCCGCCTACCTGGCCGACCCGCAGACGGCCGTCCTCACGGCGCTGGGGCCGGGCCAGCGCACGCCCGTCTTCCTCATGACGACGAGCTGGGCGCGGCATTCGTGGTACCTGCGGCTGCCGACCCCGTCCACCGCGCCCTGGGCGGGCATCGCCCGCTGCGAGGCCGCCGCGGACCTGACCCGCGACGCGGTCGTCGAACTCGCCGACCACAGCGCGGCGATCATCCCGGGGCTGGCCGGGATCGGCTACAAGGATCCGCGCGCCCCGCAGAACCTCGTCCCGATCGGCGGCCTGGAGAAGGTCCTCCGGCACCGGCTGGGCGACCCCCGCCTGCTCTACCGGGCGCTCCGGACGGCCACCCGGCCCCAGGGCGGCTGATCTAGGGCCGGATGCCGCCGGTCCAGGTGCTTTCGAGGTCGCCGCCGTCGGCCGGGGCCATGCGGCGCAGGGCGGTGCGGGCGTCGCCGCCGCCGGTGGCGAGGCGCACGGCGATCTTGTCCTCGATGTCCTTCGGTGCCCCTCCGGAGTAGCCGTTGAAGACGCTGGAGAAGATCAGCGTCCGGCCGCCAGGGTCCTTCACATAGCCGGACAGGGCGGTGACGCCGGTCAGCGTCCCGGTCTTGGCGTGTACGTTGCCGTCGGCCGCGGTGCCCCTCATGCGGTTCGCGAGCGTCCCGCCGGCCAGCGGGTCCGGTCGCCCGGCGATGGGCAGAGCGGCGTACCAGGCAGGGAACCACGGCCGCTTCCGGACGTTCCTGAGCAGGGTGCTGAGCTGCACGGCCGTCGTGCGGTTCCCGCGGGACAGGCCCGAGCCGTCCGTCATGGTCACCTGGGAGGTGTCGACGCCGAGGCGCCGGAGGTGGGCGGTGATGGCGGGCAGCCCCGCCGCCCAGGTGCCTTCGCCCCGCACCTCGCGTCCGATCGCCTTGACGAGGGTCTCCGCCATGACGTTGTTGCTGAGCTTCAGGAACGGCGTGGCGAGCCGCGACAGCGGCATCGAGGTGCGGGTGGCGATCGTCTTGGCGCCCGGCGGCGTCCTGCCCCGCTCGGTCGCGCCGGACACCTGGACGCCGTGCGCCTTGAGCGCCTTGCGGAAAACGTCCGCGGCGTACAGCGTGGGTCCCTCGACGGTCCGCAGGACGCCGGCGGGTGCCGCGCCCGCCGGGTGGGAGCCGGTGACGACGATGGTGTTGGTGCCGTTGCCCCGGTTCACCGCGAGGGTGGACGACGACCCGGGCGGCCCGGTGACGGCCCTGTTGTCGATCTTCACGACGTCGGTGTCCGGGGTCAGCCCGACCCGGACCGGCCGCCCTTCGCGGGCGGCGGGAGTGAGGGAGACCTTGATCGAGCCCGCGTCGAAGTCGTCGTTGGGCGAGACGGTGAGCGCGGACGTCTGCCCGGCATAGGCGTACTGGAGGTCCGCGGGGTCCCAGTCGTCCGGGGTCCGCTTGGCGCCGAACCAGGTGTCGTCGGCGACGAGGTCGCCCTTGATCCCGGTGATGCCCCGGGCCGCGACGGCGGCGGCGAGGCGGTCGTACTCGGCGGCCCGCATGGTGGTGTCGCCGGTGCCCCTGAGGTAGAGGTTTCCGCCCTTGACGCTCACCGTCGTGCGGAACCGGTATCCGGGGCCGAGGATGCCGAACGCCGCCGCCGAGGTCTGCAGTTTGTTGTTCGAAGCGGGCGTGACCTGGCCGTTCCCGTTACGGTCGTAGAGAACCTCGCCCGTCTCGGCGTCACGGACGACGACGTCGACGGCCGCGCCCTGGAGGCGGCCGTCGCGGAGTACGGCGTCCAGATCCTCCGGCAGCCCTCCGGCGGTGGCGGCGTGGGCGGGGACGGCGGCGGCGCCCCCCAGGACCATGCTTCCGCCCAGCAGCAGGGCGGCCCCGAAGATCTTGATCATGACATCCGAGTCTAGGAAGGCGGTGCCGGGTCCCCAAGCACCTCCGCGACCTCCTGACGTCGGCACAGGTGGGGGCAGAGTGATCTTAATCACATTAATATACAAACAACCCTTGACGCGCGACACTACTTTGTCTAGCGTTCCTCGCGGTCGAGGTAAGCGTCCCGATTTCCCCGCGTGGAGGGAAGGCCTCATGCCCACCAGATCCGAACCTGCTCGGGACACCGTCACCGTCCCCGACGATCCGCTGCTCACGGTCGAGGGTCTCGACGTGAGTTACGACGGTGCGGTGCGCGCCCTGCGCGGAGTGTCCCTGCAGGTCCCGAGGGGCGGCGTCGTCGCCGTGCTCGGCGGCAACGGCGCCGGGAAGACCACCCTGCTGCGCGCCGTCTCCGGATCGCTCGGCTCCGTCGGCGGCGGCATCACCGCGGGGACCGTCCGCCTCGACGGACGGGACATCGGCGGCCTGCCGACCGCGGAGATCGTGCGGGCGGGCGTGGCGCAGGTCCCCGAGGGCCGGCGGGTGTTCCGCGACCTCACGGTGGAGGAGAACCTCCGCGCCGGCGGTTTCACCGCGGCGGAACGCGTCAAGCGCGAGGCCCTCGACCGGGTCTTCGAGCTGTTCCCCGATCTGGCCGGCCGGCGCCGGCAGCGGGCGGGGCTGCTGTCCGGGGGCCAGCAGCAGATGCTCGCCATCGGACGCGGGCTGATGAGCCGGCCCCGGCTGCTCCTGCTGGACGAGCCGTCGCTCGGCCTCGCGCCGCAGCTGGTCACCCAGATCGGGGAGATCATCACGGAGATCAACCGGCAGGGCACGGCGGTGCTGCTGATCGAGCAGAACGCCGTCATGGGACTGCGGGTCGCGGGCAGCGCCTACGTGCTGGAGGTGGGGGCGGTCGCCGCGTCCGGCCCCGCCGAGGTGCTCGCCGGCACCGACGAGATCCGCAGCCGCTACCTGGGCGGCGGCACGACCGAAGCCGCCGCCGCCGAAACGGAGACCGAGCCCGGCGCCGGAACGGACGCCGGAACGGACGCCGGCACGCGGGACGGCGGGCTGACCGGCCTCGCCAAGGCCATGCACGCCGGCGCGGGCGACCGCGCCGTGCGCGCGGAGGCGCTGCGCGTGGACGGGGTGACGGTCCGGTTCGGCGGCGTCACCGCCCTCATGGACGTGTCCTTCGAGATCGCGCCCGGCACGGTGCACGCCCTCATCGGCCCGAACGGGGCCGGAAAGTCGACCTGCATCAACGTCCTCGGCGGCGCGTACAAGGTCGCCGAGGGCACCGTCCGCTACGGCGACCGGGTCCTCACCGGGCTGCGGGCCGACCAGATCGCCGGGCTCGGCGTCGCGCGGACCTTCCAGAACATCTCGCTGTCGCTGGACGCCACGGTCGCCGACAACCTGCTCACCGGTCGGCACCGCCTGATGCGGTCCGGCGTCCTCGGCGGCGCGCTCGGCCTGCCGCGCACCCGCCGGGAGGACCGCGAGCACCGCGCCCAGGCCGGCCGCGTCGCCGAACTGCTCGGCATCGACGGGCTGCTCGGCCGAGCCGTCCACACCCTCTCCTACGGCGACCGCAAGCGGGTCGAGCTGGGGCGCGCGCTGTGCGCCGAACCGACCCTGCTCCTCCTGGACGAGCCGGTCGCCGGAATGAACCACGGCGAGTCCGTCGAGATGGCGGCGACGATCATGGCGGTCCAGCGCGAGCTCGGGATCTCCATCCTGCTCGTCGAGCACGACATGCCGTTCGTGATGGGCCTGGCCGAGCGCGTCACCGTCCTGGACTTCGGCCGGCTCATCGCCGACGGCACGCCCGCCGAGGTCCAGCGCGACCCCGAAGTGCTCCGGGCCTACCTCGGATCGGAGGCCGCATGAGTTATCTGCTCACACAGCTGGTGAACGGCGTGTCGCTCGGGCTGGTCCTCGGGCTGATCGCCGTCGGCTTCGTCGTGGTGTTCAAGTCCACCGGGGTGCTGAACTTCGCGCACGGCTCGGTGCTGCTGCTCGGCGCCTACCTGGTGGCCCGCCTGCATGGGCCGCTCGGGTTCTGGCTCGCGCTCGCGGCCGGGGTGCTGGGCGCGGCACTGGTCGCGGCGCTGATCAACGCGCTGCTCGTCCGGCACGTCGCCGAACGCGACCCCGGCGTGTTCGCGATCCTGACGATCGGCGTGGACATCCTGCTGCTCACCGAGCTGACCAGGCAGATCGGCAACGACGTCCTCAACATCGGGGCGCCGTGGGGCGCGTCGGTGGTCACCGTGGCGGGGATCAGCCTGCCGGCGTCCCGGGCGATCGCGGCCGGGGCGGCGCTGGTGCTGTTCGGGACCCTCGGAGTGCTGGCGGCCCGCACCGACTGGGGTGTCGCGATGCGCGCCGCCGCCGCCGACCCCGACACCGCGTCGCTGATGGGCATCCGGCTCAGCCGTACCAGCGCGATCGGGTGGGGGCTCGCCGGTGCGCTGGCGGCCGTCGCCGGGGTGTTCCTCACCTCCTACCCGACGCCCGGCGTCGAGCCGGGCATCTCCGTCATCGCCTTCGCCGCCATTCCCGCCTGGGTGCTGGGCGGTTTCGACTCCGTCCCCGGCGCCGTCGTCGGCGGCCTCGTCATCGGGGTCGCGCAGGCGCTCGCGGTGGGTTACGAGTCCGACCTGCACTTCCTCGGCAGCGGCTTCGGCGAGGTCGTCCCCTACGCGGTGATGGTCCTCGTCCTGCTGCTGCGCCCGCACGGGCTGTTCGGCCAGAAGGAGGCCATTCGTGTCTGATCGGCCGCACGCACTCGGGCTCGCCCGGTTCCGCCGGGTGGCGCCGTCCCGGGCCGCCGGCGGCGCACTGCTGCTCGCCGCCGTCGTCGGGCCGCTCTGGCTCACCGACTTCTGGCTCCAGGCCGGGCTGTTCGCGATGGCCGCCGTGGTCGGGGCGATCGGCCTCACCCTCCTGGTCGGTGTCGCGGGCCAGCTCTCGCTCGGGCACGCGTTCTTCCTCGGCGTCGGCGCCTACACCTACACCCTGCTCGCCGGCGGGCGGGAGGACGACATGTCCGGCTTCGGGCTGCCGCCGGTGCTGGCCCTCATCGCCGCCGCGGTGGTGTCGGGCGCGGCGGGCGCCGTGTTCAGCCCCATCGCGGGACGGCTGCGCGGCATCTACCTCGGCCTCGCCTCCCTCGGGCTGGTGTTCCTCGGCCGGCACGTCTGGCTCAACGCCGACGACGTCACCGGCGGGTACAACGGCCGCACCGTCGAGGCGTTCGCGGTGCCCGGCTTCAGCTTCAGCGACGAGAACCCCGAGTACCTCGCGGTGCTCGGGACGCCGTTCGGGGAGCTGCACCGCCTCTGGTACCTGTTCCTGGTCATCGCGCTGCTGGCCGCGTTCCTCGGCCGGGGCATCAAGGCCGGCCGGGCGGGCCGGGCGATGGCCGGCGTCCGCGACGGCGAGACCGCCGCCGCGTCCGTCGGGATCCAGGTCGCCAGGGTGAAGGCCACCGCGTTCACCGTCTCCTCGGTCTACGCCGGGATCGCCGGTGCGCTGACGGCCCTGGCGTTCGGCCGGATCGCGCCGGACTCGTTCGCGCTGATGGTGTCCATCGACTACCTGGTGATGATCGTGCTCGGCGGCGCGGGCTCGATCGCGGGCGCCTCCGCCGGGGCGGTGTTCGTCTCGGTGCTGCCGCTGCTGCTCGTGCAGTACAGCTCGCAGTTGCCCTTCCTGTCCGCGCCCGGCTCCGGCGGCCTCGACGCGGCCGCGCTCAGCCGGTTCGTCTACGGCGTCGCGATCATCGCCGTCCTGATCTTCCTGCGCGGGGGGCTCTCCGGGGCCTTGCACCGCGTGGGGGCCCGCACCGGACGGACCGGAGAGCCGGCCCGGTCCACACGTCCTGCCGATCGTTCCAGCCTGAAGGAGACCACCCCATGAACTTCCGTCCTCTCGCCGCGGCGGCGCTGTGCCTGGCGGCGATCACGGCATGCAGTACCACCGACCCCAACGCCGGATCCGGAGGCGAAGACGGCAAGGGCGTCCGCACGGGCAACGGCGTCACCGACTCCGAGATCAAGATCGGTGTGCTCACCGACCTGTCCGGGCCGTTCAAGGCCGGCGCCGCCGTCCAGGTCGCGGAGAAGAAGGCCTACTGGGCGGCCAAGAGCGCCGAGGGCGGCATCTGCGGCCGCAAGATCACGGTCGACGTGCGCGACCACGGCTACAACCCGCAGCGCGCCGTGTCGCTCTACCGGAGCATGTCGCCGGACGTCGTGGCGCTCCAGCAGGTGCTCGGCTCGCCCGTCGTCGCGGCCATCCTCCCGCTCGCGGAGAAGGACGACCTCTACGTCGGCGGCATGGGCTGGGCCAGCGTCGCCCTCGACCACAAGGTGGCGCAGATCCCCGGCACCACCTACAGCATCGAGGGCGCCAACGCCATCGACTACCTCGTCGACACCCTGAAGGTCCCCGAGGGCAGCACGATCGGGCACGTCTACTTCGAGGGGGACTTCGGCGGCGACTCCCTCGCCGGCGCCCAGCACGCGGCCAAGGAGCGCGGGCTGAAGATCCACCCGATCAAGATCACCCCGCAGGACTCGGACATGTCCGCCCAGGCGACGGCGCTGGAGCGGGCGAACGTCAAGGGCGTCATCCTCGGCGCCGCCCCGTCGCAGCTGTCCTCGCTGGCCAGCGTGCTCGCCTCCAACGGGGTGAACGTCCCCCTCATCGGGAACACGCCCACGTTCAACCCGGCGCTGCTGGACACCCCGGCCAGGGAAGGGCTGGTCAAGAACTTCTACACGGTGACCAGCGTCGCGCCGTACAGCGGTGAGGGCGCCGGGGTGAAGAAGGCCACCGCGATGTTCGAGAAGGCCGCGCCGGACGGCGCCAAGGGCTGGGAGGTCCCGCTCGCCTACGGGCAGGCGGAACTGCTCGCCAAGGCGCTGGAGGCGGCGTGCGAGAGCGGTGACCTCACGCCTAAGGGCGTCGTCGAGGCGATGCGCAAGACGTCCGACCTGGACACCCAGGGCCTGTTCGCCGGGAAGCTGAACTTCACCGAGGTGGGCAAGCCCCCGTCTCGCACGGTGTTCGTCTCCAAGGTCGACCCGGAGGCGCCGGGCGGGCTGAAGGTGCTGGACACCATCGAGGGCCCGAGCGCCGTCAGCTACAAGTTCGACTGAGCGGACCGCCACCATGACGGACGTGCCCCGGCGGTCGGAACTGCACGGCGCGCCGAGCCCGCGGCTTGAGGAGGCGGTGGTCGGCGACGTGCTGCGCCGGGCCGCCCGGCTGGGACCGGACGACGTCGTCCTGACCGTCCCGGCCGGGCGGGGCCCCGAGGGCAGGGCGGCGGAGAGCTGGACGGCGGCGGAGCTGCTGGCCGACGCCACCGCCGTGGCGGGGTCCCTGCTGCTCCGCCATCCGCCCGGCACGCGCATCGCCACGTACCTGGCCAACGGGCCCGAGGCGGTCCTGCTGCAGTTCGGCGTGGCGCTGGCCGGCATGGTGCTGGTTCCGGTCAACCCGAAGGCCCGGCCCGACGAGCTGGCGCACGCGCTCGGCCTGTCGGAGGCCGCGCGCCTGTACGTCCGCGACGGGGACTCGGACGTGGCCGGCCGGGCCGTGGCGAGGCTGCCGCGGCCCGGCACGGTGGTGCGCCTCGGCGGGGACTGGCGGGAGCTTCGGGCGGGAGGACCGGCCGCGGTCCTCCCGCCGGTCGCCCCGGACTCGCCGGCGCAGATCCAGTTCACCTCAGGGACCAGCGGACGGCCCAAGGGCGTACGGATCCACCACCAGGGCATGGTGCTCACCTCCCACGCGTTCGCCCAGCGGATCGGCCTGCCACCGGGGGGTGTGTGGGTGAACCCGATGCCGCTGTTCCACACCGCGGGCAACGTCCTCGGGACGATGGGCGCACTGTGGCAGCGCGCCGAGCACGTCGTACTGCGATTCGAGCCCGCCGCCGTGCTGGAGGCCATGGCCGCGCGGCGGGCGACGCTGCTGTCCGCCGCGCCGACGCTGCTGCACCTGCTGATGGACCATCCGGACTTCCCCGGCACCGATCTGAGCGACCTGCGGGTCGTGTTCACCGGCGGGATGACCCTGACGCCCGCGATGGTCGACACGATCGAGGCGCGCTTCGGCGCGCCGCTGTCGGTCACGTTCGGCATGACGGAGACGTGCGGCTGCGCCCTGCAGACCGCACCGCTGGCCGACGACGCCGAGGTCCGGCGCACCACGGTCGGCACGCCCATCGAGGGCACCGACGTCCGCGTGGTGGACCCCTCCGGCGAGGTCGTCCCGATCGAGGGGGAAGGGGAACTCCTCCTGCGCGGGGCACGGCTGGCGCGGGGTTACCACGACGACCCGGAGGCCACCGCCCGCGCCATCGACGCGGACGGCTGGCTGCACACCGGCGACCTCGCCGTGATGGACGCCCGCGGACGCCTGCGCATCGCCGGGCGGCTCAAGGACATGATCAAGACCGGTGGCGAGAACGTCGCGCCGGAGGAGGTCGAGGAGGTCGTCACCGGCCATCCCGGCGTGGCGCGCGCGGCGGTCGTGGGCGCCCCGGACACCCGCTGGGGCGAGCTGGTGGTCGCGTTCGTCGTCCCCGAGCCCGGGGCGGACTTCGACGCGGACGCGGTCACCGCGTACTGCCGCGAGCGGCTCAGCCCGTTCAAGGTGCCCCGCCGCTGGACCGTCGTCGACGAGCTGCCGCTGACCGCCTCGGCCAAGGTCAGGCGCGCGGAGCTGCGCAGCCGGGCCGCGGCGGCGCACGAGGGCGGGGACGCGGGCTGACACGTCAGGCCGGGAGGATGCGGGTCCGGGCGGGCGGGGCGGTGACCCAGACCGGCTCGCGCCCGCCGTCCCGCACGCCGCCGGAGTCCGCCTCGCCGGACGACCAGACCCGCCAGGTCAGATCCCCGGCGGAGAGCCGGTGCTCGCGGTGCGGCCCGGCGAACATGGTGATCCCCGGCTCGGCCCGCCAGCGGTTGTCCGCGCGCGGCTCGTCCGGGCTCAGCAGGGCGTCCTCCGGCCGCCAGACGGCCACGGCCTCCTGCCCGGCCGCGAGCCCCTGGGCGGGGACGCCGGTGGCGCGGCCCAGCGGGCCGTCCAGGACGGCGTACTCCCCGCCGACGCTCGAGACGGTCCCGGGCACCTCGTTGGCGAGGCCGACGAAGTTCGCGACGTAGCGGGACGCCGGGCGCACGTAGACGTCACGCGGCGTGCCGAGCTGCTCGATCCGCCCGTCCGCCCGCCGGTACCGCTTGGTCAGGTCGCGCAGGCGGACCACGCCGGCGCCGGCCTCCGGCTCGCCCCCGGCGGCCGCCGCATCTCCGGCAGTCGTGCTCCTGCTCATCAACCGCATGTCGGCCTTCCTTGCGTCGTGGGGGGCGGGCACGGGTCAGCTCCGCCCGGCGTGCGGGACCGGCGGCCCGGATCGGTGGCGGCGCCGCGCGTACCAGGTCACGGGGAGGACGACGGTGATCGAGACCACCGTCAGCAGGATCGACAGCGAGCCGAGCATCGCGTAGTCGCCGTTGGCGAAGACCTCCAGGATGCGGAAGCCGACGACCTCGTTGCCGGTGCCCGCGAGGATGGCGCAGGCGCTGATGTCCCCGGCGATGGTGACGAACAGCAGTGCCCAGCCCGCCAGCAGGCCGGGCGCCTGGAACTGCGCACCGGGCTCGCCGCGCTGCTCGCCGCCACGTCCTCGTTCCGCCTGGCGGCCGAGCCCGAGCCGCTCCGCTGGCCGGTCCACGGGCCGGCGACCCTGCCGGCCGACCTGGCGGCCCCGCCGGACGCCGGGACGGGGAACGGGTGACGGCGGCCGGGTGGCCGGCCCGCCCGCCGCCCCGGCCGGCGTTCGCCGGCTTTCCGTCCGGACGTCGCGGAACCCCCGGGTAACCGGCACGGGCCGGGGCGGATAACGTTGTGCACACGCCGTTCCGGCCGTTCCAGCCGGTGTCGAATCTAGAATGGACGTCATGACCGTCGACAAGGTCCTTGAAGCCGGTGCGGATCTGGATCGGGAGATCCGGCTCCCCCGGATGCAGCAGGGGCCGCAACCGCAGCATCTGCTGATCACGCTGCTCGGCGACTACTGGTACGCGCGGACCGAGCATCTGCCGTCGGCGGCGCTCGTGGCGCTGCTCGGCGAGTTCGGCATCTCCCAGGTCGCCGCCCGCGCGGCGCTGAGCCGGCTGGCGCGGCGGGGCCTGCTGGAGGTCTCCAAGCAGGGGCGCCGCACCTACTACGCGCTGACCGGGCGCGCGACGCGGGTGCTGAGCGGCGGCGTCCAGCGGATCATGTCGTTCGGGATGACCGCCCGGCCCTGGGACGGGTCGTGGCGGATCGCGATCTTCTCGGTGCCCGAGGAGCAGCGGGACCTGCGCCACTCAGCCCGCGCCCGGCTGCGCTGGCTGGGCTTCGCGCCGCTGTACGACGGGGTCTGGATCTCCCCCAACGACGTCGCCGCGGACGCGGCCGCCGCCTTGGCGGGTCTCGGCGTGCGCAGCTACAGCGTGATGGCCGCGCAGGCCCCGGTGGGCGTCCCGCAGGGCCAGGACCCTCTCGACGCCTGGGACCTGGCCGAACTCCGGGACGGATACGAGCGGTTCGTGAGCGAGCGCGAGGACCTGCTCCGCCGCGCCAGGGACGGGGCGGTCAGCACGTCCGAGGCGCTGCTGGCGCGCACCGACGTCATGGACACCTGGCGGCAGTTCCCCAATCTCGATCCCGAACTGCCCGCGGAACTGCTGCCCGAGGATTGGCCGCTGCAGCGCGCCCACGACATGTTCGCCCGGTTGTACGACAACCTCGGGCCACTCGCCGAGATCCGCGTACGGCAGATCGTGACGCGTTTCTCGGACGAACTGGGGGCGCTGGTCCGGCATCACACCACCGGTTCAGTGCTCGATCGTGCTCGCCTGCCGATCGCAACGGATAGTGTCTAACGTGTCGGGCGCGAGGTGGTGCGCCGGAGCCCGTATACTCCGCCGGTGAGCGAGAGGACCCGGGCGGTGAACATGCCCCGCCTGCAGGCGGGCGCCCATCCGCAGCATCTGCTGGCGACGCTGTTCGGCGACTACGACTTCGCCGAGCGCAACCCCGTCCCGTCCGCGGCGATCGTGCGCCTGCTCGCCGAGTTCGGCATCTCCGCCGTGAGCGCGCGCAACACGCTGAGCAGGCTCGCCAAGCGCGGGCTGATCCTGCCGGTGCGCGACGGCCGCCGCACCTCCTACCGGATGGCCGACGCGGCGAAGGAGACCCACGGCCGGCGGCTCCGGCATTTCCTGACGTTCGGTGCAGCGCCGGTCCCCGACACCGGCGAGTGGACGGTCGTGGTGTTCTCGCTGCCGGAGTCCCAGCGCGACCTGCGCCGCGTCCTGCGCACGCGGCTCCAGGAGATCGGCATGGCGTCCCTGTTCGACGGGGTCTGGGTGATGCCGGGCGACCGCCGTGAGGACGCCGCGCGCGTTCTGGACGAGCTGTCCATCGGCCCGGCCGCGTCACTCATGGTGGCGGGGTTCGCGTCGGCGCCGGCGGGGGGCCGCGACCCGGTCTCCGCGTTCGACGTCGACGGCCTCCGGGCAGGCTACGAGGGGTTCGTCGAGCGCTATTCGCCGCTCCTGGAGCGCGTGCGCGAGGGGGCCGTCGGGCTTGCCGAGGCCCTGGTGGTGCGCACCGAGATCATGGACGCCTGGCGCGTGTTCCCGGACGCCGACCCTTGCCTGCCGACGGCGCTGCTCCCGGACGACTGGCCGCTCGGCGCCGCCCGCGGCCTGTTCCTGGAGACCTACGACGCGCTCGGGCCGCTGGCGGAGCTGCGCCTGCGGAGCCTGCTGAAGGAGTACATCGGCGAGCGGGTGGCCGACGTCCGCGCCTACGTCTCGGCGGACTACCCGCCCGCCTGACGTGCCGGGCGGTCCCGGACGCTAGCGTGCGCCGGGTTCCGTCGGCGGCAGCGGGGTCTCCTTGGTCGGCGGCTGCAGGTAGTTGTGGGCCGCCGCGGCGAGGACGGCCCCCGCCGCCGGGGCCACGATGAACAGCCACACCCCCTCCAGGGCCGAGCCGCCGCTGACCAGCGCCGGGCCGAGGCTGCGCGCCGGGTTGACCGAGGTCCCCGTCATCGGGATCCCGATCAGGTGGACGGTGGTGAGCGCCAGCCCGATGGAGACGCCGCTGACGGCGGGGATCGCGGCCGTGCTCGTCATGGACAGGACGATGAACACGAACAGCGCGGTCAGGATCGCTTCGGCGAGGAACGCGCCGCCCGCGTTGATCTGGATGAGGCTGTCCTCACCCCATCCGTTGGCGCCCAGGCCGGTCGTGGACCGGCTGTAGATCGCCGAGCCGGAGAAGGTGAGCCAGAGCAGGAGGGCGCCCAGGATCCCGCCGACGAACTGGGCGATCCAGTAGCGGCCCGCGTCCCCGGGCGTGATCCGGCGGGCGAGCAGCACGCCCAGCGTGACGGCGGGATTGATGTGGCAGCCCGAGATCGGGCCGATCGCATAGACCAGCACGAGCAGCACCAGCCCGAACGCCAGCGCCGTCGCCACCACGCCCGCGGAGGGGCTGCCGCCGGCCACGCCGAACCCGAACGACAGGGTCGCCACCCCCACCGCGAAGTAGACGAGGAGCAGGGTGCCCACGAGTTCCGCCGCGACTCTTCTGACCACGCGTCCCCCTTTTCGATGTGCCGGTTCCCTCCGCCCTATCCCCGGGCGGCGCGGAGGATCAGCCCCGAATGATCATTTCTGCCGGAGATTTTGCCTCCGGTTGACCCTCCGCGCCGGTGCCGGGACCTCCGCCTCTTCTGGAGCGCGCCGGATGCGCGCAGACTGGACGGAGGAGGGCAGGTACATGGACGGCTCAGAGGGGATGCGAAGACCGCACGTCCTGTTCGGCTACGACGGGTCGGCGGAGAACGACGACGCGTTGCGCTGGGCCGTCGAGGAGGCCCGGCTGCGCGGACTCGACCTGGTGATGTGCCACTGCTGGCACTGGCCCTATGCGAGCGGCCACCAGGACCCGGGCGTTGAGGCGATCATGAAGCGGGCGGGGGAGAACCTGCTGGAGCGGGGCGTCCGCCGCGCGCGGAGGCTCGGCGCGCCGGACACGGTGCGCCGGCGCCTGATGCGCGGGCCGGCGATCGAGGCGCTGCTGCGCGCGTCCGGCGCGGCGGAACTTCTCGTGATCGGCTCCCACGATCGGCTGGACGACGGGGCGGCGGCACTGGAGCTGCCCGCGCGGTCGGAACGGCCGGTGATCGTCGTGTCCGGCGGCCGGCCCCGGCCCCGGCTGGTCGTGGTGGGCACGGACCGGACGGCGGGCTGCGACCCGGCGCTCGGCTTCGCCTTCGGGGAGGCGGCCCTGCGCGGCTGGGCCCTGCACGTCGTCTACGGATGCTGGGAGCCGGCGGCGGTGAGCGAACAGGAACTGGCGCTGTTCAACGACCGGGACCTCCTGGAGAAGACGCGCGCCGCCGAACTGGAGGACGCCGTCGCGCCGTGGCGGAGGCGCCACCCCGCTACCGACGTGAGGGTCTCGCTGCTGCTGGAACGTCCGTCCGAGGCGCTGCGGGACGCGGCGGACGACGCCGGGCTCCTCGTCCTGGGCGACCGTGGAACCGGCCCCGGGCCGCTGGGCGCGACCAGTTCCGGGATGCTCCGCGAGGCGCGGTGCCCCGTCGCGGTCGTCCCCGGCCGAAGCTCCCGGGACGACCGGGCCCACGGCTCCGACCCGGACGCGGCACCCGCCGCGGCCGGCGGCTGAGGGCACGCCGGCCTCCGGCCCGGCGAAGAACGATCATGGTTTCGCGACCAGCGCGGCGGTCGCGTCCAGCGCCGGGTCGGTCGGCAGGTCGGGATCGAGGATCAGCTGGAGCAGCAGTCCGTCCAGGACGGCGGTGAGCAGCATGGCGGTGCCCTCGCGGCGTTCCGCCGGCCAGTCCGGGCACAGCTGCGCGAGCCGCTCGGCGATCCGGCCGCGCAGGGCGCGCGACCAGTCCCGGCGCTCGGCCCCCATCCGCGGGTCGCGCAGGGCCCTGACGAGCAGTTCGGCGGCCAGCCTGAGGTTGCGTTCGCCCGCCACCATGTCCGGGACGAGGTCACGCAGCGCCCGCACCGCGGCCGGGGTGTCCGGTGCCGCCAGCAGCGCGTCCACCACCGGATCGATGATCATTTCGCTGGCCCGCTGCGCGACGGCGACGTGCAGCCCCGGAAGCCCGTTGAAGTAGTGGTGGAGCAGGCCCGGACGGGTGCGGGCGCGGTCCGCGACGGCCCGGGCCGTGATCGCCGCCCAGCCGCCCTCGGCGAGCAGATCGAGGCCGATCCGCACGAGCTGTTCCCGGCGCGCCCGCCCGCGAGGAGTCGACGCGCGATGGTCCTCGTGGGTCATCCCGCCAAGCTATCCCAACGGTTGCATCGTGCAAAGATCATCAGCGCGCACTACCCCGGCGCCTGCGCGGGATTCCCGGGGCGTGCCGTCCTGGAGACCCGCCCCACCGTCCAGGACGCCATCCGCGAACTCCACGACCGGCGCCTGTGAGGGCCGGACGGGAGCCCCCGCACCCGAGCTGGCTCCCGTCCGGCGCCGGCTACGAGGCGCGCTCGCGTTCGGCGGCGAGCTGCAACGCCACGTCGATGATCATGTCTTCCTGGCCGCCGACGTAGCCGGCCTCGCCGACCTTCTGCAGGATCTCGTGCGCCGGGACGCCGTAGCGTTCGGCGGCGCGCTCGGCGTGCAGCAGGAAGCTGGAGTACACGCCCGCGTACCCCTGCGTGATCGCGCCCCGGTCCGCGAACGGCAGCCGGTGCAGGAACGGCTTCACCACGTCGTCGGCGGCGGCCATCACGCCCTGCACGTCCACGCCGGTCGGGACGCCGAGCCGCTCGAACGTCGGGACGAGCACCTCGGTGGGGGAGTTGCCCGCCCCCGCGCCCAGCGCGCACAGCGCCCCGTCGATCTGGAGGGCGCCGTTCTGCTGCGCCAGCACCGAGTTCGCGACGCCCAGCGACAGGTTCTGGTGGCCGTGGAACCCGACCTGCGCCTCTTCCCCGATCTCCTTGACGAGCGCGCTGATCCGCTCCTGCGCCTCGCCGAGGACGAGGGCGCCCGCGGAGTCGACGACGTAGACGCACTGCGCGCCGCCGTCCACCATGATCCGGGCCTGCTTCGCCAGTTCCTCCGGCTCGACCCGGTGCGCCATCATCAGGAACCCGACGGTCTCCATGCCGAGGTCGCGGGCGGCGGCGAAGTGCTGGAGCGACACGTCCGCCTCGGTGCAGTGCGTCGCGATCCGGGCGACGGCCGCCCCGGCGTCGTGCGCCAGCTTCAGGTCCTCGACCGTGCCGACGCCCGGCAGCATCAGCACGGCGATCCTGGCGCGGGTCGCCTCGTCCACGGCGGCGGCGACGAGCTTGACGTCGTCCTCCAGCGAGAAGCCGTAGTTGAACGACGAGCCGCCGAGGCCGTCGCCGTGCGTGACCTCGATGACCTCCACCCCGGCGCCGTCGAGGGCGTGCACGACCCCGCGGACCTGCTCCTCGGTGAAGCGGTGCGCCATCGCGTGGCTGCCGTCCCGAAGCGTCGAGTCGGTGATCCTGATCTTCTGCTTGTCGCTCATGAGGTGGCCTTCCTGCGCGCGAGCTGCTCACCGACGCGGGCGGCGGCCGCGGTCATGATGTCGAGGTTGCCGGCCCAGGGCGGCAGATGGTCGCCGTTGCCGCGGACCTCCAGGAAGACCGCGACGCGGGCCATCCCGTTCCAGATCTCGCGGGGCTCGTCGAACTGCGGCTCGGCGCGCAGCGTGTAGCCGGGCACGTAGGCGGCGACCTCGGAGACCATCTTCTCGACCGACGCGGTGATCGCCTTGGTGTCGGCGTCCGCCGGGATCGCGCAGAACACCGTGTCCCGCATGATCATCGGCGGGTCCACCGGGTTCAGGATGATGATCGCCTTGCCGCGGCCGGCGCCGCCGACCCGCTCGATCGCGTCGGCCGTGGTCACGGTGAACTCATCGATGTTGGCGCGGGTGCCGGGCCCCGCCGAGCGCGACGCGATCGACGCGACGATCTCCGCGTACGGCACCGGCACCACCGACGAGACGGCGTGCACGATCGGGATCGTCGCCTGCCCGCCGCATGTGATCATGTTGAGGTTCGGGGCGTCCGACAGCGTCTCCAGGTTCACCGGCGGGCACACCAGCGGCCCCGTCGCCGCGGGCGTCAGGTCGACCGCGGTGATCCCCGCCTCCTCGTAGCGCGGGGCGTTGGCCAGATGCGCCTTCGCGGACGTCGCCTCGAACACGATGTCCGGGAGGGTCGGCTGCGACAGCAGCCAGTCCACGCCCTCCGCCGACGCCGGGACGCCCAGCTTGCGGGCGCGCTCCAGGCCGTCCGACCCCGGGATCACCCCCACCACCGAGTGGACGTCGATCAGCTCACTGCGCATCAGCTTGACCAGCAGGTCGGTGCCGATGTTGCCGGGACCGACGATCGCGGCGCTCAGCTTGCCCATGCCTGCTCCTTGCGGGGGGACGACCCCCCGCGCCCCCCGGGTCGCTTCGCTCATTGCGATGCCTCCTTTCCGAACCGGGCAGTAACGGAACCGATCCCGGCGAACGTGGCGGTGAGGGTCTCACCGGATGCGACCGGCACCGCGGCGGTGATGGAGCCGGGCAGCACCACATGGCCCGCCTCCAGCGTCACGCCGCGTTCGCCGAGGACGTTGGCCAGCCAGACCAGCGCGTTGATCGGCGAGCCCAGCACCGCGCCGCCCGCGCCGGTGTCGATCAGATCGCCGTCGCGGCGCAGCAGGCAGCCCATCAGCGACAGGTCCAGGCCGTCCAGCCGGACGGGGCGGGTGCCGAGCACGACACCGCCGCTGGAGGCGTTGTCGGCGATGGTGTCCGGGAGCGTGATCTTCCAGTCGGCGATCCGGGAGTCGATGACCTCCAGCGCCGGCAGCACGTACTCGACGGCGCCGACCGCGTCGGCCGCCGTCGCGCCGGGACCGGCCAGCGGACGGCCCAGCACGAACGCGATCTCCGGCTCGATCCGGGGCTGCAGGAACCGGCCGGTGTCGATGGGTGCGCTGTCCTGGAAGAACATCGAGTCCAGCAGCACGCCGAAGTCCGGCTGGTTCACCCCCATCTGCCGCTGCATCGCCGCCGAGGTCAGCCCGACCTTGTGGCCCTTGATCCGAGCGCCCGCACCCGTCCACGCCTGCACCTGCGCGAGCTGGACCGCGTACGCGTCGGAGACCGACATGTCCGGATGGTTCGCCGTCAGCGGCGGGATGGGGGTGCCGGTCGCGTACGCGTCGAGCAGCGCCGCCGCGCCCTTCTCCACCGAGCCCGGGTCCATGGCTGTCCTTTCATCGTCCGCGCAGGTCGTCGCCTGCGCAGGCCCGAGCCTCCCCCGCCGGGGGCCCCGCGGGCAACGCCGCCGTCCCGCGTGGTGGGACGGCTCTTCTACATTGGGGCCATGTCGTCCGACGACACCTTCCTGCGCCGCGCCGTCGCGGTGCTGACCGCCTTCCGCGCGGACGACGACGGCCTCGGCGCAGCCGAGCTCGCCCGCCGCAGCGGCCTGCCCCGGTCGACGGCGCACCGCATCGCCGCCGACCTCGTCGAGGCCGGCCTGCTGGAACGGCAGGGCACGCGGGTCCGGCTCGGCCTGAAGCTGTTCGAGATCGGGCAGCGGGTGCCGCGCCAGCGGGTCCTGCGGGACGCGGCCGTCCCCTACATGTCGGACCTGCGGGAGGCGACCCGGCAGACCGTCCACCTCGCGGTACTGGAGGGCGGAGAGGTCGTCTACGTGGAGATCCTCGGCTCGTCCGGCGGGCCCCGGCTGCCGTCCCAGGTGGGCGGCCGCCTGCCCGCGCACGTCACCGGCGTCGGCAAGGCGATCCTGGCGTTCTCGCCGCCGGAGGTGGTGAAGGCCGTCCTGGACGCGGGTCTGGTCAAGACCAGCGAACGCAGCGTCGTCGCGCCGGGGCTGCTGGTGAGGGAACTGGAGACGATCCACCGCGAGGGCGTCGCCTACGACCGGGAGGAGTCCGGCCACGGCATCGTCTGCGCGGCCAGCCCCGTCCTCGGCCCCGACGGCCTGGTCCTCGGCGCCCTGTCGGTGTCGGGGTGGTCGAGCCGGATGCGCCTGGCCGCGGTCGCCCCCGCCGTCCACACCGCCGCCCTCACCCTGTCCCGCACCCTCGGCCAGCGGCAGCGCGGCGGCTAGGGCAGGTGGCGGGCCAGCAGTTGCGCGAGGTGCTCGCCGTCGCGTCCGGCCAGCTCGCGGAGCTGGGTGCGGCAGCTGAAGCCGTCGGCGAGGACGACCTCGTCCTCCCCGGTCCTCCGCACCGCCGGGAGCAGCTGGTACTCGGCGACGGCGACGGACACGTCGTGATGGCCCTTCTCGACGCCGAAGTTGCCCGCGAGCCCGCAGCAGTTCCCGAGCCTGCCGACGTCGGCGCCCGCCCGCTCGAGCAGCGCGGCGTCCTTCGTCCAGCCCATGACGGCGTGGTGGTGGCAGTGCGGCTGCGCGATCCCGGTGACCTCCGACAAGTCGGGCGGCGTCCAGTCGCCGGTCTCGGCGAGCAGCTCGGCGAGGGTGCGCGTCGCGGCCGCCACCTCGCGCGCCGCGGCGGCGTCCACGCCCCTCAGCAGCTCCTCCGCGTCGGACCTGAGCACACCCGTGCAGGACGGCTCCATCCCGACGACCTTCGCGCCGCGCCGGACGTGGGGGAGCAGCGCGTGCACGGTGCGGCGGACCTGCGCGCGGGCGCCGTCCAGCTGCCCGGTCGAGATCCACGTGATCCCGCAGCACACGGGACGTTCGGTGACGGTGACCCGGTATCCGGCGTGCTCCAGCACCTTCACCGTGGCCTTGCCGACGTCCGGTGAGAACGCGTCGGTGAAGCTGTCCACGAACAGGACGACGTCACCGTGGCGTCCCTGCTCCTCGCGATGGGGCACGGCGCTCGGACGCGACGCGAACCAGCGCCGGAACGTCACGGGGGCGAAGGCGGGCAGCGTGCGCCGCCGGTCGATGCCCGCGCTCCAGGCGACCAGCGGCCTCAGCAGCGGCGCCCGCATCCCGGCGTTCGCGACCTTGATCATCGCGGGGGCGCGGCCGAGCAGCCGCGTCCAGCGGGGCAGCCACCCCAGCGCATAGTGGGCGCGCGGCCGGACCCTCCGCCGGTACCTGCGGTGCAGCGCCTCCGCCTTGTAGGACGCCATGTCGATGCCGGTCGGGCAGTCGGACGCGCACCCCTTGCAGGAAAGACACAGGTCGAGCACATCGTGCAGGGCGTCGGACTTCCAGCCGTCCGGGCCGAGCTTCCCGCTGACGACCTCCTGCAGCACCCGGGACCGCCCGCGCGTGGAGTCCTTCTCCTCCCGGGTCGCCAGATACGACGGGCACATGACGCCGCCCGACGCGGTGTTGTCGGCGCGGCACTTGCCCACCCCCGTGCACCGGTGGACGGCCCGCGACAGGTCGCCGCGGTCGTCGCGGTGGGCGAGCCCCAGGCCGCGCGTCAGCGGGACGGCCTGCACCGCGCGCAGATCGGCGTCCACGGGCGCCGGACGGACGATGATGCCCGGATTGAGCACGTCATCGGGATCGAAGACGTCCTTGACGGCCGAGCACAGCGCCAGCGCCTCGGCCGAGTACATGTGCGGCAGCAGCTCACTGCGGGCCCGCCCGTCGCCGTGCTCCCCGGACATGGTGCCGCCGTGCCGGGCCGCCAGCGCCGCCGCCTCGCCCAGGAAATCGCGGAAGACCGCCCGCCCATCGGTGCGCCCGAACGGGAAGTCGATGCGGACGTGGATGCAGCCGTCCCCGAAATGCCCGTACGGGACGCCGAAGAGCCCGTACTCGCCCAGCAGCGCCTCGAACTCGCGCAGGTACACGCCCAGCCGCTCCGGCGGCACCGCGGCGTCCTCCCACCCGGCATGGGCCTGCTCGCCCTCGGGCGTCCGCGCCACGAGTCCCGACCCGTCCTCGCGGATCCGCCACAGCGCGTCGGCGAGCGCCATGTCCTCGACCAGCATCGAATCGACGCACCCGGACTCGCCGGCGACCTTCTGAGCCGCACTCCGCAACGCCCTCGCCTCGGCCCCGGCGAGTTCCACGAGCAGCCACCCCGACCCGCGCGGCAGCGGCGGCACGGCGTCGGCTCCCCGCCGCTCCCGCACGACGCCGGTGATCCGCGAATCGAGCCCCTCGCACGCCACCGGCCCGTGCGGCAGGATCGCCGGGACGGCGTCGGCGGCCTCCGCCATCGACCCGAACCCGAGGACGGCCAGCAGCCGGCGTTCGGGCTCGCGCACCATCCGGACCCGCGCCGCCAGCGTCAGCGCGAGCGTCCCCTCGCTGCCGACCAGGGCCCGCGCGACGTCGAAGCCCTTCTCCGGAAGCAGATGCTCAAGGGAGTAGCCGGAGACCTGCCGGCCGAACCGCCCGAACTCCGTCCGGATCAGGGCGAGGTCGTCGCCGACCAGCCCCCGCAGCCGCTCGAGCAGCGCGGACTCTCCGCCGCCGCCGGGCACGTCCCCGAGCCTCAGCCGCTCGCCGGAACCGGTGACGACGTCCAGGCCGAGCACGTTGTCGCTCGTCCGCCCGTATCCGAGCGCCCGCGACCCGCAGGCGTTGTTGCCGATCATGCCGCCGAGCGTGGCCCGCGTCCGCGTGGACGGATCGGGCCCGAACCGCAGCCCGTGCCGCGCCGCCACCTGATGCAGCCGCGCCTGCACGATCCCCGGCTCGACCAGCGCCGTCCCCGCGTCCGGGTCGATCTCCAGCACCCGGTTCAGGTGCCGGCTCACGTCCGCCACCACACCGGCCCCGACCGCGTTGCCCGCGATGGACGTCCCGCCGCCGCGCATCGTCAGCGGCACCCCGAACTCCCGGCACACCCCGAGCACCGCCGGCAGCTCGCCCGCCTCCCGCGGCGTCACCACGACCTGCGGCGGCACCCGGTACAGCGAGGCGTCCGACGAGTACATCGACCGCGCGAGCGCCGAATCGTCGACCCCGCTCACCCCGGCCCGCCGCAGCGCCCCCACCAGTTCGCGATGACCGCTCAAGCCGCCGCCTCCGTCTCCTGGGGCCGTGCCGCCGGGACCCCGCGATCGCCTCATGATGGACGGTGATAACGGTAGGTCATGGCCGCGCGAGCCATGCGGCGGCCGTGCCCGCATGTCGTTCCGCGGAGCTCATCCGGCGGGTGGGGGCCGGGCATCGAAACCTCCTTCCGTTTTCCGGGACGAAGGTCCCTATCTGGGGATGTGAGCGTCGGCCAGGGTGATAACCGACGGAAGCCGATCATGGTTACGTGGTCGGCCTCGGGGAAGATGCAACGGAAATTGGGCTGCTATGACGGAAGTGGTGCGTGACGTGACGGAGACGCGCCGGGACGCCGGGCGAGGTCCGGCCGGGCCGGGACGCGGCGGAGACGGCGGCCGGCCGATGGTCATGCTGGCGGTGGCCACCCTCGGGTTCGCGGTGAACTTCTGGGCGTGGGCGCTGCTCAGCCCCCTCGCCCCCCGTTTCCTCGAAGAGCTGGCGCTGACGTCGTTCCAGCAGTCGCTGCTCGTGGCCGTGCCCGTGGTGGTGGGATCGCTGGGGCGGATCCCGGTGGGGGCGCTGACCGACAGGTTCGGCGGCCGGGTGATGTTCCCGGTGCTGTCCCTCATCACGATCGTCCCCGTCCTGTATCTGGGGCTGGCCGGGCAGTCGGCACTGTCGTCGCTCCTCGTGGGCGGGTTCTTCCTCGGCATCGGCGGCACCGTGTTCGCCGTCGGGATCCCGTACGTCAACGGGTGGTTCCCCCCCGAGCGGCGCGGGCTGGCGCTCGGGATCTTCGGCGCCGGGATGGGCGGCACCGCCATCAGCGCGCTGACCACCGTGCAACTCGCGGACGCGGGCGGCGCCGCGACCCCGTTCCTGCTGACGGCCGCGCTGCTCGCGGTGTACGCGGTGGTGGCGTGGTTCGTCCTGCGGGAGGCGCCGGGGCGCACGGCGCCGGCGGGGTCGCTGGCCAAGCGGCTGGCGGCGACGGCACGGCTCGGCGTCACATGGCAGATGGCGGCGCTGTACGCGGTGGTGTTCGGCGGATACGTGGCGTTCTCGGTGTACCTGCCCACGTACCTGAAGGCGGAGTACGGGCTCTCACAGGCGGACGCGGCGGCCCGGATGGGCGGGTTCGTGGTGCTGGCGGTGCTGATGCGCCCCCTCGGCGGCTGGCTGTCGGACCGGGTCGGCGCGGTCACGGTGATGATCGGCTCCCTGAGCCTGACCGCGGCGGGCGCGGTGCTCCAATCGTTCGCTCCGGCGCTGATGCCGCTCGGCACGATCGCCTTCCTGTCCATGGCCGCCGCTCTCGGCGCCGGTACCGGTGCGACGTTCGCGCTGGTCGGGCAGCTCGCCCCGGCGAACAAGGTCGGTGCGGTCACCGGGGTGGTCGGCGCCGCGGGCGGTCTGGGAGGATTCGTTCCGCCGCTGGTGATGGGGGCCCTCTGGGGCAGCCTCGGGTCCTACCGGATCGGCCTGCTGCTGCTCGCGATCGTGGCGGCGTCGGCCGGGCTGTTCACCGCGACGGTCGTCCGGCGCGAGGTGGCGACGCGCCAGGACACCTGAAATGGCACCTTCCGTCGGAGGTGGACGGAATGATGCGCCTCGCAGTGGTTTGTCCCCAATGATGTGGAAGAAAGGGATTCGAGCGTGAGTTCGACCAAGGGGCGGCCAGGCTTGGACGGGCCGCTGGAAGAGGCGCTGGTGGGGACCCGCAGGTTCTTCACCCGCGCCCGCGTATCGCCCGACCTGCGCACGATGACCAAGGCGGGCGGGCGGGAGGCCGACGCCTTCTACCGGGACCGCTGGTCGCACGACAAGGTGGTGCGTTCCACGCACGGGGTGAACTGCACCGGGTCCTGCTCGTGGAAGGTGTACGTCAAGGACGGCATCATCACCTGGGAGGCGCAGCAGACCGACTACCCGTCGGTGGGCCCGGACCGGCCGGAGTACGAGCCGCGCGGCTGCCCGCGCGGCGCCTCGTTCTCCTGGTACACCTACTCGCCCACCCGGGTTCGGTACCCGTACGTCCGCGGCGTCCTGCTGGAGATGTACCGGGAGGCCAAGGCCCGGACGGGCGACCCCGTGGAGGCGTGGCGGGAGATCGTCTCCGACCCGGAGAAGGCCCGCACGTACAAGGCGGCGCGCGGCCGCGGCGGGCTGGTGCGGGCGACGTGGGACGAGGCGACGGAGATGGTCGCCGCCGCCCACGTGCACACGATCGCCGAGCACGGGCCGGACCGCATCGCCGGGTTCTCCCCGATCCCCGCGATGTCGATGGTGTCGCACGCGTCCGGTTCGCGGTTCATGTCGCTGATCGGCGGGACGATGCTGTCGTTCTACGACTGGTACGCCGACCTGCCCGTCGCGTCCCCGCAGGTGTTCGGCGACCAGACCGACGTCCCCGAGTCGGGGGACTGGTGGGACGCCGGATACCTGATCATGTGGGGATCCAACGTGCCGGTGACGCGCACCCCCGACGCGCACTGGATGACCGAGGCCCGCTACCGGGGCCAGAAGGTCGTGGCGGTCTCCCCGGACTACGCCGACAACGTCAAGTTCGCCGACGAGTGGCTCGCCGCTCAGCCCGGCACGGACGGCGCCCTCGCGATGGCGATGGGGCACGTCGTCCTCAAGGAGTTCTTCGTCGACCGGCAGGTCCCGTACTTCACCGACTACGTCAAGCGCTACAGCGACCTGCCGTTCCTGGTGCGCGTGGAGAAGCGCGGCGACGGGTACGTGCCGTCCAAGTTCCTCACCGCGGCCGACCTGCCGGGCGCCGAGGCCGGCTCCGAGAACGCCGCGTTCAAGACCGTGATCCTGGACGCGAACACCGGGCATCCGCTCGTCCCGAACGGGTCGCTCGGCTTCCGGTACGGCGAGTCGGGCGAGGGCAAGTGGAACCTCGACCTCGGCGACGCCGACCCGATGCTGTCCCTCGACGGCGGCGAGGGCGGCGAGGCCGTGGAGGTCGAGCTGGCCCGCTTCGACGCCCCCGACGGCTCGCCGGGGACGCTGCGGCGGGGCGTACCCGTCCGGAACGTGGGCGGCCACCTGGTCACGACCGTCTTCGACCTGCTGCTCGCCCAGTACGGGGTGGGACGCGACGGGCTGCCCGGCTCGTGGCCGTCCGGGTACGACGACGCGTCGGAGCCGTGCACCCCGGCGTGGCAAGAGGGCATCACGGGCGTTCCGGCGCAGGCCGCCGAGCGCATCGGACGCGAGTTCGCCGCGAACGCCGAGGAGTCCCGCGGCCGCTCGATGATCATCATGGGGGCGGGCACCAACCACTGGTTCCACTCCGACACGATCTACCGGGCCTTCCTCGCGCTGACGACGCTGACCGGCTGCCAGGGCGTGAACGGCGGCGGCTGGGCGCACTACGTCGGGCAGGAGAAGGTCCGCCCGATCACCGGGTGGGCGCAGCTCGCGGGCGCGCTCGACTGGGGGCGGCCGCCGCGCCAGATGATCGGCACCGCGTACTGGTACCTGCACACCGACCAGTTCCGCTACGACCAGTTCGGCGCCGACACCCTGTCCGCGGCGACGGGCGGCGGGCAGCTGGCCGGGCGGACCACCGCCGACACCATCGCGCAGGCGGCGCGGCTGGGCTGGATGCCGTCCTACCCCACGTTCGACCGCAACCCCCTGGACCTGGCCGACGAGGCGGAGGCGGCCGGCAAGCAGGCCGGCGACCACGTCGTCGACGAGCTGAAGGCGGGACGGCTGAAGTTCGCCTGCCAGGACCCCGACGCCCCGGAGAACTTCCCCCGCGTCCTGACGGTCTGGCGGGCCAACCTGCTCGGCTCGTCCGCCAAGGGCAACGAGTACTTCCTCAAGCACCTGCTCGGCACCGACAACGCCGTCCGCGCGGCCGAGACCGCACCGGAGGACCGTCCCAAGGAGGTCGTCTGGCACGACGAGGCCCCGGCCGGCAAGCTCGACATGCTGCTGTCGCTGGACTTCCGGATGACCAGCACCACGATCTATTCCGACGTCGTCCTGCCGGCGGCGACCTGGTACGAGAAGCACGACCTCAACACCACCGACATGCACCCGTTCGTGCACTCGTTCAACCCGGCGATCTCGCCGCCGTGGCAGACCCGCAGCGACTGGCGGGCGTTCCAGGACATCGCGGTCGCGTTCAGCCGGCTCGCCGGGCGGCACCTGGGCGTCCGCAAGGACCTCGTCGCGGTGCCGCTGCTGCACGACACCCCGGACGAGATGGCCACGCCGCACGGGCGCGTCGCCGACTGGGCGAAGGGCGAGTGCGAGCCGGTGCCCGGCGTGACGCTGCCGAAGCTCGTGACGGTGGAGCGCGACTACGCCGCGGTCGCCGCGAAGATGATGGCGCTCGGCCCGCTCGCAGAGCGGCTCGGCGGGACCACCAAGGGCGTCACGTTCGACTTCGGACGCGAGGTCGAGTACCTGCGGCAGAAGAACGGCGTCGTGCGGGGCGGCCCGGCGGACGGCCGGCCTTCGCTGAAACGCGACGTGGAGGCCTGCGAGACGATCCTCGCGCTGTCCGGCACGACGAACGGGCATCTGGCCACGCAGGGTTTCCGGGCCGTGGAGAAACGCACCGGCACCCGGCTCGCCGACCTCGCCGCCGAGCACGAGGGCAAGCAGATCACGTTCGCCGACACCCAGGCCCGTCCCGTCCCGGTCATCACCTCACCGGAGTGGTCGGGGTCGGAGAGCGGCGGGCGCCGCTACTCCCCGTTCACCATCAACGTCGAGCGCCTCAAGCCGTGGCACACGCTCACCGGCCGGCAGCACTTCTACCTCGACCACGACTGGATGGAGGAGATCGGCGAGCAGATGCCGACGTTCCGGCCGCCGCTCAACATGACCGCGCTGTTCGGCGAGCCGCAGGTGGGGGAGACGGGCGAGCTGGGGCTGGCCGTCCGGTACCTCACTCCGCACAACAAGTGGTCGATCCACTCCGAGTACCAGGACAACCTGTTCATGCTGTCGCTGTCGCGCGGCGGCCCGGTGATCTGGATGAGCGGCGTGGACGCGGAGAAGATCGGCGTCCGCGACAACGACTGGATCGAGGCCGTCAACCGCAACGGCGTCGTCGTCGCCCGCGCGATCGTGTCCCACCGGATGCCGGAGGGCACGGTGTACATGTACCACGCGCAGGACCGGCTGATCGACGTCCCGCGCTCGGAGACGTCCGGCCGCCGCGGCGGCATCCACAACTCCCTGACCCGGCTGCTGATCAAGCCGAGCCATCTCATCGGCGGGTACGCGCAACTGTCGTTCGCGTTCAACTATCTCGGCCCGACCGGCAACCAGCGCGACGAGGTCACCGTGATCCGCCGCCGTTCCCAGGAGGTGACCTACTAGGTGCGCGTCATGGCCCAGATGTCGATGGTGATGAACCTCGACAAGTGCATCGGCTGCCACACCTGCTCGGTCACCTGCAAGCAGGCGTGGACCAACCGCAGCGGTGTCGAGTACGTGTGGTTCAACAACGTCGAGACCCGTCCCGGGCAGGGCTACCCCCGCCAGTACGAGGACCAGGAGCGCTGGAAGGGCGGCTGGACGCTCAACCGGGCCGGCCGCCTCACGCTCAAGGGCGGCGGCCGGTTCCGCAAGCTGCTGACGATCTTCGCGAACCCGAAGCTGCCCGGCATCAGCGACTACTACGAGCCCTGGACCTACGACTACGAGAACCTGACCAACGCCCCGCTCCAGGAGCACACCCCGGTGGCGCGGCCGAAGTCGCTGCTGTCCGGCAAGGACATGCAGATCACGTGGTCGGCGAACTGGGACGACGACCTCGGCGGGTCGATCGAGCACGGAGACAAGGACGTCCTGCTCAAGGACATCTCCGACAAGGTGAAGATGGAGTTCGACCAGACCTTCATGTTCTACCTGCCGCGGATCTGCGAGCACTGCCTCAACCCGAGCTGCGCCGCGTCCTGCCCGTCCGGCGCGATCTACAAGCGGACCGAGGACGGCATCGTCCTCGTCGACCAGGACAAATGCCGCGGCTGGCGGATGTGCGTGTCGGGCTGCCCGTACAAGAAGATGTACTTCAACCACCGGACCGGCAAGGCCGAGAAGTGCACGTTCTGCTTCCCGCGCATCGAGGTCGGCCTCCCCACCGTGTGCGCGGAGACGTGCGTGGGGCGGCTCCGCTACATCGGCCTGGTCCTCTACGACGCCGACAAGGTGCTGGAGGCCGCGTCGACGCCCGAGGACACCGACCTGTACGAGGCGCAGCGCAGCGTGTTCCTCGACCCGAACGACCCGCAGGTCATCGCGGCGGCCGAGCGGGACGGCATCCCCACCGACTGGATCGAGGCCGCGCAGCGGTCCCCGATCCACGCGCTGATCAACACCTACAAGGTGGCGCTGCCGCTGCACCCGGAGTACCGGACGATGCCGATGGTCTGGTACATCCCGCCGCTGTCGCCGGTCGTGGACGTCGTCCGCGACACCGGCCACGACGCCGAGGACCCCGGGAACCTGTTCGCGGCGATCGACGCGCTGCGCATCCCCGTCGAGTACCTGGCGGAGCTGTTCACCGCCGGGGACACCGCCCCGGTCGACGCCGTCCTGCGCCGGCTGGCCGCGATGCGGTCCTACATGCGCGACCTCAATCTGGGCCGCGACGCCGACGACTCCATCCCCGAGAGCGTCGGGATGACCGGCGAGGACATGTACGACATGTACCGGCTGCTGGCGCTCGCCAAGTACGACGAGCGGTACGTGATCCCGACGGCGCACGCCGAGCAGGCGCACGGCCTGGAGGAGCTCGCCACCGACTGCAGCCTGAACTACGAGGGCGGACCCGGCATGGGCGGCTCCGGCATGGGCGGCGGCTCGGGCCCGTTCGGTGAGGGGTCCGGCGGCCCCAACCCGGTCGCCGTGGAGAACTTCCAGATGCTCCAGCAGCGCCAGACCGCCGACAACCCCGTCGACCCGGAGAACAAGAGCCAGCGCGTCAACCTGCTCAACTGGGACGGCAAGGGCGCCCCGGCAGGGCTGTTCCCCAAGTCCAAGGACGGGGCGGAGGGACCGGGGCCGGACGGCACCAACCCGCCCGCCGACTCCGGCGACGCCGAAACGGAGCCCAAGCCGTGAGACTCAACTCAGCCAAGCTCAAACCGGCCGGTCTCAAACCGGGGCGCAGGCCGGGGCTCAGCGAGACCGAGGCGGCCACGGCCTGGCAGGTCGCGTCGCTGCTGCTCGGCTACCCCGACGCCGAGCTGCTGGAGCGGCGCCCGCTGCTGCGCCGGGCCGCCGAGGGGCTGCCCGAGTCCGCCGGGGCGCCGCTCGCCGGCTTCCTCGACCATCTGGACGCGACACCGCTGCCGGACCTGGAGGCCGACTACGTCGCCACGTTCGACCACCGCAGGCGCTGCTGCCTCTACCTGAGCTACTACGCCTACGGCGACACCCGCAAGCGGGGCATGGCCCTGCTGCGGTTCAAGCAGGCGTACGAGGCGGCCGGGCTCGTCCTGGAGGACGGGGAACTGCCCGACCATCTGGCCGTGGTGCTGGAGTTCGCCGCGACGGGAGACTTCCGGGAGGGGCGGCGGCTGCTGCTGGAGCACCGCGCCGGCCTGGAGCTGCTGCGTCTCGCGCTCACCGAGGCCGGGTCGCCGTGGCTGGCGATCCTGGACGCGGTCTCGGCGACGCTGCCGCCGCTGACCGGCCGCACCGAGGACGCCGTCGCCCGCCTCGTCGCCGAGGGGCCGCCCGAGGAGGAGGTCGGCCTCGCGCCCTACGGAAGCGACGCGACGGCCTCCGGTCCCGTCTTCCTGCCCGATCCGGTCCTGGAGGCCCGTTCATGACCAGTCAGCTGCCCGTCCTCGCCGCGGAGAACGGCGGCGAACCGGGCGTCGCCGGCATCCTGCTGTGGGTGGCCCTGCCGTACGTCACCATCGCGGTGTTCGTCCTGGGGCACATCTGGCGGTACCGCTACGACAAGTTCGGCTGGACGACCCGTTCGTCGCAGCTGTACGAGCGGCGGCTGCTGCGCATCGGGAGCCCGCTGTTCCATTTCGGGATCCTCGTCGTGGCGCTCGGCCACGTCGGCGGGCTGGTGATTCCCGACGGCTGGACGGAGGCCGTCGGCGTCACCGAGCACATGTACCACATCGTCGCCGTCGTCCTCGGAACCATCGCCGGGTTCTGCACCCTGGCGGGCCTTGCGATCCTCATCTACCGGCGCCGGACCGTCGGCCCCGTGTTCGCCGCGACGACCCGCAACGACAAGATGATGTACGCGGTGCTGGCGCTGACCATCCTGCTCGGGCTGGCCGCGACCGTGGCCGCCAACATCGTCGGCGGCGGCTACAACTACCGGGAGACGGTGTCGCCGTGGTTCCGGTCGGTCTTCTACCTGCGGCCGGACCCGGACCTGATGACCGGCGTGCCGATCCTGTTCCAGCTGCACGCGCTGAGTGCGCTGGTGCTGTTCGGCATCTGGCCGTTCACGCGGCTCGTGCACATGCTCACCGCACCGCTCGGTTACCTGACCCGCCCCTACATCGTGTACCGCAGCCGCGACGAGCAGCTGGGCATGCACCGGCCGCGCCGCGGCTGGGAGCGGATCGGCTGAACCCTGTAGCCGAATGGTCCTGCCCGGAAGCGGACTTTCGGCCCTGTTCCGGGCGGTTCGCCCGGGGAAGGCTGGAAGCGCAGACCGGGAAGGAGTGATCATGCGAACCACACCGATGGAATCCGAGCGTGTCGCGGCCGACGTCCGGCGCGCCGTCGAGGACGCGATCTGGGCGCCCTCCGTGCACAACACCCAGCCGTGGCGGTTCGGGGTGCGCGGCGCCCGGATCACCTTGCGCGCCGACCCCGACCGCCGGCTGGGCGTCGCCGATCCGATGGGCCGGGAGATGCTGATCAGCTGCGGCGCCGCGCTCTACACGCTGCGGCTGTCGCTGCGCATGCTGGGGTACGACCCGGTGGTCCACCTGCTGCCCGACCCGGACCGGCCGCACCTGCTCGCCGACGTCGACCTGCGCCCCGGGGAGCCCGCGGACGCCGCCGTCGAGCTGGAGCACGCGCAGATCCGGCGGCGGCACAGCCACCGGGGCGGGTTCCTGCCCGATCCCGTCCCCGCCGGGGTGCAGAGCCTGCTGCGGCACGCCGCCGAGCGGGAGGGGGCCAGGCTCGTCCAGGCGGTCGACGCCAACGTCAAGGGCGCGCTGGCCGCCCTGACCGACGCCGCCGAGCACATCCAGCGCCGTTCGCCCGCCTACGCCACCGAGATCGCCCGGTGGGCGCCCGCGCCCGGGACGTCCCGCAGGGACGGCGTCCAGGAGGGCGCCTACCCGCAGCGGACCCCGCAGACCGCGCCGTACTTCCCCGCCCGCGACTTCGCGCGCGGCCAGGGCTGGGGCACCGAGCCCGACCCCGACGACGGGACGGCGCGGAGCGGGCTCGTCGTGCTGCTGGTCTCCGGCGGCGACACGCCCGCCCACTGGCTGAAGTCCGGCCAGGCGCTCCAGCGCGTCCTGCTGCGCGCCGCCGAGCACGGCCTGTCGGCCGCCTATCACACCCAGGCGCTCCAGATTCCGGACCTGCGGGCGTTCATCCGCACCCAGTTCTGCGCCGACGCCGACCCGCAACTGCTGCTGCGGCTCGGGGCCGTGGAAGGCGAGGGGCGGTCCAGCGTCCGCCGTCCCGTCGAGGAGGTCCTGACCGGCGAACCGGGCTAGCCGGCACCGGCGGCGTCACTACCGGCGGCGCCGCCGACCCGGCGGCCGGTGATGAGCTCGGGGCGGATGCGGATGAAGTGGTCGCGTTCGCCCGGTGCCCACGTGTGCAGCGGCAGGGCCTCCAGCCCGGCGACGGCGGCGGGATCGGCGACGTGCCGGGCGCGCCCGACGGCGACCACCGACCAGCCCGTCCTCGCACCGGTGTCGAACTCGTCGATCTCGAACGCGACGACGGTGTCGGTGGCGGCGGTGGCCAGCCTCGACTTGCGCGACGTCCTGATCACGATGTCGCCGTCGCTGAACGCGAAGTTGACCGGCTGGATGGCCGGAAGCGCCTGATGGGTGAAGACGATCCGCCCGATCGCGGCCCGGGCTAGTAGGTCACGGCACTCGTCCTCGTCGAGGATCTCGAGCCCGCTCTGGTCGAGCTTCATTCGTCCAGCCTGGGGCACCGGCGGGCGGAAGCGTTAGGGACCAAGGTCCCTTTCCGGGCAACCCGCGGGGTGGTGCGCGATCCGGCCGGGGCAGGCGGTAGCGTCCCGGTGAACCGATCCCGATCAACGTCCGGTCCGTCCAGGGAGGCACTCCGTGCTCGAGGTCACCACCGCCGATGTGCGGCTCTTCCTTCACGTGCTCGCCGCGACGATCTGGGTCGGCGGGCAGATCACGCTCGGCGCGCTCGTCCCGGCGCTGCGCGGCTTCGAGGGCGTCACCAAGGTCGCCGCCCGCCGGTACAACATGGTCGCCTGGCCCGCGTTCGCCGTCCTGGTCCTCACCGGTGTCTGGAACATCACCGCGGGCGACATGGGCGACGCGGCGCAGCGCACGCTGGAGGTGAAGCTCGTCTTCGTCCTCCTGTCGGGAGTGGCGGCGTTCCTGCACACCCGCGCCGGTTCCAAGGCGGGCCTGGCCGTCTGGGGGGCACTCGGCGCGGTGGGTGCCCTGGCCGCCCTGTTCTTCGGCGTCCAACTCGGCTGAGTGCACCCGGTTTGCCTTAAAGTATCCCGTAATGTCCGGGACTTTCGTCCCTGCCGGTGATGGCGCGGCCACGCGCATACTGGTGTCGTTGGCCCCGCCCAGCGGCGAGGGATGGGCGAGACCTTGCCCGGCTCTCCCTCGCAGCCGCCCATCGGGGGGACGACATGAGGCAGATCATCATCGTCGCGGCCGCCGCGCTGATCGCCGCGGTCCTGGCGATCGCCGGCGCGGTCGCGTTCATGGAGCTGAACCCGGGGGAGACGCGCGACGCCGGACGGGTCGGCGAGACCCGGACGTCGGCGCCGCCCGCTCAGGAACCGGAGCAGAGGCGGGCGCCGCCCGAGACGCGGCCCACCGTCACCGTCACCGAACCCCGGAACCCGGCCCCGGCGCAGCCCGACCACGGCTCCGCCGACGCGAACTTCCTGGCGCTGATCGCCGCCGACGGCATCACGGCCCCGGACGGCTGGGCGATCGAGGCGGGGCGGGCGACCTGCGGCCTGGACTACGCGTCCGCGCGCGGCTACCTGACCGACGGCGGTCTCTACGACCACCACGTCCAGGTGTTCCTCGACGACTGGATGATCACGCACGGCGGCTGCTGACGCCGGCCGCGGCCCGGCCCGACGAGATCGTCCGGTGGACGGAGTTCGACCGCGCGGCGGCCACTTCGCCGCCCTGGAGCAGCCCGGCCTGCTCGTGGCCGACATCAGGGACTTCTTCCGTGAACTGACCGACGGGTAGATCGTCTAGGTTTGCCCCATGAGCGATTCTGTTGCGGTGGGGCTGGTCGGGGCGGGCCCCTGGGCCGGGATGGTGCACGCACCGACGCTGGCGGCGGGGCCGTCCACCCGGCTCGCCGGGGTGTGGGCCCGGCGGCCGGAGGCGTCCGCCGAACTGGCCGGCAGGCACGGCGCGCCCTCGTTCGAGCGGATCGAGGACCTGTTCGACGCCTGCGAGGCCGTGGCGTTCTCCGTCCCGCCGGACGTCCAGGCCGAGCTCGCCGCGCGGGCCGCCCGCGCGGGCAAGGCCGTCCTGCTGGAAAAGCCCCTCGCCATGGACCTCGACGGCGCCCGCCGGGTGGCCGGCGCCATCGCCGAGGCGGGCGTCGTCTCCCAGATGGTCTTCACCCTGCGCTACTCGCGCGCCGCCCGAGCCTTCCTCGGCCGGGTCCGCGACCTCGACCCGTTCGGCGGCTACGGCTCGTTCGTCTCCTCGGTGCTGAGCGGCGGGCCGTTCGCCACTCCGTGGCGGCTGGAGAAGGGCGCGCTGCTCGACCTCGGCCCCCACATCGTCGACCTGCTGGACGCCTCGCTCGGCCGGGTCGCCGGCGTCCGCGCGCACGGCGACCCCCTCGGCTGGCTGGGCCTGACGCTGGAGCACGAGGGCGGCGCGGTCAGCCAGGCCTCGGTCTCGATGGCGGGGACGGGGGAGCTGCCGCCCGCCCACGTCGAGGTGTACGGGCGGGAGGGACACGCCCGGCTCGACTGGTCCGAACTCGGCGACGACGCGTTCGCGACCATGGTCGCGGAGTTCGCCGGTGCGGTGCGTGGCGAGCCCGGCGAGCCCGGCGGCACCCTCGACGCCGCGCACGGCCTGCGGATCCAGGAGATCCTCGCCTCCGCCGAGGCGCAGCTCGCGGCGCGATGACGTCTGCCATGCTGGATGCCATGGCTCGTACGATCGATGAGATCCTCGCCGACGCGCGCGTCCGGCTGGAACGCCTCGACCCCGGTCAGGCCCACGCCGAGACGCGGGACGGCGCGCTGCTGGTCGACATCCGGCCCGCGGCCCAGCGCGCGGACGAGGGCGAGGTGCCCGGCGCGCTGATCGTGGAACGCAACGTCCTCGAATGGCGCCTCGACCCGGTGTCCGCCGCCCGCCTCCCCGTGGCGACCGGCCACGACCTGCGCGTCATCGTGCTCTGCTCGGAGGGCTACACCTCCAGCCTCGCCGCCGCGTCCCTGCACGACCTCGGCCTCACCCGCGCCACCGACGTCGTCGGCGGGTTCCGGGCGTGGCGGGCCGCGGGCCTGCCGACGACCGGGGGATCGGGCGCATGAGCACCGTCGTGCTGGCGGGCAACCCGCGGCCGAAGTCGCGCACCCTCGGGGCGGCGCTCCAGGCCGCCGAGGCGGTCGACGAGCGGATCGGGGTCACCACCGACGCCGCGACCGTCGACCTGTCGGTGCTGGCGCCCGACCTGCTGAGCGCTGTCCCGCCGCCCGGCGTGCAGCACGCCCTGGACACCGTCGGCGGCGCGGACGTCCTCATCGTCGCGAGCCCGACCTACAAGGCCACCTACACCGGCCTGCTGAAGGTGTTCCTCGACCGTTTCGGCGCAGGCTCGCTGGCGTCCGCGGCCGCCCTCCCCCTCATGGTGATGGGCGACCCCAGGCACCACCTCGCCGTGGAGACGCATCTGCGGCCGCTCCTCGTCGAACTGGGCGCGAACGTCCCGACCCCCGGCCTGGCGCTGCTCGAATCGCAGCTCGCCGACGCCGAGGACATCATCGGGGCCTGGGCCGACCGCGTCGCCCCGCAGGTGGCCGGCTTCCTCGCGAACAGGTCCGCCATCACCTGACCGGCCGCGAGGGCCCGCCATTTCCTGGGCTTTTCTCCTAGTGCGTTCGGTCGATTTCACAGAGTGAGTTCACGTTCGGTTTAGTGATTTCCTCCGCCACTTTGACGAAATATTATAAGACGTGAATCAATTTCTGATCGGGTCTTTGTTTCTCCGGATCACTCGGGTACAAACAGGTTGTATTCCGCGCGGTCATGTCTCCCCGCTCACCGCGCGAAAAGGGGGCCGTGTGCGGGCCTGCCGCACACGGAAGCACAAAGGCCTCTCCCGAGGAGGAGACCCCGTGAAAGCTCCCATCAGACTCGCCGCTCCGGTGGTGGCCGCGTCCGCCGCGCTGGCCCTGGCGGCGGGCACCGCGTCCGCCGCCACCACCACCGTCCGCGAGGAGACCGCCGCCGGAGCGCCCTACTCCGGAAACTGGCAGGTCTCCACGGTCGGGCCGCTCAACTTCTCCGTCGACTTCATGGGCTCGGAGGTGACCGGGTCGTGTGAGAGCGCGACGCTGCAGGGCACCGTCGTGCCCACGGGCGCCGGCGAGCTGACCGCGGCGTCGATCGGCGCCTGCGAGACCTCCAACGGGCTCAGCTCGCCCGCGACCGACCTCGACCTGAGCGAACTGCCCGACAAGAGCGGCCAGGTCGCCCACGACCCGGTCGACGGCGGACGCGACGGCACGCTGACCATCAACGCCGGCCTCAACTTCAAGATCGAAGGCAAGATCCTCGGCTTCACCGTCACCTGCTACTACGGCTTCCAGACCGGCGACGCCCCCGGGCTCGCCTTCGACGTCTACAACCGCGACAACCCGAACCGGCCACTTCCCGGTCTCGACGACGCGCAGGGTGCGGCGGACGACATCACGCTCGTCCGGCAGTCGGGCAGCAGTTTCCTCTGCCCGTCCAACGGCACCGGCAGCGGCGCCGCCATCGCCCGCGGTGAGAGCACCCCCGGCTCCGGCGTCTTCGACCGCAAGCTCTACCTGACCCCGTAACGCCCCGGCCACCCCGCGGAGAAAAGGGAAAGGCGGCCGGGCCCCGGGGCCGGTGCAAGGGAGTGATCATCCTCCTCGGGGCCCGGCCGCCCCCTCTTCCCCCGCGATGCTGGGTCGCCGTGTCGGAACGACCGGGGGCGTACGGCCGGAATCCTTCTGGACGAACGCGAGGGAATCCGAGCGTAACTCCGCAGCTCAGCGCACGGTAATGACAGCATGCTTACAGTTGTTTCCCACCGGTGTCCGAATCCCCGCGTGGCAAAATCACTCGCCTCGCGACGTTGATGTGGCCTGAATCACGTCCCGGTACGTCACGACCGGCGCCCCTGACCCGTCCTGATGCCGAACCGTCGTTTCCCGGCGACGCCGCCGGGACGGATCAGGGGAGGTCGTCATGCGAGTTCTCGTCGCCGGGTCCACCGGGGTCATCGGGCGCCGGCTCGTCCCGCTGCTGGAGGCCGTCGGGCACGAGGTGACCGGCCTGTCCCGCACCCGCCGCCCGGCCACCGCCGGACGCACCGTGACCGCCGACGCGCTCGACCGGGACGCGCTGACCGGCGCCGTCGCGGACGCCGCGCCGGACGCGGTCGTCAACCTGCTCACCGCGATCCCCGCCGCGCCCGACCCGAGGCGCCTGGCCCGCGACTTCGCGGCCACCAACCGGCTCCGCACCGAAGGCGCCCGCAACCTGTACGCCGCGGCCGCGCAGGCCGGCGTCACCCGCGTCCTCGCGGAGGGCCTCGCCTACGCCTACCAGCCGGGGGACGGCCTGGCCGACGAGGACGCCCCCCTCTGGACCGGCCGGACGCCCCGGCAGTTCACCCCCGTCCTCGCCGCCCTCATCGAACTCGAACGGCTGACCGCCGAGGCCGGGGGACTGGTCCTGCGGTTCGGCCACCTGTACGGGCCGGGCTCCGCCTTCGCCGGGGACGGGGCGTTCACGGCCCAGGTCCGCGCCGGCAAGCTGCCCGTGGTCGGCGGCGGGACCTCCACCCTGTCGTTCACCCACGCCGACGACGCCGCGACAGCCCTCGTCGCCGCGCTCGACAAGGACCTGACCGGCGTCCTGAACGTCGTGGACGACACACCCGTCACCATGGCCGAGTTCCTGCCCGCATTCGCCCGCACACTCGACGCCCCCGCGCCCGGACGCGTCCCCGCCGCCCGCGCCCGGCTCGCCGTCGGCGGCTGGGGCGTCGCGTACATGAACGAGCTGCGCGGAGCCCGCAACTCCCGAGCCCGGCTCCGCCTCGACTGGCGCCCCCGGCACGCGTCCTGGGCGGACGGCTTCCAGCCGGGCCGCGAACGGACGGGCGCCGACCCCGCCCGCCCGTCTCCGGCCCGACCGACGTGTACGGGACGATGGGAGGTGTGAAAGCGGTGGCCATCTCCGACACCCACGCGCCCCGGCGCTGGAAGGCGTGCCCGCCGCAGGTGGCCGCGCACCTGCGGGACGCCGACGTGATCCTGCACGCCGGCGACGTGTGCGTCGCCTCCGTCCTCGACGAGCTGGCCGAATACGCGCCCGTCCACGCCGTCCTCGGCAACAACGACGGACCGGACGTCGCCGCGTGGGGCGCCCCCGAACGCCTCGAACTCGACCTCGGCGGCCTCGCGGTCGCCATGGTCCACGACAGCGGCCAGGCCCGCGGCCGGACCGCACGGATGCGCCGCTGGTTCCCCGGCGCCGAACTCGTCGTCTTCGGGCATTCGCACATCCCGCTGGACGAGACCGGCGACGGAGTCCGCATCTTCAACCCGGGATCGCCCACCGACCGGCGCCGCCAGCCCCACGGCACCCTCGGCCTCCTCGACATCCAGGCCGGCCGGCTCGCCGACGCGAGAATCGTTCCCGTCACCTGACCGCAGTCCCGCGAGAATGCGTGAATGGACGCTGCACCGAATGCGCCGAACTCGCGTCCGCCATCACTCCGGCGCCCATCGACGCGCCCACCGCCGCTCCCGGGCCCGCCCTGCGCGCCTTCCAGAGAACCCGAGGTGACGCGGCCCTCGACTGGCTGCGGCGGCGCATGGAATCGTCACCCTGAGAAGATCGCCGACAGATGAGGACCCCGGCATGACCGACCGCGTGACCGTGCACGTCCACGACGGAGTCGCCGACGTGCGGCTCAACCGCCCCGACAAGCTGAACGCCCTCGACATCGCCACGTTCGAGGCGCTCGCCGAGGCCGGGGAGACGGTCGGCGCGGACCCGGCCGTCCGGGCCGTGGTCCTGTCCGGCGAGGGCCGCGCGTTCTGCGCCGGGCTCGACTTCGCCAACTTCGCCGCCATGGCCGGTGACTCCGCCGCCGGCGAGGGCAGCGCCCGGTTCCGGCGGCTGGCGCGCGACATCACCGCCCGCGAACCGGGACGCATCACCAACCTCGGCCAGCAGGCCGTGCACACCTGGCGGGAGATGCCGCAGCCCGTCATCGCCGCCGTCCACGGCCACGCCCTCGGCGGCGGCCTGCAGATCGCGCTCGGCGCCGACATCCGCATCGTCGCCCCCGACGCGAAACTGTCGGTCCTGGAGATCCGCTGGGGCCTGGTGCCCGACATGACGGGAACCGCCGCCCTGATCCGTCTCATCGGTGAGGACGTCGCGAAGGAACTCACCTTCACCGGCCGCATGATCAGCGGCGAGGAGGCCGCCCGCATCGGCCTCGCCACCCGCACCGCCGCCGACCCGCACGCCGCCGCCACCGAGCTCGCCCGGGAGATCGCCGGCCACAGCCCCGACGCCGTCCGCGGCGCGAAACGCCTGCTCAACCGCGCGTCGGACGACGACCTGGCCGGCCAGTACCTCGAAGAGTCACGGACGCTCGGCGAACTGCGCGGCACCCCCAACCAGGTCGAGGCCGTCCGCGCCTACTTCGAGAAGCGCCCGCCGGCCTACACCGACCCGGCCTGACTCCGCCTGCCGGCGATGTGACGGCTACGAGCCGTCCGGTACGTCCGGGCCCCAGAACCGGGCGATGCCCGCGGCCAGCGCCAGGCCCTGCTTGACCCCGGCGTCCGCCGCCGGTGTACGGGTGGACGGGGACAGCGGGTCGGTGCCGAACGCCTCCAGCGACGCGCCGTCCGGATTGATCACCTCGACGCGCCCGCCCCGGTCGTTCACCACGGCGATGTCCGCGTCCAGCCCCGGGTCGCCCATCGGAGCGATGACCAGCACACGTTCGTGGCCGGCGGCGAGGTCGGCGTTGTTCACCGACCGCACGCCGCCGTCCACGTACCGGACGGCGTCGATCGTCACCGGCGGCCAGATCATCGGGACGGCGCAGCTCGCCGCGACCGCGTCCACGAGCCCGACGCCCGAGTCGCGGTCGAAGACCCGCAGATCACCCGTCAGGGCGTTCACCGCCGTCACCTTCAGGGCCCGGGACGGCCACTCGTGACTGGGCAGCCGCCCCTCGATCACCGCCCGCCGCTCGGCCTCCGCGACGGTGCCGGCGGCCAGCGCCCGCGCACCGAGCGCCCGCCTGACCAAGGCGGGATCGTCGTTCTCCTCGGCGAGCCGCATCCAGATCTCCGCGACCTCGGCGACGGACACGCCGCCGGACGGAACCAGCTCGCGGTTCTGCAACGCCGGGTCCGCCTGCCGCGCGAGCAGCTCCCCGATCGGCAGGCCGCTCCCGAGCTGCGCGCCCACCGCTGCGCCGGCCGATGTGCCGACCAGCAGATCGGCCTCGGTCACGTCCGTCCCCTCCTGGGCGAGCCCGGCGATGACGCCGGTCAGCCACGCGATGCCCGCGACACCGCCACCGCCGAGAACCAGGGCACGTCCGTTCACCGGCGACCTCCGGGCGAGTACCCGCCCACAGGCGGGACGACGTGGATGCGCACAAGGTGCGGGAGTGTCACCAGGAAGATTCCGCGTTTCACCCGGGAGAGCGTAAAGGGGCCTGGTTCGGTCCCCGTCGGCCGGGGTCAGGCTGCGAGGAAGGAACCGAACGGCAGGTTCCGCACCAGCCAGAAGAGGAGGACCGCTCCGAAGAACGCCCAGATGAACGCCGGGTGAGCCGCCTTCGTGCGGGTGGGGCGGTCCTGGACCAGGGCCCTCGCCCACCGGAACCAGAAGAACGCCAGTACCGGGACCATCGTCACAGCGAAGACGTTCAGCCCCAGCGCGTCATCGACGCGACCGTGCGCGAGGGCGTGGATGGTCCGCATCGCGCCGCAGCCCGGGCACTGCAAGCCGGTCAGCGACAGGAACGGGCAGGTCGGATAGTGACCTTCCTCATTCGGATCGACCGCGCCGATGTAGGAGACGACCACGGCGGTGAGGACCAGGACACCGCCCGGCCGGAGCAGCCGGACCGCCACCGCGGCCGCGGAACGGCCGCGGTGGCCGCTCCGCCGCCCGGTGGGTGGCCCGCCCGGCAGAACCAGGGCGGACCGGCGCTCACTCGTCATGACTCGGGAGCCGTCAACTCGCGAGGGACAACTGGATGACGAAGGAGATGATGCCGCCGATGACACCGACGACCGCGGCCACGATGGCCCAGGTCTTCGCGTTGCCGGACGCCTTCATGGCGCCGGCCTGGTCACCGGACTGCCACTTGGAGTTGACCTGCGCGGCGAAGACGATGGACACGACCCCCGCGGGCAGGCAGCAGAAGATCGTCGAGAGGATCGCCCACACCAGGTGGTTGGGGGGCGGGCCGCCGGCGCCGTAGGCGTTCGGCGGCGGGGGAGCGGGCGGGTAAGCCATGGTCGTACCTCCGTGCATATGGGCTGGGTAATCCAAGAAGATAGATGGTTACCAGGCCCGGTGGGTTCCCGCCTAGACCGACCGTTCGTCTCGATGTGGAGCCCACGGCCCTCCGAGTTGACGTGGCCGCCCTGATACCCGTAGGTTAGCCCCTCGTCCCCACACGGATGCAGGACGCCCGCACGGCGGCCGGCCGACACCGGGGAAACCATCACGAACCAGCCGACACGGCTTCGCCGTGCCCGGCGAGCTGTGATGGGTCGGAAAAGGTCGGTTTTGACAATCGGGCCGGATCTGATGAAATAGCTTCACCGCCTGGAAGGTGCCGCGCAAGCGGCAGTGGAAGGGCGTTATCGGAAAAGGGCTGAAATTGACAGTCCGCCCGGATCCGGTAAAGTAAGACGAGTCGCCCCGAGGCTGGGGCCCGCGGAAGCGGGTCCGGCGCGGTGGGTGTCCGTTTCTTGAGAACTCAACAGCGTGTTAAAAGCCAGTGCCTTTATCGGTTCGGTCGTTATTTGGCCGGGCCGCCCCGTG